>CAZFKC010000031.1:0-93509 GCA_964519175.1 uncultured Nannocystaceae bacterium
CGCCCGCGCTCGCGCTCCTCGCTGGGCGCCCGCGCTCGCGCTCCTCGCTGGGCGCTCGCGCTCCCGCTCCTCGCTGGGCGCTCGCGCTCCTCGCTGGGCGCCCGCGCAATTCCTCGTCAGTCTCCGATCTCTGCTCGCGCCGTCCGGCGCGACCAAGCTAGTCGTGGATGCACACGAGGGCGTCGCCGCCGGCGCCCTTGCGGCGCGTGTCGTGGCAATCGTAGCCGGGCCGGCAGTCGTCGTCGTGGCCGCACGGCAGGAGGCACACGCCGCCTGCACGATCGATGCAGGTCGTGCCCTCGGGGCAGTTGCCGTCGTGATCGCAGCCCGCGGTGCAGGTGCCGTCGGGGAAGTCCTTGCCGCCGACGCAGCGCTCGAAGCAGTCCTCGTTCTCGCCGCACGCACCGCCGACCAGGCGCCCGTCCCACCCGATGTCCTCCTCGGGCCCGCAGTGGTGGCAACCGACGAGTGCGAACACGAGCGCGAGGACGAGCGACGGCGCGCTGCTGCGGGGAGGGGCCATGGTCCCAGTCTACCCCGCCGGCCGGCGCCGACGGGCGGTCCGGAGCGCCACCGCCCTTACCAAGCGATCTCCGAAACCCGTGATCACCCGCGCCCGGGAACCCGAGACGTCGCCGGATCCACCGGATCGATCGAGCGCGGCCTCGGCTCGCCGCGCTCGCTCGCACGGGCGCCACCTCGCGCGCGTCGACGATGCACACGCACGTGTGACGTCGACGAAGCACCGTGTGCAAGTTGCACGGATCGAGCGATGCGCATTGAGCAGTTCGCACATCGTGATCGCGCGCCGAGAAACTCCGCAGCGTCGGTGTCGAATGCACACGCGAGACGGACCGCGATCGCTATCCTGGATGCGATGGCATCCTCGTCGATTCCGTTCGCGTGCGCGCTGCTCACCTCGCTCGTCGTCTCGACGCTGTCGAGCACTGCGCGTGCAGACGAGCTCGTCACGCCGCCCGAGCTGCCGCGTGGCACCTATGTGCACGTGCCGGCCGTCGTCACGCAGGCGGTGCCACCGCAGCAAGGCGGCACCGCACCGCACATCCTCTATCTCAATCGGTGTGCCGGCGGCGTGAGCATCTCCGCCGGCTGGCCCGACGACAACACCGTGAATCGCTCCGGCATCCTCGGCGGCACCGTGAATTTCCCCGAGTATCCGTTCGGCGATGCGTCGTGGAACGAGATGGTGGAGCACACGCGCGACATCTTCTCGCCGTTCAACGTGCAGGTGACCGACGTCGATCCGTCGCCGATGCCCCACGACGAGGCCATCGTCTGCGGCAGCGGCTCGCTCGCCGGCTTCGGTGGGGCCGGCGGCGTGGCGCCGTTCACCTGCGACGTCATCGATGCCCCGATCACGTTCACGTTCCCCGAGTCGCTCGGCGACTACCCGCGCTCGATCGCCGAGGTCATCGCGCAGGAAGCCGCGCACGCCTGGGGCCTCGAGCACGAGTACAAGTGCGAGGACCCGATGACCTACCTCTACGGGTGCGGCGACAAGACCTACCAGGACGGCGACTACCCCTGCGGCGAGTACGAGGCGCGCGCGTGCGAGTGCGGCGGCGCGAGCCAGAACTCGTACCAGTACATCCTGGGATTGTTCGGCTCCGCCGTGCCCGACGAGGCCGCACCCACCGCGACGATCGTCTCGCCTTCCGACGGCGCGGTGTTCGGCGTCGGCACGCAGTTCGACATCGCCGTCGAGGTCTCCGACGACAACGCGGTCGAGGTGGTCGAGCTCTATCTCGACGGCGAGCTGTCGAGCGCCGACATGTCCGATCCGTTCGGACCGTGGCCCGTGGTCGATGCCGTCGCCGGCAGCTACGAGATCTACATCGTCGCGAAGGACACCGCGGGCAAGGAGACGATGAGCGGCGTCGTGCACTTCGAGGTCACCGAGGACGGCCCGCCCCCGGACGATTCCGCCGAGGGCGGTGGCACCGACGACGGTGGTGGCGACGATGGTGACGGCGGCGACGTCGACGACGGCGGCGGCGACGGGAACGACGACGGCGGCGACGAGGGCAGCGATGCCGGGATGCCGGGCGCGTTGCCGCCCGGGTTCGGCGGCCGCGACGACGCCTCCGGCTGTGCGTGCAGCTCCGAGCGTCGGGCACCGGGGCTTGCGTGGGTGCTCGTGCCGCTCGTCGGCTGGCGCCTCACCCGGCGGCGTTGATCGCTTATGCTCGCGAGGATCATGCGCCCATCGCCGTGGCTCCTCGCGCTCGCGCTCGCACCGGCCTCCGCAACGGCGGCCGCGCCCGGCTACGTGTCGAATCCCAGCGCGCAGCGCTCGTCGGGCCCGGTCGTGATCGACGTCCGCGCGGGCACCGTGGACGGCCGCGTGCGTCCGCTCGTCGACGCCGAGACGCCGGCGCCGATCCGCTTCTCCGATCTCGATCGCTTCCAGCGCGAGGTCCCGCCCGCGCCCGCCGACGATCACGGGATCATCCGCCGCGACGACGGGCTCGCCCAGGTCGGCGACATGATCGTGCCGCAGGAGGTGCTCGACGGCGCGACGATGGTCCCCGACGCCGCGCTCGTCGGGCAGCGCGGACCGCAGGCGATCCCCGCCGACAGCTGCGAGTACCCCGACGAGGTCCCCGCGGGGATCTACGAGGGCGACTCGCGCAAGGGCGGCGAGTACCCGCGTCGCGGCACGATCTACCTCAACTTCCTCGGCGGGGTGCTCGCGACGGGCGGCGAGAACTCGGCGGAGAACCTCTCCGGCATCGCGCGCACCGGCCATCCGTATCCGCCGTTCGCCGGCGGCGAGGCGAAGGCCGTGGCCGTCGCGCAGGCCGTCACCGCCGACTTCGCGCAGTGGGCGATCCGCGTCGTCTACGACCCGCGCCCGCGCAAGCTGCTGCCCTACACGATGGCGATGGTGGGCGGCAACTACGACGACACCACGTCGGGACCCGCGGGTGGCGTCGCGCCGATCGACTGCGAGGACTTCGGTCAGCGCAACGTCTGCTACTCGTTCACGAACGGCGAGCCGGCGACGAGCCAGGCGAACGTGATCAGCCAGGAGGTGGCGCACACCTACGGGCTCGAGCACACCTACGGCGCCGATCGGATCATGAGCTACGAGGGCAGCGGCGACAAGCTGTTCGGCGACAACTGTCAGCAGACCTTCGCGCTCGCGGGGCAGGGCAACGGCTGCCAGGGCGTGAACAAGTGCCACTGCGGCATCGGTGATCTGCAGAACGACCAGGCGACGATCGGCATCATCTACGCGCCCGCCGGCCCCGACGAGGTCGAGCCCACCATCGCGCTCACCGAGCCACCCGACGGCAGCGTCTACCAGGAGGGCGAGGAGATCATCGTCGGGCTCGATCCGTGGGACGACTACGGCGGCTACGGCTGGAAGCTCGTCATCACCGATCAGGCGACGCAGGAGATCCTCGTCGATCGGGCCGACTACGATCGCGCGCTCGAGTTCAAGATCGTCGGCCTGCCGCCGGGCACGTACACGTTCACCGGCGAGATCGAAGATCAAGCCGACCACATCGCGACGCACTCGATCACGGTCGTCATCGAGGCCGCGCCCGATGCCGGCACCGGCACCGGCGACGGCGGCAGCGAAGGCGACGGCACCGTGGGCGACACGGAGGACACCGCGTCGGGCGACGCGGGCTCGTCGGGCGAGTCGAGCGGCGACGACTCGGGTGGGGCCGCCGACGACGATGGCGGCTGCACGTGCAGCACCGATGCGCCGCCCTCCTGGAGCGCGGCGCTCTTCGCTATTTGGGCAGCCGCAGCAGCTCGCCGCCGCGCTCCCAGTACACCGCGCTGCCGTCGACGGTGATCCGGCCCATGCCGGCCTGCCCGCTCACGAGCGTCGTGGCGGCACCGCCGGCCTTCGGCAAGACCGCGAGTGTGCCAGCGGGACCCTGCGCGACGTAGATCTGCGTCGAGTCGAGCGCCAGCGCAGTCGCGCCGGAGGGCAAGAGCGATGCGACGTCGCCACCCGCACGCGCGACGCGACGCAGCGCGCCCTGGGCGATCCAGTACAGCGCGTCGGCATCGCCGACGAGCTCGCTCGGATCGGCCTCTGCGCCCGCGACGACGCGCGGCGTGCCACCGGCGACGGGAATCGCCGCGATCGAGCCCTGCGCGCCGGGGATCACCCACGCGATCTCCTTGTCGTCGAGCCACAGCTCGTCCGGCGCGGGGGCCTGCGCGCCGGTCAGCTTCTTCGCGGGCGTGCCGTCCTGCGCGACGGTCCACACCGCGCCGTCGGTGCCGTCGACGAACGCACAGAGCCCGAGCACGCAGCGCGACACGACCGGCTTCGCGGGCGCGACCACCAGCGCCTGCGGTGGGTACTCGCCGCGCTTGCGATCGACCCACAGCGTCCAGCTGCCGTCGGCCTCCTGCGCGCGCCAGTAGACGAAGTCGGCGGTGGGCGCGATGTCGTGCGGCATGCGGGCCGGCGCGATCGTCTCGAACTGCCCACCGATCGAGCGCAGCTTCAGCACCGCATCGTCGGTGCCGAGGTAGACGAACGCCTCGTCGGCGACGAGCGTGCGCAAGAGCGGCAGCCCGCGTGCGAGCGTCACCGGCGTCGCGGGTACGCGCTCGCCCTCCGCCGGTGCGGCGGCTGGCACCTCGCCCGTGCGCGGGTCGAAGCCGAGCCCGTCGATCACGGCGCGCTCGTAGGCCTTGTTGCGCTTGCTCGGCGAGGCCTCGTTGCTCGCGGTCTGGGCCGCCTCGCGCACCGCGATGCACTTCGCGTCGTCGATGCCCTTCGCGTCGAGGTGCGTCTCGACCTCGCCCACGCTGCACGGCGACGCGAGCTCGAGGCAGGCCTGACGGGCGAAGTGCTCGCACGGCGTCTCGCGGATGAACAGCCACCACGCGGCCGCACCGATCACCACGCCGCCCGCGATGCCGGCGAGCGCGGTGCCGCGGCGCGTTCGTTGCGTGCGCAGGTAGCTCGCGCTCTCGTCGGGCTCGGGACCGAAGTCGCCGGGCGCCGACGGCAGTCCGGCGACGCGGACCTTCCGCTCCGTCGGTGCACGGGGTGCGGGCGCGGGCGTCGGCACGGTCGCACCCCGACGGGGAGCAGCGGCGCGCTCCGGTGCAGCCAGCGGCTCCATCGCCGGTGCCGCGACCGGCCGCAGCATCGCCATCAGCACCCGATCGCTGCGCACCGCCGCGATCGCCTCGCGGCGCACGGAGACCTCGTCGGCGGCCCCCCGCGCGGCCGCGAGCTCGCGCTCGACGATCGCATCCACGATCGCATCGATCGCGGGATCTCCATCGAGCTCACCCACTGCGATGCGCGCAGCCAGTGGCTGCAGCTCGGGCCACGTCGTCGAAGGCGGCACGCGGCGGAGTATGCCACAGCGAGCGGGACTCGCCGTGGCTCCGCAACGGCACTGCCGCGTCCCTGCCCGCGCCGGCGGAGCCGTCGCGGGACCAGCCTTCCGGCGTCGCGCTCGTCGCTCGCTCGCTCAGCCCGCGTAGCGTGCGACCAGGTCCCGCTTCAGCACCTTGCCGGTCGGGTTGCGCGGCAGCTCGGCGAGGAGCTCGTACTGGCGCGGGATCTTGGCCGGCGCGAGCGAGCCGCGGGCCCACTGCCGGACCGCCTCGGGATCGAAGCCCGCGCTCGTGGGCACGACCACGGCGACCAGCCGCTCGCCCCACTCCGCATCGGGTACGCCGATCACCGCGACGTCCGCGATGGCCGGGTGCTTCGACAAGGCGTTCTCGATCTCGACCGGATAGAGGTTGACGCCGCCCGAGATCACCATGTCGCGTGCGCGACCGGTGAGGAACAGATAGCCGTCGCGATCGAGGTAGCCGAGATCGTCGACGGTGAGCCAGTCCGCGAGCTTGGTCTCGTCGGTCGCAGCGCGGTCGCGCAGGTAGCCGACCATGAGCTGGGCGCTGCGCGTGTAGACGCGGCCGATCTCGCCGGGCGGCAGTCGCGTGCCGTCCTCGCCGAAGATGCCGATCTCCTGGCCCGCGATCGCCCGCCCGAGCGTGCCGGGGTGCGCGAGCATCTCGTGCCCATCGACGATGGTCACCCAGCCGAGCTCGGTGGCCCCGTAGAAGTCGAAGATCTTCGCGGCCCCGAAGCGGGCGATCGCCCGCTCGCGCAGCGCGGTGTTGAACGGCGCCGCACCCGAGATGAGCACGCGCAGCTCGGGCGTCGGCCAGCGCTCGTGCAGGTGCTCGGGCAGCTCGAGCACGCGCTGGATCATGGTCGGCACCATGAACACGTTGTGGATGCCGTCCTGCGAGATCCGCCGCAGCACGTCCTCGGCGTCGAAGCGCTCCTGCAGGTAGATCGTGGCCCCGAGCGCCGTGTTGAGCAGCACGAACACCTGCCCGCTCGAGTGGTAGAGCGGCGCGCACACGAGGTGGCGATCGGCGGTGTGCAGCGGCAGTCGCTCGAGCACGCGCATGAGCTCGGTCGCACCGAACGCCCCCATGTCGCGCACCGCCCCCTTGGGCTTGCCCGTGGTGCCCGACGTGTAGACCACGTTCTCGCTGGGGATCTTCTCGACGTGCATCGCCGGCGGACCGGCCGCGCGCATGCGATCGACCGCGGCGTCGTAGGACCACACCCGCGCGGCGGCAGCACCGGCGCCCGCGCGCAGCACCCGGAGGTCGAGCTCGGGGCGGCGCGCCATCACCTCGGCAACGATCTCGAACGTGCGATCGGAGACGACGAGCACGCGGGCGCCGCTGCGCTCGAGCAGGAACTCGAGCTCCTCCACGGTGCTGTGGCGGCCGACGTGGGCGCAGGTGATCCCGAGTCGGAAGAGCGCGAACCAAGTGATCGCGTACTCGAGCCGGTTCTCCATCATCACGGCGACCGGCACGTTGCGCGAGGCCCCGAGGTGGTCGCGCAGCACCGCCGCGACGGCATCGATCTCGCCGTCGATCTCCCGATAGGTCACGGAACGGCGATCGTCGACCATCGCGACCCGCTCGGGCTCGGCGGCGGCGTGCACCGCATGCATGCTGCGGACTCCGAGCCCGCGCCCCAGCGCCACCTTCAGCACCGCCAGCGGGTGATCACCGCCCGCGCCGAGCAGACCCGAGCGCCAACCGGTGGTCACGAAGCGTCGCGCGATGCGATGCGGCGGATCGACCAAGAGCCGGTGCAGCGCAGGAAGCCGCGCTTCGATTCGCTCGCGAACGCCCATCTTTCGGCCATGATAGGCCCTCCAACCACCGGACACGAACGCATCGCCGCCCGGGCGGTCGGCGCGCGTCCAGCCCACGTCCCGGCCCACGTCCACCGCAGCTGGAGCGCTCCGACCCACGGCGCCCTCGCGGGGGATGAAAACCGTCACTGCCGTCTTGGCGCTCGCACGGACACCCCGTAGCTTTGATGACATGCTCCGTGCTGCCCGCTTCGTGGCGCCCTCGCTCGCTCTCGCGGCAGTCGTGGTGGCGCGACCGGGCGACGCGGTTGCGGCCGAGGGCCGCAAGATCCCGTACCAGGCGGTCGAGGCCCAGGGCCTCGTGATCGGGCAGCTGTTCCCGCACCCGTTCTTCGGTGGCGACCTCGCGTACACGATCGGTACCGAGAATTTCCAGGCGCGCTTCGGAGGTCAGGCCGCCGCGGGTCGGGCCTTCTCGCTCGGCTCCGGTCGCATCGGCAACACGCTCGTCGTCGGCTCGCTCGACGCGTGCGGTGCGAAGAAGGTCTTCCGCCACCGCGTGCGCATGTGCATCGGTGGCCAGGGCGGCATGCTCGCGCATCGCTGGCAGGGCTACGATCGCCCCGGCCGCAAGGCGACGCCGTACGTCGCAGGCGTGCTGAAGGGCGACTACTCGTACTGGGTGCGCGAGAAGTTCGCGTTGATGTTCGGCGTGGGCGTGTCGATCCCGGTCGTGGGCCCGGAGTTCCGCGCCCGCGAAGCGAACGGGCACCAGTCCAACATCGTGTTCCCAGGCCCGGTGACGGGGATGATCACGCTGGGCGGCACGTTCCGTCTGTAGGGCCGCGACGTGGGCGCTATCATGCGCGCCCCATGGTCCCCTCCCCGGCTTCGGCGAATACCCACGAGGCGATCGACCGCGAGCTCTGCGGCACGCCGATCGCGATCACTCCCGGCGCTGCGGAGGTCGAGCTGGTCGCCAGCGAGCGCATGCGCGTCGACGCGAGCGGGCTCGTCCACGGCGGCTTCGTGTTCGGCGCGGCCGATCACGCGGCGATGCTCGCGATCGCTGCCCCCACCGTCGTGCTCGGCAGCGCCGAGGTGAAGTTCCTGGCGCCGGTCCGGGTCGGCGAGCGCGTGCACGCGACGGCGCGGCTCGATCGCGTCGACGGCAAGAAGCACATCGTCGAGGTCGTCGCGCGCACGGCCGAGCGCGAGGTGTTGCGCGGAGTGTTGACCTGTTTCGTGCCGGCGCGGCACGTGCTCGCGGAGGTCGAAGATGCACGGCGGTGATCTGGTCGCGGAGGTCCTCGAGCGGCAGGGCGTGAAGCAGCTCTTCACGCTGTGCGGCGGACACATCTCGCCGATCCTCACCGGCGCCAAGGCCCGCGGCATCGCGGTCATCGACGTGCGCCACGAGGCCACCGCGGTGTTCGCCGCCGATGCGGTCGCACGCCTGACCGGCATCCCCGGCGTGGCCGCGGTGACGGCGGGCCCGGGCGTCACGAACACGATCACGGCGATCAAGAACGCCCAGCTCGCACAGTCGCCGGTCGTGCTCATCGGGGGTGCGACCGCCACCGTGCTGCGCAACCGCGGCGCGCTGCAGGACATCGACCAGCTCGCGCTCTTCGCCCCGCACGTGAAGTCGTGCGAGTCGGTCGGGCGCGTGAAGGACCTCGTCGGTGCGCTCGAGCGGGCATTCGCGCTGGCGCAGGACGGCGTGCCGGGCCCCGTCTTCGTCGAGACCCCGGTCGATCTGCTCTACGACGAGTCCACCGTGCGCGAGATGATCGGCGCGAAGGCGGCCTCCGACGTGAAGGGGCTGGCCGACACCGCGATCCAGCTCTACCTGCGCGCCCACATGGCGCGCGTGTTCGCCGGCAGCAAGAAGGTGCGCCCGCAGGGGCGCATCGTGCCGAAGCTGCTCGCGCCGTTCCCCGGCGCGATCGATCGCGCGGCGAAGCTCCTGCGCGGGGCCAAGAAGCCGGTCGTCGTGGTCGGCAGCCAGGCCACCGTGCGCGGCCCCGACGAGACCAAGCGGCTCGCCGCCGCGCTCGAGCGCATCGGCGCGCCGGTGTACCTCTCGGGCATGGCGCGCGGGCTGCTCGGGGCCACGCATCCGCTGCTGTGCCGGCACAAGCGCACGCAGGCGCTGCGCGAGGCCGACGTCGTCGTGCTGGCCGGCGTGCCGTGCGACTTCCGGCTCAACTACGGCCTGCACATCGGTCGCAAGGCGAAGGTCGTCGCGCTGAACCGCAGCGAGGACGACGCGCGCAAGAACCGACGCCCGCAGCTCGCGATCATCGCGGATCCGTGCGAGAGCCTGCTCGCGATCGGCCGGGAGCTGACCCCCGAGCGCGAAGGCATGGCGCCGTGGCTCGATCGGCTGCGCACCCGCGACCGCGAGCGCAACGACGAGATCGCCGAGCAGGCCAAGGCCGACGTCGCGCTGGTGCATCCCTTGCGGCTGTGTGCCGCGCTCGACGGCGTGCTCGCCGACGACAGCGTGCTCGTGGCGGACGGCGGTGACTTCGTGGCCACCGCGTCGTACGTCACCGCGCCCCGCGGCCCGCTGTCGTGGCTCGATCCCGGGGTGTTCGGCACGCTCGGCGTCGGTGCCGGCTTCGCGCTCGGTGCGAAGCTCGTGCGCCCCGACGCCGAGGTGTGGCTCGTCTGGGGCGACGGCTCGGCGGGCTACGGCATCGCCGAGATCGACACGTTCGTGCGCCACGGGCTCGGCATGATCGCGGTCGTCGGCAACGACGCGAGCTGGGCGCAGATCGCCCGCGATCAGGTGGGCCTGCTCGGCGACGACGTCGGCACCGTGCTGCGCCGCACCGACTATCACACGGTGGCCGAGGGCTTCGGCGGCGCGGGCCTGTTGCTCGACGACGCCGCGCGCATCGGCGAGGTGCTGGGCAAGGCGAAGGAGCTCGCGAAGGCGGGCAAGCCGGTGCTCGTCAACGTGCACCTGTCGGCGAGCGAGTTCCGCAAGGGCTCGATCTCGATGTGAGCCGGGTCGCGGCTCACCGGCCGCGGTGCTTCGCGACGAAGCCCGCGATGCGCTCGGCGAGCCCGGTCCGATCCGCGCCCACGCCCTCGAGCCGCACGCGGGCCCGCTCGGCCAGCGCGAGCGCCCGCGCGGGCTCGCGATCGAGCCACACCGCGGCCTCGGCTGCGCGGAGCAGGTCCACGGCGACGTCGTGCCTCGCCCGCAGCTCCTCGGGCACGACGGCATCGATCGCGGCGAGCGCGGCTGCGGCCGCCTTGCGATCGCCGGTGGCGACCGCCGCGCTCGCGAGCACTGACTGCGTGGTGAGCTTCTGCTCCTCGGACATGCGCGGCACGATCGGCAAGAGCTCGCGCATGCGCTGCACCGCCGGTGCTGCGGCAGCGAGGTCGCCGCGCGCGAGCGCGACCTGCAGCCGCACGGTCTGCGCGTCGAGCTGCAGCGCCGGATCCTTGCCCGCGTCGGCCCCCGTCACCACCGCCGCCGTCAGCTCCGCGAGCTCCTCGTCGGGCCGCGGCACGGCCTCGAGCAGACGTCGCACCATGAGGATGCGCCACTGCAACGCCTTCATCGCGCCCTCGCCGTGCGACGCGACATGGATCGCATCCACGCGATGCATGAGCGGCACCGCGGCCGCGAGCTCGCCCTGCAGGAACATGGTCTCGGCCAGCCCGGAGAGCACGCTCTCGCGCGCGGGATGCTCGGGCGGCAGCGCACGATCCTGGATGCGCATCCCCTCCTCGAGGTAGTGCCGCGCCTGCGCGAGGTCACCCATGCGGCTGTAGACGAGCCCGAGGTTGCCCGCGACGTCCGCGACCCGCGGGTGCGCGTCGCCGAGCAACGCCGCGTAGCCGTCGAGGCTCTCGCGGAACAACGCGAGCGCGCGGGGATAGTCGCCGCGGATCCCGGTGAACGCCGCCAGGTTCGCGCGCAGCTGCAGCGGTCGCACGCCCTCGGGGTCGTGCTCCTGTGCGAGTGCGAGCGCGCGAGCGAACAGCTCGTCGGCGCGATCGTAGTGGCGCGACTCCGACTCGATCACCGCCTCGTTGTTGAGCGCGCGCACCTCCAGCACCCAGTCGCCGCCGCTGCGACGCAGCAGCGCCCAGCCGGTGGCGAGCCACTGCAGCGCCTCTTCGGTCTGCTTGTCGCGGTAGCCCAGCTGCCAGGCCAGCTCGATCGCGAACTCGGCGGCCAGCATGTCGTCGCCGATCTCGAGCGCGCGATCGAAGGCCGTACGCAGTCGCGGGATCTCCACGCGCGGCGCCGTGTCCGAGCGGAGCAGCCGTGCGCGCGCGGCCTCGTGCTCGACCTCGATCGGCATCCAACCGGTGGCGCGCACGCGGGGCTCGAGCTCGGACATCGTCGCCTCGGCCGATCGCAGATCGCCCGCGCGGTTGAGCACGAGCGCGCGCTCGATGCCCGCGCGCAGCTCTCCGACCTCGCGCAGCAGCTCGGCGGGCGGTGGATCGAGCCGGTGCCGCAGCGCCTCGTCGTCGCGGCAGCGCTCGACGTCGCGGACGCCACCCAGCACCTCGAACGCACCCTGCACGACCGCGGCGTCGGGTTTGCGCAGCAGGCCGATGGCGGCCTCGAGCTCGCGCTGTCGATCCTCGAGGCAGCCGCGGCGACGCTCGAGCAACACGCGCTCGTCCTCGTCGAGCTCCGGCGCGTGCAGGGCCGGACAGACCTCGAGCCACTGCGTCGACCACCGTCGCCGTGCGTCGTCGAGCCTGGCGGTGACCGAGCGCGCGACGTCGCTCGCGAACGGCGCCTTGGTGGCCGCGAACGCGGCGACCAGCTCGTCCTTCGCCGCGGGGCTCCACTGCTCGTCGATGGGGATCGTCGCGCACGGGTCCGGCTCCGGCACCGCGGTCTCGCGCGTCGCGAGCACGCCGGCACCGAGCGCGACGAAGGCCGCGGTCGCGGCGATCCACGGCCCCCGGCGTCGCGGCTCGGCGGCGACGGCCAGCGCGTCGAGCAACGCATCCATCGTCGGGAAACGATCGGCCGGCGCCACGGCGAGGCCGCGCTGCAAGAGCATGCGGATCCGCGGCGGCACACCCCGCGCGTCGCTGGGTTGCTCGAGGCGCCCCTCGGTGACCGCGACCGAGAGCGCCTCCAGGGTGGCGCCACCGAACGGACGCTTGCCGAAGAGCGCCTCCCACGTGGCCACGCAGAACGAGAACTGATCGGCTCGCGCATCGCACGGCATGCGCAGGTGCTGCTCGGGGGCCATGTACGCGGGCGTGCCGAGCAACGCACCGGTCGCGGTGAGCTCGACGCCGCCGCTCGCGAGCGTGCTCCGACCGGCACCGCTCGGATCCGGGGGCGCGCGATCGATCGCACGCGCCAGCCCGAAGTCCGCGACCCGAGCACGACCGTCGCGACCGACGAGCACGTTGTCGGGCTTGAAGTCGCGATGCACGATGCCGACGGCGTGCGCCGCCGCGAGCCCACGTCCGGCCTGCATCAGCATCGCCAGCACCTCGCGCCACGGCCGCGGCTCGCGACGGAGCCACGCCGCGAGGCTCTCGCCGTCGACGAGCTCCATCGCGACGAACATGCGCGCGCCGTGGGCCCCGACGTCGTGTACGGCGACGACGTTGGGATGCACGACCTTCGCGGCCGCCTGGGCCTCGCGCATCATGCGATCGATGCCGATCGTGCTCGCCTGCGCGAGCAGCTTGAGCGCCACACGGCGATCGAGATCGGGATCGTAGGCGGCGTGCACCACCCCCATCGCACCCGCCCCGATGCGATCGACGACGACGTAGCGTCCCACCGTCTCGCCCCGGCGGAGGCTGGGGCCGTCGGGACGCTCGTCGTTGATGCCGCCGTCGCTGAGCGTGCGTGCACGACCGGGCACGATGCGCTCGGTGGACTCGGGCGCGGATGAACGGTCGCTGCTCAACTCGGCAGAGTCTCGCAGTCGTCGCGGGGTTTCGCCACGCTCGCCCCCCGCCGCCGGTCTCGTCCCAGTGGTGGTGGGAAGGACGAGACCGGCGGCGGTGACCCGGGCGCGCGCTCACGCGGCGGACGTGGCCGGGCGGCGCCTTCGGCCCAGCACGACGACGAAGAGCAGCCCCATCGGGAGCAGGCCCGTCGCGCTCGTGCGGCCGTTCACGGAACATCCGAGGTGGTTGGACGAGTCCACCCACCCCTCGTCGGCATGGATCGTCGCTTCGCTGCGCAGCTCGCCGAAGCTCGCCGCGATCGGCTTGCTCTCCTTCGGCTGGTACGCATAGCGGTAGAGATCCCCGGGCTCGCCGTCGGGATAGCCCGCGAGCTCCCAGTCGAAGGCGGCGCCGAAGATCCGATCGCCGTCCTCGTCGTAGGCCTGCGCGATGACCACGAGCTCGTCGTCACGGTGGGCGCGCCCCTCGTTCTGACCGCGCAGCTCGACGTCCGCGATCGCCTCGGCCTCGACCGCCTCGACCTGCACGCGCGCGAACGGCTGGCCCGCGGCGGTGAGCTCGACGTCGTGGAGCCCGGCGATCGCGGGCGAGATCTGCAGCCAGTCGCGCGCTTCGAGCATGTGGGTGGTCGCGACGCTCGCCGCGAGGCCCTCGCTCGCGAGCGCCCCGAGCGTGCCGCTGCCGTGCAGGCGAGTGGCACCGTCGTAGTACGCCACCGCGAACGTCGCGAGCCCACCGGTGAGCACCGTGGGATCGAAGGCCTCGGTGGGCACGTCGTCGCGGCGCAGGAACAGCGGCGCCGCGGCGTGGAGCACCGCGCGCGTGGGCGCCCGCACCTCGACCTCTGCGCTCGCGACCACGTCGCCGTCGCCGTCGACGAGCTGCAGATCGGCGACGCCGCGGCTCACCGCGTGGGCCGCCGCCGAGATCGCCCCGTCCTCGCCCTCGTCGGCATCGACGGCGAGCACCTCGGGATCGCTCGACACGAGCGTGTAGCCGTCCAGCGCCAACGGGTCGCGCGCCGCATCGTGGGCGCGCAGGCGCAGCGAGGCACCCTCGACGTACGGAGCGTGCAGCGAGCTACCGCCGTCGGCGCGGAAATCGAGCTCGAGATCGATCGAGTCGGTGAAGCGGATCTCCGGTGCGCATGCACCGAGCCCGAGGAGACCGAGCGCCGCGATCGCAGGCGAAGCGAGGCGGCGGCGCGGCGTCGTCGGCGACATCTGCAGCGCTGCGAAATGCGCGGCGCATACCAGCGGAAAATCTCCACGATTCTCCGGTGTCGCGTGGATGCGCCAGGGCGAGCGCGTCGCGGTGTCCGTGAACGTGCCGCCGAGGTCGCGGCACCCTTGTCGCGGCGCGCCATGTGCGACGGATGCGTGCGACGGCCTCAGCGCGGCAGCGCAGCGCGCAGCTCGACGAGCCGCGCGCGCACCTCGGGATGCGGCCAGGCCTCGGCGGCGTCCGCAGCGTCGAGGTACTCGCGGACGCGATCGAAGCGGCCCAGCGCGGCCTCGGCCTCGGCGGCTTCGGCCATCCACTGCAGCGTCTGCTCGCCGTCGCGCCCACTCGCGATCGCGCCCCGCACCGCGCGCCCGAGCAGCGCCGCGGCCTCCTCGTCGCGCCCGCGCTCGTGCGCGATGACGCCACGCGTGCGAGCGAGCTCGAGGCTGATGTAGTGATCGGGCGCGAACGCGGACGCGAAGCGATCGGCCTCACGCTCCAGCAAGCTCGCCGCACCCTCGAGGTCCCCGGTCTCGAGCATGAGGTCGACCATGTCGAAGGTCTCCTCGGCGCGCTCGGGATGATCGGGCGGCAACGCGCGCTCGCGCAGCGCCCGGGCCGCGCGCATGCGCTCGAGCGCGGTCACGTGGTCGCCCTGGATCCGATCGAGATCGCCGAGCACGGAGAGGAGCCGCGCGTTCTCCAGCGCGTCGGGGCCGAACATCGCCTCGCGCAGCGCCAGCGCGCGCTCCAGCACGACGCGGGCCTCGTCGTAGCGATCGAAGCGGGCCAGCGCGTTGCCGACGTTCGCCAGGGCGTCGATGACATCCGGATGCTCGGGCCCGAGCACCTCCTCGAGCTGTCGCTGCGCGTCGATCAGCTGTTCGAGCGCGTTCGGGTCGCCGGTGCTGAGCAGCACGATCGCGTAGTTCACCCGGATCGCGGCGAGCCGCCGCGGCGAGGCGTCGGCGCGGCCGGCGAGCTCCAGCGCGCGCTCGAAGTGCGCCCTGGCCTCGCGCTGCTGGCCGCCGACGAACGCGATCGTGCCCGAGGTGTTCGCGAGATCCGCCGCGAGCGACGGCGAGCCACCGGCGCGCTCGAGCTGCGCCTCGGCATGGCGGATCCAGCTCGCGCTCTCGTCGGCGCGGCCGAGCTTGCGTCCGACCACGAACGCGAGCCCTTCGGCCGCGCGTGCGGCGATCAGCGCTTCGTCGACGGCCGTCGCACGCTCGTAGATCTCGCGGTAGAGCGCGACGGACTCGTCGTAGCGCCCCAGCGCGTCGAGCTGCACGGCGCGCGTGAGGTCGACCTCCTCGGCGAGCGGGCCGATCGTGGGCGTGGCCGCGAGCTCGTCGAGGATCGCCAGCGACTCCATCGGTCGCCCGGCGGCACGCGCCGCGCGTGCGCTGCTGAAGCGGGCCCAGGCCGTGCGCAGTGCCGCATCGTCGGCCGCCAACGCGGGACCCACCTCGCGCGGATCGGCGTCGCCGTGCAGGCAGCGCTCGGGTGCCACGAGCATGTCGAGCATCGCGGACGCGCGCCACGCCTCGCGTGCGTCGAGCCCGTCGAACTCGGCGACCACCGCGGCCGCGCCGGCCTCGACGCGATCGAGACAGCCGAGCACCTCGGGCCGCGGTGGCGCGACCGCACATGCGAGCACGCGCGCCTGGCCGAGCGCGCGGTCGTGGGCCACGAGCTCGTCGACCGTGCGACGTGCGACGCGACGCGCCGAGTCGTCGCCGCCCTCGGCGAGCTTGCGCTCGAGCTCCCGCACCTGCGCCGCAGCGAGCGGCTCGCGGTGCGCGTCGCAGGTGTCGCGCGCGCCTGCGCCGGCCCACACCCCACCGGCCACGAACCCCGCGAGCGCGACGACGACCGGCACGAGTCGGCTGTGCGCACGTCGACGCCCCTGCACGATGGCCTCGACCATCGCGGTCGCGCTGCCGTGCCGCGCGAGCGGATCCGCCGACAGCGAGCGCGCGAGCGCGGCATAGGCGGCCGCGCCGAACTTCGGATCGGGACAGCTCGGTGCTCCGCCGAGCTTCGCGTCGCGCAGACCCGCGAGCGAGTCCGCGGGATGCGGGAGCTTGCCGAACAGCGCCTCGAACAGGGTGACGGCGAGCGCGTACTCGTCGCTGCGCGCGTCGATGCGCCCGCGCCCGAACTGCTCCGGCGGCATGTACGTGGGCGTGCCCCCGACCGCGCCCTTCGCGGTCATCGATCCGCTCGGCGTACCGTCGGACAGCTGCGTCGAGGCGTTCGCGAGCGCAGCGGCGTCGAGCTCCTCGACCACCGCACGCGCGGCGTGGGCGAGCCCGAAATCCGCGAGCTTGGCGACGCGGCCCGCGATGAGGATGTTGCTGGGCTTCACGTCGCAGTGCACGAGCCCGGCCGCGCCGACGGCATCGAGCGCGAGCGCGATCTGCTGGATCATCGCGAGGATCTCGTCCTGCTCCGGACGCTGTCGCGCGATCCAGTCGCGCAGCGACTCGCCGTCGACCAGCTCCATCACGACGAACAGCACGTCGTCATCGGGCGCGGCGGCGGGGTCGATCGTCCAGGCCGGTGCGAAGCCGAGATCGAACGCGACGACGACGTTCGGGTGGGCGACGCGCGAGAGCATGCCGGCCTCGTGCCGCAGCCAGCGCTCGCTGCGTTCGGCACTGGCGTGCTTGCGCACGTGCATCACCTTGATCGCCACGTCGCGACGCAGCCGTTCGTCGCGCGCGCGCCACACCGTGCCCTGCCCTCCGGCGCCCAGCCGCTCGCCGAGGCGGTAGCGATCGGCGAGCAACGGTGCCGCTGGAGCGGCGCTGCCGAACAGGTTGCGCGCGATGCCGGCGCGGGCCCGCGCGGCGGCGTCCTCGAACGCGATGCCGGCATCGAGCAGGCCCCGATCGACGCTCGGAGGCTCGGTCGCCGCCTCGGCCACGGGGCGATGATGCCCCACCGCGCCCGACGGCGCGAGCGTGTCGTCCTCGTTCACTCGCAGCTGACTTCGGGGTACTCGGAGGTCAGCGCGAGCCGTGCCGGTGCGTTGTCGAGGTACGCGAGCTTGTACGCGATGGGCACGCCCGGTGACTCCAGCGAGTAGTTGCCGCCGGTGGTGATGTACTCGAGCAGCTGCTCGATGCCCAGCACCGTCTTGACCGCACCGTCGCCATCGCCGCCCAGCACCGCGGCGGTGATCTTCGAGCCCACCAGCGCTAGGGTGGCGGTCGCGTCGAAGTCGACGTCGAGCACCGAGGCGACCGCGGCGTCGACCGCAGCGGCGATGCGCTCCATCGACTCGTTGCTCTCCAGCCCGAAGAGCACGCGCCGACCGTACGAGATCGAGACCACATAGACCGGCGGGTTGCCCTCACCCGCGTAGCCGGCGAGATCCTCGACGGTCACGCCATCGGCGAACAGTGCGGAGGGCCGCAGCGGCACGTCGAGATCGACGGTGTAGTAGGTCTGCGTGAAGTCGAAGAGGTACTTGTTCTCGAGCTCCCCGTCCTCGAAGTCGAACATCGCCTTCAGGTCGAGCACGCCGCTCCAGCCGACGTCGGCCCCGACCTTCACCGCGAGCTGCGAGTCGCTCTTCACGGTGGTGATGTCGTAGGCGACCTGCGCCGGGGTCGCGCCCGTGGTGCCCTCGGCGAGGATCTGGTTGCGGATCTCCCGGAAGCTCGAGAGCGACGGCGTCTCCATCATGCCGACCGGCGAGGCCGTGAGGTTCTCGAGCGAGAGGCTGAACGTCGCCGGCGCGCGCTCGAGCCCGATCGGCGCGAGGAAGCCCTGCTCCAGCTCGTCGCCGCGCAGGATCGCCCCTGGCCACAGCGCCGGCGAGTTGGGCTGCAACGCGATGAACGTGTCGAGCTGGTCCGTCTCGGACCAGTAGCTCTCGGTGCAGGTGAGCTCGCCCTCGGGCCAGCTCGCGCACACGCCCGGGCACGCGATCTCGTGCTTGTCGGCGATCGGATCGATGTCGAGGTGGCCGAGCTCGAGGATGAAGTCGTCGAGCGCATCGGCATCGCCCGCGGGCTCGTCCACCCCGCCGCCGCTGCTGCTCTCGTCGTCGTCGCCCTCGGCGTCGCCGGTGGTGCCTTCGGGCTCGAGCGGATCGGGCAGCGAGCCGTCGTCGCCGACGCTGCCTTGCAGGCCGGTGCCCTCCTGCGGACCGGCGGTGGAGCACGCGGCCGCGAGGCCGAGACAGAGCACGGAGATGGAGCGCTTCACGTTCGTTGCTTCCTTCTTCTTCTTCAGTCGATCGAGATCCGCAGGGTCGCGACGATGGTGCCTTCGTTCGCGAACTCGAGGCTGTGCTCGCCGGCCCAGCCGGCGGAGAGAGGAATCGGGCCGAGCGTCGCGGTGCCGAACTCGTCGTCGCCGCAGAAGCCCCAGCAGCTGTCGTTCTCGCGCAGGTCGCCGGTGATGCAGAGCATCGGCAACGGCTCGGTGGTCGGCACCGCGACGTCGTAGATCGTCTGCGGGATCGGATCGGAGGGCACCCACAGGCCGTAGACCTCTTGCGCGGAGTCGTCGTTGCGATCGAAGACGATCGACCACGGCGCATCGATGCGACAGGGATCGGGCTCGCCCGCGGGTGCGACACGGAACTTCAGGTTGCCGTAGACCTGCACGCCGGCGTTGTCGTTGCCGCCGAGGTACTCGATCTTGGCGAGCTCACCGGTGACGTCGATCTGGCTGTCGTAGCACTGTCGCTCGGAGTAGTCGGTGGTGAACGCGAGCTCGACGCCCGAGCTGTCGAGATACGCCAGCTTGTAGGCGATCGGCGCGCCGGGAGACTCCTTCGAGAAGTCGGCACCGGCCACCAGGAACTCGACGAGGCCGTCGAAGCCGCTCACCGACTTCACCGCATCGGCCCCGGCGCCGCCGAGGATCAGCGCGGTCATGTGGGTCTGCTCGAGCACCTCGCGGTGCATCGTGTCGACCTGCACGGACCCGCCGGCGAGCAGTGCATCGAAGCTGGCGTCGAGGGCGAAGCGGACCTCCTGCTCGGAGTACGAGCTCTCGAACGCAAAGAGCACGCGGCGCCCGAAGGTGATCGACTGCACGTACATCGGCGGGTACTCGGGACCCGCGAAATTCTCGAGCTGCGCGACGGTGACGTCGTCGCCGAAGAAGGCCGAGGGCAGCCCCGGCGCGTCGACGTCGATCGTGTAATACGACTGCGTGAAGTCGACGAGGATCTTCGTCGCCTGCTCGTGGTTGCTGAAGTCGAACATCGTCGAGAACGAGCCGCTGAACCAGTCGAGCGAGCCGCCCACCGACACCGCGACCTGCGACTCGCTGAACACGCGCGTGAGCTCGAAGGCGATCTGCGCGGGGACGCTGCCGGTGATGCCCTGATCGAGGATGCGGTTGCGCTCGTCTCGGAACGACGACAGCGACGGCGTCTCCATGTGGCCCACGGGGCTGCCGCCCAGGTTCTCGAGCGACAGCGAGAACGTGAGCGGCGCACGCGTGACGCCGACCGGCGTGAGGACGCCTTCTTGCGCATCGTCGCCGCGCACGACGTTGCCGGGCCAGAGCGTCGCGGAGCTCGGCTGGAACGCGACGAGCTCGTGCGCGTGCACGGTCTCTTCGTAGTCGACGTAGACGCAGTACTCGTCGCCCTCGGGGCCGTCGACCGGACAGTCGAGCTCGGCGCAGTCCGTCTCCGTCTTCGGCTGCCACTCGGCGATCTCCAGGTAGCCGAGCTCGAAGACGTACTCGGAGATCGCATCGAGCGGCGCTTCGCCGCTGCTCCCGGTCTCGTCGTCCTCGCCCGCCGACGAACCGCCGGACTCCTCCGTGCCCGCGCCCTCGCCGACGCTGCTGCTCACCCCGACGGGAGTGAAGCCGCGCTCACCGTCGACGGTGCAAGCGCACGGCAGCGCGACGAGGAGCAAGGCGCGGAGGCGAGACACGGTGCGCGATCGGGGCACACCGAATCGATGCCGCCGCGTCGCACCGGTTCATGGGTGGAGGCGAGATTCCTCCAGCGCACTCGCGTGCTGGAGTCGCTCAGCAGTCGCTGCAGGCGCCTTCGTAGCAGTCGGAGAGCGTGCTCGCGAGCCCTGCCGACGGCCCGAGCGGACCGCCGTTCGCGTCGATCACGTCACCGCACGGACCGAGGCACCCGATGCCGGTGCAATCGTTCTTCTGCGCGCACATGCGGATCGCGACGCATCCGGGATCCGCCTGACACGCCATCACTTCGGCCAGGCAGTTGTTGCACGCACACTCTTCGCAGGCGTCGTCCGCCATCATCAGACAGCTGTCGAGCGCACCACCGCCGCTGCTCTCGGCCGGCCCCGTCTCTTCGGCCGGCCCGGTCTCTTCGGCCGGCCCGGTCTCCTCGGCCGGCCCGGTCTCCTCGGCCGGCCCCGTCTCCTCCGCGGGTCCCGTCTCGGGCGGCGAGCTCTCGCCGTTGGTGTTGCTCTCGCCGTTGGTGTTGCTCTCGCCGTTGGTGTTGCTCTCGCCGTTGGTCGTCGGCGAGCCCTCCGAGCTCTCCATGCCCGTGGTTCCCAGAGTCATCGCCGTCGCGACCGTGGTTCCCGAGTCGTCGTCGTCGCCACCGCAGGCCACCATCGCAGTGAACGAGCACATCGCAAGCACACGGATCGTCTTCGTCGTCATCACGGTATCCCCCTGTCGCGCGCTCGCGCAGACGCGAACGTGCGTTGCAATCGTGCGGCCGCGTCGCGCCGGCACCATGCGTATGCGTGTGGCCTCGCGTAGCTGCGGCGCGCGACGGTCCGCATGCCGCTGCCGCGCGCGCGATCGACTGTGCAAGTCGCCCCGCCACGCCGTGCGCGGGTGGGCAATTCGCCCGCGCAGGGGCAGGTAACGGGCCGTGCCGCGTTGCCCAGCGGGCACACGGCGGTTTCGTCTATAACCGATCGTGCATGACCGCGCGGCGGCTGACCACGACGCGACTCGACCTCATCACCGCGACCGCGCAGCACCTGCTCGTCGCGCTCGACGACATCGAGAAGCTCGGACGGCTGATCGGCGCCGACGTCCCCGCGAGCTGGCCACCGCAGTATCTCGACGACGCTGCCCTGCGCTACACGCTGGACCAGTTGCACCGCGGCCCCGATCAGATCGGCTGGTGGATGCGCTACGTCGTGCTGCGGCGCGGGCCCGGTGATCGCCCGGCGCTCGTGGGCACGGTGGGCCTGAAGGGTCGTCCGAAGGACGGCGTGGTCGAGTGCGGCTACGGCATCGTCGCCGACTTCCAGCGCCAGGGCCTCGCGACCGAGGCCACGCGCGCGCTCGTCGACTGGGCGTTCGAGCACGACGACGTGCAACAGGTCGTGGCCGAGACGCTGCCGGAGCTCGACGCATCGATCCGCGTGATGGAAAAGCTCGGCATGGGCTCGCTCGGCGACGGCAGCGAGGAAGGCACGATCCGCTACGGCAAGTCGCGCGCGACGTGGCTCGCCGAAGGTCCGGCCGCGCGCCGCGTACCGAAGCTCGTGCCGCAGCCGAAGGAGGCCGCGGTCGCCGGCATCCCGCCGGTCGCCAAGACGATCTACGACAAGCTCTACGCCGAGCCGCTGCGCGACGGCGATGCGCTGCGGGTCGAGATCCGCGACCACGTCGCGCGCATCGAAGCGGCCGCGAAGGACAACCCCTACGTCGACGACATCCTCGCCCGCGACATCGCACGCGTCTGCGAGGGTCTGCTCGACGCCGTGGTCGAGAGCACCCCGGAGCACACCCGGCGGCAGATCCAGGCCGCCGCCCGCTATTTCGTCACCGAGGAGGACGGCGACAGCGACCTCGCCATCGGCGGCCTCGACGAGGATGCGGCCATCGCCAACGCCATCGCCGAGCACCTGGGTCGCCGGGACCTCGTCTCCGATCTGTTATGATTCCCCCGTGGGGGGCGGACGGCACTGGCTGCTCGGAGTCGCATGCGTGATCGCGTGCGCGCTGAGCTGTGCCCAGGGCGAAGGCGACAACGTCCGCAGCTCCGCCGAGATCGGCGAGGCCTCCACGACCGATGCGTCGACGAGCGGCGGAGGCTCGAGCGCGTCCACCACGAGCGCGACCGGATCGCCCGGCAACTGCGTGCCGGGGCAGCAGATCGCGTGCGCATGTCCGGGCGGCGCCGACGGAGCGCAGGCGTGCCTGGCCGACGGCTCCGGCTACGGCGTGTGCGAGTGTCCGGGCGACGAGGGCAGCGAGGCCAGCACCGCGGTCGCCGACACGACCGGCATGTCGGACAGCTCGAGCACCGGCGCCACGATGGGTGGCGACGAGTGCGAAGGCTCGTGCGACTCGTGCATCCTCTGCGCCGCGACGGGCACGTGCTCGATGGAGTTCAGCGCGTGCAACTCGGACATGGGCTGCGCTGCGATCATCCAGTGCACGATGAACTGCGGCTTCGACGACGCATGCGTCGACGGCTGCTCGCAGCAGATGGGCGGATCGATGGAGTCGCTCGCGCTGTTCGTCGCGTTGCGCGACTGCGTGTACATGGTGTGCGAGGTCTGCGACACGATGGGTGGCTGAGCCGCCCACCGTCACGATGCTGCGACTTTCTTGCCTGATCCTGCGGCCCGGTCGGGCGGTGCGCTCGACTGCGCTACCCTGGTCGCCGTGAACGCGCTGCTCGACGAGATCCGCGGGCTCGTGCTGCCCCACGCCGAGCGACCCGGCGTGACGCAGCTCGGCATCCCCGGTGCTTCGGTCTACCGCGCCGACGCGCCCGAGACGTTCGACAAGCGCAGCACGAGCACGCTGTCGGTCGGCCTGGTGCTGCAAGGACGCAAGGAAGTCCGCATCGACGGTGGCGTGCTGCGCTACGACCCCTCGCACTGCATCGTGCTGACCGGCGAGCTCGACTACGAGTCGCGCGTGCTCGAGGCGAGTCCAGCGCAGCCCTACCTCTCGCTGGTGTTGGCGGTCCCACCGGATCTGGTGGCGCGCACCCTGCTCGACCTCGCCGAGCTGGCGCCGCTCGAGCCGCAGCCGCCGGCCGCCCCGCAGGCGGCGTTCCTGGCCCGCGTGGACGATCGCGTGCTCGAGCCGCTCGCGCGGCTCGTGCGCTGCCTGGGCGACGCCGCCGAGCGCCGCGTCATCGCACCGCTCGCGCTGCACGAGCTCGTGTTCCGCCTGCTGCGCTCGCCCGCCGCGCTCGCGCTGCGGCGCGCGGCGTGCCGCGGCGGCGACGAAGGTCGCATCGCCGACGCGATGGCGTTCATCCGCGCCAATGCGCGTCGCAAGCTCAGCGTCGAGCAGCTCGCGAAGCGGGTGGGCATGAGCCCGTCGCACTTCGCCCACCGCTTCCGCGACGTCGCGCGCGTGAGCCCCATGCGCTACCTCAAGCACGTGCGGCTCGATCAGGCCCGCGTGTTGCTCTTGCAGGGTCTACGCGCGGGTGAGCTCGCCGAGCGCATCGGCTACGCGAGCCCCGCCCACCTCACCCGCGACTTCAAGCAGCAGTTCGGGCTCGCGCCGGCGCAGTACGCCCGCAGCATGGCGGCGGAGGGCCACGCGTTCGCAGGATCCGACAACGTTGCCGCAGCGACGAGCATGGCGCCACCGCGCGCCTCGGCCTAGGTTTCGCGGCGGAGGTAGCACGATGAAGCGCACGAGCTTGGGACGGGGAGGAGCGGAGGTCGGGGTGATCGGCCTCGGCTGCATGGGCATGTCGGACTTCTACGGACCGTCCGACGACGCGCAGTCGATCGCGGTGATCCACCGCGCGCTCGAGCTCGGGGTCGATCTGCTCGACACCGCGGACATGTACGGCGTCGGCAGGAACGAAGAGCTGCTCGGACGCGCCGTCGCGGACCGCCGCAAGCGCGCGAAGATCGCGACGAAGTTCGCCGTGAAGCGCGACGCGAGCGGGGCGTTCCTCGGCGTCAGCGGCGATCCGGCCTACGTGCAGCAGGCCTGCGAGGCGAGCTTGCGGCGGCTCGGCATCGAGACCATCGATCTCTACTACCAGCACCGCGTCGATCCCAAGGTGCCGATCGAGGACACCGTCGGGGCGATGGCGCGGTTGGTCGAGCAGGGCAAGGTGCGGCGGCTGGGGCTCAGCGAGGCCTCGCCGGCGACGATCCGACGCGCGCACGCCGTGCATCCCATCGCTGCGCTGCAGACCGAGCTCTCGCTGTTCTCGCGGGGTCCCGAGCGCGAGCTGCTCCCGCTGACGGCCGAGCTCGGCATCACGTTCGTCGCCTACAGCCCGCTCGGCCGCGGATTCCTCACCGGAGCGATCCGCTCGACCGACACGCTCGCGGCCGCGGACTACCGGCGCAGCACGCCACGCATGCAGCCCGAGAACCTCGCGAAGAACCTCGCGCTCGTCGATGCGATCGGCGAGCTCGCGGCGGCCCGCGGGATCACGAGCGCACAGCTCGCGCTCGCGTGGGTGTGCTCGCGTGGACAGCACGTGGTCGCGATCCCCGGCACGCGCTCGCTCGCGCGGCTCGAGCAGAACGCCGCCGCCGCCGAGCTCGTGCTCGGGGCCGACGAGCTCGGGCGGCTCGACGCGATCGCTCCACCCGGCGCCGCAGCCGGTGAGCGCTACGACGAGTACGGGCTGAACGGGGTCGATCTCTGACGGCCGCCAGCGCTCAGCGCGTCGCCGCGCGCAGCGAGGCCTCGACCGCCGCCATCGCGCTCCGCCAGCGCGGCGGCGCGGCGAGCAACGCCTGGTTGAGCTCGAGCTCGAGCCCGGCGTAGCGCCGCTCGGGGAAGCACGTCCGCAGCCAGCGAGTGAGGCCGTCGGAGCTGCCGCGGTAGGGATAGTTCATGCGCACCCGCAACGTCGGATCGTGCTCGCGCAGCTCCGCGCGCCAGCGCGCCGCGAAGCTGCGCTCGCGCGCGCGGCCGGGGTCGTAGAGCAGCCCGACGTCGGCGTTGCGCGTCTGCCCGCCGAGCACCGGCGTGAACGAGTGCACCGCGACGTGCAGCACGGCCCGCCCACGCGCGATCGCGGCCGCGCACGCGTCGTGCACGGCCCGGCGATGCGGACGGTGCCAGCGCGCGACGAGCTCGCGCCGCGCAGCGATGGGTAGCTCGGCGGTCCAGCGCGAGAACACGGCAGGGCTGCGCTCGTGACGGTTGAGATCCACCAGCAGCCGCGTGACGGTGGCGGCGTGGAGCGGCGCATCGAGTCGCGCAGCGAGCCGACGCGCCAGCTCGAGCGCGCCGGCATCGAAGCCGCGGTGCGTGGTCAAGAGCGCGTGCGCGGGCCGCAGCACGTCGCGCCACTGCGGCGGCACGCGGTTGCCTCCGTGCTCGCAGCTGATGAGCAGCACCGGAGGCTCACGCACCGATGAACGACCCCCCGCGCACCAGGCAGTCGGCCAGCGCGTGGTAGATCGCGACGATGCGTGCGCGGCTCGGCGATGCACCGAGCGCATCCCGGATCCGCCGCGCGAGGCAGCCGCGGTCGACGATCGTGAGCAACGGTGCGCGCAGGGCTCCCGGCGGTCGCGCGCGCTCCCACGCCCGCTCGAGCGCGGCCGCCCACAGCTCGACGACGCGCGCGCGCTCGCCCGGCCACCCGAGCGCACGGAGCAGCGGCACGTGCTCGACCACCGCATGATCGGCCTCGTCGATCGCGCCGAGCAGCACCTGCGCCAGCGCGCCGGTCTCGAGCGCCTGCAGCTCGGCGAGCGGCACGAAGCGCTCCTCGCAGAGCTCGCGCAGCAGCTGCGACACGAGCCAGGCGATCGCGACGTCGGCCGCCGGATGCTCCTGGATGTCGACGAGGCGGATCTCGATCGCGCTGCGGTCGAAGCGAGCGATCGCGCCGCGGGAGTTGAGCCACTCGTCCTGCAGCTCTCCGTCGGGATCGAGCGGCGCGATGTCGCGGTACATCGGCGCGAGGATCTCGTCGCGGTAGGCCTGCTCGGTCCACACCGGCTCGGGGATCACCTGACCGATGATCGAGGGGATCCTGCGCTGGTTGCCGAGGTACACGCGCAGCCGCATGTCGAGCGACGGCGCGAGCTGGCCGTCGACGACCGGCGAGCTGGCGGCGAGCCCGGGCAACAGCGGGAGCACGGCCCGGATCGCCGCATGCAGGCGGCCGAGCTCGGCGTCGCCGGCGAACGGCAGGTTGATGTGCATGCTCTGCAGGTTCACCCAGCCGTGGCCCGACGTGCCGAACACCCGGTCGTAGGTCGCGTAGATCGGCTTGCCATCGTGCGGCCACAGCTTGCCGTCGGTCGCCGGATCCATCGTGGGGTGCATCGCGGTCGGCAGCAGCATCGCGCCGCGCGGCGCCAGCCGCTTCGAGAGCATCGCGATGCCCTCGGCGAAGCGCTCGGCCACGCCGTCGAGCGAGCGCGCGGGGCCGTTGGTCTTGAGCTCGACGACGTGCAGCGCGAGCTCGTTCGAGATCCGCACCGCGCCGGCCTCGACCTCGTTGACCTGGCTGCCGGCGAGCTCGAAGAGCAGCTCGTCGCAGACCGGCGCGACGGCCAGGCTCGTCGCATCGACGATCATGTACTCGAGCTCGATGCCCCACCCCTCGAACAAACCCAGCACCGGTGTGGCGGTCACAGCGATCTCCTGCGTTCCTCGAGCCGCTTGCGGAACACTCGCATGACGATGCGATAGAGCTCGTCCTGCAACAGCTCGTCCTCGACCCCCGCGTCGATGCTGGGGTTGTCGTTCACCTCGATCACCGGGAAGCGCCCGTCGGGCATCTCCTTGAGGTCGACGCCGTAGAGCCCGTCACCGATGAGATTCGCGGCCTTGCACGCGGTGCGCAGCAGCTTGCGGGGCACGCGATCGAGCGGGACCGCCTCGGACGGCCCTTCGTGATCCTCGCCCGCGACCGCGCGGTCGACCACCTGCCAGTGCTGGCCGGCCATGTAGTACTTGCACGCGTAGATCGGCTGACGATCGAACACCCCGATGCGCCAGTCGAACGCGGTGGGCGTGAACTCCTGCGCGATGACGAGGTCGGAGCGCGACAGCAGCCGCTCGACCTGCTGGCGGTACTCGGCGGGCGTCTCCGCCTTGGTGACGCCCTGCGAGAACGAGCTGTCGGGCTGCTTGAGGATGCAGGGCAGCCCGAGCCGCGCGAGCGCCTCGTCGGCGTTGCCGCGGTGCACGACCATCGTGCGCGGCGACGGGATGTCGTGCTGGTGCATCAGCTCGGCCAGGAACACCTTGTTGGTGCAGCGCAGGATCGACTCGGGATCGTCGATCACCACGAGCTGCTCGGCGGCGGCCTTCTGCGCGAAGCGGTAGGTGCGATGGTTGACGCTGGTGGTCGCGCGGATGAACAGCGCGTCGAACTCGGCGATGCGCCCGTAGTCGTGCTTGCCGATGAGCTCGACGTCGAAGCCCAGCGACTCGGCGGCCGCGACGAACTTCTGCAGCGCGCGCTCGTTGCTGGGCGGCTCGGGCTCCTCGGGATCGGTGAGGATCGCGAGGTCGTAGGCCGTGGCCGGGCCGCGCGAGATCTTCACGTGGTGACGGCGACGGAAGTACTCCTGCGCCACCTCGCGGAGGAACTCGCGGTGCTCCGCCGGCACGTCCGACGGATCCATGGCCTCGATGCCGTCGAGCTCCCACTTCTTCGCGCGACCGTTGAAGGAGAACTCGGCGAGCAGGAGCGGCGCGGGGAAGCGCCGGAACAGCGCCTGCGCGAGCCGGGTGTGGCGCTCGGCGATGTTGCGCCCGAAGTACGCCGACAGCGAGAAGCGCTCGGAGGTGATCGGCCGCAGGCTGCGCTGCATCACCTCGTCGATCTCCGCCTCGACCACGTTCATGATCGTGCGGCTCTTCAGGTCCTGGATCGTGCCCGGGGTCGGGAACGGCCGCTGGCCCCGCGCCGCGGCGACGAGCGACACGTAGTAGCCCAGCTTCTGGTAGCGGTACGAGCGACAGAGGTTGAACACCTTCGCGTCGGTGATCTCGACGAACTCCGACTTGGTCAGGTAGTCGCGCGCCGTGACCACGCGCGCGCCCGCGACCTCGACCGGCCAATCCGGCAGATCGCTCACCACGATCAGGATCGGCACCGCTCAGGTCTCCATCGAGCCCGCCAGCGGTCGCGGGGGCCGGACGAGCAGCAGGTTCGCGTCGTACGTGAGCACACCGAGCAGGATCGCCCCGAGCACGCGGTCGATCCCGATCTGGTAGTAGTGGCTGTCGGAGAGCGGATTCGTCTTGTACGGATCGGCGATGCTCACCGTGCCGCCGCTCTTGTCGTAGCCGTGCAGCACGACGAAGTGGCCGACGGGCTCGCCGCGCACGTCGTCGATCTCGTTGGTCGCACCGATCTCGCGCGACTTCGAGTAGAGATAGGTCGCCGACAGGCCGGTGAGCACCGGCCGGCCGCGCGCGAGGAAGCGACGCAAGAGCCCGCCCGACAGCTCCTCGAAGCGGATCTGCCCGCCGAGCCGCAGGTACTCGAGGTACGCTTCGGTCGCGGCGTGCAGCTTCGGCACCGGCTTCGCGTCGCGCTGTCGCTGCAGGCGATCGGCGAGGTCGACGTCGGGGCTGAACCACGTCGGGTCGAACATCTGCAGGTTGTAGGTGTAGAGCGTCGACACGAACCCGCGCTTGAGCGCGTGGCAGCCGAGCATGACCGCGAGCGTGCCGCCGTCGGCCAGCATCGGCACCTCGGCGATGACGTCGCCGATGCCGATCGGATCGCCGTAGTAGCGGTAGACCGCGTGCAGCGCCGTGGGCCCGCACGTGGTGTCGTCGGGCTGGGCCAGCATCTCGAGCGCGAGCCCCGAGCGCGGCGGTGTGGTCGACGACGTCCCCATCGAGAACGTCGATTGTAGTGGATCAGTCGCGCGGCCGGCATGCGCCGAGCAGCTCGGCTTGTACGCGTGCAGTGAGCCCGGCGACGTCGAAGTCGCGCTCGACGCGGGCGCGTGCGGCACCGGCGAGCCGACGGCGCAGGCCTGGATCCGCGCTCAGGCTGCGCAGACGATCCGCCAGCGTCGCATCGTCGCCGGGTGGCGCCAGGAGCCCGTGGACGCCGTGATCGATGATCTCCGGGATCCCGCCGACGTCGCTGGCGAGCACGGTGGCACCGAGCGCCATCGCCTCGATGATCGAGCGCCCGAACGGCTCTTGCAGCGAGGGCAGCGCGAGCACGTCGCAGTCGGCCACCGCGGCGCGGACGTCGGGCTCGAAGCCGACGAAGCGCACGTGCTCGGCGATGCCCAGCTCCGCGGCGAGCGCTTCGTACTGCGCACCGTAGTCGACCGGCGAGCCGAGCGGCACGCGACCGAGCACGACCAGCGCGAGCTCGGGATGATCCGGCACGACGCGCGCCATCGCGCGGATGAGCACGTCGATGCCCTTGCGCGGGATGAGGTTGCCGGTGAAGCCGATCACCGTGCGCCCCTGCAGGCCGAGGCGCTCGCGGAAGCGCCCGCGCTCGAGCGCCTGCGCGTCGTACTCCTGCAGGTCGATGCCGTTGTGGATGACCACCACCTTCTCGGGGGCGGTGCGACGGTACGGCGCCGCGGTGGCGGTGGAGTTGGCGATGACGCGCCGCACCGAGGGCAGCCGCGCGACGTTGCCGTAGAAGTGCGCGGGGATCGGCCGGTCGTGGATGTTGCGCGCATGCAGCACGCTCGGCACGCCGGCGAGCGTCGCGGCGGCGGCACCGAGCGACTCGACCATCATGTTGTTGCACTGCACGAGCTCGATGCGCTCGGCGCGGATCCGCTGGGCCAGGCGCGCGACGAAGGCGGCCATGCGCGTGCCGTTGATCGTCGCCGATGCCGCGCGCGTCGCGACGGTGTTGCTGGCGAAGCGCTGCTCGAGCACGCGATGGGGCAGCAGCGGATCGACGACGACGCGCACGCCGAGCTCGCCCCAGCGCGTGTCGAAGATGCCGCGATCGGGCACGACGACGAGCGGATCGATCGCCCGGCGATCGAGGTGCTTGAGCAGGTAGTAGAGCGACCAACCCGCCCCGCCGCCGCGCACGCACGACGACAGGAACAGCACGCGCCGCGGGCCTTCGCTCACCGGGCGCGAAGACTACGGCTTTCGTCGCCGCCGGGCTAGGATGTCCGGCGATGGCTGCGCCGAGCGACGCGCACGTGCGGGCGCTGCCCAAGGTCGAGCTGCACCTGCACATCGAGGGCACGCTCGAGCCCGAGCTCCTGTTCACGCTGGCGCAGCGCAACGGCATCGCCCTGCCCTGGCCCGACGTGCCGGCGCTGCGCCGGGCGTACGCCTTCACCGACCTGCAGTCGTTCCTCGACGTCTACTACCAGGGCGCCGCGGTGCTGCTGCACGCGCGCGATTTCCACGAGCTCACCGCCGCCTACTGCGAGCGCGCGGCGGCGGATGGCGTGCGTCACGTCGAGCTCTTCTTCGACCCGCAGACGCACACCGCCCGCGGCGTCGCGCTCGACGCCGTCGTCGAGGGCATCACCGCCGCGCTCGCCGAGGCCCACGAGCGCCACGGGATCACGAGCGCGATCATCCCCTGCTTCCTGCGCCATCTCTCCAACGAGGCGGCGACGGAGTGCTTCTCGGACTGTCTGCGCTTCGGCGATCGCTTCGCCGCGTTCGGACTCGACTCCTCCGAGCGCGGGCATCCGCCGAGCGAGCACGCCGGCGTGTTCGCCCGTGTGCGCGCGGCGGGGTTCCGCACCGTCGCGCATGCGGGCGAGGAGGGTCCGCCCGCGTACATCGAGGAAGCGCTCGACGTGCTCGGCGTCGCCCGCATCGACCACGGCGTGCGCTGCCTCGAGTCGCCCGCGCTCGTCGAGCGCCTCGTCCGCGAGCGCGTCCCGCTCACGGTGTGCCCGCTGTCCAACGTGCGGCTGCGCGTCGTCGATCGACTCGAACGACATCCGATGCTGCAGATGTTGCGCGCGGGCCTCGTCGTCACCGTCAACTCCGACGACCCCGCCTACTTCGGTGGCTACGTCGGCGACAACTTCGTCGCGTGCACCCAGGCGCTCGGGCTCGACACGGAGGATCTGCTCACGCTCGGTCGCAATGCGATCGAGGCCGCGTTCATCGACGAGCACCGTCGCGCAGCGCTGCGCGGAGAGCTGGACGCATGGGCGCGCGGGGAGTGATCGCGCTCGCGCTCGCGTTGGTGGGTTGCCTCGCGACGCCGCGGAGCGACTGGCCCGACGAGCTGGCCTGGCCCAGCGACCCGCGGCCCGCGCCCCCGGTCGCACCCGAGCCGCCCGCGAACCCCGAGGGCGTACGGGTCCGGGTCGCGCTGCTCAACGCATCGCTGCACCGCGCGCGCGCAGGCGAGCTCCGTGCACAGCTCGCCGCCGGCGATGCCCAGGCCCATGCCATCGCGGAGATCGTGCAGCGCGTCGCCCCCGACATCCTCGTGCTCGCGGAGATCGACGAGGACGCCGAGGCCGTCGCGCTGTTCCGGGACCGTTACCTCGCGGTCGCGCACGGCGACGCCGCCGGGCTCGCCCTGCCCTACGCGATGCTGCCGCGCTGCAACACCGGCGTGGACTCCGGGCTCGATCTCGATCGCGACGGCAAGCTGGGCGGACCCGGCGACGCGTGGGGCTACGGCGCGTATCCCGGGCAGTTCTGCTTCGCGGTGCTTTCGCGCTTCCCGATCCGCCACGACGCCGTGCGCAGCTTCTCGATGCTGCGTTGGGCGCAGATGCCGGGCAACCTGATGCCGCCAGGGTTCTGGCCCGACGAGATCGCGGCGCAGCTGCGGCTGTCGTCGAAGAGCCACGTCGACGTGCCGATCGACGTCGAAGGCACCTCGCTGCACGTGCTCGCACACCACCCGACGCCGCCGGTCTTCGACGGGCCCGAGGACCGCAACGGCCGCCGCAACCACGACGAGATCCGCCTGTGGGCCGACTACCTCTCGGCGCCGGACGGGCGCTGGATCGTCGACGATGGCGGCGTCGCCGGCGGGCTCGCGGGCGACGAGCCGTTCGTCGTGGTCGGCGATCACAACGCCGACCCCGACGACGGCGACGGCTTCCCGCACGCAATCGCGCAGCTGCTCGATCACCCGCGCATCGACGCGACGCGGGTGCCGAGCAGCCGCGGCGGCACCGAGAGTGCCAAAACGCAGGGCGACGCCAACGACTCGCACACCGGCGACCCCGCGTTCGACACGGGCGATTTCGACGACAAGCAGCCCGGCAACCTGCGCGTGGACTACGTGTTGCCGATGCGCGGGCTGCGGACGAGCGACGCGGGCGTGTTCTGGCCGGCGTCCGACGAAGCGTCGCCGGCGATTCGCGCACTGCTCGCAGCGAGCGATCATCGCGCGGTCTGGGTCGATGTGTGGATCGAGCCGCGTGCGAAGCCGATCGATGATCGCCCCGGCACTGTGCGTCCTCCGAGCACTGCGCGTCCGCCGAGCGCCGCGCGTGCTGCAGCCGCGCGTGCTGCAGCCGCGCGTGCTGCAATTGCTGCTGCGCGTCCCGAAAGCGCACCGCTCGCGCCTGCGGCGCAGCAGTGACACGAGACCTTTCGCTCGTCGCACGAAGCTCGGAAGTCGACCATCGGGTCGAAGGCTGTGTGCGAAGATGCCGTGAAATGGCGCGCGCACGATTCGTGCGCGTCCCGGTCAGGAGCCGAGCACTCGATGCAGCGTCCCCCCCTGTGTTCGCCCTACTGCAGCCTCGTCGGTGCGCTCGCGATGCTGTCGCTCGGCGCATGCCGTGGCGACACCGCGAATGGCGATGGTGACGAGGGCTCGACCGGCGCCGCCGACACGACGACCGGCTCCGTGCAGAGCGGCACCGGTGGCGAAGGCGGCACGAGCGAAGGTGGCGAAGGCGTCGACGACAGCGGCGGCGACGAGACCGGCGAAGCGCCGAGCTACGTGCCGCCGCCGGGCGGCCTGCGGCGGCTGCTCTCGCACCAGTACGTCGCGAGCATCGAGCTGATCCTCGGACCCGAAGCCGCAGCGGCAGCACTGCCGCCGCTCGACCAGACGTTGGGTGGCTTCGACTCGATCGCCGCCGCCGAGCTCTCGGCGTCGCCCGCCGACGTCGAGCTCTACGAGCGCTCGGCCAACGCGGTCGCGCTCGCGGCCGTCTCGAACCCCGCCACGCTCGCGCAGGTCGTGCCCTGCATCGCCGAGCCCTCGCCGCCGGCGAGCTGCTACCAGACGGTGGCGAGCGAGATCGGACGGCTCGCGTGGCGACGCCCGCTGACCGACGACGAGGTCACCACCTACGCGAACCTCGGGTTCTTCGCGCAGGGCTGGGACGGGGGCGAGTTCATGACCGGCGTGCAGTACATGCTGGTCGCGCTGCTGCAGTCGCCGCGCTTCCTCTATATCGTCGAGCTCGGCACGCCGGCCGCCGACGGCGTCGCGCGGGAGCTCGGGCCCTACGAGCTGGCCTCGCGCCTGTCGTTCTTCGTGCTGGGCCGCACGCCCGACGTCGCGCTGCTCGACCTGGCGGAGTCGGGTGCGCTCGACACCGACGAAGGGATCCGCGACGCCGCGTGGCAGCTGCTCGACGAGCCCGGCGCACAGGCCACGGTGGCGCGCTTCTACGACGAGCTGCTCACGATTCGCGACCTGCCGACGAAGGGCAAGAGCCCCGCGCTCTTCCCGAGCTTCAGCACCGAGCTCGCCGCGTCGATGCGCGAGGAGACGCAGCGGCTCATCGCCGACGTCGTGTTCACGCAGGACGGCAACGTGCTCGACATCTTCGACACGAGCTACACGTGGGTCGACGAGCGGCTCGCGGCGCTCTACGGGGTGAACGCGCCCGCGCCCGGGCAGTGGGCGCAGGTGCAGCTGCCCACCGAGCAGGGCCGCAGCGGCATCCTCACGCACGCGAGCATGATGGCGATGCTGTCGCACGGCGAGGTCAACTCGCCGACGCGGCGCGGCCTGTTCGTGCAGGAGCAGCTGCTGTGCACCGACATCCCGCCGGTGCCGCCCGGAGTGAACCCGGTGCTGCCCGACCCCGCCGAGCCCATGTCGCTGCGCGACATGCTCGAGCAGCTCCACGCCACCGAGCCGAGCTGTGCCGGCTGCCACGGCCTCATGGATCCGATCGGCTTCGCGTTCGAGCACTTCGATCCGATCGGGGCGTACCGCGAGCTCGACAACGGCTTCGTCATCGACTCGACCGGCATGGTCGGCGGCATCGGCGAGTTCGGCGGCGCGGCCGACCTGCTCGCGCTCGTGAAGGACGACCCCCGCCTGCACCGCTGCCTCGTCAACCACGCGTACACGAACGCGCTCGGCTACACCAACACCATCGATCAGGAGTACCCGCTCTCGGCCGTCGACGACGAGTTCTCGTCGTCGGACTACAACCTCAAGCAGATGCTCGTCGAGCTCGCCGCGAGCCCAGTGTTCCGGCGCGTCGACGAGCCGAAGTGAGGCCGGGGGAACACTCGCCATGCACGTGATGCGCAACTACAAGCTCGGTCGCCGCAAGCTCCTGCGCGGCATGATGGGCGGGGCCTCGTTCGCGGTCGGCCTGCCGCTGCTCGAGGCGATGCTCGATCGCAACGGCACCGCGTTGGCCGGCGGCGAGGCGCTGCCGCTGCGGTTCGTCTCCATCATGTTCGGCTGCGGCGTGCAGCTCGATCGCTGGGAGCCCACGGGCACCGGCGCCGACTGGGCGCTCTCGCAGCAGCTCATGCCGTTCGCCCCGGTGAAGGACTACCTGACCGTCTGCACCGGCATGCGCAACCGCTTCGGCGGCTCGGCGATCACGCACCACGAAGGCATGTGCGTGTTCAGCGGCTACGACTTCGTGCACCGCCCCGATCTGCCCGGCTTCGCCTCCGACTGGGGCGGGCCGACGATCGATCAGCTCGTCGCCGACGCGATCGAGGCCCAGGGCGTGACGACGAGCAAGCGCTCGCTGCAGCTGGGCTGGACGAAGTTCGACAGCCCGGCCGACAACGGCAGCACCGCGAAGGCGGTGTCGGCCCGCGGCGAACCGGGCGCGCTCACGGTGCTCTACCCGGACACGAACCCGCAGTCGGTGTGGCAGTCGCTGTTCGGCGAGTTCGTGGCGCCCAAGGACACCCGCGAGGTGCGGCTGTCGGTGCTCGACGTCATCCAGGAGGACGTCAATCGGCTGAAGAACGAGCTGGGCACGAAGGACCGCCAGCGCCTCGACGCGCATCTGACCGGCATCGCCGAGCTCGAGACGAAGATCGCCGCGTTGCCACCGTCGTGCGAGATCCCCGGCGAGCCCGGCTTCACCAACGACGAGGGCAACGCGCTCGAGCAGCTGACGCTGGTCAACGACTTGATGGCCGACCTGCTCGCGCAGGCGTTCATCTGCGACGTGACGCGGGTCGCCTCGTATCACATGCTGAGCGTCGCCAGCGAAGTGCAGTTCGGCGAGATCGGCCACGCGACCACCCAGCACGGTGACAGCCACGCCGGGGACGAGAGCTACAGCCAGGGCATCGTCTACATCATGCAGCGCATCGCCGACCTGATGGGCCGGCTGCACGAGACCGAAGAGATCGACGGCAGCAACCTGCTCGACTCGACGATCCTCTTCACGAGCTCCGAGGTCTCGCAGGGCTGGACGCACAGCTGGCAGCGCCAGCCGATCCTCATCGGCGGCACGGGCCGCGGCTACCTCACCCACCCCGGCATCCACTACCAGGCGGCCGCACCTTCGGCCCCCGGCGACGACCAGACCTCGGCGGGCAACACCACCGACATCCTGCTCACGCTGCTGCAGGCCTTCGACCCCGACGCCGAGAGCGTCGGCGGCGGCATGCCGATGTCGACGACCCCACTGACCGAAATTCTCGCGTAGCAGGCGGCAGCGCCGAACCAGCGAGGCCCTACCTCTCGCCACAACCAGCGCCGAGAGAGGGCGACGCCAAAGGCGGCGTCATCTCTCGAGCGCCCGCGACACGGTCGCGGCGGCGCCTCTTGGCGCCGGGGGTAGCGACAAGCGAGCCGAGCCCAAAGGGCTCGACTCGCGCCGGAGCGTAGGGGCGAAGCCCCTGTTTACAACCAACCAACTCAACCCGGGGGCTCGGTGTACTCGGACAGGTCGCCGCCGCCGAGCTCGTAGACGGAGTCGCCGCCCGTGGCCCAGAAGTGGTTGAGCGCGCCGAAGCCGAAGCCCTCGACGAGCGAGCCGCTGGTGCCGACGTAGCTGAACAGGTTCTCCTGCACCCAGCCCTCCTCGGGATCCATGCGGTACTGACCGATGAAGTCGCTGGTCATGTCCGAGACGTAGACGTACGGGATGCCCGTCTCCGGATCGGTCACGACCTCCATGCCGTCCATGTGGTCGCCGGCCATGTCGGGATAGAGGAACGCGATGCCCCAGACCCCGGTCTGCTCGTTGCGTTGGAACACCCGACGCACGCTCTCCTGCGACGCGTACCAGACGTGGTTCACGTCGTCGTAGCCGATGTGCGAGAAGTTCGTGAACCACCCCGGCGTGGTGCTCATCTGCGTGATGCCGACGCCGAGCACGTTCTCGGTGAGCTGCGATCCGCCGATGTAGATGCGGTCGTCGAGCGCGAGCAGCTCGGACACGCTCGCGGACGGCGTGCCGAACGAGGGAATCGTCTCGACGAACGTCAGCGTGCGCTGCTCGATGGGGCCTGGGTTGTCGGGGTTGTCCGGGTGCTGGTTCGGCTCGAACTGCATGTCGCCGTCGGAGTCGAGCAGCGTCACCTGGTAGACGTCGATGTTGCCGTTGAGGACGTAGAGCCGGTCCTCGAAGCTGTCGACGTCGTAGCCGCCGTTGAACACCGTCGCGCCCGTGTGGAAGTCGGCGAACTGGTAGTAGTTGCCGCTGGGGATGTTGGTGCCGATCGGCTGCAGCACCGCACAGGTGCCGGCGGCCATGTCACACCCCTCGCCCGCCGCGGGATTGCACACCTGCACCAGCTGCCACGCCGGTGGGTCCGCCGCGCCGTTGCACGACATCACCGTGTCGCCCATGCACGTGAACTGCCCGTCGAGGCAGTCCACGCAGCCCGTGCCCTCGATGCAGTAGTGCGGGTCGCAGGGCTGGTTGTCGGTCTGCTCGTGGTTCGCGTCGCAGGTGATCGCGACGTTGTCGTTGTTGCAGTAGATGCCGGCATCTCGCTGCGCGCAGAAGCCCTCGATCTCCGTGTCGAACTTCGGCCCCGAGCCGGGCGAGTCGTCCTCGCTCTCGTCGGCGCTGTTGCCCGGGCCGTTGCCCGTGTCCGCACTGTCGGTGCCTCCGGTGCCGCCGCCGCTCGTCCCGGCGGAGGTCAGCGATGCGATGCCCGTCATGGTCACACTCGCGTCGCCCTCCTTCGTGGGCGAGGCGCACGCGGCGAGCGGCAGCGCGAGCAGCAGTCGTGACGTCTTCATGGTGGTTCCCCCCTCGAATCGATGTGGGCGCGCGTGCGCCCGAGCAGAGCATCATACACCGCTAGCCGGGCGGCTCGGTGTAATCGGACAGGTCGCCGCCACCCAGCTCGTACACGCTGCTTCCGCCGGTGGCCCAGAAGTGGTTGAGCGCGCCGAAGCCGAAGCCTTCGACGAGCGATCCCGCCGTTCCCACGTAGCTGAACAGGTTCTCCTGCACCCAGCCGAGCTCGGGATCCATGCGGTACTGGCCGATGAAGTCGCTGGTCATGTCCGAGACGTAGACGTACGGGATGCCCGTCTCCGGATCGGTCACGACCTCCATGCCGTCCATGTGGCTGCCGGCCATGTCGGGATACATGAACGCGATCCCCCACGTGTTCGTCGCGGCGCAGTGCTGGAACACGCGGCGCTGGCCCTCGTTGCTCGCGTACCACACGCCGTTGACGTCGTCGTAGCCGACGTGCGCGAACCAGCTCGCCCAGCCGGGCGGCGTGGTGACGACGCTGGTGCCGACGCCGAGCACGTTCTCGGTGATCTGGCTGCCGCCGATATAGATGCGATCGGACAGCGCGAGCAGCTCGGAGCTGCTCGCCGACGGTGTACCGAACGACGGGATCGTCTCGACGAACGCGAGCGTGCGTTCCTCGATCGGCCCCGCGTTGTCGACGTTCATCGGGTGCTGGTTCGGCTCGAGCTGACCGTCGCCGTCGGAGTCGAGCAGCGTCACCTGGTAGACGTCGATGTTGCCGTTCAGCACGTACAGCTTGTCGTCGTAGCTGTCGACGTCGTAGCCGCCGGTGAACGCGGTCGAGCCGGTGAGGAACTCCGCGAACTGGTAGTACTCGCCCGAGGGCACGTTCGTGCCGATGATCTGCGCCTGCACGCACGCGCCCACCGCGAGGTCGCAGGTCTGGTTCGCGTTCGGATCGCAGGTCGCGACGAGCTCCCACACCGCCGGATTCGCGCCGGCGTTGCAGCTCATCACCTTCTCGCCCATGCACGTGAACTGACCCTCGAGGCAGTCGACGCAGCCGGTGCCCTCGAGGCAGTAGTGCGGGTCGCAGTTCTCGCTGCCTTCGCTGTCGTGGTCCGCGTTGCAGGTGATCGCGACGTTGTCGTTCGTGCAGTACACGCCCGCGTCGCGCTGCGCACAGAAGCCGGGATCCTCGGTGTCGAACTTCGGCCCGTCGTCGGCGGAGCTCGGGCCTTCGCTCTCGTCGACGGAGCTGGCCGGGCCCATCCCGGTCATCGCACCTTCGCTGCCCTCGGTCGCGCTCGCGCCCTCGGTGGCGTTGGTCGCCGATGTGAGACCGGTGATGCCGGTGTTCGCAGCTTCGTCGCCGTTGCCGTTCGACTTCGAGCCGCACGCCCCTTGCGAGACGACCAGCGGCAGCGCGAGCACCCATCGATGCGTCTTCATCGGCTCCCCCCGCGGGGCCTCGGCACCCGCGGTTCCAGCATACGATCGACGACGAAATTGTTGAGCGCGGGGATCCGCCCACGAAAAACCCCGCGTCACGGGCCGTGCGACGCGGATCTCGGCGTCGCGGCCTCCTCCCCCCAAGAAAGATCTTCGCGCGCGGCGGAAGACCGGAAATCCGCAGATTCCTGGTGTCGGCGACGCGTGGCGCGCGTTTCAGCCTTCGGGACCGATGTCCTCGCAGGTCTGGGCGATCACCTGCGCGAGCGTGTCGGTGAGCAGCGGCTCGAAGTAGGCGGGGTCGACGTCCTCGTCGTCCCAGGGCAGCTCGTCCGTCGACGGCGGCGTCGGCAGCCCCGCGAACACGGTGCCCAGCGCGTTCTCGCCGAGACAGCCCTCGTCGACGAAGCCGCCGGCGACGACGCACTCCAATCCGCCGCATCCGACCTTCGCCGCTGCGATCTTCTCGAGCATCGCGGTGCCCGTCTCCGGCATCGTCATGCCCGGCGCGTCGCTCTGATCGGGCTCGTCCTGCAGGAAGAAGAGCACGAGCACCGCACCTTCGTCGCGGATGAAGCCGGCGTTCGTCGCCGCGTTCGCGGGATCGGTCGCCCAGCCCGCGGCCGCCGAGGCCATCTCGACGTTCGACCCGCCCTCGCCGATGTGGGCCGCCGCCGCGAACCAATCACGCAGCGCCTGCACCTCCGCGGCCGGTGCGTCGGTGTCGATCTCGAAGTACGGTAGACCCTCCGCGACGAAGAGCCGGCCCTGCGCGCCGTTCTTGCCCGTGTCCATCGCGTCGGGCGTCGTGTAGAAGGTCTCCTGCGGCATGCCGTTGCCGGTCGCGACACAGTTGGTCGTCGAGCCGGCGTTCGAGTAGCCCATCTCCGTGCTCGTCACGCCGACGTGCAGGTTCGTGCCCGGCGGCAGCGCGGCGATGATCGCATCGGCGAAGCTCGGGAACGCCTGCGTCAGCGCGACCTGGTAGTCGTTCATCGACGTCGAGTTGTCGATCACGAACAACAGATCGACGCCGGTGCACGTGCAGGCCTCGCCCATGCACGCACCGCCTTCGCCCGGGCCTTCACTGCCGCCCGGGCCCACGTCGAGCTTCGGGCCGTCGCCGTCACCGGAGCTGTCGGCGGGCGCATCGTCGTTCGTGTCGGCCTCGCCGCTGCCGTTGCCGGTGCCGCCCTCCGAGGCTTCCTCGCCGGCACCGGTCGGCGCCTCGCCGCCGCCTTCGATGCCTTCGGAGCCGAAGAGATCGGGCGAGCGTTCGTTGCTCGCGCACGCGACGAGCAGGGCGACGAGCAACGTGGGGGCGGGTCGGCCGGTCATCCCCGGGGATTGGCCGCGGGCGCGCCGGATCGTTCGCCAAAGCTCACTCGTCACGACCACCGCAGCTGGCGCGCACCTTGGCCGCGTGCGGCGAGGAGCCGTGGGCACGCAGGAACGAGTCCGCGCGCTTCCGGGCCTCGTCGGCCCTGCCGAGCACGCACAGCGCGGTGATCCACGAGACGTCGCGCTCGCGCGCGAGCAACCCGTCCGGGAAGCGCTTGCGATGGCGCGCGAGCAGGCCGATCGCGCGCGAGGCCTCGCCTGCACCGAGCGCGCTGCGGGCCTCGGCGAGCAAGGCGACCTCCTCGGCGACCGGGTCGACCGAGGGTTTGGCGACCGCGGGCTTGGTCGCACGCACCGGCGTGCGCGCGGAGGGGCGTGCCGGCGCGGCGATCGGCACGGCCGCCTCGGTCGTGGACGCCTCGTCGATCTCGGGCGGTGCCTCTTCCGCGGGCGGCTCGATCGCCGCTGCGACGGGCGCCGGCAGCCCACGCATCGGGGCGAGGCCGGGGCGCGCCGCGAGCACGGGCGCGTCGTCGCCACCCAGCACGACCGCCGCGGTCGCACCGATCGCTGCCGCTGCGACCGCGACGGCGATCACGATCGTCTTGATCGAGCTGCTGCCCGCGAGCGTGCCCGCGTCGATCGGCGGCTCGGGCCCGAGCTCGGGGCCGAGCTCGCCTGCGGCTGCGCGCGTGACGACGCCGTCCCACACGCGAGCGCTCGCCTCGGAGGGCGGTGCATCGACGCTGCGCAGCGCATCGAGATAGCCGCGCGCCTGCGATGACAGCTCCTTCATGCCCGCACCTCCTGCGCGCGTGCGATCGCGTGCTCGAACCGGGCGCGGGCCTTTCGCAGCCGGGTGTAGACGGTGTTGCGATTCGTCGCGAGTGCCTCGGCGATCTCGGTGCCCGAGAGTCCTTCGAGCTCGGAGAGCACGAACACGAGGCGATGATCTTCGTCGAGCTCCGCGAGGAAGTTGCGCACGAGCTCCGCCGCTTCACCGAGCTCGGCGGCACGCGCCGCCGTCTCGCCCTCCGCGGGTGGTGGCAACAGATCGAGCCGACGCTGCGCGCGTCCGGTGCTGCGTCGCCACTCGCTCGCGACGCGGCGTGCGATGCCGAACAGCCACGCGGGCAGCGAGCGCGCACGGTCGTAGTCGCCGAGCCGACGACGCACGACGAGGAACACGTCCTGCGCGACGTCCTCGACGTTGCTGCGCGGGATGCCGAGCCGCAAGAGCGAGCGATACACGAACGCGAAGTGGTCGCGGTACACGTCGGCGAGCTCGAGGGCCACGCGGACGCCGGTGCGCGGCGCGGGGCTCTCGGCAGCAGGCGGCATGGGCGCGCTCACGGTCACGGCTCGATCGTGCATTGGCCAGCGGCCATCGGGATCGTTGCGCATCCTGCCGAATCACGGCAGGCGCAGCTCGACCCCCGCGTGGATCCGCACCCCGACGCGCGCAGCGGTGTGCAGGGGCCCCAGATCCTCGATTTCGAAGGTCGGGCGGGTGGCCGCGACCCACGCATCGACGCCGCCGCCGAACGCGAAGCGTGGCACCGGCGCCCACATCACCATCGCCCCGAAGGGGAACGCGAGCCACGGCGCGGTCGGCCGGCGCGGGACCTGCAAGCCGAAGCCCCGCGCGCGCAGCTGCCCGGCCTCGACGCCGGCGCACAGCGGAAAGTCCACGCGCTTCACGGCCGGCGCGAAGCAGCCGCGCGCGCCGAGGGTCCACAGATCGATGCGCGCACCCGCGCCGGGTTGTGCGGTCGAGCGCTGGCGCTGCGGCAGCTCGCCGAACGCGACGAGCTCGACGCGCGCGCGACCGATGCGTGCACCGATCGCCCCGCCGAAGGCCGCACCGAAGCGTGGCATCGCGCCGTACGAGCCCACCGCGAACGCGCGCACGAGCGCCTGCACCTTGCGCGTCGGCGCGACCGGCTTCGGTGCGACGACCGGCGGTGCGACGCGGGGCTCGGCGACGGGCGGTGGCGTCGGCGCGGGCTCGACCGGTGCGTCGACGGTCTCGACGACCGCCTTCGGATCGAGCATCACCGCCATGACCAGCGCCGCCGCGGACGCGAGCACCTCGCACTTGTCGGCCTCGATGCGCTTCTTCATCGCGCCGTCGGGCAGGCGCAGCTCGAGCTCGAGGACGTAGCGCTCGCCTTCGCGAACCACGCGTGCGTCGGCGACCACGCGATCGAGCGTGCCCGTCTGCGCGCCGGTCGCGACGAAGCGGCGGATCTCGTCGCGCACGCGCGTGCCGTCCGGGCAGCCCTCCGGCGCCTGCCACTGCAGCTCGACGGTGCCCTCTGCACGGGGTGCGTCCGGGGCGGCGCCGCGCGTCGCCATCGCGACGACGAGCGCCGCCAGCGATGCCGTCGCGCCCCCGGGCATTCCCGCGATGCTACGCCCCGCGATCGCGCCCGGCGAAGACAATCGTCAGACAATCGCGCCGCGCAGCGGCCAATGCCCTACCGTGGGCATCCCCGTGCGTGCTCGGCTCTGCTGCGCTCTCGTTCCGACCCTCGTCGCATGCGGCTCGGGTCCGCGCAGTGTCGGGGTGTTCGGAGACGGCGATGGAACCGGCATGCCCGCCGATGCGAGCGCAGGCGCGGAGGCCAGCGACGCCAGCTCGAGCGCCGCGCCGCACGACGACGGCTCGAGCTCCGCGGTCGCCGACTCGAGCTCCGATCCCGGCGGCCCCATGCTCGACGTCGGCAACGGCGTCGACACGATCGGCGGCTGTGCCGAAGGTGGGGACTGCGGCTGCACGGCGGTCGACATCCTGTTCGTGATCGACAACTCCGGCTCGATGTGCCTGAAGCAGGAGAACCTGGCGGCCGCATTCCCGGGGTTCGTCGATGCGATGGGCAGCGCGCTGCCGCCCGGCACCGATCTGCACGTGGGCATCACGACGTCGGGCTTCGCGCTCGGCGGCAGCCACAGCGAGAACAACTGCGTGCCGCAGGAATCGGCGGCAACGATCGACGAGTACTTCGTGCGACCGACCGAAGGCATGGTCGCCGGCAACGGGCTGCAAGGCCGGCTCTTCGAGCACGACGGGCTCGCGTTCTTCTCGGTCGACACCGCCGACGCCGCGGGGATGGCCGAGCTGAAGACGTGGTTCTCGGGGGCCGCGACCGCGGTCGGGTGCGGGGTGTCGTCGTTCGAGTTCAACGCCGCAGGGGCCGCGTGGGCGCTGCACGAGGCGAACGCCACGACGAACGACGGCTTCATCCGCGACGAAGGGGCAGCGCTCGTCTTGTTCGTGCTGAGCGACGAGGCCGATCAGTCGCTCGACGTCGAGCAGCTCGACTTCCTGCACGACACCGTCGTCGCCGCGAAGCAGGGCTGCGGCGGCGACGACTGCATCGTGTCCGGCGGTCTGTTCTCGATCTTCTGCACGCCGGCGATGAACGCCGCGTTCTCGTTCCTCGCGTCGTTCGGCGAGGACCCGATCTGGGCCGACATCGGGCTCGGGATCGGCCCCCCACCCGACTACGCGTCGGTCGTGGGCGACGCGCTCGCGCAGATCGTGGCGGAGCAGTGCGACGAGATCACGCCAGAGGGCTGACGCCGCCGACCGTCGGCGTGCCCGTGAACGTGCCGTTGCGCATGCCCGACTCGGGCAACCGGATGCTTCCCAACCGGAGCAACCGGAGCCCCGGCAGCCCCGGAACCCGGCGCAGTTGCAGCAAATTGCCCACGCGGTGATCGAATGGCGCGGAGGCTGCTCTATCGCGGTGCGTGCCCGCCCCCCGCCGTCTCGCGTTGCTCCTCGCGTCGCTCTCCGCCTGCGCCCGCGCCGATGGGCGCCCGACCGATACGCCGCCGCAGCCGTCGCGCAGCCCGGCCGACGTCGCGTCCGCGCAGCTCGGGATCGCGCCCAGCTCGACGGTGACGACCGAGCTCGCGCCGCGGCCCGCCGAGCGCCGCGGCTCCGACCTCGAGCACGTCCCGGAGACCTCGGACGTCGACGATGCCGACATCGCGCTGTTCGAGCCCGCGCCCGAGGTGATCCGCCTCGACGCGTTCGCCGAGGTGCGCGCCGAGCCGCGCGCCGACGCACCGCTGCTCGGGCTCATCGCGATCGGCGAGCGCGTGCAGGCGTGGGCGCCGATCCGCGCCGCGGATTGCAGCCACGGCTGGCGCCCGATCGCGCCGTTCGGCTTCGTGTGCAGCAAGTCGAGCGCGAGCGATCGCCCCGCCTCCGACGACATCCTCCCGCGCCTGCCCGGCAACGCGCTCGTCCCCGGCGTCTACGGCAAGGTGCGCGCGGACTCGGCGAAGCTCTACGCGAGCCTCGACGACGCGCTCGCGAATCGCAACGGCAAGAGCCCCGAGGCCGCGCTCACCGTGCGTCGCCAGAACCGCGTGTCGGCGGGCGGCCGCGAGTTCTGGCGCACGCGGCACGGCTACGTCGCGGCGAGCCACGTGCGCGAGCTGTCGAGCTCGCCCTTCCGCGGCACGGCCATCGACGAGGCCGACGCACTGGCGAAGCCGCTCGCGTGGGCGCGCTTCCGCGGCAACGACGGCAAGATCAAGGTGCGTGCACGCCCGGACGCGAAGGCGCCGGTCGTCGGCAAGCTGCCCGCGCGCAAGACGACGCGCATCCTCGAGACCTCGCCCGACGGCGTGTTCGTGCGCACCGATCGCGGCGGCTGGATCGCCCGCGAGGAGCTGCGCGTCGCGACCCGCAGCGCGGCGCCCGAAGGCATCGGCGCGGACGAGCGCTGGCTCGACATCGATCTCGAGGAGCAGGTGCTGGTCGCGTACATCGGCGAGCAGCCGGTGTACGCCACGATGATCTCGAGCGGCCGTCGCAACCACGACACGCCGACGGGCATCTTCCGCATCGAGCGCAAGGTCGCGGAGCGCACGATGAACAGCCGCGCCGACGACGACGATCCGTACGCGGTGGATCGCGTACCGTGGACGGCGTACTTCGCCGACAGCTTCGCGCTCCACGCGGCCTACTGGCACGGCAGCTTCGGCGAGCGCAAGAGCCACGGCTGCGTGAATCTCTCGCCCGCCGACGCGCGCATGCTCTACCGCTGGAGCGCGCCCGCGGTGGCGCCGGGCTGGAGCGAGGTCTACGGCCACGCGACGCAGCCGGGCTCGGTGATCCGCATCCGCAGCGCCGCCGACCCGGAGCCGAGCTGGCGCGGCTACGCGGCCGAGCTCGCCACCGCCGCCCCCGGCGCGTAATCAGGAGCCGCGCGTGACCAGGAGCCGCGCGTGATCAGGAGCCGCCGAGCACGGCCGAACGCGCGTTGCGTTCGCGCTGCAGCTCGGCGTGCGCGCGCCCGCCGTGCTTCCAGCTCTGCGCGACCATGAAGCGCACGAGCTCGGCGGGGAGCGTGAAGTCGTCCTTCACGTCCTTGCGGCGGTACTCGTAGATCCGCTTCTGCTTGCGCGGGTCGAAGCCGTCGGTGCCCAGCGTGGCGGCGTCGTCGAGGAAGATCTGCGAGGTCGGCACGACGATGCGCACGGGACCGTCCTCGCCGTCGACCGTCCACACCGCGACGACATGGTTCCAGACCGGCCAGAACAACCCGACGTGCTGCACGCCGAGCCGCAACACGAGGTGGGCGAAGAGCGCGGAGAGCTCGTCGCACTCGGCGATGGCGGTCGCACGATCCGGGTCGAGCACGCGCGCCTTCTTCCACTGCGCCCAGATCGCCTCGGAGTCCGGCGCGCGGTTCGTGATCGCCCAGCGCAGGCGCCAGAGCCCGCCGTCGCGCGCCGACTCGAACACGAGCCGCACCCGCACGTAGTCGCGGAAGAGCGCGTCGGTGGCGCGCAGGCGATGCTGCTGCACGAGCGCGTCGTAGTCGGCACGCACGACGGGATCGCTCTCGAGGTCGAGCGCGATCGTCTCGAGCGCGGCGACGAGCTCGGCGACGCGGATGCGCTCGCCCTCGGGCAGCTCGGGCATCGCCGCGCGCACTCGCTCCGGTGCGGCGCGCGGCGGCGGCTCGCCGTCACCGAGCAGCGCGAGCAGGACGGCCAGACCTCGTGCGGCGTGGATCATCGCGGCGGCGGTGCGGTGAAGCGGCTGTCGGTGCGCGCCGACGGCCAGGAGCGATCGTCCAGCTGGATCGGCTGTGCGAGCATCGTGTCGATCGGAACGCCGCGCGCGATCAGCCGCTCGGCGGAATCGTACTGCAGCGCGAGCCGCTGATCGGCGCGGTTGTGCGCGCGCCGGACGAACGGCACCTCGACGACGGCCGAGACCATGGTCTCGCCGAATTCGGTGCCGAGCTTCTCCGCGCCGTGGTGCCGTCGCATCGGCGCGGCGCTGCTGGTCTTCGGGGCGGAGGTCGCGGCCCCGGCGTCGGCGCTGCGCTTCGACTCGGTGGGACGCGCGCTCGGTCGCGCGAGCTGCTTCGTCGGGCGCTGCGCCGCACGCTCGCGGAACACCGCGACCGTGATCGTGCCGGCCTGGTGCCCGGTGCCCATGCGACCGCTGAAGCTGTCGGCGACGTCGGTGAAGCGAAACGCGGCGACGTGCTCGTGCGAGCGCCGGAAGCCGTCGATGACGACGCTGCCGAACGGCTGCACCACGTAGCCGCGCTGGCGCGCCGCATCGGCGACCTTGCCGGAGACCACGTCGCGACCGTCGACCGCGACCACCACCTCGACGCGCTCGTGCGTCGGGTTGTCGATGCGGATCGCGTAGCGCTCCCCGAGCTCGCCGGCGACGAAGGTCGCGCCGTGGTGCATCACGGTCGGCAAGCTCGCGCCGTGCTCGGACTCGAGGCTCACGCGGACGGGCTCGACGACCGGCGGCGGACGATGCCACGTGCGTGCGACCGCACCGTGTGCGCTCGCGGAGCTCGGCACGAACGGGACGAAGGCCAGGGCGAGCGACAGGGCGGCGACGAGCGGGCGCATGGAGCCTCCGAGTCAGCTCGAAACGCTCCAGGTCGCGCATCGATCTGCGCCGGATCCCGGGGCGGTCGGGCGCCGGGCGGATCTCCGCAATTGCCCTCCCAACCCCCTGTCCGTTCGCGTTTTGCGATGGTTCCCGAAGGCTGGATCTCACGCGCGTCGAGCCGGGAGGACGCCGATCGCGGGGGTCTATGCCGGCGTATGCGGACGATGCGAACCGAGGCGATCCTGCGCGCGAGCGCGATCCTGTGGACGACGACCGCCTGCTCCGCCGCGGCCCCGCGCGCGTCGACGACCGACGGCGGCGCCGGCGTGGGTGGGCTCGACGGGGGCACCGGCAGCGAGAGCGGCGATGCGGACGGCGATGCGCCGGGCGACTCGGAGAGCGCGGGCCCGGCGAGCGCCGACGAAGCCGGCGACGACTGCGTCGAGGACTGCGGCACCGACGTCTGCATCGCGGGCAGCTGCTGCGCGGCCGACTCGGCGTGCGACGGCACGTGTTGTCCCGACGGCGAGGTGTGCTCGTTCGCGACCTGCGTCGCGCCCGGAGCGACGTGCGTCGATGCGAGCGACTGCGCGACCACCGAGTACTGCGAGTACGCGCTCGGTGAGCCCGACGAGGGCGACGGCGATCCGGCCTGTCAGGGCGGCGTGTCGCTGTCGACCGGCCGCTGCCTGCCGCGGCCGCCCGAGTGCGAGGCCGGCGTCGAGCCCGATCCGGAGTCGCTCGACTGCCTGCCGCAGTGCGAGGTGATCCCCGAGCCGAGCTTCGCACCGGAGCTGAAGTTCGCGTGGGACGTCGCGAACATCATGATGACGCCGATCGTGCTGCAGCTCGACGACGACAACTGCGACGGACATGTCGACGAACGCGACCTCCCGGAGATCGTGGTCGCGACGTTCGTGGGCAACGCCTACGGCACGAACGGCACGCTGCGCGCGCTCGCGGTGCAGGACGGCGCGCTCGTGGAGAAGTGGTCGGTGCCACCGGCCGGGGATCCGCTGGCGCCCGGACACGCGATCGCCGGCGGCGACATCGACGGCGTGCCGGGCAACGAGATCGTCACGTGCACCGTCGCGCAGCGCGTGCGCGTGTACCGGGCGGACGGCACCCAGCTCTGGCAGTCGGCGGTGCTGCCGAGCTGCGATCAGCCCTCGATCGCGGATCTCGACCAGGACGGCGTGCCCGAGGTGATCGTGGAGCGCAGCGTGCTCGACGGCGCGACCGGTGCGCTCGAGCTCGCCATGCCCGGCGGCGGCATGCTGTGGTGGACCGAGAAGGCGATCGCGGCCGACATCACCGGTGACGGCCAGCTCGACGTCGTGAAGCCGAACCGCGCCTTCGATGCGCAAGGCGAGCCGCTCGTCACCGGTGCGCCGGCAGGCACCTTCCCCGCGGTCGCGGACTTCGACGGCGACGGTGCGCCCGAGGTGATCTCGATCCGCAACAGCGGGGCCGAGGGCGTGCACCACCTGCAGCTCTGGCGTTACGATCCGCTGGCGGCGAACGGATTCGCGACGATCCGCACCGGCGTCGACATCAACGGCGGGCTGCCGGTGACGCACTGCCCGGCCGAGTACTACGGGCGCTTCAGTGGCGGCGGACCGCCCACGATCGCCGACTTCGACGGCGACGGCACGCCCGACGTCGGTGTGGCCGGCGGGATCGGCTACGCGGTGTTCGACGGCCGCAAGCTGCTCGATCCGACCGTCGCGAACGCCGACACGCTGATGTGGGCCCGCGAGTCGCAGGACTGCTCGTCGGCGTTCACGGGCAGCTCCGTGTTCGACTTCGACGGTGACGGCAGTGCCGAGGTCGTCTACGCCGACGAGGAGATGCTGCGGATCTACCGCGGTGGCGACGGCGAGATCCTGTTCGAGACCTGCAACACCTCCGGCACGCTCCACGAGTACCCGGTGGTGGCCGACGTCGACAACGACGGGCACGCGGACATCGTCGTCGTCTCCAACGACTACTCGTACCTCAAGTGTCCGGTGGACGGGAGCAAGACCCGTGGGCTGCGGATCTTCGGCGACACCGACGGGCGCTGGGTCCGTACGCGGCGCGTGTGGAACCAGCACGCGTACCACGTGACCAATGTCGAGGAGGACGGCACGATCCCGGCGGTCGAGGGCGCCAACTGGAGCGTCGACGGGCTGAACGACTTCCGCAAGAACGTGCAGCCGCAGGGCGAGTTCGCCGCGGCGGATCTGATCGGCACACCGACGGTGGCGTGCGCGACCGAGGGCTGGTCCGCCGTCGCGCGCGTGCGCAACCTCGGGCAGGCCGCGGTCCCGACCGGGGTGTCGGTCGGCTTCTACGCCGGTGATCCGGACAGCGGCGGCACGTGGCTCGGCACGGGCGCCACCACCAAGGTGCTCTACCCCGCCGAGGCCGAAGACGTGACGCTCGTGCTCGACGAGCCGCCCATGGCGCTGCAGTCGGGCGAGCTCGAGCTGTTCGTCGTCGTCGACGACGGCATGCCCGCGCACGCATGGCACGAGTGCCGGGTCGACAACAACGTCGCCTCGGTGGGCGGTGCGTGTCCGGTGGCGGGCTGACTACTTCGCGCTCGGTCCGAGCTGCACGATGCACTCGGCGCACAGCCACGCGCGCCCGCGCGCGGGCTCGTCGCGCATGCCGACGAACGCCGACGTGCCCGCGACCAGCGCGGCTCGACAGCGCGAGCACGCCGCGTCGCGGTGCAACACGACCGGGTTCCACGCGAACACGTCGGACAGATCTTCGCCCTCGACGGGTGGCGCCGCGGGTGCGGCCGGCTCGCTGCTCGCACGCGCACGCGCGACGGTCTGTCCGACGTTGCGACCGAGCTTGATCGAGTCCTGCACGATCGCATCGACGCCGTCGACGACGTCGCCGACGATCGTGATCGTGTCCTCGAGGATGTTGCGGACGAGCTGCGAGACGGGGAGCCGTCGCCGCGTCGCCTCCTCTTTGAGGGCGGACTCGAGGCTCTCGGGCACCCGCGTCTGGATCAGCCGGTCCTTGCGCTCGCGATCGGACACGCCCCGACTGTAGGCCCTTTCGCAGGCCGAGGGCTACGTGTCATCGAACGTATTACGAATTTGTGGCGTGATCCCAGCCAGTTGAGAAGTAGTGCTGGACTTCGTAATCGTTTGTAATACAAACGATGTCATGCAACAGCGCAACACGCGCCTCTCCGAGCCCGGCCTCTCCGAGCCCCTCCCGTCCGCACCCGTGGGGCTCGACCCCGAGCGGCTCGCCGCCTTCGGTCGCGACCTCGATGCGATCCGCGACCGAGTCGAGGCGGAGGTCGGCGAGGACGACCTGCGGCGCGTGCGACGGCTCGATCGACTCTCGCGCACGCTCGAGGTCACCGGCCGCGTGCTCCTGCACTTCAGCTTCGAGCCAGTCGGGTTCATCACCGGCACCACCGTGCTCTGGTTGCACAAGCAGCTGCAGGCGATGGAGATCGGACACACGGTGCTGCACGGCGCCTACGATCGCATCGAGGGCAACGGCCGCTTCCACTCCGAGCGCTTCCGCTGGGCCGTGCCGATCGACGAGGCGGCGTGGCGACGCAGCCACAACGTCGGCCACCACCAGTACACGAACGTCGCGGGCCGAGATCCCGACCTCGCCTACGGCGCGATCCGGCTGTCGCCGCGCGTGCCGTGGCAGCCGCGTCACCGCCACCAGCTCTGGTCGGTCGCGTACACCTGGCTCGGGCTCGGCTTCTTCATGAACCTGCATGCGACCGGGCTCGACCGCGTGTACCTCGGCGACGCCGAGCCCGAGCGTGCGCAGCTGCTCGAGCAGCACCGCGAGGCCGGCCGCAAGTACCTGCGCTACTACATGGTCGAGTACGTGCTGTTCCCCGCGCTCGCCGGTGCGGGCTGGTGGAAGGTGCTGCTCGGCAACTGGCTCGCCGAACGCATGCGCGATCTGTACTCGGCCGCGACGATCTTCTGCGGTCACATCGGCGCCGACGTGCACGACTACGCCGAGGGCACGCGCCCGAAGAGCCGCGCGCAGTGGTACGCGATGCAGATCCAGTCCGCGAACGACTTCCGCGTGCCCTACCCGATCTCGGTGCTCTGCGGCGGGCTCGACTACCAGATCGAGCACCACATCTTCCCGAAGCTGGCCCCCGAGCGGCTCCGCGAGGTCGCGCCCGAGGTGCAGGCCGCGTGCGAGCGCCACGGCGTGCCCTACAACGTCGACACGTGGCCGGCCACGCTGCGCAAGGTCTTCGCCCGGCTCCGCCAGCTGCGTGCACCGGCGCCCGAACCCGATGCCGCGGCGTGAGCCGTGCCCACCTCGCGCCGCGGCGGCTATGCTCGCGCGGTGCGTCGCCGCCTCGATCTCGTCGTCTTCGTCCTCCTCGGCCTCGCGACCACGGCGTGCGGAAAGGACGAGCCGCCGCCACCGCGCGTGGAGTCGCAGCCGAGCAAGCTCGACGACACCAAGGCGGACGCGAAGGTGGAAGCCGGCCCCAGCGGCCCCGAAGCGCCGAAGGAGCTCGCGCGTGCGGCCGCGGCCGCGCCCTTCGCTGCCAAGGGTCAGGACCACCTCGGCTTCGACCTGGCCGAGCTCGCGAAGCAGTACGCGCTCGCCGGCGTCGTGCGCACACCGAGCTGGGGTGACGCCGGCACCGGCGGGCTCGAGCTCGTGCGCGACGACGACATCGACACCACGTGGACGTGCAACGTCGACGGAACGCGCACGTGCGCCATCGGCCTCGCCTTCACCGAGCCGGTCGAGCTCACCGCCGTGCGCCTGTTCGCGGCGGCGGGGCCGAAGTGGAACACCCACCGCGCACACGCCCGGCCGAAGCGAGTGCGCGTGCACACCGACGCAGGCTGGGTCGAGGCGAAGCTCGACGACGGCGCCGCGCACCGCTACGTGGTGCTCGCGCAGCCGGTCACCACGCGCACCGTCGCGGTCGAGATCACGGAGCTCCATCCGGGCACGAAGGACAAGCAGATCCACGTCGGAGAGCTCGAGGCGTTCGGCACGAAGGGTCCGCGTCGCGACGCGCTGGAGATCGACCCGGAGCGCGCCTACGTGTCCTTCGAGAGCGAGCCGTGGAAGGGCGAGGGCACCAGCAACACGATCCGCCTCGTCTTCATCGGCACGATCGACGAGACCGGCACGCCGCATCGACTGGTGCGCGGCACGGCGATGTTCGGGCGCAGCGACGATCGGTTCCTCGTGATCGAGCGGATGTTCAGCGACGGCTGCACCACGAGCAAAGGTGGATACCTGCTGCTCGATCGCGAGACCCGCGTGATGGCGCCGATCGTCGACAAGCTGCCGTTGCCCGCGCGGGTATCGTTGCACCCCTCGGGCACCGGCGTGCTCCTGCAGCACGACGAGCCCGAGCCCAGCGCGCGCGCGGTCGTGTGGGAAGCGGACAAGCTCGTGCAGCATCGCCCGCGCGAGAAGAAGGGCGAGAGCATCGCCGCGTTCGCGACCCGGCTCGGATTCGCCGAGCCACCCGTGGCGCGCGGCGGACATCGTCCGGGCAGTGCCGCCGCCGGCTGTGTCGCGGGCACGAGCGACACCGCGTTCGTCGAGCGCATCGCGCAGGCGACCGGCGTGCCGGAGCTGTCGCCGAGCGACGTCTCGATCTGTCCGCTGTCGGCGAAACATCGCGTCGCGATCGGCGTCGCGGGCTCGTGCGGTCGACGGGTGGTCGTCGCGGTGGTCGGCGGTGCGGACGAGATCGTCGGCACGCACGTCGGCAAGCCCGACGACGGGCGGGGCGCGTGGTACCTGCCGATGGAGGGGCTCGGCGTGCTGGTCGAGGCCAGCACGAAGCTCGGCGCCCGCGCGGTGCTGCTGCGCGCCGAGCCCGACGGCATCACGGTGCTCGCCGATGGTGGTGGGCTCGCGGTGCGGCGACCGATCGGATGCGAAGCGTGCGAAGGCGACTATGGGATCGCGGCCGGGATCACCGCCGAGGTCGGTGACAGCGGCGGTGCGGCGGACGAGGGCGCGCCGGCGGACGACGGCGCGTCCGCGGACGACGGCGCGCCCGCGGACGACGGCAAGGCGGCGGACGACGGCAAGGCGGCGGACGACGGCAAGGCGGCGGACGACGGCAAGGCGGCGGACGACGGCAAAGCCTCCGAGCCCGCCGACGACGAGGGCGCGCCGCCGCCGTCGCCGCCCGATCCGGCGCCGCAGCTCCCCAGCGTCGAAGACTGAAGTCGGCGCCGATCCACCCGGCGGCGGCGCGCGTACCCGAGCATCGCCGGGACGACGTCACCTTTGCCCTCCAAGCTCCGCCGCATCCGCAACGCAGCCATCGCACTCACGGCGCTCGGCGGCGCATTCGTCGGCGTCGTCGGCTTCGCGCACACCGAGCACGGCCGCCCCCTGCTCCGCTATCTGCCGGGCATGGGCAGCTCGTGCCCGGTGCAGACCACCGTGATGGCGCCGACCGAGCGCGACCGCGTACGCGTCGAGACGCTGGCGAGCGTGCGCGGCGAGCAGTCGGCGGGCACGAGCGCCGCGCTGACGTTCGAGCTGGGCACGACCGGGCGCAGCGACGTCGTCGCCTGGGCGATCGCGCACTCGATCGAATGTCGGCTCGAGCCCTCGTCCGCGCTGCGCTGCACGGACGTGCCCGCGGACGCGCTCGGCACCGGTATGGCGACCGACGACGTCGCCTTCGCCTTCGATGCGGGCGACCGGCTCGTCGCGGTCGACACCTCGTCGCGCGTCGCGGATGCCGAGACCGCGGCCCGCTTCGTCGACCGGCGCACGACCGCGCTGCGGTCTGCGCTCGGCGAGCCATCGGAGCTCGCGGGCGAGCCCACCGCGGCGTACGTCGGCCGCGGTGCGCTCGCGCAATTCTCCGCGGAGTTCCGCCGTGCCGAGCTGCGCGCGAAGGTGATCGCGACCAACCTCGGTCGCGGGCGCTTCACGGTCCGCGAGCTGTACCAGTCGATCCCCGGGTGACGCCTCGATCTGCCTTGCCGCACGCCTCGTAGCAGGACAGGCTCTCGCCCGAATGCTCCGCCCCATGCGTCTCGTCCTCTGCAGCCTCGTCGTGCTCGCCTGCACCAAGCCGGCGGGACCCGATTCCTCCACGCCGACGGGCCAGCCCGCGAAGCGCGACGGGCTCGTCGCCGTGGGCGAGCCCGCGCCGCCGCTGCACACCACCGCGCACGACGGCAGCACCGTCGATCTCGCGACGCTCACGCAGCCGACGGTGGTCTACTTCTATCCGAAGGATGACACGCCGGGCTGCACGAAGGAGGCGTGCGCGTTCCGTGACGCGTGGGACGAGTTCACCGCTGCATCCGTGGGCGTGATCGGCGTCTCGTCCGACACCGACGAGTCCCACCGGAAGTTCGCGGAGAAGTACAAGTTCGTCTTCCCGCTCGTCGCCGATCGCGATCACGCGTGGGCGCATGCGTTCGGGGTACCGATGCGCATGGGCATGACCATGCGCGTGAGCTTCCTGATCGGCAAGGACGGGAAGATCGCCAAGGTCTATCCCGACGTCGATCCGGCGATCCACAGCGACGAAGTGCTCCGCGACGCGGCCGCGCTCTGACGCACGCTGGACACCGGTCGCGCGGTCGGCGATCGCCCGGCCCCGACGCGCGGCGATCGGGTGGACAAGCCCGGTGCGGATCGAACATTCGAAGCACCGATGACGAAACATCTCGCGCCCGTGATCGCGTTGTTGGGACTGGGCGCCTGCGGCGGCAGCGGCAGCGGCAGCGGAACGGCGGCCGAGGGCACCGAAGAGACCGCTGCGCCCGACACCTCCGCGGAGTCGAGCGCGCCGGAGTCCGGCAGCGACCCCGTCGGGTCGTCGGGCAGCGATGGCGACGAGCCGCAGACCGACAGCACCGGCCTGCCGAGCACGGAGCCGGAGATCCTGTTCGAGGCCGCCCCTGGCGCGTTCTTCGAGAGCGTCGAGGTCACCGCCACGGGCGACGTGCTGTTCACCGATCTCACGGGTGGCGTCGTGCGCCGCATGACGCCCGAGGGCGTCGTCGACGAGCTCGCCGTCGTGGACGACTACCCGGTCGGCATCGTCGCCGATGCGGACGGCACGGTGTACTTCACGGCGATCCACGAGCCGCTGTTCGAGCTGCCCGAGCCGTTCCTGGCCACGAATGCGATCTATGCCATCGACGCCGACGGCAACGCGGCGATCGCCGCGGAGCTGCCCGAGGCCGAGTTCTGCAACGGCATGTCCGTGCTCGAGCCCGGCGTGCTGCTCATCACCGACTCGCACGCCGCGACGATCTGGCGCTTCGAGACCGCGACCTCGACGCTCACTGCGTGGCTGCAGCACGACCTGCTCGCACCGATCGCAGGCGTCGCGGCCCCGGGCGCGAACGGCATCGAGCTGCACGACGGCGTCGCCTACGTCTCGAACACCGCGACGCAGCAGCTCCTGCGCGTCGCGATCGACGGCGATGGTGGGGCCGGCGAGCCCGAGCTCGTCTTCGGCGGCATGCTGCTCGACGACTTCAGGTTCTCGGCGACAGGGGCGATCTACGCGACGACCCACGGCAGCGACGTGGTCCGCATCGGCGACGACGGCACGCTCGAGCCGATCGCGAACATGATGGACGGCGTGCTCGGCAACACCGCGGCGGCGTTCGGGCGCACGGCGCTCGACAGCGACGCGCTCTACGTCGTCACCGACGGCGGGCTGTTCGTCGGCGGGGGCGACCCGGCGAACAGCGGGCCCGCGCGCGTCGTCCGGATCCCGGTCGGCGAGCCGGGCGCAGACTGATCGCCGCGCTCGGTCCGAGTCGCCGCGCTCAGTCCGAGCCGTAGGCCTGCGCGCCGGCGTCGGTCAGCGCCACGATCACGGTGTCGCCCTCGTGCAGATCGCCTTCGACCGCCGTGAACACACCGTCGCCGATGCCCACGACGATCGGCACGCGCCGCGGGCCTCGCTTCGAGACCACCCACACGGCATCGCCGTCGCCCTTCGCGGCGCCGGGCGGGTGGAAGTCGAGGGCGCCGTCGAGCACGCGCAGCGCGTCGCGCACGACCTCGGGCTCCCCGGCCACGTTGCTCACGACGTCACCGCGAGCGACCACCATCGTGTGGAAGCGCTCACCCATGGGTGCGTGCCGCGGCCACTCGATGTAGGCCGCGACCCCGGCCACAGAGAGCACGCAGCCGAGCGCGACCACGGCGACCGTGATGCGGAAGCGACGCTTGTCGCTCTTCACCAGCGCGCGCTCGGACTGCGCCGCCGTCGGGGATTCGGAAGGCGTGGCGGCAGGCTCGGTGGGGACGCGCGCAGACATTTTTGCGACGACAACGTAGCAACTGGGGGCTCGCGCGCGAGCCGCTACGACGCGTCGTCGTCGGCCGGATCTCCGAGGAGCGCCGTCGCGGCGCCGAAGCGATCGACGGCCTCCATCGCCGTGACTTTGCCCGTCGCCGACTTGATCACCAGCCGCCCGCCGCCGGCACGCGCGAGGATCTCGCGCGCGCGCACGACGGCCGTCTCCTCGGAATCCGCGAGCGCGCCGGGAAAGGTGCTGCCCGGACGCAGCACCTCCCAGCCCCGTCCTCCGCTGCGCGGCTGCACGATGCGCATCGCCTTCGGCGCGCGCGGCGGTCTCCCCCCTGCCACGCGCGCACCTTAATCACGGCGCGCGCGAACGTGATGGGTGGCGTCCGCGAGCGTGGCCCGCATCACCCGTCGATGCGCCGTCGGCTGCGCCGCGGTTGCACGCCGGCCGCCGTGCGCCAGGCGTACGCGCACCGCGGTCTCGGCCCTTTCGCAGTAGCGTCGGCCTCGCCACGGTAGACTGATCCCCATGCGTGGGCCCGGACGGATCGCGGCGGCGCTGCTGCTCGTCACGGTGGCGATCGCATGCGGCGCGGATGCACCGACGAGCCCCGGACGCACTGCCGAGCCGGCGTCGCCATGCCTCGGTCTCTGCGAGCGGATCGCCGCATGCGGACCGTCCCCCGACTTCCCCGGGATCGCAGCCTGCACGCAGACCTGCGAGACGGCGCCCGAGCAAGTCGCCGGGCCGTGCAGGGAGCCGCGCATCGCGTACGAGCGCTGCATGACGGCTGCTCCGTGCGAGGACGTGCGCGCGTCGTCGAACATCCGCACCGCGCAGGGGGGCCCTTGCGTTGCCGAGCGCGAAGCGGTGCTCACCTGCGCGCCACCCGATCCCCCGACGCCGTTCATCCAGTTCCAGTTCTGAGCCGCAGGGGCGGCGCAGCCCGTCACGGTATGCGCGGGAGCTGCACCGTGAACGTGGTGCCCTCGCCTTCGCTCGACGTCACGCTCGCGCTGCCACCGTGGGACTTCGCGATCTCGCGGACGATGAACAGGCCGAGCCCGACGCTCCGGCGCCTACCCATCGCTTCGGCACCGCGGACCATCGCCTCGAAGATCGCCGCTTGCGATGCGGGCGGGATCGCCGGCCCGAAGTTGTGCACCGAGATCGCGCAGCGCTCCGCATCGCCGCGCGACGTCACCGTGATGGGCGCATCCGCTGCGCCGTAGCTCAGCGCGTTCGTGACCAGGTTGTCGACGACTTGGATCAGCCGCTGTGGGTCGGCCATGCAGGTGCCCGCGCCGATGCGCACGTGCTTCAGCGCGCGTCCGGGATGCAGCTCCGCCAGCTCGGAGACGCCCTCCGCGACCGCCTGGTGGAGATCCATCGACTCCGGCTGCACGGGCAGCCCCCGGCCGAGCCGCGCCTTCGTGAAGTCGAGCAGGTCGGTGATGAGCCGGTTCGCGCGGTCGCTCGCGCGAGCGATGCGGCCGAGCGTTCGCCGCTGCGCATCGGTCAGCGGATCTCTCGACAGCAATGCCGTCGCGAGCGCGATCGACGACAACGGATTGCGCAGATCGTGACTGACGATCCCCACCATCTGCTCGGCGAGCACGGCGCGGTCCTTGGCCTCGACCTCGAGGCGGCCGGCCTCCGCGGCCACCTGCTCGAGCCGCTTCCGGGACGCGAGCAGCTCGCGCTCGTAGATGTCGCGGTCCCGCGCGACGAAGGCCGCGATCTCCTGCAGCTCCTCGCCGTCGGCCAGCGATCGCACTGCATTGATCACCATCGGGATCTTGGTGCCGTCGCGGTGGAGCACGTCGAGCTTCACCTCGGAGATCGAGCCCTGCATCTGCAACAGCGGCGTCCAGTGGGTCTGGTGGAAGATGCGCGCGCCGATCGCCAGCAAGTCCTGGAAGCGTCGCTTGCCGACGAGCTCGTCCTCGCCGTGGCCGATCCAGCGGCAAAATGTCTGGTTGACGCGCAGGAGCGTGCCGTCGGCGCGCGCCTGCAGCACCCCGCAGGGCAACGCATCGAGCACCGCGAGGGTCTCGGGCGGAGGACGGGCCGTCATCGCAGCTCAGAGGCGATGCATCGCCAAGAACGCGTCGATCGCCGCCGAGCTCGCGCTCGGGCTGCTGAGATGCGGGCAGTGTCCGACGTTGTCGATGATGCTCAGCGTGCTGTGCGGCAGCATCTCGTGGAGGTACTCACCGACCGCGACCGGGGCGATCAGGTCGTCGTTGCACTGCACGATGAGCGTCGGCGTGCCGAGCTTCGGGACCTCGGCCCGCACGTCGCTGAGGAACGTGACGCGGGCGAACTGCTTGGCGATCTCGGGGTCGGCGCGGCAGAAGCTGTTGGTGAGCTCCTCGCCCAGCTCGGGCTGCTCCGGTGCGCCCATGATCGCGGGCGCCATCGTGCTCGCCCACCCGAGGTAGTTGCCCTCGAGCGTCTCGAGCAGCGACTCGATGTCCTTGCGCTCGAACCCGCCGACGTAGCCCTCGTCGTTGATGTAGCAGGGCGAGGGGCCGATCATGATCTGCGCCGCGAACTGTCCGGGCGACGAGAGGTCGGCGAGCAGGCCGATCATCGCGCTCACCGAGTGCCCGACGAAAACGACGGGTCGTCCATCGCCGAAGTGGTGCACCAGCTCGGAGACGTCGTCGGCGTAGCCCTGCAGGTGGTCGTACTTCTCGCGATCGTACGCCGTGAGATCGGAGCGACCGCTCCCGACGAGATCGAACAGCACGGTGCGGTAGCGCGTGGCGTAGGCCGGCGCGAGCTTCCGCCACATGTTCTGGTCGCATCCGAAGCCGTGGGCGAAGAACATGCACCGCGGGCCGTCGCCGGTGATGCTGACGTTGTGGCGGCGCTCGATCGACAAGCCGGCACCATAGCCCAGATCGTCGGGGCACCCCGGGATGCGCCGTGAACGGAGGTCACCGCCCTCACCCCGCGATCGGCTCGGGCACCGTCCGGGCCTCCGCGCGTGCGATCGTGGGCGCATCGTGGCGCAGCAGCGCCTCGACGTGCTCGACCGCGCCGGCGATCGCGTCGCGCGCCGCATATTCGGCCGCGAGCTCGCGCGCGCGGGCTCGATAGCGCGGCTCGTGCAGCAGCGCACGCACGGCGTTCTTCACCGCAGCGGGGCTCGGCGTCGACGTGCGCAGATCGATGCCCGCGCCCGACCACGCCACGCGGGCCGCGACCTCGGGCTTGTCCTCCGACGTGCCCGCGACCGCGGTCGGCACTCCGTGCTGCAGCGCGGCCTGCACCCCGCCGTAGCCGCCGTTGGTCAGCATCGCCGCCGTCTTCGGGAGCAGCTCCGGATAGGAGAGGAAGGTGGCGATGCGCGCGTTGGCGGGCACCGACGACAGGCCGAGCTGCTCGATCGGCTTGCCGCCGGTCGAGACGACGACGTGCACGTCCTCGTCGGCGAGGGCCTGCAGCGCGGGGCCGAACAACACCGGCCGCTCGTTCGCGATGGTGCCCTGCGTGACGTGCACGACCGGACGCCCGTCGTCGAGCTCGGACCACCACGGCGGCGCGATCCAGTCGCGCGGCGCTTCGACGGGCAGCGCACCGATGAAGCGCACCGTGCTCGGCAGTGCGCGCCGCGGATACTCGAAGCTCGGCACCGTGGGCTGCAGGTACAGATCCGCCTGCGCGACCGCGTCGAGCACCCAGCCGCCGGCGGGCAGCCCCAGCCGCGCGCGCGTCTCGTTCCAGTGTCGCTGCACGTCCGCGAAGACCACGTGCTGCACCAACCAATGCAGCAGGCGATTGCGCAGCCGTCCGACGCGCGTGCCGCTCGGTGCGATGCCGAGCCCGAACGGAGCCACGTCGTCGCCGCCGAGCGACAGCGGGATCACGCCGAGCGCGACCAACCGCGCGCCCGTGAGCTCGCGATGCAGCGCGCCCCCGATGAACGCGGCGTCGCAGAGCACCAGCGCCGGTGCGAAGCTCTGCGCGAGGTCGTGGAGATCCCGGACCTGCCCGGGCGCGTCGTCGATGAACGCGTGCTTGATGTCGAACGCGAGCTGCTTCACCCCGGGCCGACGCGGGCGCTCGGGGAATGCCGCCTGCATGTCGGCGTCGTCGTAGCGACACGCGTGCGTGGAGACGAGGTGCTTCGCGCCGGTCGCCTCGATGCGCCCGCGATACTTCTCGTGGGTGTACCAGTGCACTTCGTGACCGCGGGCGACCAGGCGTCGGGCGATCGGGAGCAGCGGACCCAGGTGCCCGGCGATCGGGACGGTGGCGATGAGTATGCGTGCCATGCCGGTGTCTCCTCGTCGACGAACGGGCTCAACCCTTGAAGCCACCCTCGTCGAGGTAGCGCTGCTCCTCGGCGGTCATCGTGCGCCCGAGGATCGGGTTGCGGTGCGGAAAGCGTCCGAAGCGTCGCACGATGTCGCGATGGTGCTCGGCGTGCTCCACTGCGTCCGGGCCCAGCCGCTCGGCGAGCGCCACGGAGCGCTCCTGATCGGCCAGCGACTCGGAGTGGCCGAACGGCAGGTAGAAGAACAGCGCGAGCGCATCGGATACCGCACGGTCGTGGCCGGCGGCGATGGCCGCGTCGGCGAGGCGACGTGCGAGCGGATCGGTCGCATACATCCGCGGGGTATCGCGGAACGCGTTGCGTGGGTACTGATCGAGCAGGAGCATCAGCGCGAGCGCGCCCTCGGGCGTCCGCTCCCAGTCGGCGAGCCGTTCGCTCGCGGCGGCCTCGTGCAGCGCGGCGAAGCGCTCGCGGAAGCGGCGATCGAACTCGGGATCCTTGGCGAACCACATGCGGGGTCCGGCGCCCTCCCAGAACGCGATCACGGCATCGGCGTCGGCATCGGCATCGGCGAGGGCGGTGGTGGAGAGGGCGTCGGGCATGGCGTCTCGGGGGCGGGCCTGCAGGACGGCGACGCCGACGGTGAGGCCGGCGACGAAGGTGAGCGCAGGGATGAGGTGACGGGTCATCGTGGGGTCGTCCGTGGTCGTTTCGAGAGGGGTAGCACCCGCCCTATGCTGAACCCAATGATATGATTTCAGCGATATGCTGAATCAGACTGCACTGGAGGCGGCCCGCGTCGACCTCCACCGGCTCGACCTCAACCTGCTGGTGCTCTTCGACGTGGTCATGCAGGAGCGCAACGTCGCGCGCGCGGCGAAGCGACTCGGCGTGTCGGCGTCGGCGGTGAGCCACGGGCTCGGCCGGCTGCGCGCAGTGCTGCACGACCCGCTGCTGCTCAAGAGTCCGAAGGGCGTGGTCCCGACCGCGCGCGCGCTCGAGCTCGCGGCCCCGATCGACGACATCCTCGCGCGCGTGCGTGCCGTGGTCGCGATCGGCGAGCCGTTCCGCCCCGAACGATCGACGCGCCGCTTCGCGATCGGGGGGCCCGACGGCGTCACGTCGGTGATGCTGCCGCGACTGCTGGTCGCGGTGCGCCAGCGTGCGCCCGACGTGGTGGTGAGCATGACCAATCACATGCCCACCACCGTGTTGGCGGCGCTCGATGCCCGCGAGATCGATCTCGCGATTGCGCCGAGCGGCGACGTGCCGGCGCGCTTCTCGGTGCGGCACCTCTACGACGACGAGTTCGTGGTCGGCGCGCGCATCGGCCATCCCTTCCTCGCCGAGCCCACGCTCGATCACTACTGCGCGTCGCGGCACGTGGTCGCGTCGATCACCGGCGATCCACGCGGACACATCGACCAGACGCTCGCCAAGCTCGGGCGCTCGCGGCAGGTCGCGCTCGCCGTGCCGGGCTTCCTGCTGGCGATGGCGGTCGTCAGCGAGACCGATCTCGTCGTGGCGCTGCCGATGTCGATGATGGAGGCCCATGCGGCGCGCTTCGGCCTGGCCGCCGCACCGACGCCGCTCGAGCTGCCGCGCTCGCCGATCCACGCGGTCGTGCCCACGGTCGCGCTGCGCGACGCCGGGCTCGCGTGGCTGCTCGCGCTGGTCGAGGCCAACGCCCGCACGCCCGCGGCGGCGCCGGCCCAGCGAAGCGCGCGCCGACGCGATGGACGCGCGGCACGGCGGTGACCGAGCCTGCGAGCGTCAGCCCGGGATGCACTGGCCGGTGCCGCTGCACTCCTGCATGCAGCTGTCGTCGCAGTCGGCGAGCGTGCAGCTGCCCGGACCCTGGCACGACAGCGAGCAGTCCCCACCGGGACACGACAGCGAGCACGCGCCGGATCCGGTGCAGACCGCGTCGCAGCCCCCGCCCTCGCAGGTGAGATCGCACGCACCCTCGCCGTCGCAATCGAAGCTGCAGTCACCGCCCGGACAGTCGAACGTGCACGACCCGGTGCGGTCGCAGCTGCACGACGTGCCGGCCGCACACGTGGTGTCGATCGGGTTGGGGTTGCCTTCGCCGATCCTGCACGCGCCGACCGCTCCGAACGCGACCGCGAGGGCGATGCCGAGGTACCTGGTCATGGCCTGGTGGATGCGCGACCGGGGCCGATCGATTGCGTCGGCCGACCGCGACGGGCGCGCCTCCGCAGTCGGTTCAGAGCCGCGCCTCGAGGACGAGGTTGAACGGGGTCTGCACCGCACGCCGGAACCGGGTGAACCCGGCCTTGCGGAACACGTCGGCGAGCCGCTTCTCGCCCGCTTGCGCACCGAGCACGGCGTGCCCCCCCTCCGAGATCGCATGCGCGCAGCAGATCATCGTGGACGCCGCGTAGTACATGCGCGCCACCGGCGAAGGCTGATCGCCGAGCCGATCCTCCGCGAACGGCTCGACCAACATCACGGTGCCGTCTCTGGCCACGGCCTCCGCGGCGTACCTCGCCGCCGCGACGGGATCACCCATGTCGTGCAGGCAGTCGAAGAAGCAGATGAGATCGTAGCCGCGGCCCGGATAGCCATTCGCCCGCGCCAGCTCGAAGGTCGCGTTCGTCGTGCCGAGCTCGTTCGCAACGCCGCGCGCCCGGGCGACCGAGTCCGCGTGGTTGTCGAAACCGCGGAACTGCGAGTGCGGGAACGCCTGTGCCATCAGCGTCGTCGAGTGTCCGTGGCCGCAACCGATGTCGGCCACGAGCGCGCCCTTGCTCAGCTTCTCGACGACGCCCTCGAGCGCCGGCAGCCACTCCGGCACCAGGCTCGCCCGATACCCGTTGCGGTAGAACGCCGCGACACCGCAGTAGAGCCGGTCGTGGTGCTCGCCCCACGCGATGCCCTTGCCGCTACGGAATGCGGCCACCGCCTTGTCCTCGTCGAACCACATGGACGCGGGCACCGACCACGCGAAAGGCATGAACACCGGGCTGCTCTCGTCGGCAAGCACGAAGGCTTGCTCCGGGGTCAGCTCGTAGGTCTCGCTCTTCGCGTGGTAGAGCACGTAGCCGCCCGCGACCTGCGAGCCGAGCCACTCGCTCACGTAACGCTCGGCGCACTCGGTCCTGGCCGCGAGCTCGCGCGCGCTGAGCGGGCCGGCCCCGGCCATCGCCTTGTAGAGCCCCAGCCGGTGGCCGATGCTGACCATCACGCCGCCGTAGGCGGACGAGATGTCGCCGAGCGCACGGCCGACGAACGCTTCGAGCTTGGTGGGATCGATTGCTTGGGTTCGGAGGTTTTCCATGGCCGGAGCATTCCAGCGCGGGCGCCGAGCGGGCAGAGCCGGTCTGTCCAGAACCGGTCCATTCGTGCCACGATCGCAGCGAGCGAGATGCCCTCGTCCTCCGCCTCCCGCAGCGGCTCCGCACCGATACAGGTGAGCCTCGTCGCGATTCCGGAGGCGACGATGTCGACGCTGAGCGGGATCTTCGACGTGATGAACGCGTTCTCGATCCTCCCGCCGTCGGAGCACACACCGCGCGGCGGAGCGCCCTTCCGTGTCGAGATCGTCGGCGTGCGCCCGGGTCCACTGCAGCTCGCCAGCCGCGTGCCCGTGACGGTGCAGCGCGGAATCGACACGATCGAGGCCACCGACATCGTCATCGTTCCCTCGGTCGTGCTCGGCCCCGCCGGCTGGCGGCAAGGCGCGCACCCCGAGCTCGTCGACTGGCTGCGTGCCATGCATCGCAAGGGCGCGCTGCTGTGCTCGGCGTGCTCGGGGATCTTCTTGCTCGCGGAGACCGGCTTGTTCGCAGGCGTCGACGCGACCGTGCACTTCGGGTACGCGCGCGTGTTCGCGGAGACGTATCCCGACGTGCCGATCCATCCGGACCGCGTGCTCGTGATCGGCGGGCGCCGCGAGGAGCTGATCACCTCCGGTGCTTCGATGACGTGGCACGACCTGGTGCTCTACCTCATCGCCCGCCATGCCGGCACCACCGCCGCGCAGGCCGTCGCACGCTTCTTCGCGCTGCAGTGGCACCAAGACGGGCTGGCGCCGTACATCGTGTTCGAAGGGCGCAACGACCATGGCGACGCCGCGGTGAAGGCCGCGCAGGACTGGGTCGCGCGCAAGTTCCCGGTCGCGAATGCGCTCGAGGAGATGATCCGCCGCAGCGGCCTGACCGAGCGCACGTTCAAGCGCAGGTTCACGAGCGCGACCGGCCTGAGCCCGATCGCGTACGTGCAGCGGCTTCGCATCGAGGACGCCAAGCGCAGGCTCGAACGCACCGAGGCCTCGGTCGACGACGTCGGCTGGCAGGTCGGCTACGAGGAGCCCGCGTTCTTCCGCCGCCTCTTCAAGCGCGTCACCGGGCTCACCCCCGGCGCCTACCGCCGACGCTTCAACATCCCCGAGTACGCGCGGCCGTCACGCCGGGCGAAGCGGAGCACGTAGCCGTCGCGCGATCGGCTGCATCCGCCGCAGCCGTTCGGCTTCCGCGCACGCGACCGAGCTCTGGTCGCGCCGTCCGGCGCTCTTCCTGGCGCGCGCGGTCATGCTCGCCGTCGGCCGTGGCGAAGCAACGGCGGGCTCGAGCGGCCGTCGGTCTCCGAGCCCTACTCGCCCCCGCGCGGGCCGATCTCCACGTCGCCGCTGAAGCTCGCGATGTCGAGCGTGCCGCCGCCCTTGCCGAGCTCGCGGCGATGCGTGCCGCGCACGCGCTTCGCGGGGGCCTCGAAGCGATCGCGGATCTTGCCGGAGAAGCTGGAGATCGCGATCCGCAGTGCCGAGGTTCGGGGTACGTGCAGCGCGACGGCGCCCGAGTGCGTGTCGACGCGGTGCGGGCCGTTGCGCAGCTCCGCGCCGACCTCGACATTGCCGCTGACGGTGTCGAGCTCGAGCCGATCTATCCGCGACTTCGCGATCTCGACGCGGCCCGAGATGCTCTCGACCCGCAGCTCGCCCGCCATGCCCGCGACCTGCACCTGACCGCTCACCGACGCCAGCTCGACGCGCCCCGCGGCTCCGACGACCTCGATCGCACCGCTCGTGGTCGCGACCTCGATCTGCTTCGCAGCGCCGCGCACGCTCACCTCGCCGGCGATCGAGGCGATCGTCGCGCGGCCCGCGAAGTCGACCGCCTTCACGTCGCCTGCGCGGGAGGTGACCTGCAGCTCGGCGCCCTTGGGCAGCCGCATGCGCACCGTGCCGCGCGTCGGGATCCCCGGCGGGCCGTCGAAGCGCACGCGCACGCGGCCGTCGGCCTCCTCGAGGCGCGCCGTCCAGCGCGCGCCGACGTCCGGGTCGACCTCGACCTTGCTGCGCGCCCAGCCGACGACCTCGAGATCGAGCTCGCCGAGCTCGACCTCGACCACCACGTCGGCGCGCACCGGCACGGAGGTGCGCGGCGCCTCGGCGTGTGCGCGGCCTTCGGCCACCGTGAACGTGGCGAGCGCGATCGCCAGCATCGCGATCTTCACGGCGCACCTCCGTGGCTCGACGCGCGACGCAAGAGCGCGAGCTTGTGACGATAGGCGCGATCGAGCGCACGTTGCAGGTGCGGATCCGCGGGCCGATCCACGAGCGCCGCGCGCGAGCGCTCGATCGCGTCGTCCACGATGCCGAGGTTGGACTCGTAGGCCGCGAGCAGCTCGCGATCCAGCAGCGGACGCCGCCGCGCGTACGCATCCGCGAGCTCGCCCGCGGCCACGCGCAGCTGGTCCTCCCCGGGGAAGAGCTCGATCGGAGCGACTACTGCGGGCTGCCGCACCGCCGGTGCGATCGCCAGCGGCGCGTGGGCCCAGCCCCGCTGCAGCGCGCGCGCCTGCTCGTCGGCGCGCGTGCCGATCCACAGCACCGCGAGCGCGGCTGCGGCCAGCCCCCCGAGCCACACGGAGCGCGCGTGGTGGCGCGACTCGATGCGCGCGGCGACGCCCGGCCACAGATCCGCGGGTGGATCGATCGTGCGCGGCAGCTGCCGGATGCGCACATCGAGCTCGCGATCGTCGTCGTTCATCCCAGCGCTCCTCGCAGCAGCGCGCGTGCGCGGTGCAGCTGGGCCTTCGACGTGCCGACCGCCAGATGCATCAGCTCGGCGATCTCTTCGTGGCTGTGGCCCTCGATCTCGAACAGCACGAACACCGCCCGCGCGCCCGGAGGCAGCGCTGCGATCGCCCGCTCGAGGTCGACGCCGGCATCGATGCGCAGGAGCGGCGTGGTGTCGCGATCGTCGACTGCGCTCACGAGCTCGCGGGCGGCACGACGCAGACGCGTGCGGCGATCGCCGAGCACGAGGTTCACGGCGAGCCGATGCAGCCACGTCGAGAACGCCGCGTCGCCGCGGAAGCCCGCGAGCTTCTCCCACGCGCGCACGAAGACGTCCTGCGTGAGCACGCCGGCCAGCTCGGCCTCGCCGCAGAGTCGCCGGACGAGCGCGTGGATCCGCCCGACGTGGGCGCGGTAGATCTCCGCGAACGCCGCGACGTCACCGGCCTGCGCACGACGGATCGCATCGACGACGGCCTCGTCGTCCGCGGCGCGCGCGGTCGGGATCATCAGGGCGGCCAGGGCTGTCCCCACGTCGGGCTTGGATGCCACGGATCCCCCGCGGGTTGGAATGCGATCGCCTGCAAACCTCCAGTGCCCGCGCGGCATCGAACCCGCGACATGCAGCCACGCATCCCCTCCCCTGGCCTCGCCCTCTCGGTCCTGCTCGCCTGCGCGCCGAACACCTCGGGGGCCGACCCCGGCCGACACGCAACGGAGCCGGGCGCGGCGCCGACATCCGCGGCCGCCGGCGACTTCGAGTGGAGCGGCGAGGTCGCGAAGGTCGACGTCTCGACGGTGCTCGGCGACGTGACGATCCGCGCCGGCAGCGGCAAGACGGTGCGGGTCCGCGGCACGAAGTCCGGCAAGGGTGCGAGCGAGGTGACGATCGAGACCCACGTCCGCGGTGGCACCGTCGTCATCGCGCCCGTCTACCCGCGGAACCGCGACGTCGACGTCCGCGTCGACTTCGTGGTCGAGCTGCCGCCGAGCGTCGCGGTCGAGGCCAAGGCGGTGAACGGCAAGATCGCTGCGGACGGAGTGACCGCGGCGCTGTCGCTGTCGACCGTCGACGGCGACATCGCGACCACGGCGTGCGGCGACGTGCGCGGCAACACCGTCAACGGACGGGTGCACGTCGCACTGCCGCCGCGGGGCGCGAAGCGGGCCGCGCTCGAGGCCGTCAACGGCGAGCTCGAGCTGCGGATGTCGGCCGACACCGGTGCGAAGGTCCGCGCGAGCACGGTGTCGGGCAAGATCCGCTCCGACTTCCCGCTGTCGCAAGAGGACGAGCTCGTCGGCAGCAATGCGCATGGGACGATCGGCGACGGCGCGGTCGCGGTCGAGCTCTCGACGGTCAACGGCCCGATCCGAATCGCCAAGACCTGAGGCGCGAACGCGGCTGCCGGCGCGTCAGCCGTTCGCCGCGCAGACGCGAGCGCGCGCGGCCGGCGATTCGGGCACACTCGTCTGCATGGGCTACGAACGCCGGATGATGTGTGCAGGGTTGGTCGTGCTGGGCTGCTCGGCGTCGCCGTCCGGCGACGCGACGACCCTCGGAGGGTCGACCACGGTCACGGCCGAGAGCTCGAGCAGCGCGGGCTCGAGCAGCACGACGCGCACCGAGGAGAGCAGCACTGCGGTCGACGGCAGCAGCAGCAGCAGCGGCGCCTCGTCGAGCGAGAGCGGCACCACGGGTGGACCGTCGGCCGATCCCGGTTGCCCCGAGTGCATCGTGCTCGCCGAAGGTCTGCTCGGCGGGCGCGGGATCGCGATCGATCCCACCCACGTCTACTTCACGGATCAGGCCGCGGGCACGCTCTCGCGCGTCCCGAAGGGCGGCGGCGACGTCGAGATCATCATGCCGCAGCTCGAAGCGCCCTACGACGTCGCGGTCGGAGGTGCGTGGGTCTACTGGACGGAGTACGTCTCCGCCGGCACGGTCGCCCGCACGCCCTCCGCCGGTGGCGTCGTCGAGGTGTTCGACGACGCCGCGGATCATCCGCGCTCGCTCGCGGTCGGCGGCACGCACGTGTACTGGACGACCTTCGGCACGGCGACCGGCGGCGCGTGGCGAGCGGCGCTCTCGGGCGGCGGTCGCCAGCAGCTGCTCTCCGCAGGCGCGGGGATCTCGGACATCGTCATCGACGCCACGAACGTCTACGTCACGTCGCACGATCCCGATCCGATGGCGGGCGGTGCCACGTTCATCGAGCCGCCGCCCGACATGCCCGCCGTCGGTGCGATCGTCTCGGTGCCGCTCGCGGGCGATCCGGGCGGCACGATGACGCAGATCCTGGCCTCGGGCCTCGCGCAGCCGTGGGGACTCGCGATGTCCGGCGACGCGCTCTTCTGGGCGAACGGCGACGGCTCGAACGGCAACCACCCCAACAGCGTGCAGTCGATGCAGCCCGCGGGCTCGCCCGCGACGCCGATCGCCGCGGCCCAGACCGCGCCGTGGGGCGTCGCTGCGGATGCGACCGCGGTGTACTGGACCGACTCGCAGGAGGTGAAGTCGGCCTCGCACGCGGGCGGCACTCCGACGGTGCTCGCGACGCTGCAGAACAACGCGCGATCGATCGCGGTCGACGACACCTCCGTCTATTGGATCACGCAGGAGCGCGTGCTGCAGCGGCCGAAGCCGTAGCTGCCGTTGCGCGGCCGCGCACACGGCGAGCACGATCTCGGATTCTTAAGCGGCGACGACGTCGACGGTGCGTGGGCTTCCCCGTATGGTGCCCTGGGTGATCATGCGCGCTACCGTCATCTCGCTGGTGCCCGCGCTCCTCCTGCCGGGTTGCTTCAACCCCGACGAACGGCGTGGCACCGGGCTCGGCACGTTCGGTTCCGAAGGTGGCAGCGCCCCGACCACGACCGCGGGCTCGGTCGGCAGCACCGACGGGGCCACCGAGGGTGGCACCGACACCGACGCATCGACGGCGTCGGCCAGCGCGAGCAGTGCCGACAGCGAGGGCAGCGACACGCAGCCCACCGCCGAGGGCAGCAGCAGCAGCGATCCCGACAGCGGCGAGGCGTCGAGCGCCGGCGGGGCTTCGTGCGGCAACGGCGAGGTCGACGAGGGCGAAGACTGCGACGACGCCAACGCCGACGACACCGACGACTGCCTCGCCACCTGCGTCGCCGCGAGCTGTGGCGACGGCTTCGTGCAGAGCGGCGTCGAGGACTGCGACGACGCCAACGCCGACGACACCGACGACTGCCTCGCCGGCTGCGTCGCCGCGAGCTGTGGCGACGGCGTCACCCGTGTCGGTGCGGAGGATTGCGACGACGCGAACGCGAACGACAACGACGCCTGCCTCTCGAGCTGCACCGCCGCGAGCTGCGGCGACGGCTTCGTGTACGAGGGCGTCGAGCAGTGCGACGGCACGCCGGGCTGCAGCGCGAGCTGCATCGCGCTGTGCGGCAACCCGGGCGGCGGCGATCTGCAGGCGGAGAACGGCACGGGATTGGGCGTCATGTACTGCTACGACGGGGCCGACTCGGTGGAGACGCGCGCGAGCAAGGCCTGCGAGTCGCACTTCGGGGTCGGCAGCTGCTGCCTCATCCCGAACGGCTACAGCGGCCTGCAGTACGGGCAGTGCGGCGCCGACGGTGGCGACGGCACGATCCACTGGCACCCCGACGCGCATCCCGAGGGCCACTGCGATCCGCTCTACACCGTCGGCGACGTGGTCTCGCCCGGCTGGTGCGGCGTCATCCTCGGCAACTTCCTCGACTAGACCGACAGCTCGCTCCCGGACGACTCACCGGCTGGGGTCGATCGGCTCGATCCGCCGTGGTGGTGGCGGCGGTGGTGGCGGTGGCGGGACCGTGCACACGCAGCTGCCGTCGAGCTGCGCCTGGCAGATCATCGCCGGCCTGCCCTGCGCATCGATGCACACCGCCACGCTGCCGAAGTCCGCACAGCTGCCGCCGGGCGGCACGAGACAACCGCACTCGCCGACGTCCGTGCTGCACACCTGCAGCGCAGCGTCGGGCTCGGCGGCATCGACGAGCTCGATGGCGTCCACCGCATCGTCGATGCTCCGCTGTGCCCGATCGTCGAGCTCGTGGCCCGTCGACTCGACGACGCACGCCGCCGTCGTCGCGAGCGCCAACAACATCGTGAACAACACCCCATGACCCGTATCCGACATCGCCCTTTGCCTCCGATCGGTCGATGCACACGCGCATCGTCGCGATCCCTACTTGCGCCGTCGCGGAGGTCCGCTCCCGGCGCCCGCGTGGCGCTAGCTCACACGCGGGCGCGCATGCGGCCACTCGCAGGCCCGCGGCGCAGGACCTGCGCGCAAGCCCGGCCCTACCCTGTCGATGCCCCGAGTCGATGGGACCAGCACGGCTGAGCAAGCGCATGAACGTCACGCTGACCAGCCCGGGCCGCGCCACGCGATCCGCCCCGGTCACGCTCACGCAGACGGTGTCGGGCACGACGCCGGGGTGGTCGGCATCGACCACCGTCCTCCAGAGCGGCTGTCGCATCCGGCACGCGACGAAGATCCATCCCGACGAGCGCGTCGCGCTGGTCGAGCTGGCCGAGTGGCTGCGCGCGACGTTCTGGGGCGGCACACCCTGCCTGGGCTCGACCGTGACGATCGTCGGCGTGAGCCGGTCGCAGCACCCGGCGGCCTGACATCAACGGCGGCGCGCGCCCGCTCGACCCACGCCGAACCACACCGAGAGCTCGGCACCGAGCGCGAGCTCGATCCCACCGAGCCGCGCGAGCGTGGCGAGGCGACCGTCGTCGGGTGCCACCAGCGTCGCAACGCGTCCGCGATCGCGCGCCGCGGAGCTGCCGGCGAGCTCGAAGCGCGGGCCGAAGCGGATCCGCAGTCTCTGCCGCGGGGCGAAGTGCAGGCCGGGCACGACGCGCACGAAGCCGCCGAGCAACGGCTGCCCGTCGCGCGGCTGGCCCTGCAGATCGGCGAGCTCGCTCCGTGAGCCGTCTCTGCGCAGCGTCCACGGCTCGACCGTGAACGCGGCCGCGGTCTCGAGCTCGAACCGACCCCGCCGCCACGCGTAGCCACACCCCAGCCCGACGCGCGTGCGCACGAGGGCCTCGTCGAAGCGCTCGCGTCGGCCGAGCACGCGCAGCTCCGCGAGCCCGACGAATCCGCTGCGGTGACGCACGTGCAGGCCCACGCTGCCGCCCCAGCCGACGAATCGATCGGCGTCGTCGGGTGCACCGAGGCCGACGACCGGCGCCGTGCCGAGCACGAGCCCGAGCTCCGCGGGGGGCGGTGGAGGCGGGGGCGGTCGTGCCGACGTCGGCGGCACGTGTGCCGGCTCGCGGGGCGGCTCCGGGCACTGCGGGCAGGTCGGTGCGACCGAGGGCACGGCAGGGATCGCCACGTGCTCGCGATCCGGCTTCGTGGTGCCGGACTCGATCGTCGAGACCAGGTTGCCGACGTGGCTGGCGAGCAAGCGCGTGACGTCCTCGGGCGGCGCGCCCGGGTCGGTGGCGACGGTGCGGTCCCACGCACGGCCATCGCTCGCGACGATCGTCACCGCGAAGCCGTCGTCCGGACGGGCCAGCGGTCGCACGTCGACGAAGACGGCGAGGCTCGGCGCGACCGTATCGGGGAGCTCGCGATCGTGCGGCACGAGCTGCACGCTCGGCATGCGCAAGGCGAGCGCGGCCGCGAACGCTTCGGCATCGACGCCGAGGATCCGCAGCCGCGCGAGCTCGACCTTGCGCGCCGGCTCCGACGCGGGTGCGGTCGCCGGCGCGATCGACTGGCTCGCCGGTGGCCAGAGCGCTGCGAGCAACAGCAGGGACTTCATCGGGCGACGAAGCGTAGCACCGTCTCACCATGCCGCGGGCGGCCGCGGGAGCGCCCGGACGGCGCTCCCGCGCTCGACGACGGACTAGTCGTCGTCGTCGTCGGCGTCGTCACCCTCGCCGTCGTCGGCGTCGTCACCCTCGCCATCGTCGTCCTCGGCGTCGTCGTCATCGTCGGCGTCCTCGCCGTCGTCGTCCTCGCCGCCTTCGGTGCCGTCGTCCTCGTCGCAGTCACCGTCTTCGCCGTCGTCGTCTTCGCCGTCGTCGTCTTCGCCGTCGGCATCATCGTCATCGTCGTCGTCCGCGTCGTCGTCGTCCGCGTCGTCGTCGTCCTCGCCGTCGTCGTCGTCCTCGCCGTCGTCGTCGTCCTCGCCGTCGTCATCGTCGTCGTCGGCGTCCTCGCCGTCGTCGTCATCGCCGTCGGCGTCGTCATCGTCCTCGGCGTCGTCATCGTCCTCGGCGTCCTCGTCCTCGGCGTCCTCGTCCTCGGCGTCGCCGTCGCGGTTGCTGGTGCCGTCGTTGGTGCCGATCGCTTCGCAGCCCGGCAAGCCGAGGCCGAGCAGGGCGGCGACGCCCAGGAAACGGGCAAGGGTCCAGGCTTCGGTGGTCTTCGAGATCTTCATGGGTGCTCCTCGGGCGGCGCGGCGCTCGGCGTTCGCGGCCTTCGACGGACTGGATGCGCAGGCCCCCTTCGGATTACAGCGTCTCCCCGGTCGTACTCTCGTCTTCCGATCCGCTCTCCTCCGGCTCGTCGTCGTCGTCGGCTGTCTCACTGCCAGTACAGCCGTCGAAGCAACCCGAGCTCTCGGCGTGGCCGTGCTCCGTGCCGGAGCCCTCGGTCGTCTCGGTGCCCTGCGAGTCGCCGCTCTCCGAGGTCGACATCGATCCGGCGCTCGAGCTCGACTCCGTGGTGTCCGAGGTGGTGCCGCTCGAGGTCGCGTCGCTCGTCGACGAGCTCGTGGTCACGCCGACGACGACGTACGGCTGGACCCCGCATGCCGATGCGGCCAGCCAGGCGAGCCACGCCGCCCGCCTCACCGCGGCGGCTCCTCGCCCACGATCCCGCGTGCCTCGGCGCGGTAGGAGCCGCGCGGGAAGTCGCGCAGGTAGGCCGCCCAGCAGCTCTGGGGATCGCGGTCGCGCCGACACAGCCCCGCGCGCGCATCGTCGGCGTAGCGCCCCCGGGGAAAGCGGCCGAGATACGCCTTCCAGCGTTTCTGCTCGACCGCGGGATCGCCTTGTTGGCGCGCGAGCGCGAACAGATCGCCGTAGGCGAGCTCGGCCTGCGACGTGCGCTTGCCGAGCGCGACGATGCGCTCGAACTTCCGCGCCGCGCCGGTGCGATCGCCGGCGCGCCACAGCGCGTGCGCCTCGTCGGCCAGCACGCGCAGCTGATCGCGATCCGGCGTCGACTTCGGTGCAGCGCGCTCGGGCGCGGCGATCGCCGGAGGCACGACCACTTCGGGCTCGAGCTCGGCAGGCGCCGGAGGCGACGCCTCGCGGTCGCGCACCGACGGCGGTGGCTCGGGCTCGCGCGGCAACGCGACGCCCTCGCGTGCGCCTTCGACCTGCGAGCGAAATGCCTGCTCGCGCAGCGGCTCGGGCTCGGAGGCCCGCAGTCGCTCGACCACGCGCACGCCAGCGAACACCACCACGAGCGCCGCGGCGACGAGACCGACGCCGACCGCGATCGTCCCGATGCGTCGGCGCGGACGCACCGCTGCGAACGGCTCGGGGATCGGCCGCATGCGTCTGCGCGCCACCGCCTGCTCGATCACTTCGCGCGCGTCGCCCACGAGGCCGTCGACCAACGCGTCGGCTCCGCCCGCACGCCCACGCGTGCGGATGTCGACGACGTTCTCGTGTGCGTCGAGCGACGCGTCGTCGAGCTCGGCGGACACGCCACGCTGGGCCCTCGCGAGCACGGCTGCGAAATCCGGCGCGATCGCGGCGCGCTCACGGGCGAGCAGCTCGCGGGCATCGTCGAGCAGGCCGTCGACGCGGGTGTCGTCGATGCCGCTCACGACACGCCCTCCGTCCAGCCGAGCCGCTCGAGCTCGTGGCGAATGCGGGCGCGGGCCCGGCTCGCCCGCACTGCGAGGTTGCCTTCGGAGATCCCGAGCTGCTCGGCCGCCTCGGTCGGCGGCAACCCCTCGAGCTCGCGCAGCACGAACGCCTCGCGCAGGTTCTCCGGCAGTGTTCGCAGCACCTCGTAGAGCAGTCGCACCCGTTGCTCCTGCGCATGCTGTCGATCGAGCGGCTGGGTCGCGCCGCCGGTGGCGAGCGCGACCGCCTCGCGCAGCCGCTGGTGCACGCGCTCGGTCGCTCCGCTGCGTCGCCAGTGCATGCGCACGACGTTCAGTGCGATCCCCCGCAGCCACGCGACGAAGCTCGCGCGCCCGTCGTACTGGCGCACGTTCGTCATCGCGCGCGCGTAGGCCTCCTGCACGAGATCCTCGGCGAGCACCGCATCGCCGACGAGGTAGCAGACGTGCCGGAGCAGCGCGTCGAAGGTCTCCTGGTAGAGCCGCGACCAGGCCTGGAGATCGCCGGCTTGCGCGGCCGCGGCCAACGCCTGACGATGGGCTGCGTCGCTCGCGTCGGCGAACGGGGCCGGCTCGGGCGCACCCTCCCGCCGTGGCAGGGCCACCACGAGGGCAGGATCGGTGCGCACGCGGTCCATCGAAGTGGGGCGGGAGGGCCCGCCGAAGCCCATGTTGCACGCGGCGTCCGGAGATTACGCCAGCACGCGCGTTTTTCCTCCCTCGCGTGCGCGCCCCTACCGCGTGGCCACGTCCCCGAGCAGACCCGATCGCAGCGCCGAGAGCACGTCCACGTAGCTCAGCATCCCGACGAGGTGTCGGGTGCCGTGTGCCACGACCGGCACGGCACCGACCCCGCACTCGATGATCGCCTCGACCGCCGCCCCGACGCTCTCGCGCTCGTCCACGACGACCACGTTGGTCCGCATCGCCTCGGAGACCGGCGCGCCCAGCAGGCCATCGGAGTACTCGCCGTGCTCGAGCTGCTCGAGCATGGGCAGGCGGTACCGCGAGAGGTCGCGATCGCTGACGATGCCGACGAGCTCCTGGCCTGCGAGCACGGGCAGGTGTCGGATCTCGCACTCCTCCAGCAATCGCAGCGCCCGGCCGATCGTGTCGGAGGGCGTGACCACGACGACGGCCTTCGTCATCAGCTCGGTGACCTTCATGGAACGTACCCTAGCGAGCGCGAGGTGCTCGGCCCTCGCAGATTCTGCAGCGCAGCGTCCCGCTCACGTCGCTGCGGGTGGCACCACCAGCACGGGTCGATCGGCGCGCCGTGCGAGCTCGCTGCCGACGCTCGAGCCGAAGATGCGCTCCGCCACGCCGAGTCGACGCGACCCGCAGACCACGAAGGGCGCCTGCGCCTGTCGTGCGCAGTGGAACAGCCGGTCGATCACGTCGCCCTCGAGCAGGCGCACCGAGACGCGGCCGAGACGAAGGGCGCCGACCCATCGCTCCACGTCGTCGATCGTGCGCGGCTGCATCTCGATCGGCATCGGGATGCCGTAGCCGATCTGGGACGTGCTGAGCACGAGCGCCGGATCGACGTGCGCGACCAGGAGCTCGCGGCCGAGCTCGCGCGCGAGGCGAGCAGCGAGCTGCGCCGCCGGAACCGACGCGCCGCGCAGGTCGGTGGCCAGCAGCACCGGCCCCGCGCCGACGTCGGCGAGATCGGGTGGCACCACCATGATCGGCGCAGGCAGATGCCGCAAGAGCCGACGCGCCACGCTGCCGAGCCGCCACGGCGTCGCGTCGTCACTGCGCGCGATCCGACCGATCACGACCCCGTCGACGCCGAGCGTCCCCGCGGCGGCCGTGAGCCCCGCCTCCGGCGTCTCCGCGAACACGGAGTGCAGCTCCTCGAACGCATCCCGGATCCCCAGCGCGGCGAGGTGTCCGTGCAGCGCGTCGGCGGTCGCCGACACCAGCTGCTCGGCGCGCCGCTCGCTGTAGGCCGTGCGCACCCGCTCGTCGAGCACGTGCAGGCCGACGATGCGCGCGCCGGCCCGACCGCGGACGCTGCGTTGCAACCACGCCGCCATGCGCAGCGCGCCCACGCTGCGATCTCCGAGGTCCGTCCCGACGATCCACTGCACGTCGTCAGCGTGGCGCCTGAGCGGCGGCTCCCCGCGCGCAGATGGAGCGGCCCCGGCCAGGGGCGCGTGCAGGTTTTGCCGGGGCGCAGCCCCAGCGCCGTGGTCAGATCGTGGGCGATGGTTCGCGTCGACCAACTCATGACCAGCCCGGTGCTCACCTGCCGCGTGGGTGACGACCTCAACGCCGCCGCCGCGCTCATGTGGGACCACGATTGCGGCGCGGTCCCGGTCGTGGACGACGAGGGTCGCCTGGTCGGCATCCTCACCGATCGGGACGCATGCATGGCGGCGTACACCCGCGGCCAGCGCTTCGGCGAGATCGCGGTCGAGACGGTGATGAGCCGCCAGCTCGCGACCTGCCGACCCGACGATCCGCTCTCGCTCGCCGAAGAGCTCATGCAGACGCACCAGGTGCGGAGGATTCCGGTCGTCGACGCGGAGAACCGGCCCATCGGGCTGCTCTCGCTCAACGACCTCGCCCGTGACTCGCCGCGGCCGAGCCCGGCGCAGCGCGGGTTGCTGGTCGGCTTCGCGCGGACCCTCGCGGCGATCTGCCGCCCGCGCTCCGGCGAGCTCGAGCCGCCGCGGCCACCGCACGGCTGGGAGGACTACTTGCAGAGAGACCGCGACGCCGCGGCCGCACGGTGACGCGCTTCGCATGGCTCTCGATCGCGGCGGCGCTCGTCACGATCGCGCTCAAGACCGCGGCGTACCTCGCGACGGGATCGGTGGGTCTGCTGTCCGACGCGCTCGAGTCGATCGTCAACCTCGTCGCGGCCGGCTTCCTCTTGTGGGTGCTGCGCGTCGCGGCCACGCCACCGGACGCGGAGCACGAGTTCGGCCACGGCAAGGCGGAGTACTTCTCGAGCGGGCTCGAGGGCGCGCTCGTCTTCGTCGCAGCGGCCGCGATCGTCGCCTCCGCCGTGCCGAGGCTGTTGTCGCCGGTGCCGCTGGAGTCGCTGCGCACGGGGCTCGCCGTCAACGCGAGCGCCGCGGTCGTGAACCTCGCCGTCGCCTGGCGGCTCCGCAGCGCCGCGAGGACACACCAGAGCATCGCGCTCGAGGCCGATGCGCAACACCTGATGACCGACGTGTGGACCTCGGTCGCCGTCATCGTGGGCGTCGCGCTCGTGGGGGTCACGGGCTGGGAGCGCCTCGATCCCCTCGTCGCGCTCGCGGTCGCCGTGCACATCCTGTGGACCGGTGCGCGGCTCGTTCGCCGCTCCGTGATGGGGCTGCTGGACAGTGCGCTCCCCGCCGCGGATCGCGACGAGATCACCGCCGTGCTCGCCGCGTACGAGCACAGCGAAGGCATCGGCTGGCATGCACTGCGCACGCGCCAGTCCGGCGCGCGACGCTTCGTGAGCGTGCACGTCCTCGTGCCGGGCGCGTGGACCGTCGCGCGCGGCCACGCGCTCTGCGAGCGCATCGAGCGGGAGATCGTCGCGCTCCGCCCGCCCGCCACCGTGTTCACGCACCTCGAGCCGATCGACGACGCGCTGTCCTTCGCCGATCAGGAGCTCGATCGCGAGTGACGGCGCGGCTCGGCCCACTCCGTCTGCGCAGTCCTTGCGCTCGCGGAGGCTCCGGTCGCGCGCAATGCTGGACGCGATGTCCGAGACCGCCGACGCCCAGCGCCCGCTGCCGGGCGACGACCTGCTTCCCGTGGACGCCGCGTGCGTCACCCGCAGCATCACGATCGCCGCGCCGCCGGAACGCATCTGGCCGTGGCTCGTGCAGATGGGTCGCGACCGCGCGGGTTGGTACAGCCACGACGCGCTCGACGGCAACGGACGGGCGAGCGCCACTGCCCTCGTGCCGGACCTGCAGCACGTGGAGGCCGGCGACGTGTGGTCGATCGCGGGCCTGGACGGCGGCTTGACGGTGCTCCGGGTCGAGCCCGGCCGAAGCCTCGTGCTCGGGGGCGGTCGCGATCTGAGCCGCGGGACCCCACTCGATTTCTTCGGGCCCATGCCCGACCGCTACTGGCGTGCGAGCTGGGCCTTCGTGTTGATCCCGATCGAGCCCGGACGCACGCGCCTCGTCGCGCGCGCGCGCGTCGACTACGCCCCGCTGTCGACCGGCCTGCGCATGCTGTGGATGCGACCGCTGCACTCGTTCATGCAGTCGGCGCAGCTGCGGAACCTCGCCCGTCGGGCCGAGGGCGCGCTCCCGCATCACCACGACACGGCGGCCGACGTGCTCGACGGCCTGCGTGGCGCCGCGCGGATGGGCATCGCGTTCCTCACCCCGTTCCTGCGCGCACGCAGGTCGCGGTGGGGTGTCACCCGCACGATCGCTGCGCGCCGTTATCCCGGTGACGACTTCATCGCGGTCCCGCGCTGGGCGTGGACGCACGGCGTGGAGATCGACGCTCCGCCGTCCGTGGTGTGGCCATGGCTCGCGCAGCTGGGCCGCGACAAGGGCGGCTTCTACAGCTACCAGTGGCTGGAGAACCTCGCGGGCTGCGACGTGCAGAACGCCGACCGCATCGTCGAGGCGTGGCAGCACCCGCGCGAGGGCGATCGGCTGCAGCTGCATCCGAGCGCACCGGGCCTGCCGATCGTATCGGTACAGCCCGGTCGCTGGCTGCTCGCGACCGCCGACGGCGATCCGATCGCGAGCTCGGCCCCGACCGACCGATGGGTCCGCGCGTCGTGGCTGTTCTGGATCGAGCCGCTCGACGACGGGCGACGCTCGCGACTGATCAGCCGCTATCGCCTGGCCTCGAGCGACGACTTCGCCACGCGCGCCAAGTTCGGCGCGGGTCTAGTCGAGCCGATCGGCACGGCGATGGATCGCCGGATGCTGCTCGGGATCAAGTATCGCGCCGAGCACGACCCGCAACGCGAAGCGCCGCAGACGCGCGACTGAGCGCGCCGGCGCGGGCTCGAACGTTCGCAGTCGGGCTCACGTGCAGCAGGCGCGCGCCCGTCCGCGGCGAAAGCTGCTCGCGCGGTGCGAGCCTGCGCCCCAGATCGAGGTGGCGCCGAGGAAGAACCCGAAGTCGTACCAGCCGCCCGTGTTGTGCAGCTCGTACATCCGCACGCTGTCGTCGAAGATGCCGATCACCAGCGTCACGAGCGAGATGGCGCCGTGCCACAGGCCCATCCAGAATCCGGCCGGCGCATCGCCGGTGAAGCGAGGGTCGCCGGCGGCGCATGAAACCGAGGCGACGGCGAGCGCCGCGAGCGTGACGAGGGCGAGGGTCGCGGAGCTCTTTCTCGTGCCGGTCATGGTCGTGGTCCCTTCGACTCGAAGATGCGCATGCCGGGGGTCGATCGGCAGCGCAGAGTCGGTGGACGCGAGGGACGACCCCGCGCAAGAACTGCGCGCCCTCGACACGGAACCCGCGGGCATCCTGTCGAGACCCGACATGGCCACCGCCGACGAGCACGACGCCGGCCGCAATCACCGGCGGGCATGCGCATGAGCTGGCGCGATCGGCTCCGCCCGACGCTCGCCGACGTCGTCGTACCCGCGCCGTTCGACTACGCCGCGGCGGGCCCCGGGCTCGTGCGGCTCGACTGCAACGAGCTGCCGGTCGCGCCCGGACCGGAGGAGCTGCGCGACTTCGCAGCCCGGCTCGCCGCGCTGCCGCTGCATCGCTACCCGGAGATCGACGGTCGGTCGCTGCGCGAGGCCTTCGCCCGCCGCCACGACGTCGACCCCGAGCAGGTGCTGGTCGGCAACGGCTCGGTCGAGCTCATCGGGCTGCTGCTCACCGCGTTCGGGGGGAGCCCTGCCCCGCCGCCGGCGCTGCTCTACCCCGATCCCTCGTTCGCCTACTACGAGACCATCGCGCGCACGCACGGTGCTCGACCGTCGCCGCTGCCGCTCGACGACTCGTTCGAGCTGCACGAGCCGCTCGCCCACACCGCGATCGAGGCGCGTCGACCCGCGGTGGCGATCTTCGCCTCGCCGAACAACCCGACCGGCAAGTGCTTCGATCCCGAGATGCTGGTGCGGCTGGCGCGACGCCTGGACGGGGCCTTCGTGGTCGACGAGGCCTACGCCGACTACGCGGGCACGAGCCTGATCCCGCAGGTCGGCGCGGTGCCGGGGCTCTTCGTGCTGCGCACGCTCTCCAAGCTCGGCTACGCGGGCTTGCGCGTCGGGGCGTTGATCGGGCCCCGCGACGCGATCCGTGAGCTCGACAAGGTGCGGCTGCCGTGGAACGTCAACGCCGTCTCGCTCGCACTCGGCTGCAGCGTGCTCGCAAGTCCCGAGCGCCTCGACGCGCGCGTGGGCGCGGTGGTGGGTTGGCGCCGCGTGCTCGAGTCGGAGCTCGGCGCAGTGCCGGGCATCACGGTGTTCCCGAGCAGCGCGAGCTTCCTCTTGGTGCGCGTACCCACGGACGCGCACGCGGTCTTCGAGGGGCTGCTGCGTCGCGGTGTGCTGGTGAAGGACGTGTCGCGCCCGGGCAACCTGCGCAACTGCCTGCGGATCAGCGTGGGCACCGGAACGGAGAACGAGCGCTGCGTCACCGCGCTGCGGGCTACACTCGAAGAGCTCGGGTGGTGATCCGCGATGATGCGATGAGCACCTCGAAACACGTCAGCGCCGTCCTCTCGCAGCTGTTCACGCGCGCCGAAGGGGCGCAGTACTGGTTTCGCACCGCTGACGGCGACACGTCGCTGGTCTGTGTGGGCCTGGCGCATCGTCGCCCGCCGCGGCCCGTGACCGCGCCCACCACGTTCCATTGCTTCTCCACGACGAAGCCGATCACTGCGCTCGCGGTGCTCCAGCTCGCGGCGGGCGGACGCGTCGAGCTCGACGAACCGCTGGCGTCGTACCTGCCGGAGCTCCCCTACCGCAACGGCGCGACGGTGCGACAGGTGCTCGCCCACCAGGCGGGGCTGCCGAACCCGCTGCCGCTCAGGTGGGTGCACCGCGCCGAGGACCATGCGCGCTTCGATCGCGATGCGTTTCTCGCACGTGTCCTCCACGAGCATCCGCGCTGCGACCCACCCGGGCGTCGTGCTCGCTACTCGAATGTCGGATTCCTGTTGCTCGGACGATTGATCGAATCGATCTCGGGTCGCAGCTACCCGGACTACGTGCACGAGCACATCCTCGACGTCGCGCGCGAGGCCCGGCCGGACGCTTGGCTCGGGTTCACGACTCCACCGGAGCGACACGCGACCGGCTACACGCGGCGGCTGTCGGCGATCGGTCTACTCGTGGCGCTGCTGCCGGATCCCCCGCGACTGCGCAGCCGCGAGGGCGCCTGGATCCGCTACGACCCGTTCTATCTCGACGGTGCGGCCTACGGTGGGCTCGTCGGCAATGCCCGGGGCTGGGCGCCGCTGCTCGAGGCGATCGCGCGTGCGGACGACCGACTCTTGCCGACCCGCTGGTACGAGACGTTCTTCGCGCCGCAGTCGCTCGCGTCCGGTCGGACGAGCGGCCATGCGCTGTCGTGGTTCACGGGTCGGCTCGCCCGCCACGACTACCGTTGTCACGCCGGTGGCGGCCCGGGCTACGGCGCGGAGATCCGCGTGTACCCGGAGCTGGGCGCCGCGAGTGCGCTCCTGTGCAACACGACCTTCGTCACGGACACGCGCATGCTCGACCGGCTCGACGCGTGCTGGCTGGCCTAGCCGCTCGCGCTCAGTCGCCGTCGTCGGGATCGAGCTTCGGACGGCGCTCGTGGGGCTTGCACGGGCCGACGCCGCGGAAGCCCTGCACCAGCTCGACCAGCGCGACGACGGTCGCGGGGTGCTCGGCGAGCTCGTGGTGCGAGCGCATCGCGGGGCTTCCCGAGAAGCTCGCGCCTCCGTCGAGGATCACGCGGGCGATCCACTCGTCCGTGAGCGCGCGGCAGGGATCGCTGAAGTCCGGGGGCGGCGGATCGAGCGTCGCGCTCAGGCGTCCGTCGACTCCGCCGACGACGCCATGGCAGTCGGCGCACTCGCGGATCCACAGCTCGTGGGCCGCCCTGCGATCGGCATCCGCGGGGGGCGAGCTTTCGAACAGCGCGAGGCAGCCGTCATCGGGTCCGAGCACCGCGCTCAGCAGGAAGATGCTCGCGAGTCGCATCACCGGCCTTCACTCCTGCGCCGGCACGACGAGCACCGGGCGGTCGGCCAGCCGCGCGAGGTCGCTGCCCACGCTCGACGAGAAGATCCGCTCCGCGAGCGAGAGTCGCCGCGAGCCGACGACGAGCATCGGCGCCCCCTCACGCTCACCCTCGGCGAGCAGCTGCTCGACGATCCCGCCGTCGGCGATCCGGATGACCGGAGCTTCCACGCCGGAGGTGCTGGCCCAGGTCTCGACGTCGGCCCGGATGTGGCGAGACGGCCGCGGGATGATCACCGCTCCGCCACCGACGTAGTCGGGGACGACCGTGTACGAGGGATCGACGTGCACGACCAACAGCCCGCGATCGAGCTCGCCGGCGATCCTTCGCGCGAGGCGCCCCGCAGTGGCCGAGTCCGTGTCGAGATCCGTGCCGAGCACGACCGGCCCTGCGCCGATCGCCGACTCGGAGAAATCCGGGGGCGTGATCATCACCGGCAACGGGAGCCGTCGCAGCATGCGGCGCGCGACGGCGCCCAACCGCACCAACGTGTGGCTGCGGCGGGGTGCGATCCGCCCCAGGATCACGCCGTCGCACGCGCTCGCACGCGCGAGCTCGGCGAGCCCGTCCACCACCGTGCGAGCGGTCACGACCTTGGCCTCGTAGGACCCCTGCGGGAGGCCGGACGTCCCGAGCTCGAGCGCGAGTGCCTGCTCCGCGGATGGGCGCAGCGCATCGGCGACGTCGTGGGGACCCCACATGCGCTCGTCGATCACGTGCGCGACGACGAAGTGCACGGGCTCCTTCGCGGTCCGCAGCAGCCAGCCCGCGAGCTGGAGGGCACCGTTGCTGCGTCCCCCGAGGTCGATTCCGATGAGCCATCGCATCACCGCCAGGCTATGGCGCGGCCCGAGCTCTGCCACGCGCAGCTCTTGCGCGACCGCGACGCAGACGCTGCGGGGGCGTGCCCCGCCGCGCCGACGCACCTTCACGTGCGAGCCCGCGATGTCCGTTCACACCGCTTCCGTCCACTGGATCCGCGCCACGGCCGACTTCCAACCCGACACGTACGATCGTGCGCACGAGATCCGCTACGCGTGCGGGATCGAGGTCGCCGCCTCCGCTGCGCCCGCGTTCCACGGGGATCCGACGCGGCTGAACCCCGAAGAGGCGTTCGTGGGTGCGCTCTCGAGCTGCCACATGCTCACCTTCCTCGCGATCGCGGCGAAGAAGCGCATCGTGGTCGACGCCTACGACGACGAGGCCGAGGGCGAGCTCGCGAAGAACGCCGACGGCAAGCTCGCGATGACGCGCGTAGTCCTGCGCCCGCGCGTGCGATTCGCAGCGCCGGTCGACGCCGAGACGCTCGCACGTCTGCACGAGTCCGCACATGCGGCGTGCTTCATCGCGACCTCGGTTCGCTCCGATGTGCGCATCGAGCCGCGCGACGCGTAGCGGCGCGCGCTACTTCCCGAACAGCGCGCGGAGCCACGAGCGCGCCCCGGTCCGATCCTCCTGCTCGCCCGGCTTCGCCGACTCGCGGCAGTGGCAGCGCTCGTCCCGGGGCACGTCGCCGAGCACTTGCTCGACGTGCGCTCCACAGCCCGCGAAGGTGGGTCGCCCGCACTTCGAACATTCGACACGGCGACACATCACGCACCTCCCGCGGCCGCGCGCGCTGCGTCGGCTTCGTCGAGCTGTCGTCGCACCTCGTCCATGTCGAGCGCACGGACCTGCCGCACGAGCTCGTCGAGCGCCGCCCCCGAGATGGCGCCGGCTTCCCGCGCGAGCAGGATGCCGTCGCGCAGGACCATCAGCGTCGGGATCGAGCGGATCGCGAACGCACTCGCGAGCCGCGGCTCGGCCTCGGTGTCGAGCTTGCCGAAGACCACGGCGGGATGACGCGCTGCGGCCGCCTCGAACACGGGCGCGAACGCTCGGCACGGGCCGCACCACGACGCCCAGAAGTCGAGCAGGACGATCCCCTGCGCGACGGTCGCGTCGAAATTCTGTTCGGTCACTCGCACGGTCTCCATCGTCGGCTCCTCGTCGGGTGAGAGCCACGGCGCGGTGGAAGGGTTCGGGTTTCTCGAAAGCGCTCGCGGCGGCAGCGCGCAGGGAGCCACGGCGTCCGTCGCTTCAGCCGCGCAGCAGCAGCTGGGCCAGCACGATCTTCGCGATCGTCGCCACGGGATAGACCGCCGCGTAGCCCGCGGCGGGAATCTCGTTGCGCGTGCGCTCGCACGCGAAGGCCAGATCCGCCGGCTGGGTCTGGATGCCCGCGATCATCCCGACGACGACGCTCGCCGGCAGACGGAGCACGCGGTGGCCGATCACGAGCGTGAGCCAGGAGACCGCCAGGGTCACGAGCACGCCGAGCCCGAGCACGCCGAGCACGCCGCCCTGGCGCACGGCTTCCGCGAAGGCCCAGCCCGCGCGCGTGCCGATGCCCGCGAGGAAGAGCACGAGCCCCACTTGGCGCAGCGTCATGCCGGCCGCGTGCGGCAGCGTCCAGACGAGCGGCCCGGTGCGACCGATCCGACCCAGCGCGAGCCCGACGACGAGCGGACCACCGGCGAAGCCCAGCGAGAAGCTGCCGCCACCCGGTAGCGGGATCGGGAGCTGGCCCACCAGCAGCCCCAGACCGATGCCGAGCGAGAAGCTGATGACGTCGATCTCCGCGAGCGCGCGCTGCGAGTCGCCGAAGAACTTCGCGATCGCCGGCAGCCGTGCGCGCGGTGCCACCACGCGGACGGCATCTCCGAGCTCGAGCCGCGTCGACGGCTCGATGGGGAGCTCGTCGTCGCCGCGACGCACGCGGGTGATCACGGCGCCGAACCGGGTCCCGAGCTGCAGCGATGCGATGGACCGCTCCGCGAGCGCGGAGCTCGACACCACGATGCGGCGGAAGTCGACCACACTGCGATCGAGCTCGAGTCGCTCGTCGACGACACGGCCGAGCTGCGCCGCCGCGGCGACGAGCTCGGCGCGCTCGCCGACCAGGCCGACCACGTCGTCGCGGTGCAACACGAAGTCGTCGGTCACGACCGCCACTCGCGCCCGGCGGCGCACACGACTGAAGACGATGCGCAGGCCGAGGTGCTGGCGGAGGAACGCCGCCGACATCTCCGGCAGGTCGCGCTCGATCACCACGGTGGCCGACTCGACGAGCACGCCGAGCCCCGGCGCGTCCTCGGCGGTGACCTTCTCGGTCGCCAGGTCCACCCCGAACACGCGCGGCACCATTGCGATCGTCGCGAGCACGCCGAGCACTCCGAACGGATACGCGAGCGAATAGCCGAGCACGGGCCCGGCCTGCTCGCCCGTCGCGCCCAACGCGTCGATCACCGCCGCGAGCGCGGGCGTGTTCGTGGTCGCGCCGGCGAACACCCCGGCGGCGACCTCCGCCGACAACCCGAGCTGCGCAGCGATCATCGCGACGAGCAGGGCGGCCAGCATCACCGCACCGAGCGCGAGCGCGGCCGCCTGCAGCCCGCGTCGGCGCAGCGCCGCGAAGAACCCCGGCGCCGAGCCGAGCCCGACGACGTAGACGAAGGTCACCAGTCCGAACAGATGCACGATCTCGGGCAGGCGCAGCCGCGGATCGAGGCTGCCGATCGCGATGCCGGCGAACAGCACGGCCGAGATCCCGAGCCCGAACCCGGCGATCTGGACCTTGCCGAGCAGGTAGCCGAGGGCAGCGACCGTGAAGAGCAACAGCAGCGGGCTGCCGGCGAGGAGCTCGACCACCGCCGCAGCATGCCTCGCGCCACAGCGGCGCCCGCGGCAACGTTTGCGCCCGCGGCCCGCGATCCCACGTTCGCAATCGTTGCGCGCGCAGTGTCGCCGGACGCGCGAGCGTTTCGGGTTGCCGCACCGCGCTCGACTCCAATGCTGTCGGCGTGGGCCGGAACTGGCTCGCCGACGGCGACCGCGCCCCCACCCGGGACGACGCCGGTCCACGACACGAGCGACGAGAAGGAGCAGACGACATGAAACGCGGTCTCATCATCGGAGCAGCACTGGCCGCGGCGGTCGTGGTGCTGCTGCTCTGGGGCGTGCGCAGCTACAACCATCTCGTCGGGCTGAACCAGGACGTCGAGTCGCAGTGGGCCCAGGTCGAGAACGTGTACCAGCGGCGCGCCGACCTCGTGCCGAACCTCGTCGCCACCGTCCAAGGTGCGGCGGCCCACGAGCGCGACACGTTGGTCGCGGTGACCGAGGCCCGCGCCAAGGTCGGCAGCGTGAACCTCACCGCGCCCTACGACGATCCCGACGCGCTCGCGAAGTTCGAAGCGGCGCAGGGCGAGCTCTCGTCGGCGATCGCGAGGCTGTTGGTGGTGGCCGAGAGCTACCCCGATCTGAAGGCCAACCAGAACTTCCTGGCGCTGCAGTCGCAGCTCGAAGGCACGGAGAACAGAATCACCGTGGAGCGCATGCGGTTCAACGACGCGGCGCGGGCGTTCAACACCTCGCGCGAGTCGTTCCCGACCACGATGATCGCGGGCATGTTCGGCAGCAAGTTCGAGTCGAAGGCGTACTTCCACGCGCAGGAGGGCGCCGCCGTGGCACCGAAGGTCGACTTCGGTCGTGCGGCCCCGGTCGCCGCGGCGCCGAAGGTCGAGTCCTGAGCCGTGGCCCGTGCCGTCCGCGCGCTCCTGGCCCTCGTCGCGCTGCTGCTCGTCGGCGCCACGTCGACGGTGCCACCGACCCCGACGCGGCGCGTGACCGACGACGCCGGCGTGATGTCGGCGCCGGAGCGCGACGACCTCGAGGCGCGGCTGGCCGCGTACGAGCACGAGCACGGGCACCAGCTCCTGGTGTGGATCGGCCGCACGAGCGGCACGGCGACGATCGAGGAGCTCGCGGTCGAGGCGTTCGCGGCGTGGAAGGTCGGGCGCAAGGGGCTCGACGACGGGCTCGTCGTGTTCGTCCTGGTGGACGATCGCAAGGTCCGCATCGAGGTCGGCTACGGGCTCGAGGATCGCGTGACGGATCTGATCGCGGCGCAGGTGATCCGCGACGTGATGGTGCCGCGCATCGTCGAGCACGATTTCGACGGCGCGATTCGTGGGGGCGTCGAGGCGATCGTGGACAGCATCGAGGGCGGGCCGAACGCCCTCGCTCCGGGGGCGCTGCACGAGCGTGGACCTCCGATCGAAGACGAGGAGCCGCTCGGCTGGACCTCGTGGGTGATGATCGGCGTCGCGGCGCTCGCCTTCCTGATCCTGCTGATCAAGCGGCCGCAGCTCGCCTTGTTCCTCCTGTGGAGCGTGCTCGGCCGCGGAGGCGGACGTCGCCGCGGCGACGGCCTGGGCGGATTCTCCGGTGGCGGCGGTCGCTCGGGTGGCGGCGGCGCGACCGGAGGCTGGTAGGCGCTACCACGGCGCGACGATGCGGCCAGGCGCATCCATCGTGCCGTCCTGCGTGTGGCAGACGTTGCAGTCGCCGTTGTCGACCGGCATCGCCATCACGCGCTCGCCGACGTCGGAGACGACCTTCACCAGGTACGGCGCCTCGAAGCCGGCCGGCGCCTCTTCGTCTTCGAGCATGAAGTTGCCCGCCGAGTTGGTGTGCAGCTCCACGACCTGATCGTTCGCGTCGGTGACCTGCACGAGGATCGAGGAGACGCCGTAGCAGTCGTCCGGCTCGTGACCGCTGGGATACACCGTGCCGGCGATCAACAGGCGCGGCCCTTCCTCCTCGCCGCCCTTCGCACCCGAGTGACACGCGTCGCAGGCGACGCCGGGATGCATGCGCGGATCCTCTTCGTTCCCGCCGGTCCACCACATGTCGCTCGTGCACACGGGCTCCGCGTCGAACGGGCTCGGCATGTCGTCGGGCAGGCAGTCCCCTGCGGGCATGCCGGCGCCGACCCAGTCCGCGATGATCGCGAGCTCGTCCGCGGTCGGTGGCGTCGCGGGCAAGGGCGGCATCGGCGAGAGCTCGCTCTGCATGCGCTCGACCGACTTCGCACCGACGGTGGTCGCGGGATCGCTCGGGGCCGGCGCGAGCATGTCGTCGCGGGTCAGCATCGCGAAGGTGGTGCCGACCAGGGGATCGCCATGACAACTCCGGCAGTAGGTGGCGAGCACCGCGTCGACCTCGCAGGGCAGCCCTTCGCCCGGCACCGACGTGTCGTTGCCCGAGTCGCCGGAACCGGAGCTACCGCTGGCATCGCCGGAGCTGTCCACGTTGCTCGCGCCCGACGACGACTCCGCACCGGAGGTCTGCGGGCTCGAAGCGCCGCTGCTGCCACCGGACGCGTCGAGCCCGGCGTCGCTGGGAGTGCTGCATCCCCACGGGACGAGCGCGAGGAGGAGCGACCGACGGAGCAGGAGCGATGGGCTGGTCATCGCCGCCCGGGATGCGTCGACCCGCGATCGATTACAGCCACGCCTGCGTCCGGCGCGATTCGACACATGTGCCACGCAGGGGCTGCGTCGCAGCCATCGCGCAACGCCGAAATTGCGTCATCGAGGTCGCGCGGATTACGGCGCTGCGCCGACGTCGATGACGGCGGCGCCGCGCACGGCGTCGAGCTTCAGGTCGCACAGCGCATCGGCGACGCGCTCGAGCGGATAGACCTGCACGTGGGTCCGCACGCCGACGCGTGCCGCCTCGGCGAGCAGCGCGTGGCCGTCCGCCCGCGTGTTGTTGGCGACGCTGCGGATCACACGCTCGTGATAGAGGAGCTGGTACGGCAGCGTCGGGATCGGGCTCATGTGGATCCCGCCGAGTACCAGCGTCGCGCCGCGATCGAGCGACGCGAGCGCGGCGGGCACGATCTCGCCGGCGGGCGCGAACACGATCGCCGCGTCGAGCGGTGCCGGCGTCGCGTCGAACGTGCCGCCCACCCAGCTCGCGCCGAGCTCGAGCGCGAGCGCCTGGTGGGTGCTCGCGTCGCGCGTGCACACGTAGACCTCCGCACCGCGGGCGCGGGCGATCTGGATCGCGACGTGACCCGCCGCGCCGAAGCCGTAGATCCCCAGCTTCGCGCCGGACCAGCCGCGCGCGTCGAGCTCGGTGAGCCGCAGCGCGCGGTAACCGATGATCCCGGCGCACAACAGCGGCGCGGCGTGACGATCGTCGAGCGCGTCCGGCAGCGGATACACGAACGCCGCGGGCGCCACGGTGAACTCGGCGAATCCACCGTGCACCGTCCAGCCGGTGAGCTCCGGCGTCTCGCACAGGTTCTCGCGCGCGCCCGTGCAGAAGCGACAGGTGCCGCACGTGCGGTGCACCCACGGGATGCCGACCCGGCGGCCCCGCAGCTCGGCGTCGACGCTCGCGCCGGTCGCGACCACGCGCCCGACGATCTGGTGGCCGGGCACGATCGGTCGTCGTCGCGCGGGCAGCTCGCCTTCGACGACGTGGAGGTCCGTGCGGCAGACGCCGCAGGTGGACACCCGCACCAGGACCTCGTCGTCGCCGGGGTCGGGACGTGCGAGCTCGCGAATCCGCAGCGGCCGCGACTGCACCGGGGCCGGCGCGTCGAGCACGGCGGCGCGCATGGAAGCCGGCAGACGCTTGCGCTCGTCGCTCATCGCTCGTCGGCAGCCTAGCGCCGGAGGAGCCGCGCCCATCCAAGTCGAGCGCGCAACGCCTGCGGCTGCCACGGGGGCTCGCGCAGGTCCTGCGCGCACGCTTCGCTCCGGTTCCCGAGTGGGCCGCGATCATACACGGCAATTCCGCGCAGCCCGCGGTGTCGCCTTCTTGCACAGCTCGGCGCCCATGCACGAGCCCAACACCCTCGGCCCCGCATCCACCTCGAGAGACTCCGAGCGCAGCTACTTCGCGGCCCTCGCCTCGACACCGCGGTTCGATGCCGCGCGAGAGGCCGAGCTCGCGCAGACCGTGGGGCGTACCCGACGCGCCTACTGGGCCGTGCTGCTCCGCGCCGAGCATGCGGACGCGGTGCTCGCGACGATCGTCGCCCACGCCAAGGACGAAGACGTCGTCGGCCTCGCCCACGACCTCCTAGACGGGGCCGGCGACCGTAGCGCGGCGCTCGTCGAGCTCGCGCAGGCATTGGACCGCGTCGGCGACGAGCACGTCGCTTCGGATGCGATCGTGGAGCTCGCGAAGAGCTGCGACGCGGAGTGGCATCGCGAAGCCCGACGCGCACGCGCGACGTTTCTCGCCGCGCGCAACCGTTTCGTCTCGGCCAACCTCCGCCTCGTCGTGTTGTTCGCCCAGCGCTACGGCCACGACCGTATGCCGCTCGGCGATCGCATCCAGGAGGGCAACCTCGGGCTCTTGAAGGCGGTCGATCGCTTCGATCCCGAGCGAGGTGTTCGTTTCTCGACCTACGCCGCATGGTGGATCCGGCACGCGATCGTGCGCGCCCTCGCGAACGGTGCCGGCGCGGTGCGGCTCCCGACGCAGATCCACCAGCTCGTCGCGAAGGCGGAGCGGGCGCGTCGACAGCTCGCAGTGGAGCTCGGTCGCGAGCCCGAGCTGCGCGAGGTCGCGGTGGCCATCGACTGCGATCCCGAACGACTCACCTTCGCGCTGCGGGCCAAGGCGGGGCGCGACGTCAGCCTCGACGCGGCCGCGGACTGCGACAGCGGGGCGTCCCCCATGGAAGGGCTCAGCGATGCGGCTGCGCTCGCGGAGCTCGAAGACGTCGTCGAGGGCCGCGACCGCAAGCGCGCGATGGCTGCGTTGGCCCAGCTCCCCGAGCGCGAGCGGGACATCGTCCACGAGCGCTTCGCGCTGCCCGGCGCCACGAAGCAGACGTTCGAGGAGATCGGGCAGCGCCACGGAATCTCGCGCGAGCGCGCGCGCCAGGTGCAACGCGTCGCGCTCGAGCGGCTGCGTCGCACGCTCGAGCCCCGTCCTGCGCTGCGTCCCTACCACGTGTGAGCCCGATGCGGCGGCGCGGCGCGACTCCGCAGCCAGGAAGCAAGCCCATGCCGATCGCCACGCCCTTCGGGCTCTCGTCGCGGTATCTGTTCTTCACGGGCAAGGGCGGGGTCGGCAAGACCACGCTCGCGTGTGCCACGGCGCTCGCGCTGGCGGACGCCGGTGCACGAGTGCTGATCGTCAGCACGGACCCCGCGTCGAACCTCGACGAGATGCTGGGGGTGCAGCTCGCGGCGGAGCCTCGCGCCGTACCCGGAGCGCCCGGCCTCTTCGCCGCCAACATCGATCCCGAGCAGGCCGCCGAGGACTACCGCAACCGAGTGCTCGCACCGTACGCGGGCCATGTCAGCGACGCCGAGCTGACGCAGATGCGAGAGGAGCTCGCGGGCGCCTGCACCACCGAGATCGCCGCCTTCGACCGATTCGCGGGCCTGCTCGCCGGCGACGACGCGGGCTTCGACCGCGTCGTCTTCGACACCGCCCCCACCGGACACACGCTGCGCCTGCTCGACCTCCCGCGCGCGTGGACGACCTTCCTCGACGAGAACACGCGGGGCGCGTCGTGTCTGGGCCCCCACGGCGGGCTCACCACCCGGCACGATCGCTTCCTGCAGGCGCGTCGGGCGATGGAGTCGCCGCAGCAGACGACCGTCGTCCTGGTGACGCGACCCGAACGATCCGCGCTCCGTGAGGCCGAGCGCACCGCGGCGGAGCTGCGCGCGATCGGCCTCGAGAACCAACGACTCGTGGTCAACGGGGTCTTCCACGCCTCGTCGACGGACGACGCGACGGCGGCGGCGTTCGAGGCTCGCGGTCGAGCTGCGCTCGACGCGATGCCGGCAACGCTGGCCGCACTGCCTCGCACCGAGGTACCGCTGCGTCCGTTCGAGATGCTGGGCCTCGACGCATTCCGCCGGCTGCTCGACGCACCCGACCCCGGGCAGCAGCTTCCGGCCTCGATGGTCGCTCGCGACCAGCTGCCCTCGTTGAGTGCGCTCGTCGACGAGCTCGCCCGGCAGCCGCGCGGGCTGGTGATGGTGATGGGCAAAGGCGGCGTGGGGAAGACCACGATCGCGTCCGCGATCGCCGTGGCGATGGCGGAGCGCGGCATCGACGTACTGCTCTCCACCACCGACCCCGCTGCACATGTCGAAGCGACGATCGACGGCGCGCTCCCGCACCTCGAGGTGAGTCGGATCGATCCCGCAGTCGAGACGAAGGCGTACGTCGACCACATCCTCGCGACCAAGGGCAAGGGCCAGGACGAGGAGGCGCGCGCGCTCCTCCTCGAGGATCTGCGATCGCCCTGCACCGAGGAGGTCGCGGTGTTCCACGCGTTCTCACGCACCGTGGCGCGCGCACGCCAACAGCTCGTCATCCTCGACACCGCGCCCACCGGGCATACGCTCCTGCTGCTCGACGCGACCGGCTCCTATCACCGCGAAATGCTGCGCCGGATCGATGCCGACCTGGTGCATCGGTTCACGACGCCGCTCTTGCGGCTTCGCGACGCGACCTACACCAAGATTCTGATCGTGACGCTTCCGGAGACCACGCCGGTCTCCGAGGCCTCGCGGCTGCAAGACGACCTCCGTCGCGCCGGCATCGAGCCCTGGGCTTGGGTGGTGAACGCAAGCCTCGCTGCGTCACAGACCCGTGACCCGCTGCTTGCGAGCCGGGTGGCGATCGAGCTCCGCCAGATCGAGCGCGTACGCGCGCTGGCGGAGCGCACCGCGGTCGTGCCGTGGGCCGCAGCGGAGCCCCGCGGTGTGGAGGCCCTGCGCGGGTTGGCGAGCCGGCGCTAGCAGGGTGCGGAAGAACGCGAAGCGTTCTTCCGGACACCCTGCTCCGTG
>CAZFKC010000032.1:0-21554 GCA_964519175.1 uncultured Nannocystaceae bacterium
GGCGATCGACAGCGCGCTCACGCGCTTCGCCGCGCTCGGGAGCTTCGAGCGCGCGATCGAGGGCGACTACTTCGTGGTGCGGGCCGAGCTCGGTGACGTCGCCCGTGACCGTCGCATCGCCGGCGAGCTGGCCAACTTCGCGCTCGGGCTCACGGTCGAGCAGGGCGGACCCGATCGCGAGGCCGGAGCATGAGCGCGGCGCTCTTCGACACCGGCGACTACGCCGCGTTCTTCCGCTTCCGCGAGCTCGGTGATCGCGTGGTCGTCACGAATCTCGAGGGCGAGTGGATCGTGCTCGATCGCGCGGAGTTCCGCGCATTCGTGCGCGGCGACGTCGACCGCGCGGGCGAGCTGCATGCGCGGCTCTCCGCGAAGAACCTCGTGCGCGAGAGCTTCGATGCGCGCAGGGCCGGCGAGACGTACCGGGCGCGCAAGCGCTTCGTGCACGCGGGGCCCAACCTGCACCTGATGGTGGTCACGCTGCGCTGCAACGAGACCTGCGTGTACTGCCACGCGTCGCGGGCCGACCTCGACGCGGTGCACACCGACATGACGATCGAGACCGCCGAGCGCACGGTCGAGCTGATCCTGCGCACCACGAGCCCGCACGTCACGATCGAGTTCCAGGGCGGTGAGCCGCTGGTCAACTGGCCGGTGGTGCAGCACGTGATCGAGTACGCCACCGAGAAGAACCGCGGGCTCGGCAAGCAGCTCGAGTTCACGATGGTCAGCAACCTGTCGCTGATGACCGAGGAGAAGCTGAGCTGGCTGCTCGCGCACCGCGTGCAGATCTGCACGAGCATCGACGGGCCGAAGGACATCCACGACAAGCAGCGCAAGCTGCCCACGCTGTCGGCCTACGACGCTGCCGAGGGCTGGATCCGCCGCATCAACGCGGCGTACGGCGAAGCCGGGCTCGACCCGACCCTCTACCACGTCGAGGCGCTGCTCACGACCACGAAGGAGACGCTCCAGCGCTGGCGCGAGGTCATCGACACCTACGTCGGCCTCGGGTGCCGCGCGCTGTTCCTGCGCCCGGTCGATCCGTTCGGCTTCGCCGAGAAGACGCGCAGGATCGTCGAATACCCGCGCGCCGAGTACCTCGCGTTCTACCGCAAGGCGGTCGATCACATCATCGAGCTCAACAAGCAGGGCGTGGAGATCCTCGAGCGCTACGCCGCGATCTTCCTGACCAAGATCCTCTCCGGCGACGACCCGAACTTCCTCGACATCCGCAGCCCCGGGGGCGCCGGCATCGGCCAGCTCGCCTACGACCACGACGGCAAGATCTACAGCTCCGACGAGGGCCGCATGCTCGGGGCGATGGGCGATCCGACGTTCTGCATCGGGGACGTGCGCACCAGCAGCTATCGCGAGCTCGTCGGCCATCCCACGATCCGCGCGATGGCGATCGCATCGAACCTCGAGGGGCAGCCCGACTGCACCGACTGCGCCTACGTGCCCTATTGCGGCACGCAGCCCGAGCACAACCACAAGACGCTCGGTAACATGATGGGTCGCATGCGCGAGAGCTCGATGTGCGCGGTGCACAAGGGCATCCAGGACTACCTGTTCGAGAAGCTCGCGACGGCCGACGACGCGACGCTCGAGGTGCTCCGGCGCTGGACGACGATCCGCCCGCGCGAGCACTTCCTGCAGCCCCCGGCCTGACGCGAGCCGATCGCCACCCTTCGCGATGCGCAATCGAGCGTACGCGCGCGGAGCGCGAGCGCGCACGCGTGCGCCAGAATGAATGGGGCCCGCGTGCCCCAAGCCCCGCGAGCCCGGAGCAGCTTCCGCGCGAGGCGGGCGCGAACTCGGACATCCGAGCGTGCGGCCCTGGTATGATGCGAGGCTGGACGCGGGTCGCATGACGGACGAATCCGAGCGCGGGGATCGGGGAGCAGCGAATGCCGACGACGCGGTGCCGAGCTACGCGCGCGCACCGATCGCCATGCTCGGGCCCGAGCAGCGCGCCATCGCCCAACGTGCGCGCGACAACGCCGATGACGCACCCGGTGGGATCCGCGGCGAAGGAGCGATGGCCGCACCGACACACTGTTCGCACGGCAGCCACGGTTCGCACGGCAGCCATGGTTCGCATGGCAGCCACGGCTCGCACGGAAGTCACGGTTCACACGGCAGCCACGGGAGCTGGTAGCGCGATGGCCGACGGTGGGGGGATCGAGCAGCGCATCGCGAGTCGCCGCGAACGCGTGCACGTGCTCACCGGTGCGGTCTGCAACAACAACTGCATCTTCTGCATGGAGGAGGATCGGGACGGACGTTACGTAACGAATTCCGCCACGAACGATGCGAGCGTGCTGCGGATCCTCGAGCAGACCCGCGGCTGCGAAGAGGTGTGCTTCACCTCCGGCGAGCCCACGACGAACCCCGCGTTGCCGCGGTGGGTCAAGCTCGCCCGCAGCCATGGCGTGCCGACCATCAGCATCATGACCAACGGTCGTGCGCTCTCGTACGAGCGCTATGCCAAGGGCCTCGTCGCGGCCGGCCTCAACCGCTTCTACATCTCGATCCACGGCCACGAGCAGCGCCTGCACGAGGGGCTCACGCGCACGCCCGGCAGCTTCGCGCAGACGCTCGCGGGCATCGACGTGATCGCGTCGCTGCGGCGCTACGGCATCGGCCTGCACACCTCGACCGTGGTGACTCGCCGCAACCTGCCGCACCTCGGCGAGATCTATCGCTTCCTCCGGGAGCACGGCGTCGAGCAGGTGGTGTTCAACGTGATGCAGGCCAACGGCCGCGCGAACACCTACTTCGAGCAGATCTTCCCCAGCTACACCGATATCGCCGCGACGTTCGCGGCGTTCGTCCACGAGCAGCAGCGCAGCGAGCCGCGGGTCATGGCGTTCCTCGTCGACATCCCGCTCTGCACCACGAAATCGGTGCCCGACTTCAACCGCGGCTACGTCGAGAGCTACGTGCACTTCGAGCCCGCCGGCCAGGCCCACGGGTTGCTCGACGCCGAGCAGCTCGCCGCGCGCGGGTCCGGCGACGGTGGGCTCGTGCAGATCCGCCGCTCCGATCTCGACGACGCGCGGCGCCACAAACGCGACGAGTGCAGCGCGTGCAGCTATGACGCGGTGTGCGAGGGAGTCTGGGGTAACTACTTGAAGCACTACGGCTGGGGCGAGTTCGTGCCCGAGGTTGTCACGCAGGCATGAACGACGACGACGAACCCGCATCGGAGCATCGCCGGCCGACGATGGAGATGGGCTCGGTGTCGATCAAGCGCACCACGCAGTTCGTGCAGGTGCGCGGACAGACCGAGCCGCGGGCCGGGCTCCAGCGCGTGCTCTACGTGGGCGAGAGCACCCGCGAGTACGCGCTGTTCGTCGAGCTGCTCGAGCAGGCCGCCGATCCGCCGTTCCATCTCGACCACGCCGCCGACGAGGTGCTGGCGATCCAGTCGCTCACCGCGAGCGAGTACGACGCGGCCCTGGTCGAGATCGCCGGCGATCGTCGGGTATGGACCCGGCTCGTGCGCGACCGTCGGCTGCCGCCGGTGCCGCTCGTGGCGCTCGACACCATCGGCAAGCCCGAGCAACGCACCGCGCGGCGCAGCATCCTGCAGCACGAAGGCGCCGACGCGGTCGTGCTGCGCTCCGAGGTCTCGGGCGCGCTGATCGAGGCCGCCGTGCACGCCGCGATCGAGCGTGGACGCAATCGCCGTGCGTTGTCCGAGGTGCAGGAGCGCTTCGCACTCGCCGTGCGCGGCAGCAACGACGGGGTGTGGGAGTGGCTGCTCGACACCGGCGAGATGCACTTCTCGCGACGCTGGCGAGAGCTGCTCGGCTACGGCATCGACGATCTGTCCAACACCGTCGACGAGTGGTTCGGGCGCGTGCATCCCGGCGACGTCGCGGCCCTGCGTGCCGACATCGACTCGCACCTCGCCGGCGACAAGCCGTTCCACGAAAACGAGCACCGCCTACGTGCGAGCGACGGCACCTACCGCTGGGTGATCAGCCGCGGCGTCGTCCAGCGCGATCCGGTGGGTCGACCGCTGCGCATGGCGGGCTCGCTCACCGACACCTCGGACTACCGTCTGCGCGAGCAGAAGCTGGTCGAGGAGAACCGCCACGATCCGCTCACCGGGCTGCCGCGCCGCGAGCCGTTCATGGAGCGGCTCGCCCGCGCGATCGAGCTCCGTCGGCAGGATTCCACCTACGCGTTCACGGTGCTGATGGTCGACGTCGACCGCTTCCGCTGGCTCGCCGACAGCATCGGCCACCAGGCCGCGGACGGCGTGCTCGGCATACTGTCCAGGCGGCTGCTCGGCTGCGTGCGCCCCGGTGACGTCGTCGCGCGCTTCGGCGGCGACAAGTTCGCGGTGCTGCTCGAGAACCTCGACGACGTCGACGCCGGCACCGACATCGCGAATCGCATCCGGCACGCAGTGCACGATCCCTTCGAGGTCGACGGGCAGACCGTCTACGTCACCGTCAGCATCGGGCTCACCACCAGCTCGCGCAACTACGAGGAACCCGACGAGGTCATCAGCGACGTCGGCGCGGCGGCGAGCAAGGCGAAGGAGCGCGGCCAGGATCGCCACGAGGTCTTCGAGACGAAGATGCGCATCGACGCGCTCACGCACCTGCGGCTCGAGGTCGCACTGCGGCAGGCGGTCGAGCGCGAGGAATTCGAGCTGCACTACCAGCCCATCGTCGCGCTCGACACCGGCAACCTCATGGGCTTCGAGGCGCTCACGCGCTGGCGACATCCCCGGCGCGGGCTCGTGGCGCCGTCGGAGTTCATCCCCGTCGCCGAGCAGACCGGGCTCATCCTGCCGATCGGGCGCTGGGCGATCCACGAGGCGGTGCGTCAGCTGCATCGCTGGGGCGAGGCGCTGCCCGATCTCCCGCCGCTCTCGATGAGCGTCAACCTCTCGGGGCGGCAGCTCGCCGATCCGCGGCTGCTCGAGGAGATCGAGTCGGCGTTGCGCAACAACGAGGTGAGCCCGAGCTCGCTTCGGCTCGAGCTGACCGAGAGCGTGCTCATGGACAACGCCGAGACGGTGCTGCGCATCCTCGACACGTTGCGCTCGCTCGGCGTGCGGATCTGGGTCGACGATTTCGGCACGGGCTACTCGTCGCTGTCGTACCTGCATCGCTTCCCGGTCGACGGCCTCAAGATCGACAAGGCCTTCGTCGACGTGCTCGACGGCAGCGAGCAGGGTGCGGCGATGATCCGCACGATCGTCGGCCTCGCGCAGGCGCTCTCGGTCGACGTCATCGCCGAGGGCATCGAGAGCCGTGCCCAGGCCGATCAGCTGCTGCGACTCGGCTGCATGCGTGGTCAGGGCTTCCTGTTCGGCGCCCCGCTGCGCGCGAGTCGGGTGCCGGAATTGTTCGTGCCCGCCATCGCCTCCTCGGAGGCGTAGGCGGGCACGCGGTGCGGGCCACTCGGCCGCGCGGCTAGAACGTCACGGGGTAGACGGTGCCCTGCGACTCGCCGCTGAAGCGGGCGAACTTCGCATCCTTCAGCGCATTCTCGACGCAGGTGCCGAGCGCGGTGCCGGCGTGCTCGTCGAGCGCGTTCACGGACAGCAGCTCGCCGGAGCCGGCGATCGAGGCCTTCACGCGCACGACGACGCCGGTCTCTCCGCCGCAGGCCTTGGCCTTGCCCTTGGCCTTCGCGAAGCCCTCGCGGATCTGCGACTGCGTGAGCTTGTCGGCCAGCTTCGCATCGAGGTCGGTCGTGTCGCGCTGCTTGCGACGGAGCTCGTCGCAGCCCGGCTTGCTCGGGTTGAGCAAGCACTCGGTGCGGAACTTCTCGTCGATCTCGGCCTGCGTCTGCTTGGGCTCGGGGGCCGCCTTGGTGGGCGGCTCCTTCTCGCCGGTCTCGGGCTTCTCGGTCTTGTCGCGCTTCTTCTGCTTGACCGAGACCTCGACCTTCGCCTCCTCGACCGGCGGCGGCTCGGGCTCACCCGTCGTCGCGTCGATCACCGGCTCCTCGACCGGCGGCGGCTCGGGGGCCTTCTGCACGACCGGCGCCGGCTTCGGCGGCGGCGGCTCGACCGGCGTCGACGCGGCGGTGCGCACCTCGTTCTCCGAGGTGGGGTGGTCCTTCACGTTGCTGTTGTTGTTGAAGACGAACCAGCCCACCACGCCGAGCGCGAGCACGCCCGCGCCGATGAGGAGCATCGAGCTGCCCTTCTTCTCCTGCGGCGGCTGAGCGCCGCTCGCCGCGACGGCGACGGGTGCACCGGCGAGGGAGCTGGAGGCCTTCGGCGCGGCCTTGGGCGCCGCGGCGGGCACGACCGGCACGGGCTTGGAGACCGCCTTCGCAGCCGCCACCTTGGGTGACGAACCGGAGCTCGTGGAGGCCGACGGCGCCGGCGGAGGCGTCGCCGCCTTCGGTGCCGGGGCCGGTGGCGGAGGCGGCTCGGCGCGCGAGACCTGCGACGTGCTCGCCGACTTCGCGGCGTTGGCCGCGGTGGCGGGCTCGGGCTCGAGCGACGCATCGGCGATCAACGCCGCGGCCGCTGCACCGCCGTAGCCGGCACCGACATCTTCGAGCTCGTCGTCGGCTTCGTCGTCGTCGGCACGGGTAACCCCCGCGCTCGCGACGTCGTCGTCCTCGAGACCGAGGGACGCAGCGACGTCCATCATGTCCGACATGCCGGAGCTCTCGGAGGCATCACGCTCTTTGTCCGCAACCTTCCCCATGATTGTCATTCCTCCGTGGTGGTCCACGTTTCTCGTACGCCGTGTCCGCCTAGATCCCCTGGGCGCGCGAGATGAGCCAGTGTAGCGCGGATGGTGCTGACATGCCCAAGTCGCGCCGCGCGGTGGTCTTCGAGCTGGACGTGACCTAGCGACATGTCCGTGCGCGTGCGCGCGTCGCTCGGGTATACGCGCGAGCACGAGAATCGTGCGAGCACCGTGGGACCCCAGCGACAGCCCCGCGGCGTACATGGCGGCATGACGACGCATCCTTCGGATACGGAGAAACGGTCGTAGGGCCCCTGGGCGAGGGTTTCTCCGCAGATCGCACGGCGTTGCGCGCGGCCCGGCCGCACCTTCGAGGCGGCTCCGCCTGCACATCGTCGCAGGTGCGTGCGCCTGTCGATCGCGATCGCTCAGGTCGGGCGCTTCGCGGGATCCTCGGGTGGAGGATCGGCAGGTGCATCGTCGGCAGGTGGCGCGTCGGGGGCAGGTGGCGCATCGGGTGAAGGTGCGGGCGCATCGCTCGACGCGGGCTCTTTCGCGTCACCCTCCGCGGCTGCGCCGCCCGTCGGTTTGCCGTCGAGCGCCGAGGGAGGCAGCTTGCCGTTCTTGCGCTCGAGCCAGTTCCGCTTGCGCTCCTGCCGGAGCTGCTCGAGCTCCTCGGGCGTCTTCTTGAAGTACTTGGCGTTGTTGTCCGCGATGATGCCGAGCAGCATGCTGGCCTGCTTGCTGCTGTAGCGCGACCACAGCTGGACCTCCATCTTGTCGCGCGAGATCTCCAGCTGATCGAGCATGCCGCCGATCACCAGCTTCGCGGCGGCGGGGATGAGCTCCGGCATGTCGTTCTTCCACCAGCTCTCGAACGCCTTCGCGTCGACGAGCGTGGTGAACTCGAGGCGCACCAGCAGCTCGGGATCCTCGGTGGCCTCCGCGGTGAGCTCGATCGTGTCGGGCATCTCGAACGGCAGCTCCTTGCCGCTCTTGCGCTTCGCTCGCTTGATCGCCGCGCGCAGATCCTTGATCACGACCTGCAGCCCCGCGGTCGGGACCTTGGCCGCGAACTTCCGCAGCTTCGTCAGGTTCGCGACGTAGTTGCCCGCGGTCTTGGTGTCGCCGGCCTCGGCCGCGAGCACGTGGTCGACGAACTCCGGCCGCACGTACACCGCGATGCCGTCCTCGAGCAGCATGAAGAAGCGCGGGTCGACGTCGGGCTCGTTCTCGTCGTTCGGCTTGGGGTTGCCGCGGATGACCCCCTTCTCCTCGATCCACTCCACGGACTCGTCGTTCTTCGCCGCGGCGCGCTCGATGGCGCGCTGCACCTCGGCGCGCGGGATCTTGAAGTCCACGGCGAGGAACGTCTGTCGCCAGTCGCGGATGTCGGGGCTCGCGATCACGATGTGGTCGAAGTCCCGCAGCGCATCGAAGCCGCCGGCGCCGATCAGGTATTCGAAGTCCGGCAGCGGCGCCATGATGTCGAGCGCCTTGTCGGAGAAGCTCAGCTTGCGGATCTTCTTCGGCACGAGCAGCGCGTAGAACGTGCTGTTCGTGGGGCCGAGCTCGTCGGCCTTCGAGTGGGCCTTGCCCAGCTCGTGATCGTCGACGGGCTCGTCCTCGGGCTTGGGCGGCTCGGGCTTGGGCGGCTCGGGCTTCGGGCCCGGCGCCTCGGGCGTGGTCGGGGCCGGCGGCGGTGGCTCGGGCACCTCGACCTTCGCGGGCTGGTCGGGCTCCGCACCCTGGAGCTGATCGGGATCGATCAGCTCGACCTCCTGCAGCTCGATGTCGAGATCGATGTCGAGCTCGGGCGCGAACGTGACGAGCGCCCAGGCGAGCGGCGCGAGGTGCAGCACCAACGACGCGACGAGCGCGAAGGTCTTGCGGGGGCGGTCGCGCACGGGGCTCCGCCCAAGGGTAGCACTCGGCGCGGACGGGTCGAACCCGCGCGCCGGACCTATCGCCCTGCCGTGCTCGGATCCGGGATCACGAGCCCCAGCGTGCGACGAGCGCGAGCACCCGCTCGCGGAACGCCGGCTCGTGGTGCCGCGCGAATTCCTTCCACGTGCAGAGCGTCGAGGTGTCGACCACGCGGTCGAGGAACAGCTTGCCGTCGAGGTGATCGACCTCGTGCTGGAAGGTGCCCGCGGTGATGCCCCGCACCTCGCGATCGATCGGCTCGCCGTGGCGGTCCCAGGCCTGCACGCGCAGCTCGGCGAAGCGCGGCGCCACGCCGCGCATGTCGGGTACGGAGAGGCAGCCTTCGAAGTTGTCGAAGCGCTCGTCGGAGAGCGGCGTGAGCACCGGGTTGACGAGGATCGTCAGCGGTACGTTCGGCTTGTACGGATAGCGCGGGTTGTCGGCGACCTCGATCGCGCAGATGCGGACCGGGTTGTGCACCTGGATCGCCGCGAGCCCGGCCCCGTTCGCGTCGCGCATCGTCTCGACCAGATCGTCGATGAACTGCTGCATCGCGGGCGAGCGCAGCTCGTCGCGATCGACCTCGCGTGCGCGCTGACGCAGCAGCGGGTTGCCGACGTGGGCGATCTTCAGCAGCGTCATGCCGAGGTGCTCCCGCGCACGATCTTCGCCTTGAGCGCCGCCTTGCCGTCCTTCACGTACACGGTGAACTGCACCTCGCGCACGTCCGCGTGCTTGTCGAGGATGTCCTGGGTGTTCTTTTGCAGCTTGCGGCTGAACTTGTCGAACGTGAAGCCGTCGGTGGGCTCGCCGCAGGCGATCTTCACCTGCAGGAACTCCTCGAAGACCTCGCGGTAGTAGCGGGCGCGGGCGTCGTCCTCTTCGCCCGGCGTCTCGAGCGGTGCGATCGGAGCCAGCGGTGCCCGTGGTGCGGGGATCGGTGCCGGCGCGGGCACCGGCTTCGCGGCGATCGGGCTCGGCCGCGGCGATGCAGTGCCCGGCGCCGCAGGCATCGTCTTCGGTGGTGCGAAGGTGCCGGGTCCCGCTGGCGCGGCGGCCGGCGCAGCGATCGGGGTGGGGCGTCGCACCGGCTGCTGCGATTGCGGCTGCGGCTGCGCGGGGGCGGGCTGCGTGCGATCGACCGCGGGCGTGCGCGCGGGCGCGGCTGCGCGTGGCGGCTCGGCGACCGGCTCGGCCGGCGTCGGTGCATCGGACGCTGGCGCCGACTCGTCGACCTTGCGCATCGATCGCGTCAGCTTGCGGCCCCGCATCGTCTTGGGACGTTGGCGGGCACCGGTGCCGGTGCTCTCCTCGGCGAACTCTTCGTCGATCTCGAGCTCGGCGAGGTACGCAGCGCGCAGCGCCTCGTGGGCGGCATTGGCCGCGCGCGCAACCTCACCCGTCGCGCCGCCGTAGCGATCGTGGAAGATCTGGTGCTGTGCGCCGCGCGAGACCGCGACGAACTCGCCGGCGAGGCGACGCATGGGCCCGAGCGCCTCGATCTGGGGCAGGTACACCGCGAGCGTGGCACACACGCCGAGCAGCACGATCAGCAGCACCCAGTTCGCCGGCGAGATGAGCCCCTTGTCGCGGGCGTCGCCCATCGCGTGGCTGAGATCGCGCTGACCACCGGCCGCCGTGTGCGACGAGAGCACGACGATCAACGCGCCGCCTTTGCCCTTGCCCGCGGGCCCGGGCACGCGGCCGAGCGCGCCGATGCGCGTGTCGAGCCCATCGCCGACCGTGAACACCTTGCTCGCACCCTCGTCGGGCACCTCGCCGTCGTGCTCGGCCGCGAGCTTCTCGATCTCGGCGGTGACCGGCTGATCGCCGATGATCTCACCGACCAGCTTCTTGTTGCGGACGATGCCCGCGGGGTTCTGCGTGCCGAGCACGCGGCGCACGAGCGAGCCCGCGCCGATGCGCAGCGGCTCGAACGCGATGAGCCGGCGCCCGCGATCGTCGGCCCGGCCGACGTGCACGACCTGCAGCAGCCCGCCGAGCGTCAGCGAGAACATCGTGTCGCGATCGGGGGTGAGCTCCTGGTAGGGCGCGCTGCCGATGAGCTCGGTCAGCAAGGGCTCGCCGACGCCCGAGACCGCCGCGATCGCGCCGGTCGTGTCGACGATCGCGAGCGTCATGTCGGAGTCGTTGCCGACCCGCAGGGCCTCCGCGGCCTCGGTGAACACCTGGGCGAGCGGGAGCTTGTCGGCGGCGAGCTTGGCCTCCTGCTCGGGCGTGCGCGCGAGCGCCTCGCGGAGCTGGGGATCGAGCTGCACCGAGGGGGCCAGCCGCACCGGTGACGACAGGATCTGCGCGTCGAGGGCGACGATGCCCGCCTCGGTCACGGCCCGCAGGGCGGCGCGGTCGGCCTCGGCGAAGTCCTCGCCACTGCCCTGGGACAGCAGGAACATGCCGCCCAGGCAGAAAGTCGCGAGCGCGGCCAGCAGCACGCCCCAGATCCGGGTCAGCAGCACGTTGCGCGTAGTGTAGGCCGGTTGGGCCCGCGGCCGCAATTGTCGACGCGGTCGCACGAGATCGGGACGCGGCGTGCAACGAATGCCAGCTGCGGTCGACCGCATCCTCGTGCGCAACACGGCGCTCTGGATCGCGACGGTCTTCGCCGTCGTCGGCGGGCATGTGCTCGGCCAGCCGCAAGGCTGGGGCAGCTCGCCCGGGCTGGTCGCGTGCGCGCTCGTGTGCTGTGTCGTTGTGGCGCTGGTCGTCGCCGTGTCGGCCCTCGTCGCCCGCCGTGCGCGCTGGCATCGAATCGCGCTCGCCTTGGTCGCACTGGCGCTGGCGCGTGGTCTGGGTGCCGGCGCGCCGATCGCTGCCCTCGCCTGGCCCGCGGCGTCGCGGCACGCCGCGCCGGGCGTGCGCACGTTCGTCGTCGAGGGCGCGAGCATGCCCGGTGCCGCGTGTCAGGTGCTCGCGCACGAGGCTGAGCTCGCGCGCTCGGTCGCGCTCGAGCTGCCCGTCGAGATCTGTCCGCTCGGGCAGGGCGCGACCGTGCTCGTGCCGGTCGCCGAGCTCGAGCTGCGCGAAGGTGCGAGCTGGCCCGGCGGAGCAGATCCCCTGCGGGCGGCGCGGGCCAAGGGCGCGAGCTGGTCGGCGGTCGCGCGCGTCGCGTGGCGCGGTGCCGTCGACGCGCCGGGATACTGGTCGTGGATCGCCCGGCTGCGTCAGCGACTCTGGGCGGCGGGTCGCACGTCCGAGCCGCGCGCGTTCGTGGTCGGCAGCCTGTTCGGGATCCGCTCCGCGCTTCCGCCCGAGCCGCGCCACGAGCTCGCGATCGCGGGGCTCGGGCACCTCGTCGCGGTGAGCGGCATGCAGGTCAGCCTCATCGCATGGCTGCTGCACCGCGCGTTCTCGCGGATGCTCGCGCCGCTCGTCGGCTCGATCGGGCTCGCCTTCGTGCTCGCCGCGATCCCGATGCTCGCGTACGTGGGGCTCGTCGGCGCCGAGGCCCCGGCGGTGCGCGCTGCCATCATGGTGCTCGCGGCCGGGCTCGCTGCGGCGGTCGGACGGCCGGGCCACGGGCTCACCGTGCTCGCGTGGACCTCCGCGGCGATGCTCGCGGTGCGTCCGGCATGGGCGTTCGACGTCGGCTTCCAGCTGTCGGTCGCGGCGATGGCCGCGATCGTGCGCGCGCCGGTCGGCGCCGGGCTCGTGCTGCAGAGCTGGCGGGTCGGCTGGGCGATCGCGCCCGTGCTCGCGCTGCACTTCGACGAGACCGGTGCGTGGGCCGTGCCCGCGAATCTGATCGCGGTGCCCGTGTTCACGCTGTGGGTGACGCCGCTCGGCATCGTCGGCGCGCTCGCATCGCCCGTGCTCGGTGAGCTCGCGTGGGTGCCCGCCGAGTGGGGCGCGCAGCTCGTGCTCGACGTCGCGAAGGGCTTCGCTGCGCTGCCGCGGATCCCCTACGGCGCGATCGCTGCCGTCGCCGGGCTCGCGCTGCTGCTGCGGGCATGGCCGCGCGTGGCCGCGCGCGCATGGTTCGTGCGGTGGTCGCCGTCGGTGCTGACCTGCACGATCGTGCTGCTCGTGTACGCCGCGCTCGCGCGTGCACCGGCCTCGCCGGCTGCGGACGCGGCGTGGATCGTGCTCGGTCCGCGTCGGAGTCCGACCGTGATCGCCCGGCAAGCGGACGGCGGCGCGTGCATCCGCGATCCGGGCGGCGCTCCGCCGATGTGGCCGGGGCTCCTGCGCGCGCTGGCGATCCCGTCGGTCGGCGCGGTCGAGGCCGACGGGGATCCGGAGAGCGCGCCGCACCTCGTCGCACTGCGCGAGGAGCTGCGCGCCACCGGCCGCTGGGCGGAGCTCGAGACGTGTGAATGGCCGCCACCCGAGGCGGTGCGTCGGGCCGCCTCGACCTGCCGCCGGCGTACCGGCGGACGGTCCGAGCTCGCCGCCTCCGCGGGCGAGGAACTCCACTGCTTCGCCGACGGCCGCTGGCTGCCGCGCGAAGATCTACACTGAGACGAGATCGAAGATGGCGCAGCCCAAGTCCATGGTGCCCCAGCTGTTCGAGTCCTCCGGGGCGAATGCCGGTCGCGTGCACGAGCTGCCCTACGGCGTGCACGTGCTCGGGCGCGGCAGCGAAGCGAGCATCCAGCTCGAGCACGAGGACGTGTCGCGCCGGCATGCCGAGCTGCAGGTGGGCCCCGAAGGCGTCCTCGTGCGCGACCTCGACAGCAAGAACGGCGTGCGCGTCGGGAGCGAGCGCGTCGACCGGCCGCGCCGCGTCGCGCACGGCGAGACGATCATGCTCGGCGAGCTCGCGCTCGTGCTCAGCCATCCGGCGTCACAGGTGAGCCATGCGCTGGCCCGCGCCGGCGAGACCACGATGACCACCACGACCACCGGCGACGAGCGCTCGCCCGGCGGCATCGGGCTCGTCTTGCCGCTCGTCGGTGTCGTCGTGTTCGGTGGGCTGGTCGCCGCGATGTGGCTGATGTGACAGGTGCGCCCGGACTCTGGTACATCGATCGGCCATGGAGCCCGGGGCATTCGCGCGGCTACCCAAGATGGATCGCGTGCTCGATGCGCCTTCGCTCGCGGCGTCGTCGTGGCGTCGCGAGGTGATCCGCCGCGTCGCCGAGTCGATGCTCGCCCGCCTCCGCGACGAGCTGCGCGAGCAGCAGCGGGCAGATCGGCCCTTCGAGGTGCCGGACGCCGAACGAATGGCCGCCCACGTGGCCACGCGGCTGCGCGCGCTCGAGCTGCCGCATCCCCGTCGCGTGCTCAATGCCACCGGCGTGCTGCTGCACACCAACCTCGGGCGCGCGCCGCTGTCGGCGTCGGCGATCGCCGCGATGGCGGAGGCGGCGGGGTCGTGTGATCTCGAGCTCGAGCTCGAGGGTGGGCATCGCGGGTCGCGGCTCGACTGGTTGCGACCGCTGCTCGCCGCCGTGATCGGTGCCCCCGATGCGCACGTCGTCAACAACAACGCCGCCGGGCTGCTGCTGGCCTCCACGGTGCTCGGGCGACCGGGCGGCGTCGCGCTCTCGTACGGGCAGATGGTCGAGATCGGCGACGGCTTCCGCGTGGCGACGATGGCGGCTGCGGGCGGCTGCGCGGTGATCGGCGTCGGCAGCACGAACCGCACGCACCTCGCCGACTACGAGGCCGCGCTCGCGCAGGGTGCCTCCGCGATCCTCTGGGTGCACCTGTCCAACTTCGAGCAGCACGGCTTCGTCGCCGAGGTGCCGCTCGCCGAGCTGGCCGCACTGGCCAAGCGCCGTGGCGTTCCACTCGTCGCCGATCTCGGCAGCGGCTCGCTCGGCGCCGGGCTTCCGGAGCGTGAGCCCACGATCGCGGGCTACCTCGCACAGGGCGCCGACCTCGTGCTCGCGAGCGGCGACAAGCTGCTCGGTGGGCCGCAGGCGGGGATCATCGCCGGCGATCGCGAGCTCGTCGCGCGGCTGCGCAGCCATCCGATGACACGGGCACTGCGACCGGACAAGGTCACGCTCGCCGCACTGCACGCCACGCTCGTCGCCCACGGGCAGCACGCCGCGCCGCAGCTCCCGCTGCACCGGATGTACGCGATCGAGCTCGACGTGTTGCGCGCACGCGGCGAGCGGATCGCGGCGCGGCTCGGGCTCGGCGGCGATGCCGTCGTCGAGTCCGAGGCGACGCTGGGTGGCGGCAGCCTGCCGGGCGAGCGCCTACCCAGCATCGCGCTGCGACTGCGGGCCGATCGCATCGAGGCGCTCGCGCGAAGACTCCGCACCGGCGAGCCGCCCGTCGTCGGGCACATCGCCGACAAGGCGCTGCTGCTCGAGCTGCGCACCATCGACCCCGCCGACGACGAAGAGCTCGCGAGCGCGATCGAGCGCGCGCTGGTGATCGAAGCGCCGCGCTGACCTGCTCAGGCGCGTGCGCGCGTCGAGAGCCCGCGCGCCACCGAGAAGCACACGCGCGCACCGCCCTGGCTGCGCGTCTCGACCCAGGCGTCGCCGCCGTGGGCCAGCGCGATGCGCCGCACGAGCGCGAGCCCGAGGCCGAGCGCGGCCTGACCGGGGCGATCCTTGCCGCGGCCACGCACGAACGGCTCGAAGGCGGTGCTCTGCTCCTCCTTGCGGAAGCCCGGACCCTCGTCGTCGACCGCGAAGACGATGCGCTCGCGCTCGCCGCGGATCCGCAGCGCCACCACGCCGTCGCCGTGCGCCATGCCGTTCTCGAGCAGGTTGCAGAGCGCGCGTGCGAGCACGGTGGGGTCGCCGTCGAACGAGTCGGCGCCTTCGCCTTCGAGCACGAGCAGCTCGCTCGACAGGCCGGCGAGCGCGAGCGCCCGCTCACCGAGCGAGCGCGCCGACAACGGGGCGATGGTGAGCGCCGCGAACTGCAGGCGCGCATCGACGAGCAGCTTGCCGACCAACGCGTCGAGATCGGCGATCTCGCGCTCGAGGTCGGCCACGGTCTCCGGGTCCCCGCCGCGATCGCGCAGCAGCTCGACGAGCACGCGCAGGTGTCCGAGCGGCGTGCGCAGCTCGTGCGACACGGCGGCCAGGAGCGCGCGACCGTCGGCGATCTGGTGCTGCACGCGCGCGGCCATGTCGTTGAGCGCCTCCGCGACGATCGTCGCTTCGGCGCGCCGGTGTTTGCCGAGATCGACGCGCGCATCGAGGTCGCCGTCGGCGAGTCGCTTCGCGAACACCGTGAGCCGATCGAACGGGCGCGTGAGCCGGCGGGCGAGCAGGCCCGCAGCGGTCCACAGCACGGCACCGGCCGCGAGCAACGCGAACAGCATCGGCCAGTGCGGATGCGAGGCGCGTGGCCAACACGCGCGCACCGAGCCGAGCGTGCGTCCATCGCGGACGACGGGTGCGTCGAACATCTGCCGGCGATCACAGGCGTCGCCGAAGCGCTCGAGCAGGGCGCCGTCGGCGTCGCGCAGCTCGAAGTCCAGCTCGAGATCGTCGGCGGCACGCCGCGCCAACGCGCTGCGCTCGGCAGGGTCGTCCCACTGCCGCGCGAACTCGTGGCCGACGAAGCGCTCGAGGTTCTCGAACGTGTGTCGCCACGCGCGGGGCTCGGGCGCGAGCGCCCAGCTCACCAGCGCCACGGTGATGCCGCCCGCGATGATGGTCGCGCCGAACCACGCCACCAGCACGCGTCGCAGTCGCAGCGGTCGCCTTCGGTGTCTCACTCGCCCTCCCGCGTGAGCATGTAGCCTACGCCGCGGATCGTCTGGATGCGCGTCGCGGCCTTGGGGTCGTCGCCGAGCTGCTTGCGCAGCCGAGAGATGTGCACGTCGATCGTGCGCTCGCCGACGTTCACGTCGCCGCGACCGGCCTCGGCCAGCAGTGCTCCGCGGGGCACGACGCGCCCGATGCGGCGCATGAGCGCGACGAGGATGTCGAACTCGACGGCGGTCAGATCGAGCGCGCGTCCGTCCTTGCTGACGTGGCGCGTGCCGACGTCGATCACGATGCCGCCCGCGGACAGTCGCTCGGAGAGCAGCCCGGGCTGACCGCGTCGCGTCACCGCACGCAGCCGCGCGAGCAGCTCGCGCGGGCTGAAGGGCTTGGGCACGTAGTCGTCGGCGCCGAGCTCGAGCCCCACGACGCGATCGGCCTCGTCGCCCTTCGCGGTGAGCATCACGACCGGGATCGCATCGCGCTCGCGGATCTTCTTGAGCACGCTGATGCCGTCCTGGCCCGGCATCATCACGTCGAGCAGCACGACGTCGAAGCCCCCGCCGGCCAGCGCGAGCAATCCGCGATGTCCGTCGGGGGCATGGGTCAGCACGACGTCGTTGTCGCGCATGTAGCGATCGAGCAGCTCGAAGAGCCGCACGTCGTCGTCGATGAGCAGGACCCGCAGACCCACGGCAGTCCCGAGTCTACGGCAGCCGTGGGCGCGGTGCGATCACTGGTCGACCTCGTGGCGCTCGTGGCGATCGCGATCGCGATCCCGATCCCGATCCCGATCCCGGTCGTGATCGCGATCCCAGTCGCCGCGGTGACAGCCGTGTCCCCCGCGGTGCCAGCCGTGGTCGTGGTAGCCCATGACGTGACGGATCCCCGAGCCGAACCCGAGCACCGTGCCGGCCGCGAGCGCGATCATGATGAGCCGTCGTCTCATGACATCCCTCCGTGGTGATGGCGGTACGGGCCGCCGCCCCAGCCCCCGCGTGCCTCGAGCCACTCGGCCAGCAAGCGACGCTGCCGCTCGTCGAGCGCTTCGTGCAGCTTCGCGAGCCCACCGACCACGCCCTTGCGGACGCGGGTGAGCGCGTCGTCGTGGCGGGCGAACGCCTCGCCGAGCGCCGTCTCGTCGACGATGTCGCTGCGCAGCGCGTCGGCCAGATCGCCGCGTGCTCGTCGCATCTCGCCGCGGAAGCCGGACGCTTCGGTGCGCAGCTCGTCCATCACCTCGCGGATGACCTTCTCCTGCCCAGGCGTCGTGTCGAGCCGCGAGAACAGCCCGCGCAACCAGAACGGCGAGCGCTCGTGGCCGTCGTCCCAGCCACGGCCCCAACCGCCGCGACCCCAGCCGCCACCGTCGTGGTGACCCCAACCGCCGCGCCCGTAGCAGCGTCGGCGTCGCATCATGTGAACAAGGCCGGCCAAGCAGGCCGCGCCGACGATGAATCCGAACATCTTCTCGAACCTCCGCCGAGCAGCTTGGGCAGCGGATGTGAAGGGTCATCGGGCGCTGGGATGAAGAAGTGTGAAGCGTTGAAGAGACTGGGTTTCCCGTCCGAGTTACCCCGGTGTTACAGCCCGGGCGGTGCGCGGTGCGTACGGTACGGGCATGCGACGCGATCCTCCGCTCCCCGACGATCCGACCCTGCCCGTGCCGCGCCGGCGCCCGCGCAGCAGCATGCACGCGATCGAGACCGTGCTGCTGGCCTCGACCGCATGCTTGCTCGCGGCGGTCGCATGGCCGATCGCGACGCGCGGGCTCGACAGCGCCGAGCCGCCGCTGGTGACGCTCGCACAGTCGCAGCCGCAGTCGCAGCCGCCCGCGTCGACGCCGGTCGAAGCCCCGACGATCCAGATCGCGCTCGTGCTCGACACCTCTTCGAGCATGGACGGCCTGCTCGATCAGGCGCGCACGCGGCTGTGGACCGTCGTGAACTCGCTCGACAGCGCGACCTTCCACGGCGCCAAGCCGCGCTTCGAGGTCGCGCTCTACGAGTACGGCAACGACGAGCTGCAGGCCGGCGACGGCTTCCTGCGCCGGGTCGTCGCGTTCACGCCCGAGCTCGACACCGTGTCGCAGGCCCTCTTCGCGCTGTCGACGAACGGCGGCTCCGAGTTCGCCCCGCTCGCGGTGTCGCGCACGCTCGACGAGCTGGAGTGGAAGCAGGGCGCGGGCGTGATGCGCATCGTCTACGTCGCCGGCAACGAGTCGTTCCAGCAGGGCCCGATGGGCTGGAGCGCCGCGATCGATCGCGCGAAGGATCGCGGCGTCGTGGTCAACACGGTGTACTGCGGGGGCACGGAGGACGGTGACGCCGGGCTGTGGCGCGACGCGGCGACCCGCTCCGGCGGTCGCTTCTTCACGATCGATCAGGATGCGACGGTCGCCTACGTCGCGACGCCGTACGACCAGGACATCGCGCGGCTCGGAAGCGAGATGAACGGCACCTACCTCGGCTACGGCACCAAGGGCCGCGCGGGCGTGGAGAACCAGGTCGCGCAGGACGACAACAACGAGGCCTACGGCCAGGGCGCGTTCGTGCAGCGCTCGATCTCGAAGTCGTCGGGTTGGTACAAGAACCCGAGCTGGGATCTCGTCGACGCGGTCGACGAGGGCGTGGTCGACGTGGCGACGCTCGAGGGCGAGGCGCTGCCCGAGGAGCTGCGCGGCCTCGATGCCGGAGCTCGCGCGGCGTTCGTCGCGTCGCGCAAGGCGGAGCGCAGCGCGATCAAGACGAAGCTCGCCGAGCTGAAGGGGGAGCGCGAGGCGTGGTTGGCCGCGCAGCCGGGCGCGAAGGACGGCCCCGCCGGTCTCGACGCCGCGATGGTCGAGGCGATCGCCGAGCAGGCGGTGGCGAGCGGGTTTACCCTGGGCACACCATGACCGATCGCGTGCAAGCGGCGCCCTGCGTGCTGGTGGTCGAGGACGACGAGGCGATCCGCCAGGGCCTCGTCGACGCGCTCGAGTTCGAGGGCTACTCGGTGATGCAGGCCGCGACGGCGCCGCGCGGGCTGCAGGCCGCGCTCGGAGGCAGCTGTGCGCTCGTGCTGCTCGATCTCATGCTGCCGGGTGGCGACGGCTTCGAGGTGCTGAAGGAGCTGCGGCGCACGCGACCCGAGCTGCCGGTCATCATCCTGACCGCCCGCGGTCGAGAGGCCGATCGCGTGCAGGGGCTGCGGCTCGGCGCCGACGACTACGTGGTGAAGCCGTTCAGCGTGAAGGAGCTGCTCGCGCGGGTCGAGGCGGTGCTGCGGCGCATGCGGGCCGGTCCGCCGGTGGCCGAGGGTCCGAGCGAGCTCGAGATCCCCGCGGGCATCATCGATCTCGCGCGTCGCGAGGCTCGCTTCGCCGACGGCACGCGCGTCGAGCTCTCGGAGCGCGAGGCGGCGCTGCTCGGCTACCTAGTGCGTCATGCCGATCGTGCGGTCGGTCGCGACGAGATCCTGCAGCAGGTGTGGCGGCTCAACCCTGCGCGCTTCCAGACGCGCACCATCGACATGCACGTCGCGCGCTTGCGCGAGAAGCTGCGCGACGCCGAAGAGGAGCCGCAGGTGATCATGACGGTGCGCGGCAAGGGCTACATGTTCGGTGGCGCAGCCGCGCGTGCGCTGCCCAAGGACTAGCATGCGGGCGCGCACCACCTGGATCGTCTTCGGGCTCGCGCTCGCGGTGGTGCTGGCCGTGATGGCGGCGGTGAGCCTCGCGCTCGTGCAGCTCGACGCTCGCCGCGTCGAGACCGAGCAGGAGAACGTGCGCGAGGAGCTGGTACGGCTCGCGCTGTGGCGGCTGGACAGCGCGACGACGCCGCTGCTCTCGCGCGAGACCGCCGAGGCTGGGCACGCGCCGGGCAGCCAGCCGCTGCCCGCGGGCGTGCATGCCCGCTTCGTGATCCCGGCGAGCGGCGATCCGGCCGCGCTCGGCGACGTGCCCGAGGCCACGCGCACGCGGTTGCTCGCGTTGCTCGAGGCGCAGTCGACCACGGACACGCTCGTCGCGGTCGAAGACGTCTCGCAACAGGTGCAGGCCACCTACGACGCGAACGTGCAGACCAAGGGCGGGAGGAAGATCTCGAGCCTCGGCTGGTCGCAGCAGGCCCGCAACGAGTACGAGTACGGCCGACGCGTCGCGACGGTGCAGGACAACCTGCTCAACTCCTCGCTGGCGAATCCCAGCAACGCCGACGAAGGCGAGCAGCAGGCCAGCTACGGTGGCCTCTACCGCAGTGGGCTCGCGTACGCGCGCGATGCCGACGCCCCCACGTCGATCGTCGAGGTGATGCGACCACTGTGGTGGGGCGACGAGCTGGTGCTCGTGCGCCGCGTCGAGACCGGCGACGGTCAGCGCGTCGAGGGCAGCTGGCTCGACTGGCCCACGCTGCACGAGACGCTGCGTGCCGAGATCGCGGACCTGCTACCGAACGCCGAGCTGTTGCCGGTGGCGATCGGGTCGTCCGACGGCGCCGAGCGCAGGCTCGCGACGCTCCCACTGCGGCTCGTGCCGGGTCGCCTCGAGCTGCCCGCGCCGGCACGGGCGCGGCCGCTCCTCGTCGCGCTCGTGGTCGGCTGGGTGTTCGTGGTGCTGGCGACCTCGGCGTTCGCGCTGCTGCTGCGCGGCTCGATGCAGCTGTCCGAGCGCCGCGCGGAGTTCGTCTCGGCAGTCACGCACGAGCTGCGCACGCCGCTGACGACCTTCCGCATGTACACCGAGATGCTCGAGGCCGGCATGGTCGAGGCCAAGCGCCAGCGCTACATCTCCACGCTGCGGCGCGAGGCCGAGCGGCTCGGCCACCTCGTCGAGAACGTGCTGAGCTACGCGCGCATCGAGGCCGATCGCGGCGCGCGGCAGCTCGAACCGCGTGGGCTGTCGGAGCTGCTCGACAGCGTGCTCGAGCGGCTGGCATCGCGCTGCGAGGCGGCGGGGGTACGGCTCGACCTCGAGCTCGACGACGCGCTGAAGGACGAGCGGGTGTTGTGCGATGCGCCGGCGGTCGAGCAGATCCTGTTCAACCTCGTCGACAACGCGGCGAAGTACGGCGCGAGCGCGGACGACCCGCGCATCGTGGTGCGAGTCGAGCGCGAGGGCAGGGCGATCGCGCTGCACGTGCAGGACTTCGGGCCGGGCGTGCCGGCCGACGAGCGCCGCAAGGTGTTCGCGCCCTTCGCGAAGGGCTCCGCGCACACGGCGGGCACGAAGCCGGGCGTGGGGCTCGGGCTCGCGCTCTCGCGTCGGCTCGCGCAGCAGATGCACGGCGAGCTCGAGCTGCGCGCCAGCGATCGCGGCGCGGACTTCGTG
>CAZFKC010000032.1:21654-65791 GCA_964519175.1 uncultured Nannocystaceae bacterium
GCAGATGCACGGCGAGCTCGAGCTGCGCGCCAGCGATCGCGGCGCGGACTTCGTGCTCTCGCTGCCGGTGGCGTGACGGCGGCCGCGGCTTCGGTCAGAGCCACAGCGCGACGGCGACCGCCGAGGCGACCCCGATCAGCGAGGCGAAGAGCGCGATCCGTCGCATCGGGCTCAGGCGATCGGGGAACAGGCGGACACCACAGCCGCGACAGTGCTTCGCCGCGAGGATCCCGAACGCGCCCCGGTGCCAGGCCACCTGCATCCACACGCGGCGTTCACACGCGGGGCAACGGAGCTCGCGTGACGCCGAGACGACCGCGACGACGGCCACGGCGAGCGTGCAAGCGAGCAGTGCGCTGCCCAGCAGCAGGTCGTGCAGCCACCCGCTCGAGTCCAGGCAATCCGCGAGCGCAATGAGCAAGGTCGCCGCGCCCATCGCCGCGGTAAGCCCCGCGAGGGTCGTGGCGAGATGACTCTGGATGCGGCGACGCAGCTCGGCGGATCGGTCGTCCTCGCCGACTCGAGGTCCGGGTTCGGTCATGCCCGAGCGGAGACGGTGCGGCGAGGAATTCGATCGAACCGACGCCTTGGCGGGCGGAGCCTCGGAGAAAGGCGCGATCGAACTCGGGTTGCGTCCGTCTCTGCTACCGTGGGCTGCAGGGGCGACGTGCCGAGCAGGCCGACAGAGGCCGGGGCCTCCGGAGAACCCGGGGACGAAGCCGCCGCGGTGCGACGCGGACGGAACGCCGCCGAGCGGGGTCGCGGATCCGTGGAGCTCACGCTCGCGCGCGAACGAGTCGAGCGCGCATTGTTCTCGGGTCGCGCGACCTCGATCGTGATCGGCCGCTACGTGTTGTTCGAGCGCATCGGCGCCGGGGGGATGGGGGTCGTCTACTCCGCCTACGATCCCAAGCTCGGGCGGCGGATCGCGCTCAAGCTCGTGCGGGACGCCGTGCCCATGGGGCAGGGCAGCGAGCGGCTGCTGCGGGAGGCGCAGGCCCTCGCGCTCGTCTCGCATCCGAACGTCGTCGCGGTCTACGACGTCGGTACCCTCGAAGGCCGCGAGATCGAACGGGCGTCGCGGCTACGATCGGCGGAGGCTTCTCGACCATCGGAGGCCACGCCGGCGCTCGCCGAGGATGCGGCGCGCGCGTCGATCTTCATCGCGATGGAGTACGTCGAGGGCGTGACGCTGCGGCGTTGGACGCAGACGCCGCGACGCTGGGCCGAGGTGCTGCGCGTGATGATCGAGGCGGGACGTGGGCTCGCAGCGGTCCACGCGGCCGGCCTCGTCCATCGCGACTTCAAGCCCGACAACGTCATGATCGACCTCCAGCCGCGCGCGCTCGATCGCGGGGCGCGCGTGCGCGTGATGGACTTCGGCCTCGCACGTCGGCCCGATCCGAACGTCGAGCCGAGCCTGTCCGACGTGTTCGCCGACGCGGAGCCCACACTGGATCTGCAGCTGACGACGCCGGGCGGCCTGGTCGGGACGCCCGCATACATGGCCCCAGAGCAGCTCCGGGGCGAGCCCGCGGACGCCCGTAGCGACCAATTCTCGTTCTGCGTCGCGGCATGGGAGGCGCTGGTCGGCGAGCGCCCCTTCTCGGGCCAGACTTCGACCGCGCTCCTCGAAGCAGTCGCTCGACAACGGATCACGGTGCCGCGTTCTGCCGGCGAAGTGCCGGTGTGGCTGCTCCGCGTGCTGCGACGTGGGCTCGCGGCGAGCGCAGCCGAGCGATATCCAGCGATGGAGGATCTGGTCGCCGCGCTCGCGCGCGATCCATCCGTCGGTCGTCGGCGTCGTGCAGCCGCGGGTGTCGTCGCGGTGCTCGGCCTCGGCTTCGTGGGCTGGGGACGACTCGTCGACGTCCGCGAGCGCAGTGCCTGCCGCGAGGCAGCGGCCAGCATCGCGGAAGTGTGGAACGACGATGCCCGCACGGCCGCGCGTACCGCCATCGCGGCCACGGGCACGAGCTATGCCGAGTCCAGCTGGGTGCGCATCGAACCGGCTCTCGACGACTACGCGCGCGAGTGGGCGGAGCTGCGCGAGCGCAGCTGCGTCACGGCGCACGTCGAGCACCAGCGCGACGGCGAGCTCGCACGTCGCACCGACGACTGCCTCGTCGATCGACGCGAGGCCCTCGAGTCGCTGGTCGCCGGGATCTCGCGGATCGAGCGCGCGACCATGCCGAACGCGGTGCAGGCGACCAGCGGGTTGCCGAGGGTGGCGGCGTGCCTCGACGACGCCTGGCTCGCGCACAGGCTCGCGTCGCCCGCCGACGGAGCGCTGCGTGACGAGCTGGCCGAGTCGAGGCGCGCGCTCGCGGATGCGCGAGGCGCCGGCATGCTCGGGCGGCGCGACGAGGCGCGCGTCGCTTCGACGCGTATCGCGGCTCGCGCGGAAGAGCTCGGCTGGGATCCACTGGCCGCCGAAGCGCTGCTCGTCGCTGGCCACGAAGCCCAGCGGTCCGGTGATGCAGACGGGGCGGAGTCGGTTTACGCACGCGGGTACGCGCTCGCGGTTCGTGGTGGAGACGAGGCGCACGCGCTCGAGGCGTTGTCGCGCCTCGTGTTCGTCGTCGGCTATGTGCAGGCCCAGCCCGAACGCGCGCTCGCGTTCGGAACGGTTGCGCAGGCCTTGCGCGAGCGCGTGGATCCGGGCCGCGGCATCGCGACGGCCGACCTCCATCAAGCGATCGCGGCGGTGCTCACCAAGCGAGGCGCGTTCGCCGAGGCCGAGCCCGAGTACGAGCAAGCGCTCGAGATCCGCGAGCGCGCGCTCGGTGCGGATCATCCCCTCACGGCCCAGACGATGGCGAACCTCGGGACGAACCACTTCGCCAAGGGGGACTATGCGCGCGCCGAAGATCTACTCACCCGTGCGCTCGAGTCCCGCGAGCGCGGCCTCGGTGCGGACCACCCCGAGGTGGGGGATACGCTGCGCGTGCTCTCGCACATCGTACGCGCCGCCGGAGACATCCCGCGCGCGCGAGCGCTGCTCGAGCGTGCGCTCGCGATCGGCGAGGCCGCATTCGGCCCCGACGACCTCGGCATCACGCAGACCCTACACACGATCGCGCGCATGACCGGCGAGCTCGGCGACCGACGTGCGGCCGTGGCGATGCACGAGCGCGTGCTCGCGATCCGCGAGCGCGTGCTCGGAGCGAACGACGTGCAGGTCGCGCACGGGCTGGTCGAGCTCGGTGCGCTGAAGCTCCAGCTCGGGGAGCTCGACGCCGCGAGCGCGGTGCTCGAACGAGCGCGTGCCATTCTCGAGGCGCGGCTCGGACCGGATCACATCGAGGTCACGCCCTGCCTCGAGCAACTCGCACATCTCGCGCTGGCCGAGCGCGAGTACGAAGAGGCGCTCGCGCTGGAACGGCGGGCGCTCGAAGTACGCGAGCGCGCGTTGCCAGCCGATCATCCCAACATGGGCGTCACCCACGGGACGATCGGCGAGGCGCTGCACGGGCTCGGACGCTTCGCGGAGGCTCGCGAGGCGCATCGTCGTGCACTGACGATCGCGCAGGCCCATGCGGAGGATTCGTACAACGTGCGCGTCGCCCTGCTCCACGTCGCGAGAGACGACTTCGAGCTCGCGGAGCTCGAGTCCGCACGCATGGAGCTCGATCGCGCCCTCGCGATCGACGAGAGCATCGGGGATCGCGATCGGCTGCTCACGGCCGAGTTGCTCGAGCTGTCGGGGCGCATCGAGCTCGCCGAAGGCCGCCCCACCGAAGCGCTCGAACGATTCCGGCGCGCGCTCGCGCTCAGCGAGACACGCGACCGTGAGGAGCCCGACCTCGTCGCGGCGATTCGCGGGGGCGTGGCCGAGGCGGAGAGCCGCGTGCGCGACTCGATCGGCGTGCGCGGACACGCGTCGTCGCGCTCGCGGAACGCGCATTCGTATCCCGCGAGCCGGTGATCGTCGCGGTTGCCACTCGCGCGACCCGCTGGCTCGCGGTAGCTTCGGCGCATGGAGGACGAGCAGCTGCTCGAGGCCTGGCGTGGCGGCGACGAGGTCGCGGGCCGCGAGCTGTTCCGTCGCCACTTCGACGCGGTGTTCTGGTTCTTCCGCAACAAGATCGACCTCGGGGCCGAGGATCTCGCGCAGGACACCTTCGTCGCGCTCGTCCGCAACAAGCAGAGCGCCGGGCGCAGCGGTTCGTTCCGCGCATATCTCTTCACGATCGCGCGCAGCAAGCTCATCGACGCGCTGCGCTCGCGCGGAGCGGGCCTCGCGGTCGATCCGCTGCAGTCCTCGGTCGCCGAGCTCGGGCTGACGCCGAGCGCGGTCATCGACGGCCGTCGCGAGCAGGTGCAGCTGCTCGCCGCGCTGCGGACCTTGCCGATCGAGCTGCAGACGCTCCTCGAGCTGCGCTTCTTCGAGCAGCTCAGCGGACCCGAGCTGGCCGAGGTGCTCGAGCTGCCCGAGGGCACCGTGCGCAGTCGGCTGCGCCGCGCGCTCGAGCTGTTGCGCGAGCGCTTCGTGGTCGAGGTCGCGGACAGCGAGGCCTCCGAGACGGACTTCGAGCGGTGGGCGCAGGAGCTGCGCGGAGCCCGTCGCTGAGCGTCGCCGAGCTGGAGTCGCCACGATGCCAACCGCGCGCCCCTCCTGGGCGGCGGGTTGGTCGATCCGCGGCCGAGTCCAGCGGCCACGGACCCGCGTCCTTGCTTCCTCGGATGACGCGGGTCACGGGCGTTCGATCATCGAAACCTGCTCGACTCCGCGATTTCCTCGATCGGACGTCGGCGGGTCCAGTCCGCGCGACGCGTCGCATCACCGCGCGCGCAGCCCGGCGAAGGCCAGCAGTCCGCCGGCGAGCGCGAGGTCCTTCAGCAGCGAGATCGTGGACAGCTGACCCAGCTGCGCATCGCCGACGTTCGGCAGGTGCACCGTCAGCGCGAACACGGCCATGAGGGCCGCGAGCGCGACCGCGGCCGACACCGCGAAGCGGCGTGTCCACAGGCCGATGCCACCGGCGACCAGCGCGACGCCGGTGAGGTAGACCCAGAGCACACCGCCGCCGGGCACCCAGCTCGGCACGAGGCCGGCCATCGCAGCGCCGGCGGCGAAGTGCATCGCACCGAAGAGCACGAACGGCAGCGAGAGGAGCCCGCGTGCGACGGGCCCGGTGAGCGCCGAGAGGCCGGGGATCGCGAGGACAGCGGGAAGTGGGCGGGTTGCAGAGGTCATTTCGTCGTCTCCTGGGCCCGAATCTGGTCCCGCCCCATCCATCCGTCCAATCGATGTTCGCCATGATATCCATCGGCATGGCCAATGTGACGGCGACGAACGCCAACCTGCTGGTCGCGCTCGCGGTGCTGCTGCGCGAGGGCAGCGTGACTGCGGCCGCGGCTCGCATGGGCATCACGCAGTCGGCGATGAGCGGCACGCTCGCGCAGCTCCGCACCTTGTTCGACGATCCGTTGCTCGTGCGAGTGGGGCGCGCCATGCAGCCCACACCGCGGGCCCTCGCGCTGGCGCAACCGTTGCAGCGAGCGGTCGCGGCGTTCGACGAGGCGCTCGCTCTGCCGACGCGGTTCGACCCCGCCTCGTCCGAGGCCCGCTTCGCGATCGCGCTCGACGATCGCTCCGAGATGTTGATCGTGCCCGAGCTGATGCGGCGGATCCGCGCGAGCGCACCGGGGGTCTCCGTGCAGGTGCACGCGTGGGGCCGCCATCGTCCACCACCCGGCCTCGCAAACGGCGAGCTCGACGTCGTGCTCGGGTTGTTCGCGCCGGGTCGTCCGATGTCGCCGGCCGCACTCAAGCGCATGCGGGGCGCGTGGCCGTCGTCCGCGATCGAGCCGATTCCCCCCGGCCATCACATCGAGCCGCTGTTCGAGCTCGCCATCACCTCGATCGTGCGGGCGGATCATCCGCGCGTCGGCAAGACGCTCGATCTCGACACGTTCTGCGCCCTCGACCACGTGTTGGTCACCGAGGAGACCTGGGCGCGCGGCATCATCGACGACGCGCTCGCGCGGATGGGCCGAACGCGCCGGCTCGCGGCCCGCGTGCCGCACCTGCTCGCGGTCGGACGCATCGTCGCGATGACCGATTTGTGCGCGACGATCGACGCGAGGTTCGCCTGGCTGCACGCGCAGACGCTGCCGCTGCGGATGCTCGAGTCGCCGGTGCAGATGCCGGCCGCTTCGCTGGCGCTCGTGTGGCACGAGCGCACCGATCGCGATCCGGCGCGGCAGTGGTTGCGCGACGAGCTGCGCGCCGCAGCGGCGAGCTCTGCCGAGACCGGCCCTCGCCCGGTGCGCGGCCGACGGGCCGGGCGCGCCCGGTGATCGTCAGGGCAAGCGCGCGCGCACCCGCGCCGCGTGTCGGGCGATGAAGATCGCCTCGTGGTCGTCCGTGATGTCTTCGAGCTCGACGTTCGCCGTCGTGTAGACCGCCGATGTGATGAACGCCACCAGCACTGGGTCGGGCTCGGCGCGCGCGACCGCGGCGGCGACCACCGGGTGATATCGGTTCATCACGATGGTGCCGTCGATCACGAGCGCGACCGCGTTGCTGTCGAGCGGGCGCATCGCGATGCGGGTCAGCAGCGGATCCAAGACGAGCCCTGGATCGCTCGCGATTACGGCAGCGAGCTCGTCGAGCACCGCGCGTTCCAGCGCGCCCTCCGGCGACTCGGGAGCGCGCGGCGGGGGCATCGGTGCGAGCCGCGTCGACACCGGATCCGGGGCGGGTGCCTCGATCACCGCCACGGCGGCGAGCGTCGAGGGCGTCTCGGCCACGTCGCCGGGCGGAGCGGGAAGCGACTCGTCGGGCGCGCCGTCCAGCTCGTCCATTTCGTCGAGGTCGTCGAGCTCGTCGTCGGCGGGTGCCTCCTCGTCCGTCGACGTCGCGGCGGGCACGTCGGCGAGCGGCGCCTCCTCGTCCGGCGAGCGCTCCGCCCCGCTCGTGACGGCCGCGGGTGCGATGGCGACGACCTCGATGCCGAGCACGCGGCGGACGAAGTCGAGCTCGCGGGTCCGGAGTGCGACGACCGGGCTCGGGGTGCATGCGATCCACGCGAGCGACTGCGGCGGCGAGCCCAGCAGCGGCAGCTCGAACAGGCGTGCGAGCTCGTGGGCCAGGGCGGCGCGCAACGAGGGGCGCGGACCATCGCCCGCGTGCGCGTCGACGAGCGCGCACAGACGAGCTGTGGCCGTGTCGGGGCCGCCTTCCAACGCGACACCCAGTGGTCCGCGGAGCTCGTCGAGGCCGCGGCGCTCGACGAGCTCGACCAGCGCAGCCAGCTCCTCGCACGGTCGCGACGAGCCCTCGCGTAGCACCAGCCAGGCCCGCAACAGCGACGCGTCGAACAGCGACGCGCACATCGCCGCGACGAGCACCCGCCGCGCGTGCTCCGAGTGACGCTCGTCGGCCGTCGCGATCGCGTCCACGAGCGCGCGCAGGGCCACCCCGAGCACGCTCGTCACCCGCCGTCGCGAAGCGTCGTCCGCGAGCCCGTTCCACGTCGGGTTCGCGCGGAAATCGTCCGCGGTGACGACCGCGTCGATCCCCGGCAGCGGACAGGGCAGTCGCATCTCGGTCAATACCCGACGCTGGTGCATCACGCACACGCGCGCGACAGGGGGCGACGGCGCAATGCGACTCGCGCTCGCGAGCACACCGAGGGTGCAGCGTACTCCGTCGTGCTCGACCACGATCGGCCCGAACGCGAGCGGGGGATGCTGCACCTTCCAGACCTGGGGCCGCGCGAGGAATCGCGCATGGTGAGCTCCGATCGAGTCACTCGCACGAGGCTTCGCCGTGCGCCGCGGCGGACGCGGAGCGCGTGGGCTCGCGACGGGCACGGGCTCGGCGGCCAGTGGCACTGCTGGTGGCCGCGATCGCCTCAGCGCGCGTTCGATGGCGGCGGAGACCTCGGCGCTCGCATCGACGGCGAACGGGAGCAGCACCCGCAGTCGCCGCAGCTCCGTCTCGTCGACCACGATCACGTCGAAGAGCTCGCTCGGGACGTGCGCGGGTAGCTCGAGCCTCGTGTATCTCGCCGTGCGGGCCACGGCCAGCGCGCGCGTCGAACAGCGGGACCCGTCGGCGCGCTGCCACAGCGGCAGCTCGGCGAGGGTCCGCACGAGCTCGCTCGCGCGCTCGAGCTCGAAGGCGCCGTCCGACGCGAGGCGCTCGCGGAAGAGCTCCCATGTCCACGACGGCAGCTCGCCATCGTCTGGCGTCGCCTCGCTCGCGAGGGTCTCGCGCAACAGCAGCAAGAGACTCTCGGTCGCGGCGACGCGCACCGCATCGAGGAGCGCAGCCCAGGCCTCGTCCTCGACCGGCTCGGTGCGCGATACGTCGGTGCGCAGGTGCGTGCCGTCGACGATCGCGAGGAATCCGCGCGGGAGCGCGGGTGGCTTGCGCGTCGTGAGCACCAGCCCGTCCTGCAGGACGACGACCTTCGCGGGCTCACCCGCGTCGTCGAAGCCGCATCGGCGGAGGACACCGCTGCCGATCGTCGGCTGGCCGCGCAGCTTCGCCGAGTCGAGCCCGAACGAGATGCGCTCGCCGTCCAGCTCGATCACGGTGTCCGACCACCGACAGGCGACGACGAGCAGACGCTGCTCGGGGCCGCGACGCCCGGGCGCCAGCAGCGACGCCATCGCCGACGAGCTGCCGCCGAGCACGAGCCGCACGCGTGTGCCGCCCGTGGCCTTCGGGCACTCGGAGATGACGTCGGGCGCGTCGGGGCGCATCTCGAAGGCGACGGCGGCCGACCCTGCGCCCGACTCGATGCGCAACACCTCGGGCTCGAGCGCCATCGCGGCGTTGCACGCGAGCGCGAGCTCGCGGCGCGCCTGGATCGCCGGGGCCGCCGAGCTCGCGAACATGCTCGCGTAGAGCTCCTCGAAATCGTCGCGGCCGAGCGGCCGTCCGTCGAACTCGGTGGACACCGATTCGTGGTCGACGGTCACACGGATCCGCGTGGCCGCGCCGAGCACGGCCGCGCGAACGAGCAGCAGGATCCACCGGTGCGGATCGGCGAGCTGGAACTGCCGCATCTTCGTGCGCGCCTGCTCGCGGTCGAGGCTGAACGTGCCGCGTGCCGCGAGCTCGGACTCGCCGCGCAGTCGTGCGAGCATCGACTCGACGTCGGTCATCGCGAGAGCTCCAGTGCGCTGCGCGCCAGATCACCGTCGAGCCGTGGATCGAGCCGCGCGCCCAACCAGAACGACTTCGCGAGCAGATAGGCGGCGAACCCGGGTTTGGACGCGGCGAGCTCGACGAGCGCGACGACGAGCGGATGGTCCTCGTTGAGCACGAGCAGCCGACGTCGCGACAACCACCACGTGCCGAGCGTGCGTGCCGCTTCGATGGGCGTGGGACACTCGGCGGACGGCTGCGTGATCGCGACGAGGTCGGCACCCGCCGCGCCGGTCTCCGCGACGCGGGCGAGCACGACCCCCGAGAGCTCGCCGCCACAGCGGCGGAGCAGCCGACCGACCGCACGTGTGAGCTCGGGTCCGCCGGCGTCGTCGAAGCGACCGCTGGGCGGCGCGGCCAGGCACCACCGCTGCGCGGCTTCGAGGATGCGTATGTCGGGCCGCACGAGCGCACGCAAGAGCCGTAGCTGGGCCTCGCCGTGCACGAGCACCACCGTGCGGTCCTCGCGCTCGAGCGCATCGGTGAGCGGGGTCTGCACTCGCGTGACGAGCAGCTGGCGCCCACGGTGACTGCCGGCGCAGGTCCGCATGCTGATTCCCGCGCCGCTCGGCGAACGGAACACGTCCATACCCCACACGCCGTCGAGCCCGTGCCGGGTGTGACGCAGGTGCCAGAGCACCGCGTCGCAGAGGTACTCGTGCAGCTCCGCGGTGGGCGGGCGCTCGAGCGCGACCGAGAGCATCGCGCCGGCGAGCTCGGCGAGCTGCGTGTGCACCAGGCCGGCGATGCGCGAGGTGACCCGGCGCCAGGCCGCGTCCTCGATCACCTTGTCGCGGGTGAGCGTGTGCTCGAGCTGGGGAGACGAGGCCTTGCACGCGATCGCAGCGACGGCGGGCCCATCGTCCTGCGCCCCGCTGCGCGGCAACCAGCGGGGATGCTCGTCGGCCTCGTACAGCGTGAGCCCGGCGTTGTAGAAGCCGTGGAAAGGTCGGCGATCGCGGGCGTGCCCGACGACGATCGTGGTCACGCCGTCGTCGACGCTGACGCGACACGGTGCATCCGGCAGGTCGATGGGCTCGTTGATCGCCACGCCGTCGACACGGATCTCGCAGCGCGTGTGTCGGCACCAGCGTCGCACGGTGGCAGGCACGCGTTGCTTCAGGTCGTCGTGCTCCGCCCGCGTCGTGGCCTTGATCACGCGCACGCGCGTGCCTTCGATCGGCTCCGCGAGCGTGCGGAGATCGTAGGAGCGGTCGCGTCCGAACAGGACGCGCCAGCGCTCGCCCTCGCGCGACGTGTCGACGCACACGGCATCGGGCGCGATCGCGAAGACCGACACGAAGCCGATCCCGAACTTCCCGATCTTGGTGTGGTCGCCGTCCTTCGACGACGCGAAGAGCCGCGTCAGCTCGCGTTCGATGATCCTGCGCGTCATCCCGCAGCCGCTGTCGGCCACCTCGATCGTCGTGACCCCGCGGTCGCCGTCACCCGCGAACTCGCACGAGATCGCGATGTCGTTCGTGCCGGCATCGATCGCGTTCTGCACGAGCTCGCGCAGGAACGCGAGCGGGTCGGAGAACTGGTGGACGAGGCCGTCGAGCGCCTCGTCGACATCGCCGCGGCTGACGGCATCCTGCCGGTCGGTGCCCATCCGAGCGATGGAGCATTCCACATCCGGGCGAGATCAGCACTGTGGCATTTCGAGCAGGCACCCGCCTTCGCCGTTCGTGAAGCTGCCGCCGTCGCCCTCGAAGCTCACCGGCCCGACCTCGCCACCGCCTCCGCCTCCGCTCGGGTCGGAGGGGCTGCAGTTGCTGGTGTCGAGGGTGCAGTCGTTGCGGCACGTCGTGACCCCGTTCCAGCCCCAGTCGCTGCAGTCGGCCTTGTCGGGACCGTCGCACTCCTCGGCGCCCTCGGCCACGTCGTCGCCGCAGACGATGCAGTCGTCGAAGTCGAACGAGACGCAGGTCGGATCGCAGTGCAGCGAGCCGCCGCCGGTGTAGCCGAACGACAGGCAGGTCAGTCCACCGAACGCGCTGCCGTCGCAGGACTCGCCGGGATCGAGGCTGCCGTCGCCGCACGAGTAGCACGCGCTCTCGTCGAGCTGGCAGCCGTTCGTGCAGCTCAGCGATCCACCACTGTAGCCGGCATCGAGGTTCCAGCAGGTGGCTCCGTCGAGCTCGGTCATGTCGCATTCTTCGCCCGGATCGACCACGCCGTTGCCACACGTCCAGCACGCCGTCTCGTCGAACGTGCAGTCCGACGTGCAGTCGAGCGTGCCGCCGGGATGGCCCAGCGAGTCACAGCTCGCACCCGCGAACGCGGACTGGTCGCACTGCTCGGTGCCGTTCACGATGCCATCACCACAGCCCTCGCCGAGACAGGCGGACGCATCGAAGTCGCAGGTCTCGTCGCACGCCAGCTCGCCGCCTTCGAAGCCTTGCGTGTCGCACGTGTGCGCGTCGAGCTGGTCGCCGTCGCAGTGCTCGCCCTCGTCGAGCATGCCGTTGCCACAGCTCGTGCAGGCCGCCGCGTCGAACCGGCAGTCCGCGGTACAGCCGAGCGTGCCGAACGCGAAGCCGAGCGTGCCACATCCGGCACCGCCGTAGTCGTCGCCGTCGCACTCCTCGGCGCCGTTGCGGATGCCGTCGCCGCAGTCCGCACACTGCGACTCGTCCCACGTGCAGGCGCTCGTGCACGCAGCGAGCCCGTCGCCGAGCCCGAGCTGTGCGCAGTCGATCCGATCCGGGAGCGCGACATCACAGCGCTCGGGTGCGGCGACGAGGCCGTCGCCACATGCACTGCACCCGCCGAACTCGAGGTTGCACGCGTCGTCGCAGCCGAGCACCTCGCTCGCGGTGCCGAGCCCGACATCGGCGCAGCTCTCGTTCGCGCCGAAGTCCTCGCCGTCGCAGGCCTCGCCCGCATCGACGACGCCGTTGCCACAGCTGCCGCAGCTCGAGCTGTCGAGCGTGCACTCGGCGGTGCACGTGGGCGAGCCGGAGACGAAGCCCAGTGCGACGCAGGTGTGCTCACCGAACGCGTTGCCGTCGCAGTCCTCGCCGTCGTCGAGCGTGCCGTTGCCACACGTTCCGACCTCGTGGGCGTGCGGAGACGACTCGGCGGCGCTCGACGAGCTCTCCCCATCGCCACCGCGCAGCGTGGCGGAATCGGGGCTGTAGCAGCCGGAGAGCGCGAGGAGGACGAGGATCGGGAGGTGCCTTTTCATCGGGGCTCGGCTCACGAGACGGACGTGCCGGCGAATCGATCAACCCCGCGGTCGGAATCCGCGGGGTCGGTCGAACGGAGGGCTACAGCGAGCAGAGGCCGCAGAACGGGTAGGCGATCTCGCCGGGGAACAGGATGTCGATCACGCAGTCGATGCAGTGCCGGATCGCGAGCTGCGGATCCGACGGGGCCGCGAGGCTGCCCGCGCGAAAGGCCTCGGCAAGTGCGACCACGAGCCCGCGCCCCTGGCGGCTTGCAGTACCATGCGCAGGTCGAGCGACTGCGGCTGCGATGACTCGCGAGAGCACGGAGAGCACCGAAGGAACCACGCATGCGCGCGTGACTCCGCTCGTGCCATTCGCGTTCGCGCTGGTCGCGGTCGGCTGGGCGGTGCTGCGGCTCGCGATGAACCGGCAGTACGGGCAGGCGAGCTGGGAGACGATCGTGCAGCTGCGCGCGCCGCTGCCCTTCGGACACCGCGTGCTGGTGCCGATGCTCGTGCGTCCGTTCGTCGACGCCGGCGTGCCCATCGCGTGGGCATTCACGGTCTCCGAGTGGCTCGCCACCTTCGTGCTCCTCTTGCTCGTGCGGCGCATGCTGCTCCGCGACCTGCCCGAGCGTGCCGCACGGCTCGGTGCGTTCGGGGTGCTCGGGGTGCTCGCGTTCGCGCTGTTGCTCGCGCATCGCTGGCCGATCTTCTATCCGTGGGACGCATGGGCGATGGTGGCGATCGTCGGCGCCGTCGATGCGATTCGCAGGGAGCGACTCGGGCTCGCCACCGCGATCGTGGTCGTCGGTGCGTACAATCGCGAGAGCGTCGCGCTCGTGCCGCTGCTCGGCATCGCGTTGCGACTCGAGCACGTGCCCTTGCGCCCGACGATCGCCTGGGCGGTCCTCACCGGGTTCGCGTACGCGGCCGCGCGCTGGAGCATCGGCCTCGTCGTGCCGGAAGCCCCGGGCGCGCCGTTGCACGTGTGGCTCGGCGACGAGCTGCGGCTGCTGCACAACCTGCGGTGGCTCGCCGATCTCCGCAATCAGGCGCAGTGGTGGTCGAGCCTCGCGTTCATGCCGCTGGCCTGGCTCGCGGTGCGCCGCTTCGTCCCCCGCGATCTGCAGCGCACGCACACCGTGGCGATCGTCGGGCTCGCGGGCCTGCTGGTGGTCGCGAACGCCTACGAGCCGCGCGTGTACGCCGAGCTGCTGGTGCTGGCCTGGTGCGCGGTGTGGATCGGCGCCTGGCGTTGGGCCACGGGCGCGCCGATGCTCCCGCGCGCGAGCGGCTGGGTCGGTGCATTCGATCGCGTGGCGGCCCCCGTGCTGCTCGCGGTGGCGGTCGGGGCTGCGCTGGTGATCCGCATGCTCGCGCCGACCGTTCGTTGAACGCGTAGCGGCAGGGCGGGCAGTCGCCCCGGTGCCGAGTTCGCCGCGACTCGATCGAATCCGCGACGCATGCGTCTTCGCGGGACATGCACCACAGGACCCTGCATTCCGTTGGTTGCGCCGCACTCGGGCTCGGCGCCATCGCGTGCACGTCGAGACTGGGCGAAGCGCCCACGCTCGGCGAGACGAGCTCGACCGCATCGTCCTCCGGAGCGGCCGAGCCGGATACGTCGTCGTCATCGGGCGAGAGCCACGACAGCATCGACGGCAGCTCGGGCGAATCCGGCACCGGCGAGGACACCGACATCCCCATCGACCCGTGCGCCGTGCAGACGTGGCCGAACGACGGCTCCGAGGTGATCGAGCTCGTCGAGCAGGTCCCGGTCGACGACTGGTACCACTACGACGGCAACATCCACTATCGCTCGTTCCTCACCGAGATGTCACCGATCCCGGGCACGCAGGCGCGTGGGCTCGCGAGCGTCGACGGTGCCCCGGGGCCCTACTACTGGGGCGCCACCGTGTCGGGGGTCTCGGCAGTGCCCTATCGCGGCCAGCGGGTGCGGATGCGTGCGCTCGTCGGCCTGAAGGACGTCGAGCACAGCGCGTCGTTGTGGCTGCGGTTGGACGAGGGGGAGGCAGCGCTCGCGCTCGACAACCCGCTCGACCATCCCGACTGGGGCACGTCGGCCGATTGGGAGATCCACGAAGCGGTGATGGACGTGCCGGTGGAGACCGAAGGACTCGCGTTCGGATCGCTGCTGATCGGGCCCGGTACGATCGTGGTCGGTGCGCCGAGCTTCGAGATCGTGACCGACGAGGTCCCGACGACGATGCCCAACCGCCGCCAGCCGCCGACGGCCCTGGGCTGCTTCGCGCCGACCGACGACGCGGTGGTCGAGGTCTTCCACTACACGCGGCCCGACGTCTGGTACGACTTCGAGAACGAGGAGCCCGTACCCGATCTGGCGCTCGCGCGCGACGAGGACGTCACGCACGACGGGGTCCCGACGCTGCACGTCGCGATGCACGGCAGCGCGGTGCTCGGCGACTCGTTGACGGTGTGGTGGCCGTCGGAGGCCGCGACACGTCGCGTGCGACTGACACTGCCGGTGCGGGCGGAGCTCACGGGTGACGTGCAGCTCTTCCTCGACGTCTACGACGGGGACGAGCTCGCGGTCTCGCGCATCATCGCACCGGTCGAGCTGCCGGCGGGTGACGTCTGGACGCCGTTGACGGTGGTCGCGGAGGTGCCGGCCAGCGCGCGGATCGGCATCGATGCCGGCGTGGTGGCCGATGGGGCCGGCGAGCTGTGGCTCGGGTACGGGGTCATCGAGCACGTGACCGAGGACGTGCCGCTCTCACCCCTCGCCGAGTGAAACGAGCGCCTCACGGCGTCGCGGAGGGACGCTATCATGCGCGGCCATGGACGAGCTGCGGTACGGAGTCCTCGATCGAGCGCGCGATGCCGACGAGCTCGCGGTCCTGCTCGCGCGTGCGTTCGGGTTCAAGCCCGAGGCTGCGCCGGGTTGGTTCGAGAGTGCGGGCTGGGACAACGTCCGCAGCGTGCGTCGCGGCGATCGTCTCGTCGGGGGCTGCATGGTGCTGCCGATGGGGCAGTTCTTCGGCGGCAAGTCGGTGCCGCTCGGCGGCATCGCGGCCGTCGGTGTGCGCACCGACGCGCGCCGCGGCGGCGTCGCGACGAAGCTGATGCACGAGGTCGTCCGCGAGCTCGCGGCCCGCGGCACTCCGCTCGCCACGCTGTACGCCTCCAACGTCGCGCTCTACCGGCGCGCGGGCTTCGAGCCTGCCGGCATGCGCCACGTCGCGCGCGTGCGTCCGCGCGAGCTCGGCCCCGGCGAGCGTCCGCTCGAGGCGCGTGACATCGGCACCGACGATCTCGAGCCGATCTACGCCATGTATCGCCGTGCCGCCGCGTTGCGCAACGGCCACCTCGATCGCGGCGGCTACATCTGGCGGCGCATCCACGACGAGCGCTTCGGCGTGCCCGCGCACGGTGTGATGCTGGTCGACGAGCACGGCACGCCCGAGGCCTACCTGTTCTGGCGGCAGCACAAGGGCAATCCGTTCATCCGTGCGGAGCTCACCGACTGGATCGCCACGACGCCGCGCGCCCATCGGCAGCTCTGGGTCGCGCTCGGCGATCTCCGCACGATGTTCGAGGACGTCGAGATGACGACGTCGCCGAACGATCCGTTGCTGCGGCACCTCGCCGATCCTCGCATCGAGTGGAGCATCGCCGAGCCGTGGTTGCTGCGGATCTGCGACGTGCCGGGGGCGCTCGAGGCCCGCGGCTACGCCGAGGGCATTCGCACCACCGTGCCGCTGCGCGTACACGACGACGTGGTGCCGGCCAACGACGGCAACTTCGTGCTGCACGTCGAGAACGGGCACGCCCGCGTCGAGCGCGGCGGCGACGGGATGATCGAGCTCGACGTGCGCGCGCTCGCCCCCGTCTACAGCGGCTTCGCAGATCCTCGAGTGCTCGCCGCGGGCGGATGGTTGCGCGGGCCGGCCGATGCGCTCTCGCGGCTCGCGGCCTGCTTCGCCGGCGAAGCGCCGTGGATGCGCGAGATGTTCTAGCGGACCGTCGCCAGCCACACGTCGAGCTCGGGCATCCGATCGTCCTGCGGCAGCAGCTGCGCGACGTAGATCGCCCGCGCTCGCTCGGCCAGCGCGATCGCTCGTGCGCGCTCGTCCGGGCCGAGCGCGCGCGCCAGCGCGAACGCAGTCTCGGCCAGCTGCACCGGCGGCACCGGATTCGCCTCGGCCAGCCCGAGCGCGCGCACGAGCAGCGGCCGCGCCTCCTCGACGCGCCCGAGATCCAGCGACGTCTGACCGGCACCGAGCAGCGCCGACGCGAGGGCAGGGCTGTCCGGCCCGAGCGTGCGCTCGTAGATCCCGATCGCGCGCGTGAACGATCGCTGCGCTTCCTCGAGCTTCCCCGCGCGCCGCAGTACGTCGCCGATCGAGTCGGTCGCGTTCGCGACCGCAGGATGCTCGGCACCGTAGGCGCCTTCGAGGATCCGCAGCGCGTCCTGCATCACCGCGATCGCGGCGTCGAATTGCCCGTCCTCCGCGAGCACGATGCCGAGGTTGCCGAGCGACACTGCGACCTTGGGGTGGCCGAGGCCGAACTCCGCGCGCTGGATCGCGAGCGCCCGTTCCAAGGATGCGCGGGCGTCGTCGCGCTGCCCGCGACGCAGCTCGACACCGGCCGAGTACGCGAGCACGTCGGCGACCTTCGGATGCTCGGGCCCGAACACGCGCTCGCGCAGCTCGAGCCCGCGCCGATACTCCTGCTCCGCGACGTCGTCCTCGCCGAGCGTGAACGCGAGCAGCCCGAGCTTGGTCGCGAGATCACCGGCGAGCTCGTCGGCACCGGCGAGCCCGACGATCGTCGAAGCCGCCAGCCGGCCGTAGAAGCGCCCGCGCTCCGGCTCGCGGGTCCGGCTCGTCACGAGCACGAACAGGATCCACGCCTCGGCCTCGACGCGGCGATGGCCGGACGCGCGTGCGTCGGTGATCGTCTCGCGCAGCGCAGCCGCGGCGCCTGCGGGATCTCCGGACTGGTCGCGCCAGCGCGCGCGGGTGAGGCCGAGCTCCGCCCGCAACGCACGATCGCCGAGCTCGAGGACACTCGGCGACAGTGCCTCGAGCAGCTCGCCGACCCGGGCCGGACGGCCCGCGACGAGCGCCGCGTCGACCGCCAGGAGCTCGCGTCGCGCCCTCGCGATCGGTTCGACGAGCTGCGGATCGCTCGCGGGCTCGTGCTCCAGTCGCGAGGGCTCGGCACAGCGGCCGAGGCTCGGCAACGCCGCGAGGATCTGCGGCGCGCGCTCGACGTTGCTCGCGTCGAGCTCGCCGAGCACGGCGAGCTGCGCATCGAGGCGCTCGAGCTCGCGATCGAGACAGGCCATGCGCAGATCGAGGCGGGCCGAGGACTGCTCGCCGCGGATCCATGTCGCGACACAGGCCTCGTGGCGGGCGGCCTGCCACTCTCCGACGCGCGCATCGATTGCCGCGCGCACGCGCGCCGCGGTCTCGCTCGCGAACGGCACCGCGGTCGCGACGAGCGTCTGCTCGATCGTCGCGCGGCGGTCCTCGTTCCACACGGATGTCGTGCTGGCCCCAGCGGCGGTGCACGGCGCCACGTGTGCGGCCCACGGACGCGCGATCACCAGTGCGGCCCCGAGCTCTGCGGCGGCGAGGCCCAGCGCGAGCCAGCGCCGACGCGTACCGTCGGCGGCACGGCGCAGCTCGTCGAGCAGCGCGCCCATCGTGGCGAAGCGATCGCCGGCGGACGGCGAGAGCGCGCGCGCGATCGGTCCCCACAGCGCACGGGGCACGTCGCTCGCGGCGGTCGGAGGCGGCGGCGCCCGGCTCTTCTGTCGCGCGAGCTCGGTCGCGCCCGTCGCCAGGAACGGCCGCGCACCGAACAGTCCTTCGTACAGCGCGACCGCGAACGCGTACTGGTCCGCGCGCGGACCGGCGGGCCTGCCGAAGTGCTGCTCGGGAGCCATGTACGCCGGCGTCCCGACGGTCACGCCGTCGTGGGTGAGCGCCGCGTCGCCCTCTCGTCCCCAGGGATCGGGCTCGGCCGGGGTCGAGCCATGTCCGGGGCGCGCGAGCCCGAAGTCGCCGACCGCGACGCGCAGCACCGCTCCGGTGCGGGGATCCTCGGCGATCATCACGTTCGCCGGCTTGAAGTCGCGGTGCACGATCCTTTCGCAGTGGGCCGCGTGCAGCCCCACGCCGGCGTGCAGGAACACCTCGAGCACCTCGCGCCACGACCGATCGCATGCGCGCAGCCACGCCGCGAGGTCGTGACCATCGATCAGCTCCATCGCCAGGAACACGTCGTCGCCTTCGCTGCCGACGTCGAACACCGTGACCACGTTCGCGTGCGACAGCTTGGCCAGGGTCTGCGCCTCGCGGACGAGCCGCGCGCGCGAGCGGTGATCCCCCGTGCGACGCACCAGCTTCAGCGCGACGCGGCGATCGAGCTGCGGATCGTAGGCGCGCAACACCACCCCCATCGCACCCTTGCCGATCGTGCCGAGCACGATGTAGCGACCGACGAGCTGCCCGCGTCGCGGCGCGTCGTCGCTCGCCGTCCGCGAGATCGGCTGGGTCGCGTCCGGGTCCGAGCGCACGGTCGGCTCGGACGTCGCCATCGCTGCATCAGCATGCCCGAGCGCGGGGCCCCAGCACCCGAGCCGAGCGCGATCGCAGACGACGAGGCCCCGCGCTGCGCTTTCCGCGCTTGGGGACGCGGGACCCTCTCGAGGGGTAGACTGCCCGCGAAGCTGCCCGAATTGCTCGCTCGCGAGCACGACGCCCTCCGACGCCGAACATGACCAGCGACCCGAACGAACCAGGACAAGGCGGACCGCTCGGCGGACGGCGCGTGGTCGAGATCCCGAGCACGCTGCCCATCGCGCCGCGCACCGACCTCGCGGCCCGGCGGATGCTGGTCATCGCGGGCGAGCGCGTCAGCACGCATCCGTTGCCCGATCAGGGCGAGGTGCGGATCGGTCGCGGTGACGATGCCGGGCTGCGCATCGACGATCCGTCGGTGTCGCGCGACCACGCGCATCTGTTCTTCGAGAAGGGCAAGCCCGTGATGGTCGCGGACGCGGGCAGCAGCAACGGCACGCGCGTGCGCGGCAAGCAGCTCACCGCAGGCCAGCGTGTTCCGATCGCGTCGGGCGAGACCTTCGAGATCGGCTCGGCGTTGCTGATGCTGCAGTCGCCGTTCGAGCACGAGGTCGCGCAGGCGCGCGAAGGCGGCGGGCTCGTCATCGAAGATCGCACGATGGCGGGCATCTACCACCTCGCCGAGCGCGTCGCGAAGAGCACGATCAACGTGCTCTTGCTCGGCGAGACCGGCGTCGGCAAGGACGTGCTCGCGCGCCGCATCCACGCCCTGTCGCCGCGCCACGAGAAGCCGTTCCTGCCGCTCAACTGCGGCTCGCTCTCCGAGCAGCTGCTGGAGAGCGAGCTCTTCGGCCACGAGCGCGGCTCGTTCACCGGCGCGGTCGAGGCCAAGACCGGGCTGCTCGAGGCCGCCGACGGTGGCACCGTGTTCCTCGACGAGGTCGGCGAGCTGCCGATGAGCGTGCAGGTGAAGCTCCTGCGCGTGCTCGAGGAGCGTCAGGTCCGGCGCGTCGGTGGCATCCGTTCGCGCTCGTTCGACATCCGCTTCATCGCCGCGACCAACCGCGATCTCGGCGAGGCCGTGCACAACGGCATCTTCCGCGCCGATCTGTTCTACCGACTCAACGGGATCTCGCTGGTGATCCCGCCGCTGCGGCAGCGCGTCGGCGAGATCGACGAGCTCTCGCGCCGCTTCGTCGAGGAGGCCAGCCATCGCGCCGAGCGCGAGACCGTGCCCGCGATCAGCAGCGAGGCCGCGGCGTGGCTCAAGCAGCACAGCTGGCCGGGCAACATCCGCGAGCTGCAGAACACGATGGAGCGCGCGGTGCTGCTCTGCAACGACGAGCTCATCACGCTCGATCACCTTCCGCCGACCACGGGTCCGGTCGGACCGGGTCGCTCGGGTGAGACGCGCGGGCTCGATCCGGATCCCGAGCGCCAGAAGATCCTCGACGCGCTCGAGAAGTGCGCGGGCAACCAGACCCGCGCGGCGCGACTGCTCGGCATCTCGCGCAACACGTTGCTCGCGCGGCTCGACGCCTACGGCATCGCCCGGCCGCGCAAGCCGGTGAAGTAGCGACGATCACCGGGTGGTCGCGATCCGAGCGCCCGATTCGACGTCCGCGATACGGTCTCGGCGTCGAGCGAGCATGCGGACGGATTCGTCGCATCCGCGATCGCGGGCAGCTGCGCCCGGCGATAGATTGCGAGCGTGCCGACTCCCCGCCGCACCCTCGCCGCGCTCGCCTGCATGCTCTCGGTCGTGCCCACGCTCGCGCACGCGGCCGACTACTGGGTCGCGCCCCCGCCGGAAGGCAGCGACGAGGGAGACGGGACGATGGCCGCGCCGTGGGCGACGATCACCCACGCCGACGGAATGCTCGCGCCCGGCGACGTGCTGCACGTGCTGCCCGGCGAATACGCGGGCAGCTTCGACACGTACGCGGAGGGTACGGAGGCCGCACCCATCGTCTTCGTATCGGACACGAAGTGGGGTGCAGTGCTCGTCGCCGACGACGGACCCTGGACCGTGCGTGGCAACTGGGTGGACGTCGTCGACTTCGAGTACACCGGCAACGCGCACGTCGGCATGCTGAGCATGGCGAGCCACACGCGCTACCTGGGCAACTGGGTGCACCATCTGAATCCCGCGTGCGACGGCAACGGTGGCGCGGCGATCGATGCCGGCAACTACGATGCGACCGACGTCGACATGATCGGCAACGTCGTGCACGACGTATGGGCGGACGACGAGAACGGGATGCCCTGCAACCGTGTCCAGGGGCTCTATCACTCGATTCGCGGGGGCACGATCGCGAACAACCAGGTGTGGAACATCTCCGGCTTCGGCATCCACACCTGGCATGCGCCGCAGGATCTCGTCATCACGAACAACCTCGTGTTCGGGAGCGGTCGCGGCGGCATCATCGTCGGCGCGGGCGACTCGCCCGGCGGAGTGATCGCGGACAATTTCCTCGTCGCGAACAACATCGTCGTCCACAACGCGCTCGGCATCCTCGAGTACGGAGAGACGGGCACGAACAACCGCTACCTCAACAACCTCGTGTACGAGAACGGCAGCGGCGACTTCTCGCTGCAAAACGGGCTCGTCGACGCCGGCACGGTCGTCGGCGAGCCGGGCTTCGTCGACTGGCAGCCGGACGGCACCGGCGACTACCACCTACTGCCGGACAGTCCTGCGATCGATGCGGGCATCGTCGAAGGCGCACCGATGTACGACTACGACGGGGTCGCGCGGCCGCAGGGTGCCGGCATCGACATCGGCCCGTACGAGTACTTCGAGGAGGGCGGCGAGAGCTCGTCGTCGGGTGCCGACGAGTCCAGCTCGAGCGGCGGCACGTCCGGGTCCGGAGGCGGTTCCGCGGACGACGACACCGGTCCACCGGTCGGCGACGGCAGCACGACGCTCGCCGACGACACCGGCTTCGCCACCGAGACCGGCGAGGCGCCGCAGAGCGACGACGGGGGTGACGGCTGTGCCTGCACGACGCAGCCGCGCCGCAATCAGGCGTGGCTCGTGCTCGCGTCGCTGATGCTGCTCCGACCGCGTTCGCGCGAGCGATACGCGCGGCGCCGCTGAAGCGCTCGGCACTCAGCCGACCACGCTGTCGCGATCGAGCTTCGAGCGGAAGCCGGTCGGCGAGGCCGCGAGCGCGCGCGCGAGCTCGATGCGACCAGCCTCGCCGCGCTCGACCACGAAGTCGAGCTCCCGCTTCGTCAGCACGGTGAGCGGCACGAGCCGCGCGCGGCCCTCGGGCAGCGTGATCCAGCTCGGCACGTCGTCGGTCGGCACGTTCATCAGCACGCCGACGCGGCCGTGCTGGTTGTGCAGCTCCGCTGGGAACGCGCGGCCGGCCACCTCGACCGAGATCACCCCGAGCTCGTCGATCAGCTTGCGTACGCCGCCGTGGCCGGCGCACGTGTAGCTGACCTCCTGCACCGCCGCGAGCAGCCAGCTGCCGATCGGCACCGGTACGGGCCCGTCGCTCTCGATCCACAGCTCGAGCCCGAACCCGATGCCGTACTCGTCGTCCCACGGATCCGAGAGCGCATCGGAGGCGATCGCCGTGCGGCCCTCGCGGGTGATCGTGCGCCAGGCCGGACGCGTGGGCCAGCGCGCGCCACCGAGCAGCGCGGGGCCGAGGAGCGGCGCGAGCACGTCGTCGCTCGCGTCGCCGAGCGTCCGCCAGAACGCGAGCCGTGCCTGCGCCGCTGCCTTCGCACGTTGCTCGGGATCACCGACGATCGGCATCGCCGCGAAGCGTAGCAGCACGCGCGCGCAGATTGCCCAGCCCGCGTTGCGCGGCTTGCCCAGCGCGTCGGTGCGTGGGCCCGGGTTTCATGCGGCCCGGCGTTGGCACGCGCCGTGCTCGTCGCGCGCGCGATGACTGCTCGATCGGCGTGGCTCGGGGTGATCGCGCTGGCGCTCGCGTGCGGCGGTGGCCGCGACGGGGACGGTGCGTGGGTCGGCATGTCGCAGGGCGACGGCGCGGTCGAGGAGGGCGGGACCACCATCGACCTCGACGAGGAGAGCGGCATCGGGAGCCTGTCGAACGCGGACGACGACTACGGCGAGGACTCGTCGGGCGAGGTCAGCGGACACGCCGAGGTCACCGGCCACGCCGACGCATCGGCCAGCGACGACGGCAGCGACGGTGACGACACCAATGTGACGGGCGGGGCCGATTGCCCGGAGAACTGCTACTGCGAGCCGCTCGATCCCGACGCGGACATCGACGATCTGGTGAGCGGGTACTCGCCCGACCAGTGGGCCGAGACGATGTTCGAGGTGCTCGCGCGTCGCTGGCCCGCCGGCCGGGATCTGCTGATGGACAAGGCCGGCGATCCGTACTTCGGCAGCTTCACCGACACCTCGAGCTTCGCCGGGCTGATGGACGGGCTCATGACCGAGGCGCACGAGGGCACGCACGGCTGGGACTACGGCCACGCGGGGGTCGACACGTTCTCGTACTTCCTGCGCGGCGATCTCAAGTACTACCCGGACAAGCTGCACGGCTTCGATCGCGGCGAGATCTACGGGATGGTCGAGGGCTCGGCGACGGATCTCTACACGGACCTCTACCTGAGCGGCGAGCAGGGCACCTACGGCTTCTACGAGCTGCTCGACGAGGGCAACTGCTACATCAACGGCATGGCCGCGATCGGCGTGGTCGGCGAGCACATCCCCTACGGCATCTCGGGACGCGACGGCGCGGTGGCCTTCCTCTACTACCTCGAGCTCTACCTCAAGCTCGCGCGCACGCAGTATCCCGACGTCTACGACGCGATCAAGAACGACCCCGACTACGTCGAGCTGATCCAGACGCAGTGGCTGCGCACGCACTTCCACCTCATCTACGCGGCCGACCTGCACCCGCACCTCGGGATCTACGACGCAGAGATCGAGGAGCTGCTCTACGCCGAGGAGAACCAGTCCGAGATCGAGATGCTCATCGACCACGAGCTCGACGCGTCGAACTGCCTGCCCTGAGCGGCGGCGGCGTCACTTCCGGAGCCGCTCGAGCCGGACCGCGAGCTCGTCGATCGTGCGCCGTACGTCACGCGACGCGGGGCGCGACATCAGCTCGGGCATCAGCTTGCGCGCGCGTGCGATCGAGCCCGCGTCGCCGATGTCGAGCAGCGCCGCGACCAGCTCCTGCTCGAGCAGCGCACGCTCCGCGAGATCCGCGAAGCGTCCGTCGGCCAGCGCGAGCTCGAGCGCATCGCGGGCTTCGGCGAGCCGCGGCGGCGTGAACGCGCGATACGAACGTGCGACCGCGAGGTTGCTGGAGACGTCCTTCGGCGCGAGCTGTCGCCACAGCCGCGCGTGGTGCAGCGCGAGCGCGGCGTTGCCCGCGTTCTGGGCCAGCGCATGCCGCCACGCGAGCACGCGCGGGTCCTCGGGATGCGCCTGCATCCGCGCCGCGGCCACGGCGTCGGCGTGCAGCGGAGCCACCGGCGCGAGCGCCTCGAGCAGCAGCTCCCACGCCGAGGCGTCGTCGGGGGTGAGGCGCGCGAGCGCGTCGGGCTCGGGATAGCTCCACAGCAGCCACGCGAGCAGTGCTTCGTTGGGGCGCTCGTGCACGAGCTCGAGCGCGCGTGCGATCGCGGCGTCGCCCTCCTCGAGCTGGCCGAGCTCGCGCAGCGCGGTGCCGCGGAGCAGCCACGCATCGACGTTGCCGGGCCGCAGCCGGGTGGCCGCGTCGGCGCGCGCGAGCGCCTGCGGCCACTCCCCCGCCTGTGCGTGGCGTCGCGCGAGCAGCCCGTGCAGGCGACCGTCGAGCGGCCGCATGCGCAGCACCGCGGCCGGGTCGGCTCTGCCGGCCATCACCTCGGTGTTCACCGCTTCGCGCGCGAGCTGGGTGCCGCCGCGGCTGACCCCGCCGATGACGATCGCGGCCAGGAGCGCGACGCCGACGAGCACGCCACCACGACGCGGACGCAGCCCGAAGCGCGGCCCGGGCGAGAGCGCACCGGCGAGCGCGACCGCCGGCGCGGTGACGCCGAGGAACTCGAACGCGAAGTCGACGGAGTTCTGCATCGCGAGCGCGAGCAGCCCCAGCAGCACGATGCGGCGGGCGTTGCGATCGGAGCCCGTACCGCCGTGGATCATCGCGGAGATCCACCACGCCGTGAGCCCGAGCAGGATCGCACCGCCGAACCAAGGTCCCCACTCGACGATCATCGCCGCGGGCGCGCACTCGAGGTGGGTGGCGAGCACGTGGCTGGGCTCGCGGACCGACGGGAAGAGATCGACGAACGCGCCGCGCCCGATGCCGAAGGTCGGATCGAGCGCGAGCAGCTCGAACGCCTGCCGCGCGTGGTGCAGCTTGTGATCGGTCTCGGCCATCGACTCGGTCATCGACGAGAGCGTGGCGAGCTCGCGCCACGCCCCGTGCTGCGCGACGAGCAGGAACAGACAGACGGCGCCGCCCAGCACCATCAGGCGCGCGGGCGAGAGCCGCTCGGCGCGGCGACGGCGAGCGCGACGGCCAGAGCTCTGCCGGCGCATCGCGAGCCACGCGACCACGGGCCCCACGACGAGGAACGCGAGGATCGCCCCGCGCGACAGCGACAGCACGAGCGCGGGGATCTGGATCGTGACCCCCGCCATCGCGGCGAGGAAACGATCACCGTAGCGATCGACACGGCCGGGATCCGCGGTGACGAGGCCGTGTGCGTGCTGATCGGCCGCGAGCGCGATGCCGCTGAAGATCCCCAGCAGCAGCAGCCCCGACTGGTGGTTCGCGTTGACGAACGTGCCGAGCAGCGCCGAGACGCCCGCGAGGTCGACGTCGCGCGCCGCGTAGACGCCGTAGATCGCCTGGAAGCCCGCGGCCTCGTGCGCGAAGCCGACGAGCGCGACGGTGGTGCCGAGCGCGGCGACGACCGCCGCCGAGACGCGCCACGAGAGTTGCGCGGCAGCGGCGAACAGGACCACGAGCCCGAACAGGCGCGCGACCTCGAGCCCGGTGTCGGCCGGCACGGGACTCAGTCCCGCGCGCGGCACGACCTCCGTGCCCTCGAGCGCGAGGTGGATCGTCGCATCGAGCCCGTGGGCGAACGCCTCGCGCAGGCCGGCGAGCGGCAGCCACTGCAGCAGCGTGATCGAGACGGCGAGCAGCCCCACCGCCGACCACACGGGCACCTGGAACGCCGCGCGCGCGCGGGTGCAGAGCCGCAGCCACAACGCGGCGACGAGCACCACGAACGCGACGACCGTCGTCGCATGCACGCCGCCGAACGCGAGCGCCGGCATCGCGATAGCGGCACCGAGCAGCACGCGCGACCACGGCACGCCCGGCGCGCGTCGCCGCGGCGCACGCGGGTCCGCGGGCTCGACGACGGGCTCGTCGTCCAGGTGCTGCGCCGATTCGAGCTCGTCCATCGCGGCCTACCGCCGGCTGCGGTGTCCTGATTCTACGCCAGCTCGCTCTCGGTCTCGTTGGCCCGGTACGTGTAATACGCCGAGTTGTAGTCGTAGCGTTCCTGACGCGCGTCGACCTCGTTCAGCACCACACCGAGCATGTTCGTGTCGCCCTTGGCGAGCTGGGACAGCGCCCGCTGCAGCTCGCCGCGGGTCGTGGACTCGCAGCGCGTCACCAGCATGACGCCGTCGACCTCGCGGGCGATGATCACCGGATCGGTGACCGGCAGGACCGGCGGGGTGTCGACGATGACGACGTCGAAGCGCTCGCGCAGATCGGAGAGCGCGCGGCGGAACGCCGGGGTGTCGAGCAGCTCGGCCGGGTTGGCCGGCAGCGAGCCGCACGGCACGATCTTGAGGTTCGTCGGCGCGTCCTCCGGCGCATCGAGGATCACCTGGTCGATCGTGGCCTCGCCGGAGAGCAGCGCGGCGAGCCCGGCGCCCTCCTTCTCGCGGGCCGACGGGAACACCTGGTGGATCCGCGGGCGCCGCATGTCGGCGTCGATGAGCACGACCTTCTTGCTGGCCTGGCAGAACGACAGCGCGAGGTTCATCGCGGTGGAGCTCTTGCCCTCGGACGAACTCGGCGACGTCACCATGATCGTGCGCAGCGCGTCGGTGCCCTGCGCGAAGGCCAGCGAGGTACGGATGCCGCGGCAGCGCTCGGCCATGAGCGACTGCGGATAGATGTGCGCGTAGAGATCGCGCTGCCGTCGCTGCGCGCGGGCATTCGCGACGCCGAGCCGCGTGTCGGGGGCGAGCAGCGGGAGCTGGCCGAGCACCGGCACGCCGAAGCCCGCGAGCGCGCGCTCGAGGTCGAGCAGACCCCTGATGCGATGGTCGCGGAAGTCGACGGCGACCGCGAGCAGCGAGCCGAGCGAGAGCCCGGTGACGAGCGCGATGGCGAACATCAGCGCCTTGCGCGGGAACACCGGCACCGACGGTACGGTGGCCTTGTCGAGGATCTCGATGCCCTCGGCCTCGACGCGGTTGGTCACCGCGATCTCCGTGTCGCGACGCGCGATGAGCAGGTAGTTCTCCTCGGCCGTCTTGGCGGCGCGATCGAGCTCCTTGTACTCGCGCTCGAGCCCGCCGAGCTTCACCGCCCGCGAGTTCTCGCCGCCGAGCTTGCGCTTGAGATCGTGCTCGGTGTTGCGCGCGGCCGCGACCTCGGCCTCGAGCGACTCGATGAGCTCGTCGGCCTCGCGCTGGATCTTCTTGGTCGCCATGTCGACCTTGCGACGCGCGGCGATGTGCTCGGCGTGCTTGGGGCCGAACTCCTCGTCGATCTCGGCGAACTCGGCCTCGGCCTCGAGCTGTTGCTGGCGCATCGACTCGAACAGCGCGCGCTTGTCGTGGGGCAGCAACGACGCGGCCGCGAGGTTGCCGGCCTCGTGCAGGCGCTTGGCCTGCTCGAGCACCTTCTCGTTCGCGATTCGGTCGGCCTCGGCCTCCTTCGCGCGCGACGACCAGATCATCACGTCCTGGTTGATGACGTCCTGGCGGTCGGCGAGCGTGGCCGCGGCGATGTGGTGGGTGTCCTTGAACTCCTGCAGCTTCGCCTCGGCCGCCTTCATCTCCGACTCGGACTCGAGCAGCTCCTTGGCGATGTCGAGCTCCGCACCGGCGCCCACGTCGCTGCGGCTCGACCGCACGTACTCGAGGTAGGCGTCGGCGACCTTGTTCGCGATCTCGCTGGCGACCTCGGGGTCGGGGTACTCGGCGGAGATCGAGATGACCCGCGAGTTGCGGATCTCCTCGATGCTGACCAGATCGCGCAGCCGCTCGACCGGATCGATCGTGGCCGCGACGGCGACGCGCTCGGCCTCGGACTCGAGCCCGTCGATGCCGAGGAACACCGGATCGCTGGCCAGCCCCAGCTTCGCGAGCGCCAGCTCGGCGACCGCACGGCTGTGCATGATCGTGCGCTGCGTCTGGTAGTACTCCTTGTAGCCGAGCACGCGCGAGTCGCCGTCCTCGACGACGCCCTTCACCTTGTCGAGCACCTGCGGCCCGGTCATGTGCAGGACGACCGTCGCGCTCGCACGCCAGCGCGGACGCAAGAGCGTGAGCGCGAGCGCGGCCGACGCGACCGCGAGCACGATGGTGACCACCACGACGAGCCAGCGCCGGCGGAGGATCGCCAGCACCCGCATCACCTGCGCGATGGCGTCCGAGTGGGGCTGGTCGTCGTCGGACCGGGGGGCCGACACCAAGTGGGTGGGCGGGTTCATGCGCGGTGCGATGGGACGGAGAGATGAAGCTTAGGAGGGCTAGCGTCGCGGGGCCAAGGGGACGGCCGAACCGTCCCGGTTCGAACCGCTCGGGGCTGTGCACCTGGCCAGCACCCCGAGAGACCGCGCCCCGCGGGACGGTCCCATGGAGCTGCCATGGCGCGGGCCACCCGGTTCCGTGATCGGCGGGCGACCGAGGCCGCCCGTCGCGCCCTCCATGCGCGATCACACGTGCGCGGCCGCCGTCATGGGGCCCCGAGCCTTGCCAAGCACCGGCTCCGGCGGCTTCCCTTCGCCCATGCTCCGCTCCCTCCGACTGCTCGCGTGCTCCGCATCGCTGCTCGCCCTCGCCTGCCGGAAGCCCGCCGAAGAAGAGACGATCACCCCCAACGTCGTGCACGAGGGCGCGCCGAAGGAAGAGCCGCCCACGGACGCGGCGACGTTCCAGGTGCAGACCGAGCAGTTCGGCGACGTCCGGGTGCTGCGCTACCAGGTGCCCGGGTTCACCGAGCTGCCGCTCCAACAGAAGAAGCTCGTCTACTACCTCTACCAGGCGGCGCTCTCGGGTCGCGACATCGTCTGGGATCAGCACTACCGCCACAACCTCGTCATCCGCCGCACGCTCGAGGCGCTGGTGAAGGCGCACGGCGACGATCGCAGCAACCTCTCGGTCGTGCGCCTCGTCGACTACACGAAGCGCGTGTGGTTCAGCAACGGCATCCACCACCACTACTCGATGAAGAAGATGCTGCCGGAGTTCTCCAAGGAGGAGTTCTCGGCGTGGGTGCTCGCGGTCGAGCCCGACAAGCTGCCGCTCCTCGACGGCGAGACGCCCGAGCAGCTGGTCGCGAAGCTCACCCCGGTGCTGTTCGATCCCAAGGTCGATGCGAAGCGCGTCGATCTCGATCCCAAGCACGACCTCATCAAGGCCTCGGCGACGAACTTCTACGAGGGTGTCTCGCAGAAGGAGGTCGAGCGCTTCTACAAGGGCAAGGCCGACAAGAAGAACCCGGAGCCGGTCTCGTTCGGGCTCAACTCGAAGCTGGTGAAGGAGAAGGGCAAGCTGGTCGAGCGCACGTGGAAGGTCGGCGGCATGTACGACCCCGCCATCAAGGAGATGGTGAAGTGGCTGAAGCTCGCGAGCGGGGTGGCCGAGAACGAGAAGCAGAAGGCCGCGCTGGACCAGCTCGTGGCCTACTACGAGACCGGCGACCTGAAGACCTTCGACGACTACTCGATCGCTTGGGTGGCCGACACCGAGTCGCGCGTCGACGTGGTGAACGGGTTCATCGAGGTCTACGGCGATCCGCTGGGCTACAAGGGCACGTGGGAGGCGATCGTCTCGATCAAGGACCTCGAGGCCAGCAAGCGCATCGCGGCGATCGGCGCGCAGGCGCAGTGGTTCGAGGACAACTCGCCGATCGACAAGGCGCACAAGAAGGCCAAGGTGGTCGGCATCTCGGCGAAGGTGATCACGGTGGTGGTCGAGGCCGGTGACTCGGCTCCGTCGACGCCGATCGGCATCAACCTCCCGAACGCGAACTGGGTGCGCAACACCCACGGCAGCAAGTCGGTGAACCTGGGCAACATCGTGCACTCGTACGAGCTGGCCAAGAAGACCAGCGGCGTGCTCGAGGAGTTCGCCGCATCGCCCGAGGAGGTCGAGCGCGCGCGCAAGTGGAGCGACACCGCGGACTCGCTGCACACCGACATGCACGAGGTGATCGGGCACGCGTCGGGCCAGCTCGAGCCGGGTGTGGGCCAGCCCAACGACACGCTGAAGAACTACGGCAACACGCTCGAGGAGGCGCGTGCCGACCTGGTGGCGCTCTACTACATGCTCGACCCGAAGCTGGTCGAGATCGGCGTGATGAAGGATCTCGAGACCGGCAAGTCGGCCTACGACGCCTACATCCGCAACGGGCTGCTCGTGCAGATGTCGCGCATCGAGCTCGGCGAGAATCTCGAGGAGTCGCACATGCGCAACCGGCAGATGATCGCGGCGTGGGTGTACGAGCAGGGCAAGGCCGACAAGGTGATCGAGCGCGTCGAGAAGGACGGCAAGACCTACTTCGTGGTGCGCGACTACGACAAGCTGCGCGCGCTGTTCGGCAAGCTGCTCGCCGAGGTCCAGCGCATCAAGAGCAAGGGTGACTACAAGGCCGGGAAGAAGCTGGTGGAGACCTACGGCGTGAAGCTCGACAAAGCGCTGCACGAGCAGGTCAAGAAGCGCTACGAGGCGCTCGGCATCGCCCCGTATGCCGGCTTCATCCAGCCGCGGCTGGTGCCTGCGATGAAGGGCGAGGAGATCATCGACGTGAAGATCGAGTACCCGGCCGACTTCATGGCCCAGATGTTCGAGTACGCCGAGAAGTACTCGCACCTGCCGCACGTGAACTGAGCTCTGCTCGCGCCGGAAGGTGGTCGACGCGGTGCGCTCCGCCCAAGGGCTGTGAGCGCACCGCGGCGGAGGCCTCACCGCACGTGCGGCGCGGGGGCGCGGACCTGCGCCGAGGTGATCATCGCATCACGCAGCTGCGCCGACAGATCGCCGAGCGCACCCGGCGAGTGCGGCATCAGGATCGTGTTGGTCTGCGAGGTCGCGCCGATCTCCTTCAGCGTGTCGAAGTACTGGGTCATGAGCACGAGGTTCATGACGTCCTGCGCCGAGGTGCCCGGCACGGTGCGCTGGAACTCGTCGACCGACTCGCGCAGGCCCTCGACGATCGCGCGGCGCTGCTCCGCGATGCCCTTGCCCGCGAGCGCCTTCGCCTGCGCGTCGGCCTCGGCGGCCTTCACCCGCAGGATCTTCTCCGCCTCACCGCGCTCCTGCGCCGCGACGCGCATCCGCTGCGCCGCGTTGATCTCGTTCATCGCCGCCTTCACGTGCGCGTCGGGATCGATGTCGGTCACCAGCGTCTTCACGATGCCGTAGCCGAAGCCGCCCATGACCTCCGAGAGCTCGGCCTTCACCGCCTCGGCGATGTCGTCCTTGCGCTGGAAGACGTCGTCGATCGCGATGTTGGGCACGCGCGCACGCACGACGTCGAACACGAAGCTGCGGATCTGCGTGGCGGCATCCGAGAGCCGGTAGAACGCGTTGAACACCGCGTCGGGGATCACGTAGAACTGCACGGACACGACGACGCGCACGAACACGTTGTCGAGCGTCTTGGTCTCGACCGAGACGTCGAGCTGCTGCACGCGGAGGTTGGCGCGGCCGGCGACCCGCTCGACCATCGGGATCTTGAGGTTGAGCCCGGGCCTGGCGATGCGCGCGAAGCGGCCGAAGCGCTCGACCACCGAGACCGACTGCTGGTGGACGACGAACAGGCTGGACTTGAGCAACCACAGCGTCGCCACCCCGAGGAACACCAGTGGCAGCCACGCGAGCACGTTGGAGACGTCGGGATCCATGGCGTGACGACTAGCACATTGCGCACACCATTCCCGACGCGTGCGTAGCTGGCGATAGTCGTGTATTCCCGAGGCGCGCTCATGGAGCCTGCACGCGACCTGTTCGAGCATCGTCCCTACTGGGCGCATCGCTTCGGGATCGCGCGCGTGCTGCCCACGACGCGCGCCGAGATGGACGAGCTCGGCTGGGACAGCTGCGACGTCATCATCGTCACGGGCGACGCCTACGTCGATCATCCCAGCTTCGGCATGGCGCTCGTCGGGCGCCTGCTCGAGGCGCACGGGTTCCGCGTCGGCATCCTCGCGCAGCCCGACTGGCACGACGTCGAGCCCTTCCGCGCGCTCGGCCGCCCGAACCTGTTCTTCGGGGTGACCGGCGGCAACATGGACTCGATGGTCAACCGGTACACGAGCGACCGGAAGATCCGCAGCGACGACGCCTACACGCCCGGCGGCATCGCGGGCCGTCGCCCCGATCGCTCCGTCATCGTCTACGCGCAGCGCTGTCGCGAGGCGTTCGGCGACGTGCCGATCGTCGTCGGTGGCATCGAAGCCAGCCTGCGTCGCATCGCGCACTACGACTACTGGCAGGACGTCGTGCGCCGCTCGTTGCTCGTCGACAGCAAGGCCGACCTGCTGCTCTACGGCAACGCCGAGCGGGCGATCGTCGAGCTCGCGCACCGGCTCGCCGCCGGCACGCCGATCGCCGAGGTCACCGACCTGCGCGGCACCGCGTTCATCCGCCAGGGCCTGCCCGAGGGCTGGGCCGAGCTCGACTCGCGCAGCATCGACACGCCCGGTCCGATCACGCCGAAGCTCGACCCGTATGCGGTGGAGGAGAAGCCGCCCGCGGCGAGCGGCGAGCTCGTTCCGCTGCGGCGGCGCACCGAGGTCGTCGCGCTACGTCACGATCGCAGCCGCACCGCGATCCGCCTGCCGTCGTTCGAGCAGGTCGTCGGTGACCCCGTGCTCTACGCGCACGCGTCGCGCCTGCTGCACCTCGAGGCCAACCCCGGCAACGCGCGTGCGCTCGTGCAGGCGCACGGCGATCGCGACGTGTGGATCAATCCGCCGCCGATCCCGCTCGGCTCCTCCGAGATGGACCGCATCTACGAGCTGCCCTACAGCCGGCTGCCGCACCCGAGCTACGGCGACGCGAAGATCCCCGCGTACGAGATGATCCGCTTCTCGGTCACGATCCAGCGCGGGTGCTTCGGCGGGTGCTCGTTCTGCTCGATCACCGAGCACGAAGGCCGCGTGATCCAGAACCGGACCGAGGGCTCGATCCTCCGCGAGATCGAGCGCATCCGCGACGAGGTGCCCGGCTTCACCGGCGTCATCTCCGATCTCGGTGGGCCCACTGCGAACATGTACCGGCTCGCGTGCAAGAGCCGCACGATCGAGGCCGCGTGTCGCCGGCCGTCGTGCGTGTACCCCGACGTCTGCACGAACCTCGGCACCGATCACCGTCCGCTCATCGAGCTCTACCGCAAGGCGCGGGCGCTGCCGGGCATCAAGAAGGTGCTGGTCGCGTCGGGCGTGCGCTACGACCTCGCGGTGCGCTCGCCCGAGTACGTGCGCGAGCTGGCCTCGCACCACACCGGCGGCTACCTCAAGATCGCGCCCGAGCACATCGCCGAAGGGCCGCTGGCCGCGATGATGAAGCCGGGCGTCGGCGCCTACGATCGCTTCAAGGAGCTGTTCGAGCGCTACTCGAAGGCCGCGGGCAAGCAGCAGTACCTCATCCCGTACTTCATCGCGGCGCATCCCGGCACGCGCGACGAGGACATGCTCGAGCTCGCGCTGTGGCTCAAGAAGAACGGCTTCCGCCCCGATCAGGTGCAGGCGTTCCTGCCGTCACCGATGGCGAGCGCGACCGCGATGTACCACAGCGGCAAGAACCCGCTGCGCGGCGTCCGTCGCGAAGGTGGTGACGTCGTGGTGCCGAAGGCGATGAAGATCCGCCGGCTGCACAAGGCGTTCCTGCGCTACCACGATCCCAACAACTGGCCGATGCTGCGCGCCGCGTTGCACCGCATGGGTCGCGACGATCTCATCGGCAACGGCAAGCACCAGCTCGTGCCGACGTGGCAGCCGGCCGGCACCGGCGACGCGCCCGAGGGTCGGCGGCGCAAGGCGCCGGGGCCCGGCACGGCCCTCACGCAGCACACCGGCCTGCCGCCGAATCCCGCCGTGCGACCGGGGCGGCCGGGTCGCCGGGCGAAGCGGCCCTCGTAATCCTTCGCGTTTTTCGTCCCTTGACGGCCCACGGTCGAGGGCTATAGTTGACCAGTCGGTCAAGAACGATGCGCCGGGGAGAACACCATGGGTCGTTGTAGCGATGCGCGCGAGCGCCTCGTCGGCACGGCCGTGCGGCTGTTCCACGAGCGTGGCTACACCGCGGTGTCGGTCGCCGACATCTGCGATGCAGCGGGCCTGAAGAAGGGCAGCTTCTATCACTTCTTCCCCAGCAAGCTCGAGCTCGTGCTCGAGGCACTCGATCACTACGGCTGCTTCTACGAGACGGTGATGCGCGCAGGCAACGAGCCCGGTCGCACCGCACGCGAGCAGCTGCGCCAGATGTTCCTCGCGCTGTCCGACAACGTCGCGCGCGGACAAGAGTGCGGCGGGCGTGCGCATGGCTGTCCGATCGGCAACCTCGCGCTCGAGATGGCCGATCGCGAGGAGCCGATCCGCCACAAGATCGAGCTCATCTTCGGCAGGCTGCGCGACTCGTTCGCCGGCATCATCCAGCGCGGCATCGATCGCGGCGAGCTCGCCGTCGTCGATCCGCGTGCGGCCGCCGAAGCGATGGTCGCGATGGTGCAGGGCGCGATGGTGCTGACGAAGACCGCGAACGACCCGCACGTGTTCGCGCGACTCGCCGACGTCGCGGTGGGTGGGCTCTTGCCCGCCGCACGCACCGAGGTGGCCCCCGCAGGATCTGCGGCGGCCATGCCCGCGTGATCCCAGGCCTTTTTTTGCCTGTCAGCTTTACCGACCAGTCAACTACAACCCCAGAACGAAGCGAGATGCCCATGCCCACGCCCATCACCACCCGCCTTGCCAGCTCTGCGGTCGCGCCTTCGGTCGGTCGGCTCCATGCGGCGATGGCCCGCTACGTCGCGGGGGACGACGCCGCGTTCGCGTCGCTGCATGCCGCGCTCGCGCCGAGGATCCGGGCGCGGCTCGGTCGACTCGTGCGAGACCCGGCGCTCGTCGAGGATCTGCTGCAGCTCACCTTCTTGCGTGCGCACGTGGCCCGCGAGCGCTTCGAGTCGCTGCCGCAGGCGGCGGACAGGGCGGTCGAGGGTTGGTATCTGTCGATCGCGCGCAACGTGGCGCTCGATCACCTGCGCGAGCACTACCGCCGCGAGCGTCGCCACGCGACGATGGCGGCGCGGGGTGATGTGGCGGCGATCGGTCTGCCCGATGCCGACGAGACCCCGGAGGAAGTGCATCTCGAGCTCGAGCGCGACGACGAGGTCGCGAAGATCGTGCAGGACGCGATCGATCAGCTGCCCGCGGGCCAGCGCGACGTGGTGCGCCTGCACAAGCTCGAAGGCCTGAGCATGGCCGAGGTCGCGGATCGCCTGCACGTGCGGCAGGGAGCGGTGCGCGTGCGCGCGCACCGGGCCTACAAGCAGCTCGCGGAGATCCTCCACGCGCCCGCTCAGGCGGCGGCGTGATCAGTCACGGCGAGTAGCGGCTCAGCCACCCATGCCGGCCCGTCGCGGTCACCTCCGTACCGGCAACGAGAATGCTGTCGTCGTTGGCTACCGCGACGGAATGCGCCATGTCCTGGCCGCCTCCGCTGCCTGCGTGGGTCCGGGTCCACATCTCGTCGCCTTCCGGTGAGAGCTTGCGGATCCACATGTCGTCGTCCTTCAGACCAGCGAAGATGACAGCACCGACCGAATCCACGGCGATGGTGAACCTGGCGATCGCCGCCGCCGAATGACTCCAGACGAGGTCTTCGTCGTCGTACCGGCGGACTTCGGTTTGTTCGAAGTCCAGAGTCCCCGTGAGGAAATCCGTCGAGCCGGGCCCGGCGGCGTTGCGGTAGGGGAGAAACTCCTCGAGAGGCTGTGAGCTGACCAGGACGGCGTTCTGCGTGACGCGAACGACCGCGGTCGGCTCGCCCTGCGCGATGGTCAACAAGCCGTCTTCGCGCAGCGCCAACCCCAACGCTTGCGCATCCTCCATGTTCTCCGCGGTGAGTGGCGTGCCGTCGTCGCTGCTGAATCGCAAGAGATCTGTTCCAGCTCCTCCGACGGAGATCGCCATCACGTCCCCGTCGGGCAGCAACAAGCAGTCGTAGAAGCCAGTGCCGGCGTCGCCCCAGTCGCGCGTCCACGCGAGTTCGCCGTCGGCATACAGCCGGATGAAGCCTGTTACTTCGTCGATGCCGTGATAGCCGCAGGTCACGACGAACCCGTCCGTGGCGTCGACCTCGCTGTTGTAGAAGTCGTGGTCCTCTTGGGCCGACTCGATAACATCGCTCCAGACTTGTCCGAAGTCCGACTCGAACACCCGCACTAGCACGGCATCCCTGCCGCCCGACGTGATGCGCGCAGCGACGGCCACGTCGCCGCCTGGTGTGGCGGCGACGTGATAGTAGTCGAGGGCCGAACCCATCAGCATCTCGGGTAGGTCGGAGCCTTCGGCGAAGTCGATCGTCTGCAACACAGCGCCCGATTCGCCACAGTCGTTGTTGCACCCGTCACCGTTGACGGAGTTCGCGTCGTCACAGTCCTCGCCGGGATCGATGTCGCCGTTCCCGCAGAGGGGCGTCGGACCGTCTGTCTCCCCACCCGAGCTATCGGAGGCTGCGCTCGTGCTCACCCACGAGCTCTCTTCGACTTCCGAGTCCTCGTCCCCGGTGGTCACGCCCGTCGTTCCCGAAGACGTTGCGCTCGACCCGACCGATTCGTTGCTCGAGCTGCTCTGCCCCTCCTCGGCCGGGGCGCTGGCAGCGTGGGGCGAGTAGCAACCGGCTACGCAGTGGCTGACGAGGAGGAGCCGAGTGAGAGCTTTGTCCATGCAGATCCAAGTCGGCCACCGCGGCCGCCCGTTGCAGACCCTCCCACGAATTCCGTCAGTAGTCCCACTCGAGTTCGTACGGCAGGCAAGCGTCCTCGACAGACGTCACTCGCACCCAGATCGTGGCGTCGCCGGATGCGGGGAAGCCCGGGCAACCCACCCCGACACCGACCTGGTTCTGGTTGCAGCACCCTTCTGCACCGTCGGGGGACTCGGATTCGTCGGCACCCATGCTGCAGTTGGTCTCGGTCGTGCCAGCGTCGCATGCTGCGAAGATGCAGACCGCGACGTCGCTGTCCGCGGTCACCGTCACGTGCGGTTCCGAGAAGCATCCAGCGGTCTCGTCGGAGTGGAAAGTGAACCAATCGCTCTCCGCGCCACTCAGGCTCGCGGACATCGACTCGCTGCCGGGTACGTTGCACGTCACCTCGTCGAGCGCCACCGCGCTCGCTTCGTCGTCGTTCGGTTCGCCTTCCGGTTCGTCGCACGGCGCTTCCGCCTGACAGACGCCGTCCACGCAGAACAGATCTCCACTGCACGTCGAGCCGATGTCGCACGGGCACCCTTCGTCGCCCGGGGGGCACTCGCCCGTGTCGGTCGTCGGGTCCGTCGCGGAGTCCGAGGTGCCGCTCGAGTCGGGATCCGTCGTCGCGCTGCCGACCGTGGCGGAGCCGTTCGTCGCGCTCGTCGTCGCCATGCCGGTCTCCGTCGTCATCGAGGTCGCGCTCGTCGTCGGCGAGGACGTCGCCGACATCGTGGAGCTCATGCCGCCCTCGCTACCGGACGACGACGAGTCGGTCTCGGTCTCCGTCTCGGTGCCGGTCATCTCTCCTTCGGGTGCGGCGCAGGCGATCGAGCAGGCGACGAATGCGAACGAAAGGCGCTTCATCACCGCACGGTAACATGGCCCGCGGCTCAGCCCTCGCTGTATGTCCAGTCGCGCTTGCTACTTCCGCTGCAATCCATGGTTCGGCTCTTCGCGCGCTTGGGGCACGTGCGAGCCTTTCGACCACCTTTGGCATATGCACCCACCGCGGCCTCGTGCGTGCGCAGATCCGCGTGCGCGAAGTGGCAGGGGTGGCCGGCACCGTCGTAGTACTCGATCACGCAGGTGAACCCGGCCTTGCGCAGCTGCTCGCCGGTGCCCCGCGTGTCGAGCCCGCAGATCACCGCGTCGATCGCGAGCCCCTGGTTGTGCATGCTGTCGTCGAGATCGCCCGTGCGCTTGCCCGAGTTGATCCACATCACCGGCTCGTCGACCGCGGGCGCGGGTAACGTCTCGATCACCTTCTGCACGCGACGTAACACTTCGACGTGCAGGCCCGCCGCGTTCGGACCCACGCGCAGCGTCTCGCAGCCCTCGCAGCCGTCGAGCTTGCCCGGCAGCGACGGACCGCGCGCGTTCTCGGCCGGCGGCTTGCCGAACTCGCGCTCCCAGCAGCCGATCGCGGCCGGCTTCGTGGGCGGCTCGGGCTCGGCGGGCGGCTCGGGCTCCGCCGCGACCGCGGAGGTGACCGGCGGCTCGGCCGTCGGCGCGGAGGCGGGCGTCGCCGAAACCGGGGGTGGATCGGGATCCTGGGCCGCGCGCGTGCCCTCGCGGGCGCATCCGGTCGCGAGCCAGAGGAGAAGGCTCAGTTCGAAGCAGCGTGCTCGCTCAACCATCGTTCGACCTCGCCCAGGTGTCGTCGCTCGCTCTCGGGTGCCGCGCGCATGGTCGCCACGCTCGCCTCCGCGAGCGCGCGTGCCCGCGGTCGCTCGCCCAGCGCACCGGCGTCCCAGAGCGCGCGCGCGAGCAGGAATCGCGTCTCGGCCAGTGCATGGGGATCGGCGCCCTCGACCGTCCCACCGATCTGCTCGGCGCGTTCGAGCGGTGCGATCGCCTCGGCGGCTCGACCACGCTGCAGCTCGGACTCACCGATGCCGGTGAGCATCATCATTGCCTCCGGATGGCCCTCGGGGTGCTGCTCGTCGAAGATCTCGACCGCTTCGCGATAGCTGGCGATCGCCTCGTCGTATCGCTTCAGCGACATGAGCGACAGCGCGCGGTTGTTGAGCGACGCGGTGAGCTTGATGCTGCGCGGGCCCAGCGTGCGCTTGCGGATCGCGATCACCTCGTCGGAGATCGCGATCGCGGCATCGTAGTGGCTCTGGCGGTACTCGAGCGCCGCAAGGTTCGTCATCGTGATCGCGATGTCGGGATGATCGGCCGGCAGCACCGCCCTGAACACCGCGAGCGACTGCTCGAGCAGACGCTGCGAGTCGGCGAGCTCGCCGAGCCGGGTATGGCACGCCGCCATGTTGCTGAGCAGCTTCGCCACCTCGGGGTGGCGCGGCCCGTAGCTCTCCACCGCGACCTCGTGCGCGCGCCGGAACGCCGCGAGCGCGCCACCGGGGTCCGACGCGCGATACGCCACGCGGCCCAGGTTGCCGAGCGCGATCGCATGCTCGGGCCCGCCCGGATCGATGCGCGCCCACGCCGAGACCGCCTCCTCGGTGAAGCGACGCGCCGCCGCGTAGTCGCCTCCCGCGTCCGCGATGCCGGCGCGGGCCATGGCGAGCTGGGCCTCGATACGCGGCAACCCGCCCACGCGCTGCAGCTTGGACCGGGCCAGCTTGGCCCAGTGCTCGCCGAGCTCCGCCTTCGCGCCGTGCACACCGACGATCGAGACGAGCGACGTGGACGCGCGCGCGACGAGCTCGTCCATGCCGATCGCCTCGGCGAGATCGGCGGCGCGCTCGACCTCGCGCGCGCCATCGTCGAGCTCGCCGAGATCGGCGCGCAGCTGCCCGTGCAAGAGGGCGACCTCCGCACGCAGCGGCACCCAGGCGATCTCGTCGGCCTCGGGCTCGACGCCGCGCACCAGCGCGAGCGCGTCGTCGTAGCGCGCCGCCGTGCGCTGGGCCTGCGCGCGCGCGAGCTCGTGGCGGACATGGGCGATGCGCTCGTGCTGCTCCGCGGGCGCCGGGGGCAAGCGCTCGGCGAGCGGATCGGGCGCGAGGCAGCCCGCGATCGGGTCGAGCGCGGCCACGCTGCCCACCGCGTGCTCGACCACGCTCGCATCGGCGCTCTCGAGCACGGCGAGCAGCCCGTCGAGCTGCGCGCGTCGCAGCGCGAGGCAGTCGAGCTGGGCATCGAACGCGGCGTCCGATTGCTCGTGGCGCACCAGCGTCGCCTCGCACGCATCGAGCCGCGCGGCCGACCACGCGCTCGCGTGGGCGTCGACGAGCGGGAGGATGCGCTGCCAGGTGTCGTCGGCGTAGCCGAGCTTCGAGTCGGCGAAAGCCTGCCGCACCGCCGCGCGGCGCTCGTCGTCCCAGCCGTCGTAGGTGTCGCCGAATCCCGCGCACGGGTCGTCGTCGTGCTGGCGTCCGTACGCGAAGCCGATCGACACCGCGATCGCGGCGCTCGCTCCCACGATGCCGAGCACGCGCCAGGGCCCCTGCCGCTCGTGGTCGAGCGCAGCGAGTAGCGCATGCATGTCGGGCCAGCGGTCGCTCGGCGCCGAGGCGAGCCCGCGCACCACCACGCGCCGCAGCCAGTTGGGCACGTCACTCTGCGCCGGCGGCGGTCGCAGCTGCTGCGCGGCCACGGCTGCGACGATCTCCTGCGCCGTGCGGCCCGCGAACGGGCGCTCGCGGTAGAGCGCCTCGTAGAGCGCGACGCAGAACGCGAACTGATCGGCACGGTGGTCGACCGCCATCGTGTCGTGCTGCTCGGGTGCCATGTAGGCCGGCGTGCCCATCACGAAGCCCGTGCGCGTGAGCTGGTCGCCGCTCGTGGTCGCGATCATGCGCGCGTCGGAGTCGCTGGGCGCGGAGCTCTCGCTGTCCGGGGCCGGACGGGCGAGCCCGAAGTCCATCACCCGCACCGCGCCTCGCCGCGAGATCATCACGTTCTCGGGCTTGAAGTCGCGGTGCACGAGGCCCTCGGCGTGCGCGGCCGCGAGCCCGCGCGCGGCCGCGCAGAACACCTCGACGATGCGCGCCCAGCCCGGCTGCTCCTGCAACAGCCACGCGCGCAGCGTGTTGCCCTCGACGAACTCGAGCGCGACGAACACGGAGTCCTCGAACGTGCCGACGTCGAAGACCGGGAGCACGTTCGCGTGCGAGAGCCGGGCCATCGACTGCGCCTCGCGCAGCAGTCGATCGCGTGCGCGTACCGTGCTGCCGCCGCGCGCGTCGGGGCGCAGCAGCTTGATCGCCACCTTGCGATCGAGCTCCGGATCGAAGGCGCTGTAGACCATGCCCATGCCGCCGCTGCCGACGAAGTCGATCACGACGTAGCGGCCGACGTTCGTGCCGCGCGGCAGTCGAGCGCTGGTATCGAGCTCGGCGGGCGGGACGTCGAGCGCGGTGGTGAGATCGGCCACCGCACCCGTGCCGCCGAGCGCAGCGGACGGATGGGAGCCGGGCGGGGTCACGCCCTTCGAGGATAGCGCTGCCTCAGGCCGCGCGTCGCTGCAGGAACGCGCGCTCGAGCTCGGCGAGCAGGCGGAGGTTCTTCGCAGCCTCGCCCGGCGCTGCCGGAACGTCGTCGTCGTGCAGCTGCTCGGGTCGCCGACAGAGCGCGACCGCGTCGTCGGTGCACGCGAGCACCTCGAGGCCACAGCGCTTCAGCACGAAGCCGAGCGTGGCGCCCGTGAAGTGGAACGTGTGGGCGTTCTGCAGGTAGCGCAGGATGTCGCCGCCGTAGCCGTGGGCGATCGTGGAGAGCCCGGGGACCTCGACGAGCAGGAAGCCACCGGGCGCGACGAGCTCGCAGGTCTCGCGCACCGCCGCGCGCAGATCGAGGTAGTGCTCGAGCACGTGCATGAGCAGCACGAGATCCGCCGGCGCGCCGGTGGTCGAGAGCAGCTTCGAGGCATCGCCGTGCACGAGCTCCATGCCGTGACGCCGACCGACGTCGAGGTACTCGCCGCCGAGATCGACGCCCGCGACGCGCTTGCCCGCCTCGGCGAACGGCAAGAGCAGTCCGCCCGCGCCGCAGCCGACCTCGTAGACGCGATCGAGCTGGGGCAGGAGCTTCGCGAGCAGCTTCACGAGCCCGCGTCCGCGCGCGACCTGACCGGCGAAGAGCGACTCGGCGTTGCCGGGCCCGGTGTAGAGGTCGCGGTAGTCGCGGTCGTAGAACTTCGCCGTCGCCTCCGCCGTCATGCGCGGCGTGGTGCGCAGCAGGCCGCAGTGCTGGCAGAGCACCGTGCGCACGGGCAGGCCGTAGCGATCGCGCTCGGCGATCTCGAGGTCGAGCTCGCGGCCGCCGCAGAAGCAGGCGGCGTCCTCCATCGCATAGGTCCCATCGGCGATGCCGGCGAGCACGCGATCGCGCGCCTCGAGCTGACCCGGCGAGAGTCGCAGGCTCGGACGGTCGCCCTTGCCGAGGCGTGTGCTGAGCGGCATGCGCCACTCGTAGTGCGATCGGGGCACACCGGCCAGCCGCGTGACAGTAGGGGACACCGCGGCCGGGCCGCGGTCCACGGCGGGCCGGATCGTGCTATCCCACTCGCCGCGTGGAGTGCCTCGTCGTCGGAATCGCCGGTGCCACCGGCTCGGGCAAGACCACCGTGGCCTCGCGGCTCGCGGCGGCCGTTGCGGACTCGGTCGTGCTGCTGCAGCACGACAGCTACTACCGCGATCGTCCCGAGCTGGACTACGACGCGCGTTGTGAGCTCAACTTCGATCATCCGGAGTCGCTCGAGACCGAGCTGCTCGTCGAGCACCTGCACATGCTGCGGCGTGGCGAAGGTGTGGGCGTGCCGGTCTACGACTTCACCACGCACCGGCGCAGCGAGCAGATCACCGCCGTGCGGCCGGCGCCCGTCATCATCGTCGAGGGCATCCTGGTGCTCGCCGATGCGCGGCTGCGTCAGCTCTTCGACATCAAGCTGTTCGTCGACACCGACGCCGACATCCGCGTGTTCCGGCGGATCCGTCGCGACCTCGAGCAGCGTGGGCGCAGCTTCGAGTCGGTGCGGCAGCAGTACTACGGCACCGTGCGACCCATGACGCTCGAGTTCGTCGAGCCGTCGAAGCGCTGGGCGGACATGATCATCCCCGAAGGCGGGCGCAACGACGTCGCGCTCGACGTGCTCGGGACCAAGCTGCGGAGCTTCGCACATGGCTGAGCCAGAGCCGCCGATCCCAGCTCCCGCCGCGCCGGAACCCACCGGGTTCGGCAAGGTGCTCGCCTGGTGGAAGGTGATGCGCCAGCGGCTGAAGGACCACTTCGCCGAGTACGGCTCGATCGCGCTGGTCGTCTACTTCAGCATCTTCTTCATGACCTGGATCGGCTTCACGATCGCGATCCGGGCCGGTGCCGAGGTCGAGGGCGCGGCCGAGCAGACCGGCTCGATCGGTGCGGCCTACGTCGCGACGAAGCTGACGCAGCCGCTGCGGATCCTCGCGACGCTCGCGGTCACGCCGTTCGCGGCGATGATCTGGTACCGCGTGCGGGGGCGGAAGCCGCCGGTGAAGGCCGATGCCGCTGCGCCGGCCGCCGCGGCGCCGGCCGCTGCTGCGCCCGCACAAGCACCTGCGAATCCCGACGAGCCGTGACCCGACTAGCGCGGCCGCACGCAGATGACGGCGGCGCTCTCCTGCTTGTACCAGACGGTCAGCTGACCGGTGCTCGGGTGCAGGACGTAGGCGGACTCGCGATCGTCGTCGGGCGTCGTGCGCGACCAGTGCGGCGCGGCGCGTAGGTAGCCGGCGACGTCGACGGCCTGCAGCTCGCGACGATGCGGCAGGCGGAACCCTCCGACGCCGTCGACCTCGAGCGCGTTGCAGAACGTGCGCGCGGCCGACCACGTGGTCGCGTCGATGCGCGTCGGCGTCACGTAGAGATCGTCGACGATGCGCAGGCGCCTCTCCGCCAGCGCGCTCGCCAGCGCCAGCTCGGCGTCGGCGGGCGCGACCGACGGTGTCGTCGGCTCGGGTGTCGTCGGCTCGGGCGTCGTCGGCTCGGGCGGCGTCGGCTCGGGCGTCGTCGGCTCTGCCGTCGTCGGAGTCGGCGCGGTCGGCTGGGCCGTCGTCGGAGTCGGCGCGGCCGGCTGGGCCGTCGTCGGAGTCGGCGCGGCCGGC
>CAZFKC010000032.1:65891-70681 GCA_964519175.1 uncultured Nannocystaceae bacterium
GCGAGGGCTCGCTCGAAGGCGCAGGCGCGACGACGGTCTCGCCGCGCGCGGTGGGCGAGGGCTCGCTCGAAGGCGCAGGCGCGACGACGGTCTCGCCGCGCGCGGTGGGGGACGCATCGCTCGAAGGCGCGGGCGCGACGACGGTCTCCCCGCGCACCGTCGCGAGCTCCGTCGGCGGCGGCGTGCCCACGATGGTGTCGCGCTTCGGTGCGACGACCGTCGGCGGCGGCGGAACCGAGCCGACCAGTGTGTTGCCGCGCGGTGGCAGCGACACGGGCGTCGCGCGGAAGCGGGTCGGCGGCTGCCCGATCACCGTGTTGCCGCGGGCGGTCGGCGACGCCGGCTCGGGCTCCGACGTCGGCATCAGCACGGCCTCGTCCTCCGAGGCCTCGACGTACAGCACGGTGTCGCTGCGCCGCGTCGACGGCTCGGGCTTCGGCGGCGCGGGCTTCGGTGCCTCGCTGCCGACCTCGACGACGGCATCGACCGTCGCAGGCACTGCCGCAGCGGCGGCCGTCGGCGCGGGCGCGATGACGGTGTCGCCGGTGCGCGCGGGCGCGATGACGGTGTCGCCGGTGCGCGCGGGCGGAAGCGGTGGCACCGGTGCCCGCGGCCGCACGACGGTGTCGAGATCGTCGAGCCCCCAGCTCGCGGTCATCGTCGCGTCGATGTCGCCCGACGCGACCTCGCCTGCCGCGAGCTGCACGCTCGGATCGTCGTCGCTCGCGAGCGGCTCGAGCGGCTCGATCGCGACGGGCACGCCGGGCTCGAGCGGCTCGCTCGGCGACGCGGCCTCGACCTCGCCGGTCGACCCGCGTCCACGTCGGCCACGCGCGGGCGCGATCGGCTTCACGCGCACCTTCGGTGCATGCGTCTTGCGCCGTCGTCGGCCCGCGGGCTCCGGCTCGGGCTCGGCCGTGACCGCGGGCAGCTGCCCGGTGACGGCGCGGTACTTCGCGGTCACGCCGACCTTCGCCGGGCGAGCGCTACCGATCACCGTCTGCGGGCCGGTGCGCGGGTGCAAGGCGGCATCGACGGTCGGATGGGCGCCGGTGCGCTCGAGCACGTCGACCGCTCGGTACGCGCGCGTCGGCACGCGGTCGCTGCCGTTCGGTCCGATGTGCTCGCGCCACTGTCGGCGCTCGTTGATGCCGCCGCCCTTGCCGGCGGGACGCTCGAGCGCCTCCGCGAAGCGACGGATCTGCCCGACCATCGCGAGCGGCAACGCGAGGTCGAGCACCGCGACGAAGAGGTGCTGGTTCGGACCACCGTGGGTCGCGAGTGCCTGCCGCAGCGGCTTCAGCACCTGCTCCTTGAGCGTGCCCTGCACGCACACGACGTAGATCGTCGGCTCGTCGCGACGATCGTTGCGGCCGAGCAAGGCGGAGCGCGCCTCGGCACCGCACACGACGTCGACGTCGAAGCCGAGCCCGCCGAGGTTGCGCGCGACCTCCTCGACGAGCTCCGCGACGCTGTGTGCACAGCACAAGACGATCGCGTGCTGCCGCGTGACCAGGTGGGCCAGCGACTGCAGCTCTTCGTCGACTGGAGCGATCTCGCTCTCCATCATTGCCGCCCGGGCACGGTAGCACTTCGGAAAGGCGCGCGGGGACCGGCGCGCTCGGCCCTACAATTCGTCGGCTTTCTTCGAGATCGGCCCGCGGTAGTTGTGCACCAGGCTGATCTGCGCGACGTAGCGTCCGAAACCCTTGTAGGTCTGCTTGACCCGGGTGAGCGCGTTGCTGCGCCAGTCGACGTAGGGGTTGTCGATCTGCACCGGATCGAGGCAGCCCGCCAGCACCACCTTGGAGGTCTCGCAGAAGCGGCTCATGAGCGTCTTGGCGAGGTGGCGGTCGCCGTTTTGCAGCTCGTCGACGAGCACGACCGAGCGCTCGATGTCGAGCCCGCGCAGCATCGCGGTCGACAGCATGTGCAGGTGGTTGCGCTGCTCGAGGTCGTGCACGAAATCGTGCTCGTTGAGCGCCGACAGCGAGCGCATGTGCTGCAGCAGCGGCTCGAGCCACGGCGAGACCTTCTGCTCGTAGTCGCCCGGGAGGTAGCCGAGCTCGTACTTCGACGACGGATGCTCGGGGCGCAGCAGGAACAGGCCGTTGTCGAAGCGGCTCTGGTGCGCGAGCGCGGACCCGCTCGCGAACCGCATCGCGGTGGGCTGGCCGAGCAGCAGGTACAGCGCGCCCGCGATCATGAGCCGCGTCTTGCCGGAGCCCGCGGGGCCGTCGAGCACCACGAGCTGCACCTCGGGGTCGAGCAGGAACTCGATCGCGAAGCACTGCAATGGATCGCGCGGGGTGAGCCCGAGGATCGGGCGCGGCCCGTAGGTGTTGCGCTTGCGGTCCCAGTACTGCGCGAAGCGCAGATCTTGCAGCTCGCCGGCGTCGAGATCGGCCCGGGTGAGCACGCTGCGCTCGCCACAGGTCAGCACCACGCCGGTGTTCCACACGATGTCGTGCTCGTGGCCGGCCACGGCCGACAGCGGCAGCTTGCGCTCGCCCGCTTCGCCGCTCGCGAAGAACGCGTCGAACGTCGCGGCGTCGACCTCGATCGTGGCGTGCCCGCGGTAGACGTCGTCGAGCCCGCCGAGCTCGAGCTTGCCGTAGCGCAGGTTCTCGGCGCGCACGTCGAGCGCGTCGCACTTGAGCAGCACGTTGCTGTCCTCGGACACCACGACCACCGAGAAGCGGCCGGGGCGCGCGGCCTCGGCCATCGCCATCACGCGCCGTGCGCCCGCGACGATGTGGTTGTCGCCCGTGGCCTCGGCATAGGGCGGCAGCGTGGGTCCGGCCGGCTCCCACGCGATGAGCCCGCCCTGCGTCGTGGAGTTGATCTGCGCGGTTTCGGTGCCGCGCAGTATCGCGTCGAGGTCGTGGCTGATCTGGCCCTGCCCGCGGTGACCGAGCAGCTTGCGCGTGGCGGTCCGCGCGGCGGCGCGCACCCCGTCGGACTTGTTGCGCGTGCTCATCAGCCGCCCGAGCTCTTCGATCACCTGGTGCAGCAACACGACGATGTTGCCGTCGGTGAGCAGGCGATCGAGCGCGTCGGGGTTCTCGATCAGCGAGGAGGTGTCGGGGATGTAGATGGTGCCGGACAGTCCGGAGAAGTCGAACGCCACCTCGCGTTCGTACCACGGCGCGCGCGCCACGGATCGCGACAATCGAGACAACTCGTGGGCGTGCGTTCACGCCCGCCCCACAGCCCTCGCGGTCTGGGCGGCCGCTCGCGCTTGATCCGGCGCGCCGGCGCCACTAATGTTCCGCCAGCCCATGACGATCAGAGTCGCAGTCAACGGTTTCGGCCGCATCGGCCGTCTCGTGTATCGCATCGCCGCACGCAGCGAGGACGTCGAGATCGTCGCGGTCAACGACCTCGTCCCGTCCGACAACCTCGCGTACCTGCTGCGCTACGACACCACGCACGGCCGCTTCGAGCAGCCGGTCGATGTCGTCGAGGGTGGCTTCAAGACGGGCAATCGCACCACGCGTTGCTTCAGCGAGAAGGATCCCACCAAGTTGCCGTGGAAGGATCTCGGGGTCGACTACGTGCTCGAGTCGACGGGGATCTTCCTCGACCACGACGGCGCGAAGAAGCACATCGACGCCGGCGCGAAGCGGGTGCTCCTGTCCGCGCCCACGAAGACGCCGGAGACGGTCCCGACCTTCGCCTACAAGGTGAACCACGAAGAGTACGATCCGGCCAAGCACACGATCGTCTCGAACGCGTCGTGCACGACGAACTGCCTCGCGCCGGTCGCGAAGGTGATCCACGACAACTTCGGGCTCGCCGAGGGCCTGATGTCCACGGTGCACGCGGCCACCGCGACGCAGCCCACCCAGGACGGTCCCTCCAAGAAGGACTGGCGGGGCGGTCGCAATGCCTACGCGAACATCATCCCGGCGAGCACCGGCGCGGCGAAGGCCGTCGCGCTGTGCATCCCGGCGCTCAAGGGCCGGCTCACCGGCATGGCGTTCCGCGTGCCCACCGTCGACGTCTCGGTCGTCGATCTCACCTTCAAGACCGAGAAGCCCACCAACCTCGCCGCCATCAACGCTGCGATGAAGGCCGCCTCCGAGGGGCCGATGCAGGGCGTGCTCGGCTACACCGAGGACGAGGTGGTCTCGTCGGACTTCATCGGCGACCCGCGCAGCAGCATCTACGACGCGAAGGCCGGGATCGCGCTCAACGATCACTTCTTCAAGATCGTGTCCTGGTACGACAACGAGTGGGGCTACTCGACGCGCTGCGTCGACATGCTCCGGCTCATGGCGAGCAAGGATCGCTGAGCTCGGCCGCGGCGGCATGCACGCGAACCCCACCCCGCGCTTCGTCGTCGACACCCGCGTGGGTCGCCTGCTCGAGGCGCGCGTGCACCTCCTGGCGACCTCGGCGGACGTCGACGACTTCACGCAAGCCTTGCGCGACGGGCTGGATCGCATGTCGACGACGCCCGCGGTGCTGTGCGCCGACCACCGCTTCGCGAACATCTATCCCCAGGTCGTGACCGATCGGCTGGTCGAGCTCTTCCAGCAGATGAACGCTCGGCTCGAGCGCGTCGCGATCATCGTCGGTAGCGACAAGCCCACGCTCTACATGCAGCTCCGCCGCATCGTGCGCGAGGCCGAGCACGAGGCGCGGCAGGTGTTCCAGATCCCCGCGGATGCCGTGCGTCACCTCGAAGTCGCGCTCACCCCGATCGAGCTCGCCCGCGCGCGCGAGTTCCTCGCCGAGCCGGGCCCCGGGTGAGCCGAGCCGGGTGAGCTGATCCGGGTGAGCTG
>CAZFKC010000032.1:70781-89844 GCA_964519175.1 uncultured Nannocystaceae bacterium
CCGGGTGAGCTGATCCGGGTGAGCTGATAGAGTGGCGCCCGCCATGCCGCTCTGGGCGTCGCTCTCGATCGTGCTGCTCCTGTCGGGTGTCCTGTTCGGGCTCGCCGGCGCGGCGTATCGCTCACCGATGTTCGCGTCGCGTCGGCTCGTCGACGACAAGACGCGCAAGGTCGTCGGGGCGCGGCTGTGGACGCGCGTGCTGGGCAACATGGCGTTCTCGAGCACGATGGTCTTCGTGCTCGCCTACGCCGGCTACGATCTGCTGATCGACGAGACCGCGCGCGCCTGGCCCACGATGGTGCTGCAGATCGTCGGCATCCTGCTGCTCTACGACGCGCTCTACTACTGCATGCATCGCTTCGCGTTCCACCAGTGGGGCTGGCTCAAGCGCGTGCATGCGGTGCACCACGCGGTGCGGCATCCCAACGCGATCGACAGCCTCTATCTGCACCCGCTCGAGACGTTCCTCGGGCTCGCACTGCTGATGACCTGCACGGCGATCGTGGGGCCGGTGCAGCCCGGCGTGTTCGCGGTGGTGTTCGCGGTCTACTCGTTCCTCAACATCCTCGTGCACTGCGGGCTCGACCTGCCGTTCCGGGGCCTGCGCGCGATCAGCTATCTCGCGCGCAAGCACGACATCCACCACACGAGCATGCGTGGGGGGAACTTCGCCTCGATCACGCCGATCTGCGACGTGCTGTTCGGGACGGCCGAGTAGCTCGCTCAGGCTGCGCGGCGTCGGCGACGACGCAGCGCGACCATCACCCCGAGGAGGGCCCAGGGCGCGCCCGCGAGCGCAGGACGATCGTCGTCGATCTCGCAGCCGCAGCCCGACGGCGGGTCCTCGCCGAAGACGCCGGGCTCGGTGTCGCCGCTCGTGCCGCTGCCTTCGGCGTCGGTGAGGCTGCCGGCGGTGGGATCGGTCGGGTTGCCGGTCTGCGAGACCGAGCCGCCTTCACCGCTCGTCTCGGCCGTCGCGTCGGCGTCGGTGGGATCCGTCGTGGGCCCGCCGGTCGTCGCCATCGTGTCGCTGTCCGACGAGGTCATCATCGTCGTGCTGGCCGACACGGTCGAGTCCCCGCTGGAGGAGCCCTCGGTGCCGCCCGACGTCGATCCGCCTTCGCTCGAGCCGACCTCGCTGCCGACCTCGCTGCTGCCGACCTCGCTGCTGCCGACCTCGCTGCCGACCTCGCTGCCACCCGAGCTCTCGGTGCCGACCGACGTGATGACGCCGGTGGTGGCATCGGTGTCGGAGGTGATGACGCCGGTGGTGGCATCGGTGTCGGAGGTGACGAAGCCGGTGGTCGCGTCGGTGTCGGAGGTGATGACCCCGGTGGTCGCGTCGGTGTCGGAGACGGAGCCGCCGCCGGTGGTCGCGTCGGTGTCGGAGACGGAGCCGCCGCCCGTGGTCGGATCGCTGTCGGTCACGCCCGTGACCATCGTGACGCTGCCGCCGTCCGTGGTCGGGTCGGTGGGATCCGTCGAGCCGGTCGTGCTCGCCGAGGCGGTGCCGGTGCCGGCGGTCGTGTTGATCGTGATCTGATCGCGATCCCACTGGCCGTCGGCGTCGAGCACGACGACCTCGAACTCGTACTGCGTGAGCTCCACGAGCCCGCTGATCTGCACGGTCGGCTGGTCGGTATCGTCGAGCGTCACGGCGGGGCCGGACAGCTGCGTCCACGTCCACGTGACGGTGTCGTCGTCCGTGAGCGTCGCGGTGATCGAGGTCGCGTCGTCGTCACCCGGCACGTCGAAGTCGTCCGGCGCGGCGACGTCGGGGCGATCGAGGGTGAGGAACCAACTATAGATACCGTCGGGATCGTTCGCCGCGGAGTACTCGTAGTAGTTGACCGCCGGGAAGCCGCAGCCCTGATCGGTGAGCCACTCGGAGGCCGGGAAGCCGAGCCCGACCGGATCGATCGCCTGCTGCCACGCGAAGTGACCGACGTCGTAGAACATGCTGAGCCGCGCCGTGGGATGGCCGGGCTCGTCGGTCCGATCGGCGCAGACCAGCTGCGGATAGACCTCGGGGCGCTGGTACATGTCCGCGACGCCGACCATGCCGCACGGGCTGAACGTGCCCGCGCCGAGGTTCGCGTTGTTGTCGTCCTCGCCGTGGAAGACCCACAGCGCCGTGTCCTGGAACGTACACCCGACCGCGTTGATGCCGGTCTGGCCGCCGGGCATCGGGGCCGCGGCGGTGAAGCGACGCGGGTGGGCGCTGACGTACTGCAGCACGCCGCGCCCGCCCTGGCTCATGCCGGTGAGATAGAGGCGGCGCGGATCGACGGGGTAGTTGTCGACGATGTACTCGAAGAACGCGTCGAGCTCGTCCATGTCCCACTCGATCGTGGAGAACGGCGGCACGTCGTTCTGCGGCGAGACCATGATGAACGGGCGCGCGACGTCGTCCCACGCGCCGACGCGCATGTGCTGCTGCGGACCCCACGTGAGCGCGCGACACAGACCGTCACCACCGCAGGCGCCCGCGGAGCAGACATCGGTGCCGCCGGGACACGACGAGTCGTCGTCGAACTCGCCGATGCCGGGCAGGAACACGAGCAACGGCAAGAGCTCGTCGGGCCCGAGCGACTCGTAGTTGTCGGGCAGGTACTCCCAGTAGCCGAGCACCCACGGATCGCCCGCGGTCATCGCTATCCCGCGCAGATCGCCTGGTGTGATGTCGTCGGGGAACGGCGGCGCGGCAGCTGCTTCCGCTGCGAAGCCCAACGAGACGGCGATGCCGAGAGCAACGATCCTGCTGCGCTGCAATGAGGTCACGTCGCCATCATGCCACAAGCCTCCGCATGCGCGATCGCTGGGCGTCCCGTGCTCGCGCTCGAGCGCGCGCGGATGTGAATCGGACGGGTGCGCGACACCGGCCCTCGGGTGTCCACCGATCTGCGATCACGGCATTCCCCGAGGTGACCCTCGGCCCACAGCCGTGCATCGCTCCGCGCGAGCGGCGGCGCCGCCCGCCCGCCCTCTGCACGCGAGCGCAGATCCGCACCGCACTCGATCAGCGCGCGGGCGCGACCCAGCGCTGGACCAACAGCTGCCCCGCCGCGTTGCCACCGATCGTGACGCCTGCAGGGGTGGCGACGATGTCGGTGGCGACGTCGTCCTCGGTGCCGGCGCTGTTCCACACGGCGGTGAAACGCTCGCCGAGATCGTCGTCGAGCCAGACCACGAGCACGTCACGCCCGGTCGCCGCCGCGCTCGTGGAGCCGGTCGCGACCACGCCGTCTCCGTCGGCAGCGAGCCCGGAGAGGCGCTGGTCGTCGGGACCTTCGAGCGTCCAGATCGTCGGCATGCCGCCGCCCATCGGGAACAGCTCGATGCGCGCGTCGGTGTCGCCGGCGCCCGAGTCGATCCAGCCGCTCACGGCCATCCCCGTCGGCAGCGGCACGACGTCGGTCGCCACGCTCGCCTCGGCCAGGGGCGCGAACGGTGCCGGCATCGTCGGCATGTCGAGCGGCATCGCGAACCCGCGCGACACCGCGGCCTGGATGTAGCTGCCGGCGACGAGCACGGTGCCGTCGGGCGCGATCGCGATCGCATTGACCTCGCTGCTCTCACCGAACAGCACGTCGTCGTCGAGCCACGTGGTCGACGTGAGCGATTGCCCGCTCGCGTCGAGCTCGGCGATCCAGCCCCGCATCGCGCCGTCGTGCACGCGCTGGCCACCGATCACCATGCTGCCGTCGTCGTGTACGGCCATCGCACGGATCTGCTCGGGCGCCGCTTGCTCGGCGCTGCCGACCGCGAGGAACGCCCCGACGAGGCCGGAGTCGCAGGGGAAGACGTTGCCGGCGGCGGTCGACACCCCGTCGAACCCATTGACGTAGCCCCCGAGCACGCAGCTCCCGCCGCGCTGCGCGATCGCCAGCACGCGGTTGTTCTCGGCGAGCTGCGCGAGCTGACCCCAGCCCGGTGCGAGGAAGCCGTTGCCGTCGAGCCGGAACCACAGTGCGTCGTCGAAGTCGCCGGCGACGACCGCGGCCGCCATGACGTCGTTGCCGTCCGCTGCGAGCGCGAGCACGCCGTCGGGGAGGCCGTCGCTGCCATGATCGAGCTGGTAGCTCCACGACAGCGCCGGGGTCAGCTGGCACTCGTGACAGCCGTCGTGGGGATCGGGTCCGTCGTCCTCGCATTCTTCGGGCGGATCGATCACGCCATCGCCACAGCTCGCGCTCGAGCCCTCGTCGACCGTGCTGGAGCTGTCGACGCCGTCGCTGCCGGACGACTCGGTAGCGGAGGTCGTGAGCGGCGGATCGCTGTCCACCTCGCCGCTGTCGGGGCTGGTGGTGGTGGTGGTCGTCGCCGTGGCGGACGTCTCCACGCCCACCGTCGTCGTGCCCGCCGTCGTGCTGTCCTCGCCGGTGCTCTCGCAGTCGGCCCGCGCGCAGTCGTCGTAGACGCCGGGCTCCGAGAAGCAGCCCACGCCCAGCACGAGCCCCATCGCCAACCCCGGCGCGGACGTCCGCATCACCATCATCGCGGCGTCACCCTAGCATCGTTTCGCGGGCGCCTGCACGCGGGCGTTTGCAAGCGCGCGCGGGGATCGCCATGCTCATGGCCGTCGATGCGGGTCACGCGGCGATGAGCGAGGTTGCGATCACGCGGCGGCGCGCAGCCGCCGATGCGAAACCGCCCACGACCCACGAGTCGGTGGGCGCGATGGTCGGCCGCTACCTCGTCATCGGTCGGCTCGGCGAAGGCGGCGGGGGCGAGGTCTTCCGGGCCTATGACCCCGAGCTCGACCGCAAGGTTGCGATCAAGCGTCTGCGCGGGAGCGCAGAGCAGGCGCGGGCGATCGTCCACGAGGCGCGCATCCTCGCCAAGTTGGTCCATCCCAACGTCGTCACGGTGTTCGACGTCGGCACCGACGAGGGTGGGGCGTACCTCGCGATGGAGCTGGTCGAGGGGGCCGATCTCGCGCACTGGCTCGAGCAGCGCAGGGCGGCGACCGACTGGCGCGCGACCTTGCGCATGCTGTGCAGCGCAGGGCAGGGGCTCGCGGCCGCGCATGCGCAGGACGTCGTGCACGGCGACGTGAAGCCCGCGAACATCTTCGTCGGCGACGACGGTCGCATCCTCGTCGGCGACTTCGGGGTCGCGCGGCTCACTCGGCTCGGTGAGCACGAGGCGCACGGCGCTCCGGCCCCCGGCAGCGAGGCGTGGGCGCGCGGCGTCGGCACGCCGCGCTACATGGCGCCGGAGCAGCACCATGGCGGCGCGCCGGATCGGCGCAGCGACGTCTACGGCTTCTCGCTCACGGTGTGGGAGGCGCTCTTCGGCGCGCTGCCGTTCGACGTCGATCGCGATCGCGCCGTGACGCTCGCGGGCACCACCGGCAGTGCGGGCGGTCAGGCGCACACGCCCGGTCGCAGCGGTGCTGCGCTGCTCGCCGAGCTCGCGGCCGCGAAGCGCAGCGGTCCACCGCCGGTGCCCGCCGATCGCCGCGGCGTGCCGCTGCGCATCGTCGAGGCGCTACGACGCGGGCTGCAGCCGCGCCCCGAGGATCGCTTCGCCACGATCGGCGAGCTGCTCGTCGAGCTCGCGCACGATCCCGCGAGCCCACGTCGGCGCTGGCTCGGCCTCGCGGCCGCGGGCACCACCGTCGCGACCATCGCGATCGTCGCGAACGCGCTGTCGGCCCCCGCCGCGGATCTGCGCTGCAGCGGTGCGGACGCGGAGCTCACCGGCAGCTGGGATGCCGGGCGACGCGCCGAGGTCGAGGCGACTGCCGCGAGCCTGGGCCCGCTCGCCAGCGCGATGACCCCGGCCGCCGACGAGCTCGACGCGTACGCGCTCGCGTGGACCGGAATGCACCGGGCCAACTGCGAGGCGACCACGATCCGTGGCGAGCAGTCCACGCGCGACATGGAGCAGCGCTCGCGCTGTCTGCATCGCGCGCGGGCCGAGCTCGATGCCACGGCCGATCTGCTGGTCACGGCCGACCTCGAGATCGCCGCGCGTGCGCACGACCTCGCGCTGCGACTGCCCGCGATCGATCGCTGCGGCGATCCCGGTGCGCTCGAGCGCGACGAGCTCGTGCCCGACGACGCCGCGCAGGCCGAGCTCGTCGAAACGCTGCGCGAAGAGCTCGCGGCCGCCTGGACGATCGAGCGCGCCGGCAAGTATCGCGAGGCGCTCGCGCTGCTCGAGCCGTTGGCCGCACGCGCCGAGGTGATCGGCTTCGCGCCGCTGGTCGCCGAGGTCGGGCTCGAGCTGGGCTTCACGCTCGACCGCGTGGGGCGCTCGCGCGAGGCCGAGGATCGGCTGCGGCAGGTCGTCGAGCTGGCGATCGAGCACGGCCCCACGCGCACCGGCTCGCGCGCCGCGGCGATGCTCGCCAGCCAGCTCAGCCAGTTCGACGCGCGCTTCGGCGAGGCCGATGCGTGGGCGCGCGTCGCCGTGAGCCTGGCGCGCGACGCCGAGCCCGGCTCCACCACCGAGGCCTACGCGCTCAACCGACGCGGTGGCCTGCGGCTCGAGCAGGCGCGCTTCGACGACGCGCTGCGCGACTACACCGAGTCGCTGGAGATCTGGCGACGCGTGCGACCGGCGGACCATCCCGACATCGCGATGGGGCTCACGAGCCTCGGCCGCGTGCACGCCGATCGCCGCGAGCCCGAGCTCGCCGAGCGCTACTACTCGGAGTCGCACGAGATGCTGCGACGCGCGTTCGGGGAGCATCATCCCGAGCTCGCGACCGGGCTCACGAACCTCGGCAGCGTCCACGAGCAACGCGGCGACTACCAGCGTGCGCTCGAGCACCACCGTCGCGCGCTGGCGATCCTCGAGCCGGTGCTCGGGCCCGAGCACTACGACGTCGCGGGCGTGCTCACCAACATCGCGGTGTGCGAGCAGAACCTCGGCAACCGCGACGAGGCCGAGGCGATCGATCGCCGCGTGCTCGCGATCATGGAGACGCAGCGCGGGCCCGATCACGTCGAGGTCGGGCGCATCCTCGTGAACCTCGGGGTCATCCAGCTCACCGAGATGCGCTTCGCCGAGGCCGAGGAGAACCTCGCTCGCTCGGCGCGGATCCTCGAGGCCTCGCTCGGCGAGGAGCACCCGCACACGTTGCTCGCGCTCACCAACGTGGCGATCGCGATTGCCTCGCAAGGACGCCACCACGACGCCGAGGCCGTGCTCGCGCGCTCACTGGCGATCCGCGAGCGCACGCTGCCGCCCGATCATCCCTCGATCGCGAACACGCTCGGCAACCTCGCGCAGCTGCGCTACGAGCTGGGCCGTCACCGCGAGGCCGCGGCCGACTTCGAGCGGGCGATAGCGATCCGGGAGAAGCGCGGGGCGATCCCCAAGGACCGCGCATTCGAGAGCTTCGGGCTCGCACGTGTGCTCTGGGCGCTCGGCGAGCGCGAGCGCGCAGTGGGGCTCGCCGAGGCCGCACTCGCCGCCTATGTGGAGGCAGGTGCCGGCTATGCCGATCGCCACGAAGAGGTCCGGCAGTGGCTCGGCGAGCACCGCGGCCGCGGCCGATCGGGCGCGCAACGCTCTGCGCCCGTGCGGAACAGCGGCTAGTGTGCGGCCCTGCGCGTGCACGAGGTGCGGCTCGTCACGCAAGCATGCCGGCTTCGTGCGGCATCCGACTTGCAGCCACTGGTGGGCGTGGAGGCTCCAGCCGAACTTCCCCGGGCACCAGCGCGGTGCAATGTGCTGGTCGTCGATGACGACGAGGATCTGCGCGATCTGGTGTGTTCTTCCCTCGAAGCCGACGGGTACGTCGTCCATGCCGCGAACGACGGCAACGACGCGCTCGATCGTTTGAACAATGCCGAGCTACCCGACCTTGTCTTGCTCGATCTCGAGATGCCCGTGATGAGCGGGTGGGAGCTGATCCGTCGCTTGCGGTCGATCGACCGCTGCAGCTCTCTCCCGGTGCTCGTGATGTCCGGCGCGGAGCCGGCCGATGCGCCGGCAGGCGTGCCGTTCATCGCGAAGCCGGCCAGCTTGCAGCGGCTGCTCGCCGCCGTGCGTCGCGAGACGAGCGGACGCCGTCGCCGATCCGGGAGGGCGGTCGCAGCGCGAGAGTGTTGAGCGAGGCACCGAGGGTGCTCGTCCCGGGCACTGCGGGAGCGCGATGGGCACGCGCTGCTGCAATGGACGAGCACCACGGTGGTAATCTCCGCCGCGCGTGAGCGACGAGCCAGACCGCTTCGACGAGGAGGAGGTCGGGCTCATCCTCCGCCGTGCGGCCGAGGTGCAGGCCGGGCGCAGCATGACGTTGCCCGAGCTCGAGGGCGTCGCGGCCGAGGTCGGCATCGATGCCGCACTCGTGCGTCGCGCAGCGGCCGAGCTGCGCACGCGCGTCGATACGCCAGCGGTGTCGGGCGGCGGCGTGTTCGGCCCCACGCTGCTCGTGTACGAGCGGCGCGTGCCCGGACGGGTGGACGCGTCCGCGTGGGAGGACGTCGTCTCGGAGATCCGGCGGCGTTCGAAGATCGACGGCAGCGTCGAGCAGCTCGGCAAGGAGCTGGTGTGGACGTCGCGACCGCGCAACGGCTCTGGCCGCGACGTGCGAGTGGTGGTCACGCCGCGTCGCGATCGCACGCTCGTGCGCGTCGAGGAGCGCACCGGTGGGCTCTCGGGCGGCATCTACGGCGGCATCATGGGCGGGCTGTTCCCCGCGGGGCTCGGCTGGATCCTGCCGGTGTGCATCGCGGCGCTCGAGGCCCCGATCCTGATCCCGCTGCTCATCGTCGCGTGGGTCGCGGGCTCGTACTGGCTGTCGCGCACGATCTATCGCACCGTGCTCGAGCCGCGGCAGCGCGAGCTCGAGGCGCTCGCCGACGGCATCGCCGAGACGATCGGCGAGCTCGCGGCGCTACCCGCAGGCCACGCGGCGGTCTGAACCAACGCGGACCGAACCAACGACGAGGGCCGACGATCCGCGAGGATCGCCGGCCCTGCCGACTCGAACCGTCTGCGACGATCAGCCGCCGACGGCGCCCAGCACTTCGACGGTGGCCGAGACGTTGGCCGTCAGCTCGCCGCTCGCGCTGCCGAGCGCCTGCGCGGCGACGGGGAGCTGCTCGAGCGCACAGGCGGCGCCGATCGACGCCGAGAGATCGGCCGAAGCGGAGAGCTCCTCGACCGCACCGGTCACCGCACCACCCGCCGACGCGGCGAGGTTGGCCGCGGCATCGACGACGATCTCGCCCTTCGCGCGCAGCGCGAGGAGGGCGCCGAAGTGACCGCGGAAGCCCTCGAGCCACGCACGGAACTCGGCCTGCGCGTCGAGATCACCCTCGAGATCCGCGTTGAAGTTGAACGCGATCTTGAGGCTCGGCGGCGTGCACTCGATCGACGCGTCGGCCTTCGCCTTCACGCTCGCCTCGCACTCCGCGCTCACCATCGGGGGCTCGGCCTTGCCTTCGCAGCCGCCCGAGCACTCGACCGAGCCACCGGCCATCGCGTCGCAGTGCGCCTCGGCTCCGCCTTCGCACATCGCCGACGGCGGCGTGTACGTGCACTCGCCCTCGCACTTGCCTTCGCACGACGCACCGCCGGAGACCTCGACCGCGCACTCGCCCTGGCACATGCCGTCGCACTTGCCTTCGAAGCCGGTCATGGTGCCGCCCGCACCTTCGCAGCTGCCGCGGCAGGTGCCGTCGCACTGCGCTGCCGCGGTGAAGTCGAGGGCGCACGAGCCGCTGCACTCACCCTCGCACTGCAGGTTCGGTGCGGTGCCGGTGCACTTCAGCTCTGCCGATGCGCCGCAGTCGACCTCGACGCCCGCCTCGGCCTTGCACGAGCCTTCGCACTTCACCGAGACCATGCCGGGGTCGACCTCGACGTCGCACTCGGCGGCCGCCGAGACGGCGACGTCGATGTTCGCCTCGCACTTCGGCGGGTCGTACTGGATCGAGAGACCGCCCTCGACCGCGGCCGAGATCTTGGCCTGGATCGCGGCCTTGATCTCGGCACCACCTGCGCCCGGCTCGAGGCCGACCGACAGCGCCATCGCATCGAGCTCGGCGCGGAGGCTGCCGGAAAGGCCCTTCATGCTCGCGTTCAGATCGATCGCGGCCCCGAAGAACGCATCGATCGAGGCGATGCCCGACACGTTGGCCTGGCCGTTGACGAATGCATCGGCCTCGCAGGTGAGGCCGCACTTCTCGGCGAGGCCGCCGAGCGGTCCGCCGCCATCGTCACAGCCCGGGGTCGCGGCCGCGGTGAAGCCGAGGATGGTGCCCATGAGGGCGGAGGTCACGTAGGTGTTCTTGGAAAGCATCGGCATGGAGTTCTCCTGACTCGCGCGAGGGGGACGTATTCGGATCTTGCAAGACCGTGGCTCGGGCCCGGGCTGCGACGGCGAGTCGACTGGCCGCAAGATACACCGAGCTGCGCCCGGATGCCCCTTTCGGGCTACGTCAAAAGCACCGCCGGCGTAAACGGCCGGGATCGATCGCACACCCGCCGTGTCGCGCCCTGTCAAAATTGTCGCAGTCTTCGGGGCTCGGGGCGGGATCACGCGCGGGGACGCTCACGCGCCGTGTACCCGGCCCGAGGGCGGACGCGGCCGGCAGGGATCGCCACGGCCCCGATCCGCGATCAGCAACGCCGTCGACGACGCGCGCACGCGGCGAGCACGAGCATCGCTGCGCACGCGGTGTGCGGCGCGGTGACGCCGGCCTCGCAGCTGCAGCCCGCGTCGCCGCTCGCATCGCCACCCTCGGCACCCGGGAGCCCGAGCGACGCGGCGGCGCTCGACGAGCCGTCCTCGCTCGCATCGCTCGTCGCTGCCTCGCCGGTCGTGCCGCCGTCGTCGTCCGACGAGCTGTCTCCGCCGCCACCGTCGCTGCTCGAGCCACCGTCGTCGCTCGTCGAGTCGTCCTCGAGGCACGCGTCGCCGGTGCACGGCACCGCATCGATCGCGAACACCTCGGGACCGGTGCCCTGCACGAGGAACGGTCGCGGCCGCCAGTCGGGACCCTGCGGCATCGCGCCGAGCTCCGCCGCCGTCATCACGGTCGCGAGCGTCGGATCGAGCGCCCACGCGGCGGCGGCCTCCGCCGTGATCGATCGCCGCTGCGTGCCGTCGACGATCCAGAGCGTGCTGCCGTCGACCGTGACGAGCTGCGGCGCGAGCGGCCAGTCGGCGTCCTGCGCGAGCCCCATCAGCGACGCGTCGTCGACGTGCGCGAGATCGACGAAGGTGTCGAGCTGCCACGCGGCGATCACCTCGGGTGCGGTCACCCAGCGCCGCACGCCGTCGACGAGCGGCGGGGCGGGGCAGGTCACCTCGATCGGTCCTCCGACGACGGGGTTGTTCACGCCCTCGAGATCGATGCCGAACGCCCACACCGGATGGCTCGCGCCGTCGCGGACCCCGAGCGGGAGCTCCAGCGTGTAGCCGTGCGTGCAGGTGCCGAGCTGCATGCAGAGATCGTCGCGCTGGCCGTCGGCATGCACGGCGATCGCGGCCGCGCCTGCGACCCCCGGCGGCGCGTTGAAGTAGACGTGCACGTCGATCGACACGCCGGGCTGGTCGGGATCCTGGGCCCAGCCGCGCGCGCCGAGGCAGTCGACCACCTCGAGCGCGCCGACCGGATCGATGGCCAGGGCGGTGCTCGGTGCGGCGAGCACACCGAGGAGCACGAGCGTCGGGGTCGCGCGCGTCATACGAGCCCGGGCAGCTCGCCGGTGCAGTACTCGGGCGTGCCGAAGGTCTGGTCGGGGATCCCGAATGCGTTCTGCAGCGACACGAGCATGTTGTTGTGCGACGCGTTCGCGTAGGTGAGATAGCGGCCGGTGCGGAAGTAGCCGCCACCCGAGCCCGCGATCACGAACGGCATGCGCTGGTGGCTGTGCGTGTTGCCCTTCGACAGCTCGTTGACCCACACGATCACGGTGTGATCGAGCAGCGTGACGTCGCCCTCGGGCACCGCGCGCAGCTTGTCGAGCAGGTACGCGAACTCGCCGCAGTACCAGGTCTGGCGCGACGTCCACTCGGCCCACGACGCCGCGTCCTCTTCGCCCGCGTGCGAGAGCCCGTGGCCGTCGCCCATGCTGCCGATGAACGGGAACGTGTGGTGGTTCGCGCCGTTGCTGTACTGGATGCTGGCCACGCGGGTGATGTCGCAGGTCAGCGCCATCGCGATCAGATCGATGTGCGCGCGCGAGATCAGGTTCATCGTGTTCGCGTCGTCGGTGCCGACCGCCGCGGGCGCGCCCGGCACGATGCAGGCCTCGCCGAGCACGGGCTCGTTCTGCAGGCGCAGCTGCAAATCTGCGACCTGCGCCGCGTGCTCGTCGAGCCGCGCGCGATCGACCGCGCCCGCCTTCGCCCGCACCGCGTCGAACTGGCCCTTCACGGTGTCGAGCACGCCCACTCGCTTCGCCCGCAGCACCGCCATCTCGGTCGGATCGGCGCTGAAGTCCGCGAAGATCCGGTTCCAGATCCCGACCGGGTTGTCCTCGGTGGGCAGCGGTGCCGCCGCGGCCGCGTAGTTCATGCGGCTGCGGATCTCGCCGCCGATGTACGCGTTGCTGCGCACGCCGGCCTCGATGCTCGCGAGCGGCGTCGTGGTGCCGATGTGCTGCGCGATCACCTGATCGACCGAGGGCCCGTCGGCCCAGCCGCACAGCGAGCCGTCGCCGCCGACCATGTTGCCGGGCTGCAGCGGTCGTCCGGTGAGCACGCCGCCCATGCCCTGCTGGTGGTCCTCGCCGGGCCCGACGTCCACGACTGGCATGTCGACGCCGTCGAGGATGATGAGCTTGTCCTTGTGGGCCTCGAGCGGAACCATGCTCTGCGCGAGCACGAAGTCGCTCTCGGTGCCGGTGGGGAACCACGTCGCCGGCCAGCAGCCGTTGGGGTTGAAGAACACGAGGAAGCGCAGCGGGTAGCCGTCGTCGGCGTAGCCGGGCATCGCGGCCGAGGCCCGGCTCGCGCCGAGCTCGAGCAGCGGGAGGCCGAGCAACGTGCCGGCGGCGCCACGCAGCAGCGTGCGGCGGTGCATGCGAGCGCTCATGTCTCACCTCCATCGACGATGCGGAAGCGGAACGCGTCGGAGGTCGCGATCCCGACCAACAGCTCGTGCAGATCACCGTCGCTCTCCGCGAACGCTGCGCGCAGCCGTGCGGTCGTGCACGCGTCGGCCTCGGGATCCGGACCGCGGCCGAGCGCGAAGGTCGACCACTGCTCGATCATGCACTCTTGCACGTCGCTGCTCCTCGCGAGCTTGTCGGCGAGCTCGAGCGCGTCGGCGACGTCACCCTTCGCCGACTCGTCGTAGACGCCCTCCAGCCCCTTCGTCGCCGAGTCGATGGGCTTGCCGTTCTCCTCGACGCGCCAGCGGCCGGCCCCGTCGTAGTGCTCGAACGTGAAGCCGATCGGATCGATGAGCGCGTGGCAGCCCGAGCACGCGGGATCGCTGCTGTGCTGCTCGAAGCGCTCCCGCGTCGTCGCGTTCGGGTCCGGCTCCGGCGGGATGATGGGCACGTTCGGCGGTGGTGCGAGCTCCTGGCACAGCAACCGCTTGCGCACGAACACGCCGCGCGCGACCGGCGAGCTGTTGTCGGGATACGCGAGCATGCCGAGCAGGCCCGGCTGGGTGAGCAGGCCGCCGTAGCGCCCGGGCATCGTCCATGCGCCGGTCTGCGGATCGAAGCCGCCGGCGCCGTAGAACGCGGCGAGCTCGGGGGTCAGGAACACCTCGCGTGCGCTGAACAGGCGGGCGAGCGTGGCGTCGCCGCCGAAGAACACGTGGCCGATGAAGCGCTGCACGCTGTCGTTCCAGTCGCCGGCGAACGTGGTGGGATCGAGCGCGGGGAACACCAGCGGATCCTTCGAGACGCTCGCGAGCGCGCCGAGGCCGAGCCACTGGCGGTGGAATTGCGCGATGGTCTCGCGCGCGGCGTCGCTCTCCAGCAGCCGCCGCGCCTGCGCCTCGACCTCTTCGATCGTGCCGAGCCGACCGTCGGCGGCGGCCTCGAACAGCTCGTCGTCCGGCATCGACGAGGTGAGGAAGTACGAGAGCCGCGAGGCCAGCTCGTAGCCCTCGACCGCGACGAGATCGCCGGGCGCAGCGCCTTCGGGCACGCCCTCGAAGCGATAGAGGAACTGCGGCGACTGCAGCATCGCGGAGATCGTCAGCTCGGCCGCGGTGGCGAAGCCGTACTGCGCGAAGCTGGAGTCGAAGAGGGCCGTGAACGCCGCGAGCTCGGTGGGCTCCGCGGGGCGCCGGAACGCGCGCGGCAACAGCTCGGCGACGAGCTCGTGCCCGCACGCGCTCTCGCCGTCGGTGATCGGATCGCAGGGCAGCACGTCGACCAGCCGCTCGGCGACGACGCGCGCGGCGACGTCCTCGGAGGCGTCGAGGTACTGGCGCACGACGTCCTTGCTGACCTTGTGATCGTTCGCGTCGTTCTCGAAGATCCCGCTGCGGTTCTCCGGGGCGAAGCTCTGCGCGGGCCGGCTCGTGTCGCCGAGCAGATCACGCAGCGTGTTGTCGTACTCGTAGCGGGTGAGCAGCCGCATGCGCGTCGGCGCGACGCTGGTCGGATCGTCCTCGCAGGCCGCGGCCTCGCCGGGCCAGCGATCCGGATCCTCTCCACCCTCGCCCGCATCCCCGGCCTCGCCCGCGTCGTCCGCACCGGGGCGCGACTTGCCGTCGAGCCCCTGGTAGCAGCCGCCGAGCACCAGCAGCAGCCCGAGGGCGGGTCCGCGCCCCGGTCGTCTCGCGTGTCGTTCGTCCATGCTCCGCCCCGATCCGGAGGATCGGACGCGGCGAGCGGGGCCCCGCCGCAGCGCGCGGACGGATTCGGTCGCGATCGTGGCCCACGGTGCGGAATTCGGGACAACCGACGACAGCGGCGTTGCCGCGCTCGGGTCCGCGGAGGCCTGGGCATCGGTTCCGCCGGTGCGCTCGCTTATGCTCGTGACGATGGCGGGCAAGGACGATCTCCGCGGTCGCATCGAGCTGCGGCTCGCGCGGATCCTGCTCCGCGCGCCGAGGCCGCTGGTCGAGCGCATCCTCGCCCGTCGGCGGAAGGTCGTCGACGGACGCACGCTCGATCGCGACGTGCACTGGGCGACCTTCCTGCACGCACGCACCGCTCGCCAGCCGCTCGAGCGCGGATCCGTCGAGCGTGCGCGTCGCGAGTACCGACGCATGCGCGTGCTCGAGCCCGCGGCGCCGGAGATCGCGGCGATCTTCGAGCACGTGATCGACGGCCCGCACGGGCCGATCGCCGCGCGCCTGTACCGACCGGTGCGCGGTCGGATGCTACCGCTCGTCGTCTACTACCACGGCGGTGGCGGGGTGATGGGCGATCTCGACACGCACGACGTGGTCTGTCGTCGGCTCGCCGCGACGACCGAGCTCGCCGTGCTCTCGGTCGACTACCGGCTCGCGCCCGAGCACCCGTTTCCCGCGGCCTGCGACGATTGCTTCGCCGCGTATCGCTGGGCGCGCGCGAATGCGGAGCGACTCGAGCTCGATCGCGAGCGTATCGCGGTCGCGGGCGACTCGCAGGGCGGCAAGCTGTCCGCGGTGGTGTGTCAGCTCGCGCGCGAGCACGGCGAGCCCCAGCCGCGGCTGCAGGTGCTGATCTATCCCAGCACCGATCTCGTGGAGGACTGGCCGTCGCACACGACGCACGCCGACGGTCCGTGGCTCACCGAGTCGCTGATCGAGTGGTTCAAGCTGCACGGCATGGCCGGCGTGGATCCCACGGACCCGCGCGCGTCGCCGCTGCGCGCGGAGTCGCTGGCCGGGCTCGCGCCGGCGCTCGTCGTGGTCGCGGGCTTCGATCCGCTGCGCGACGAGGGCATCGCGTACGCCGAGCGTTTGCGGGCCGACGGCGTGCCGGTGCAGCTGCGCGACGAGCTCTCGCTGCCGCACGGGTTCGTGCAGATGGTCGGCATCTCGGCGGCCGCGCGCGATGCGATGGATGCGATCTCCGCCGAGCTGCGCGCGGCGCTGAGTTGAGTTCTGGTCGCGCCGTCCGGCGCTCTTCCTGGCGCGCGCAGTCATGCTCGCTGTCCGCCGTGGCGGAGCCACGTCGGGCTCGATAGGCTATGTCTCCGAGCGATGGATCCGACGCTCTCCGATCGGGCGCTCGGGCGGGCCACGCTCGCGCGGCAGCTCCTGCTCGAGCGGGCGCCGCTCGGCGTCGCGGAGGCGGTCGGGCGCGTGCTCGCGGTGCAGTCGCAGTGGCCGCGTGCGCCGTTTCTCGGGCTGTGGTCGCGCATCGCGGGCTTCGATCGCGCGGCGCTCGTGCGCGCGTTCCAGGACCGCGGGTTGGTGCGCGCCACCACCATGCGGGCCACGCTGCACACGATGCGCGCGGCCGACTTCCTGCGGCTGCGCCGCGCGATGCAGCCCGGGCTCGACCGCGCGCTGCAGCAGGTGCTCCGCGCACGCGGCACCGAGCTCGATCTGCCGCGGCTGCTCGCGCGTGGTCGTGCGTGCTTCGGCAGAGGCCCGCGCACCTTCGAGGCGGTACGCGACGACCTCGCCGCCGGTGACGACGCCCTCGACGAGCGCGCGATGGGCCATGCCGTGCGCCTCTCGCTGCCGCTCGTGATGGTGCCGACCTCGGACGCGTGGGGATTCCCGCAGGTGTCCGAGTTCGCGGACGCCGAAGCGTGGCTGGGCCGGCCCGTCGACGATGGCGAGCACACGGGTGAGCTCGTGCTGCGCTACCTCGCGGCGTACGGACCGGCGAGCGCCGTCGACATCCAGGCGTGGACGGGCTTGCCGGCGCTCGCGAAGGTGATCGCCGGGCTCGGCGAGCGCGTGCGGACCTTCCGCGACGCACGCGGCAAGGCGATCTACGACGTGCCCGACGCCCCGCGCCCCGATCCCGACGTGCCTGCGCCGGTGCGGCTCGTGCCCGAGTTCGACGGAGCGATCGTCGCGCGGGCCGACCCGCGCATCCTGCCCGCGGCGCACCGCAAGCACGTGTTCGCGTCGGGCCTCCGCGTGCTGCCGACGGTGCTCGTCGACGGCGTCGCGGTGGCGACGTGGAAGCTCGAGCGAACGAAGCGCAAGGCGATGATCGTGGTCGACGCGTTCGCGCCGCTCGGCAAGCGCGAGCAGGCGGCCGTGGCCGCAGAGGCCGAGGCGCTGGTCCGCTTCGCCGAGCCGGACGCGGCGGAGCACGACGTGCGCGTCACCGCGCCGGCGCCTGCGCGTGCGCGACGTGGATGAAACGGCGGCCGGGGCCTGCGCCGAGGGCCCGCGCCACCGCCCGCCCAGGCCGGCTCTGCTCCAGTGCGGGCCCCACGAACGGCGCCCGCACACGCATGTGATCCACGACCTTGCGTGCGTGCCCGCGATCTCGCCACCATCATCTCACCGTGTTCGCTTCGATCGTCCTGGCCTTGTTGTCGAGCGGTGTCGACGCTCCGACCGCCCCGCGCGAGATCGCCTGGCCGGGCGGCGCCTCGGGCTCGCCGACCTCCTCCACCGGCGACGTGTTGGCCGAGACCTGCGAGGGCGCGCGCCGCAAGCTCGTCGATCCGCAGGCGGCCGAGTGCGCCCGCTGGAAGATCGAGTGGAGCAAGGACGGCAAGGTGTGGGGCGTCACCGTGGCCGACAGCCTCGCGGCCGTGGTCGCGGAGCGCGAGCGCTTGCTCGGGCACGCGCGTCAGCACGCGCGGCTCTTCGACCTCGCGCTCGACTCGCGCTGGAATTCGCCCACGCCGCCGATCTGCGACACCTGCAACCCCGCGACCGCGAGCGTTGCGGCGCCCCCCAGCGATCCCAGCCCGACCGCGGTCGACACGATCGGACCCGGGCTCGTCGAGGCGCGCGAGCTGCTCGCGGCGTTCGAGACCAACGTGCTCGACGTGCACGCGCCGAGGCTGCGCGACATCGCCCGGCTCGCGCAGGAGCCCGCGACGGCCCGGCTCGCGAAGGCCTATGCGTTCGGGCTCGACGCCGCGGTGGTCGACCTCGCGCGGCTGCAGCTCGAGCTCGACAACGCGAACGTGTTCCGCACGAAGGCGACGCTCGCGAAGCTGCGCAAGTCGATCGAGACGCGCAAGGCCGCGCTCGACAAGAGCGCGGCCGGTCTCATCGGCATGATCGCGAAGGCGGCCGCGCGCGCGCACGCGGGCGTCTACGGCGACGATGCGACGACGACGGGCCCCGGCGCGCAGATCGTCGTGAAGATCAGCGGCGAGAAGGTCACCGCCACGTTCGTGCAGGGCGAGGCGGAGACGCAGTGGTTCGACGGCGCGGTGCAGCTCGACGGCACCATCGTCGGGCGCTCGCTGGTCGCGCCCGAGGGCGTCGCGCTCACCTGCTCCGGCTTCAGCGTCGAGTGCGGCTACGTGTTCGCGCCGGCGATGCTGCGCTTCGACGATCGCATCGACGCCCGCGGCAAGCGCCACACCGTCGAGCTGTGGTTCCAGCAGTCGAAGTGGGTGCACGCGCGCCCCTTCTCCCGCTGAAACGATGCCGACCCACGGGCCGATCGATCGCAAGGCGAAGGTCGAGCGCATCGAGCTCGACGCGTGGTCGTGGCTCGACGTCGTGCGCGGCTTCGCGAGCGATACCGAAGCGACGTTCGCGTGGCTCGTCGACAACGTGCAGTGGCGGCAGAACACCGAGATCCGCGGTGGTCGCAAGGTCGACGACCCGCGGCTCTACGGCGCGCTGACGCGCGCGCAGGCGGACGCCGATCCGATGTTCAAGTTCACGCGGCTGATCCTCGACGCCCGCTACCGCGTGCAGCTCACGGGGCCGCAGCTCGTCTACTACCGCGACGGTCGCGACAGCATGGGCTTCCACCGCGACGACGAGATGCGCTGGGTCGACCACACGATCATCACCGGGCTCGCGTTCGGGGCCACGCGCCCGTTCCAGCTCGTCGCGCGTGCCGGCGGCGACGTGACCTCGATCGACATGGCCGCAGGTGATCTCTACGTGATGGGCGGCCGTTGCCAGGCGGACTGGTACCACGGCGTGCCGAAGCAGCCCGAAGGCTGCGGCCCGAAGATCTCCGCGGTGTGGCGCTGGACCTCGAAGACCGGCAAGCCGGTCGAGCCCTGGCGCGGTTGAGCCTGGGGTCA
>CAZFKC010000033.1:0-89751 GCA_964519175.1 uncultured Nannocystaceae bacterium
ACGGAGCAGGGTGTCCGGAAGAACGCTTCGCGTTCTTCCGCACCCTGCTAGCCGCGCACACGAGCGACGCAGGAGCTAACCGCGGACCGTGCCCGGTCGCGGCGCTCCGGCCGGGAGCTCGCGCACGCCGATGTTCCAGCGCGTCCACCAGCGCGCGAACCACCCCGCCGCCCACCAGTTCCAGCGCCCGAGCAGTCGCATCGTCGCGGGCACGAGCAGGCCGCGCACGACGGTGGCATCGATCGCGACCGCGATCGCCATGCCGACCCCGAGCTGCTTCACGAACAGCACGTGGGCGCTCGCGAAGCCGATGAGCACGACGATGAGCATCGCGCCCGCCATCGTGATGAGCCGCCCGGTCGCCGCGAGGCCACGCGCCACGCTCTCGCGGGCGTCGCCGGTCTCGCCGTAGTCCTCGCGGATGCGGCTGAGCAGGAACAGCTCGTAGTCCATCGAGAGCCCGAACACGATCGCGAACATGACGAGCAGTACGAGCGGATCGATGGTGCCCGTGCTCTGGTAGCCGAGCAGGCCCTCGAACCGGCCGTCCTGGAAGATCCACACCAGCGCGCCGAAGCTCGCGGTCAGCGAAAGCACGTTCATGATCACGGCCTTGACGGCGACCACGATCGCGCCGAAGGCGAGCGTCAGCACGACGAGCGTGACGAGCACGACGATGATCGCGGCCGGAGCCGCGCCGCGCAGCAACGCCTCGTCTACCTCGGTCGCGACCTTGGGTGCGCCGCCGAACGACGCGGACGACCATCCGCTGGTCGCATCGCGCAGCGCCGCGAGCTGGGCCTTGCGCGCCGGGGCATCGAGCGGCGCGTCGGTCACCACCCGGACCAGCGTCGCGTCGCCGTCGACGAGCTGTGCGAGGCCGACCGGCAGCGCGGGCGCATCGGCGAGCAGGCCACCCGCGACCACGAAGCGATCGCGGACGTCCTGCCCGAGCGCGGTGACGAGGTCGTCGACCCGCCGCACGCCCGGCGCCGCGACGAGCGAGGCATGCGTGTCGTACAGCCGCCCGAGGTTGTCGGGCCGCCAGATGTCGCCTTCGCTCTCGAGCACGACGAGGTACTCGACGGTGCCCGCGGCGGCGAAGCCCTGCGGCTCCTCGAGCCGCTGCTGCACGCGGCGCACCTCGAACTCGGCGGGGAAGATGCGCGCGTCGGACAGCGCGGTCTCGAGTCGCAACGCGGGCGCACCCACGGTGAACAGCAGCACGATCGTGCCGATCGCGACGAGCCCCGGCCGCCGCATCACCCAGCGCGCGAGCCGACCCCAGCCGCGCTCGGGATCGGCGTCGTGGGCCTTGGGTCGACGCGGCCACTCGACGCGATGGCCCAGCCACACCAGCATGGCCGGCAGCACGACCAGCGCCGCGATCACGGTGAGCGTGACGATGAGCGCGCCCGCGATCGCGATGCTGTGCAGCAGCGCGATCGGGAATACCAGCAGTGCGAGCAGGCTGACTGCGACGGCGACGCCGGAGAACAGCATCGTCTTGCCCGCGCTCTCGACGGTGCGCACCACTGCTTCGTGCGGCGGTGCGAACTCCAGCTCCTCGCGGAAGCGCTGCACCATGAAGAGCGAGTAGTCGATCGCGAGCCCGAGCCCGAGCAGGGTCACGATGTTGAGCGCGAACACCGAGATGTCGCCCGCGGCGGCGAGCAGCCGCAGCATCGCCGTGGCGACCGCGATGCTGAGCCCGCCGACCGCGAGCGGGAGCAGCGTCGCCACGCGCCCGCCGAAGAAGAGCAGCAGGAGCAGGCCGACCAGCGGGAACGCCACGAGCTCGGCACGCACGAGGTCGTGCTCGGCGGTCTGCTGCCCGACCACCGCGATTGCGAGCGGGCCACCGATCGTGACCTCGGCCTCGCCCGCACCGTCGTGCAGCAACGCCGCGACGCGCGGGTACGCGTGCTCCTTCTCGGTCGCGTCCCCCCGCAGCGAGATCGCGAGCATCGCGGTCTCGCCGTCGCGCGAGACGAGCGCCGTACCGGCCGCGCCGAGCGGGCTCTCCACGCTGGCGACCGCAGGATCGGAGGCGAGCGTGTCGACGAGCCCACCCAGGTACTCGCGCAGCTCGGCGCTCGCGGCCGAGTAGCCGTCGAGCCGCACCAGCGCGACGAGATCGGGCGTGCCGTGACCGAAGCGTTCTTCGACCACGCTGGCGACCCGCTGCGCCTCCTCGCCTGCGACCTCGAAGCCGCCCGGCGCGAGCACACGAGCGACGCCTGCGCCATAGATGGCCGCCCCGACTGCGAGCAGCAGAGCGAGCACCACCAACTTGCGCGCGTGCCGTGCGACTGCCGAGGCGATGGCGGCGAGCATCGACGGCGACTCTACCGTCAGAGCTTGCCCAGTAGCACCAGTACCAGCAGGACCAACAGGATGGTGCCGAGCAAGCCGCTCGGCGCGTAGCCCCAGTCGCGGCTGTAGGGCCACGCCGGCGCGGCAGCCAACACCAACACGAGCACCACTGCGATGAAGAGCCAGGACATTCGTCGTCTCCGTTCGGGGTTCGCCCCCCTGCACTGCAACGAAGACGCCGTTCGCCGCCTGCGTCCGTGATCTCGGGTAGATGCGAGCGAGCGGCGGCGCCGGCGACAGCTCGCGCACGAGCGAGCACGACCACTGTGGCGGCACGCTACGGTGACGTTCGGGGCATGCGAACGCTTGCGGGCGCGGAGTCGCGTTCTACCTTGCGGGCGGACACGAAAGGCAGATCGAAATGAACTGGGATCAAGTCGAAGGCAAGTGGGAGCAGTTCAAGGGCAAGCTGCGTCAGCAGTGGGCGAAGCTCACCGACGACGACCTCGAGTACATGCGTGGCGGACGTGACCGCGTGGTCGGCCGGCTCAAGGAGCGCTACGGCCTCGCGAAGGACGACGCCGAGAAGAAGCTCGACGAGCTGCTGGCGAGCGACTGATCGCCTGCGTGGCTCGAGCCGCGTACGCGCGGCTCGGGCCACGACCCGAACCACGACAAAAGCGCCGGGCGGTTCGCCGCCCGGCGCTTTTTCGTCTGCTCACCGTAGCTCGCAGATCACTGGAAGATGCCGAAGTGCCCGAGGATCCACCAGAGCAGCACGAACACGAGGATCGTACCGATCAGACCGCCACCGAGCTTCCACGCACCGAAACCTGCGGCCGCGCCGCGCAACAGCTTGCTCATGTCTTCTCCGAGCTCCTTCTCGGCCAGACCAAAAGCACGCGCCGTGCCAGTTCCGCGCGCGTGCGATGTGGGGCGTTCCCAGCGTCGGCGTGCGCGGGCGGTTGTCGCATGAGCGCACGCGTGTGCCGGCGGTGACGCATGCTCACTGCGTGGGCCCGTCGCAGCCGCAGGCGCAGGCTGCCGCGAGCAGGAGATCCTCGTCCGACGGCGTGGCCAGCCCGAGCTCGTCGGAGACGCCCGCGGCCGCCACGCGATCCTCGAAGCCGGGCCGTGGGCACGGCATGAAGTGCTCGGGCATGTCGCACGACGTCGCGTTGCGGGTCACGACGAATGCATTGTCGGGTCCCGGCACGACCCACGCGGCCAGTCCGTCGTCACAGCGCAACGCGCTCGAGTCGCAGTCGAGCCCGAGCTCGGGCGGATAGCAGAGGCCCCAGCCCGGACCGATGTCGCACGTTCCGGACGCGTCGAACGCCACACCGTAGAGCAGCTGCCACCGGCAACCGCCCTCCAGGCAGGACAGCTCGTCGTCGTGGACGTCGCAGCCGGAAGGGTGGCCTTGCTGATCCTCCGGCTCGACCTCGACGTCGTCGAGCTCTGCCGCCGCGTCGCGGTCGACGTCGTCGGGCTCGCCGCCCGTCGCGCAGCCGACCGACGCGACGCTCATCATCCACACCGCGCTCCGCATGCCCACGCTTCGCATGCCCAAGAGCTGCGCACTGCAGCAGCGACCGCAAACGGCGTATATCGCCGAGCGTACGCGCTCGCCCGGGCGCACTCGCTCGATCGAGGGTGACGGTTCATCGCGCGATTCCGCGATCCCAGCGCGGCACGGCGGTTGCTAATCGTAAGGGCATGACTCGACGCGCTTCCAAAGCACGACGTCGTGGCGCGAAGCGCCGTCCAGAGCCGATCAGCACGGTTTCGGTCGCGGAGCTGCTGGCGCCGCTCGAGCTCGCCGAGCTGGAGCGGATGCTCGGCGGCGACGAGGACGTGCGTGCGCGCCTCGGCGAGCTGATCGTCGAGCACGGCATCGCCTCCGCTGGCCTGCACATCGAGGTCACGGGCGGACGCGTGCGCCTGAGCGGTGCGGTCGCCGACAAGCTCAGCGCGCTGCTCGTCGAGGATCTGGCGTGGAGCATCCGCGAGGTCACCCATTGTCACTGCGCACTCGAGGTCGGGGGCGCCGAGGAGGCCGCATGGTGGAGTCTCGCATCATGACCAGGGCGTACATCGCGGTGTTGGCCACGGTCGTCGGTTGCTCCGACGAGCCCGAGCCGCAGGCCGACACGGACCAGCCGGAACGCCTCGTGGACGTCGTCGACGACAACGAGGAGAAGATCGCCGGGACCGTGCAGGACGAGCGTGTCGCGTCCGGTTACGCGCACTTCGGCTGGGTGAGCAACGAGTCGGTCGAGGCGTTCTGTATGCGCGCCGATCGGCGCGTGGCGACGCTCGAGCACGACCGGCTCGGCATGCTCGCGCGCGCGAGCGCTGCCGCCGACCCCCGGCCCCGTGAGCTGCTCGTGCTCGCGACCGAGGCGCTCGCGGAGGCGCGCTCCGACGTCGCGGAGCTACGCGGCGCGAAGGAGCGCCTGCTGCTCGACGACGGCCGACCGGGGGTCGCCGCGGCGATCAACCGCGCACAGCGTGCATTGTCGGACGCGGCCGAAACACTGGCCGCGCCACGGTCCTGACCTGCGCCGGACCGGGAGCCGCCACCGGCCACTTCGGCTGGCTGCGCTCGTAGATCCAGCCGAACACGGCCCCCATCGGCAGCCCCGCCGCAGCGCCGCCGAACAATCCGACCGCGAACGCACGCGACCACGGCAGCTCGATCCACGCGAGCCCGAGCAGGACACCCATCACGAGGCTGCCCACGAGCGCCGCCGAGATGGCTCCCACGATTGTGCCGAACGCGATGGTGTCCTTCATGGTCTCGACCTCCCGGGCTCACAGCCCGAACGAGCACTGCAGTCCGGCGCCGATCGTGCAGCCGCCGAACTCGTCGCAGTCCGAGACGGCGCAGTGATCGAGGTCGTCGAGCGCCTGCTCCTGCTCGTCGGACATGCAGTCCTCCATCGCGTCCTCGCAGCGATCGCGGCAATCGTCCTCGTCGACGTCGTCGTCGCAGGACTTGGCCTGGTCGCAGTAGTCGCGGCAGGTGGCGTTGACCCGGATGTCGCCGGTGCCGTCTCGCTCGCACGCCTGCGCGAACGCGAGGCCGCAGCAGATGCCGAGCCAGGCCCAGCGGGTCGAGAACTTCACCTTGGTGTGCTTCGTCGTCATTTGCCCGTTCGTCCCCGTTGGTCTCGCGGCGCCTCCTGTGCACGCGTCGCGCCAACCGCCGCTCGCGTGGCGCCGTGCGACCACGTGCGGCGGCCGGGGGCAAATGGTCGTGGCAGGAGCGCTCATCCGCGCGGAGCTGTCGCGCGGGGATCCCTCGAGTCCCCTGCGAAGGGCGCCAGATCGCCACACCGAGCGGGTTCGCACGGTGGTGTGCGCTCACGCTATGCTCTGCCGCTCGACGAACGCGGGAAGCGCTGCAGTCTGTCGGCGGGTCGAACCAATGAACGCACGAGTCCTGATCGTCGACGATGACGAGAACACTTGCGAGCTCCTCGAGGCCACCCTCGGCGGGCAAGGCTTCACCGTATTGAGCGAGTCGTCGGCCGAAGCCGCACTCGGACGCCTCACCGAGGACGATTTCGACGCGATGCTCACCGACATCCACATGGACGGGATCGACGGGATCGAGCTGTGCGGGCGCGTCCGCGCGCTCCGGCCGGATCTCCCCGTGCTCGTCGTCACCGGCCAGGCGAGCATGGACGCGGCCGTCGCCGCCCTGCGCGCCGGCGCCTACGACTTCATCACCAAGCCGATCGACGTCGAGCTCCTGGGCCCGGCGATCACCCGCGCCGTGCAGCGCCACCGCCTCGGCATCGAGGTGAAGCGCCTCCGTCGCGCCCTCGCCGATGCCCAGCGCTTCGGGGCGATCATCGGCAAGAGCACCCCGATGCGCCGCGTGTTCGACATGGTCTCGCGCGTCGCCGACAGCGAGGCCTCGGTGATGGTCACGGGCGAGAGCGGCACCGGCAAGGAGCTGATCGCGCGCTCGATCCACGAGCGCAGCCCGCGGGCCTCGGGCCCGTTCGTCGCGCTCAACTGCGCCGCCGTGCCGCCGAGCCTCATCGAGAGCGAGCTCTTCGGCCACGTGAAGGGCGCGTTCACCGATGCCCGCAACGCCCGCGACGGCCTGTTCGCCCAGGCCAGCGGCGGCACGCTCTTCCTCGACGAGATCGGCGAGATGCCGCTCGAGATGCAGCCGAAGCTGTTGCGCGCGCTGCAGGAGCGCACGATCCGGCCGGTCGGCGGCGACAAAGAGGTGCCCTTCGACGCGCGCCTCGTGACCGCCACCAACCGCGATCTCGAGTCCGAGGTCGAGGCCGGGCGATTCCGCGAAGATCTCCTCTATCGGATCGACGTCGTGCGCGTCGAGCTGCCGCCGCTGCGCATGCGCGGTCGGGACGTGCTGCTGCTCGCGCAGTCGTTCGTCGAGCACTTCGCTGCCCAGTCCGGGCGTGGGGTCGGCCAGATCGACCCGGCGGCCGCCGAGCTACTGCTCAACTACGACTGGCCCGGCAACGTCCGCGAGCTCGAGAACTGCATGGAGCGCGCGGTCGCGCTCAGCCGGCTCGATCGCGTCACCGTGGACGATCTGCCCGCGAAGGTGCGCGAGCACAAGCCCGAGCGCGTCGTGCTCACCGGCGAGGAATCCGACGAGTTGCCCACCCTCGAGGAGCTCGAGCGCCGCTACATCGCGAAGGTCCTGCGCGCGATGGCGGGCAACAAGTCCCAGGCTGCGAAGACGCTCGGGCTCGATCGCCGAACGCTCTACCGCCGCCTCGACAAGCACGGGCTCGGCGCATGAGCGGGGCCGACAGCGGGGAGCTGGCCCGCCGCGTCGCCCATGCGATCCGCACCCCGATGGGGGTCGTCGGTGGTGCGCTCGATCAGCTGCGTGACGGCAACTCCCCGGTGGATCGCGGGCGGCTGCTCGAGCTCGCGGACCGCGGGCTCGCGCAGATCGGACGGCTCGCCGATCGGCTGGGCCTGCTCGGCGCGATCGAGCGCGGGCTCGAGCCGCGCCCAGTGCCGAACGCGATGCGACCGGTGGTGGAGGCGGCGATCGCCGAGGTCGGCCGCGCGCGCCGTCGACGGGGCGTCGAGGTCGTCTTCGTCGGCGAGGACGATGCGCAGCGCGCCTGCGATGCGCAGCTCCTGCGCGCCGCGATCTCCGAGCTCGTCGACAATGCGGTCCGGTTCGCGAAGACCCGCGCGACGGTCGAGCTCGACGGCCCGACGGGCACGGTGTCGGTGCGCAACGACGGGCCCGAGGTCGAGGCGGCGGCGCTGCTGGCCCTGTCGGGCACGCGCGCACCGGCGGCCGATCGGGCGGGCCTGGGGATCGGCCTTTGGATCGCGGGCCGCATCGTCGCGGCGCACGGCGGATCCATCGAGCACGCGCGGACCGACGATGTAACGACCTTTCGCATCGTGCTGGGAGCTCCATGAGGACGATGCGGCCGGACGAGCGTGCGCCTGCGCCACACCCGGTGCCCCTGCGGCTGTGCGGCTGCGCTCACCTGCGGAGCTAGCCCGCGAGAGTCGTGTCGTTCCCAGCGTTTTGCGCGGCATCCCGGTTGCAGAACCGGCGGCCATGGCGACCATCGCAACCCGACGAGCCCCGACGAGCACGAACCGCCGACGGGATGTTCGCAGCCGGCAGTCGACCTCCCGCTCGACCTTCGACATCTACCTCGACGACGCGGGCGGGTACGACCTGCTCTCCGCAGAGCAGGAACGTGAGCGACTGTGCGAGATCGTCGATCTCCGGCGCGACCGCTGGCGTGCGCTGCTGAACAACGCGGCCGCGGCCGAGCCCGTGCGGCGCTGGATCCTCTCGCGCGAGGCCGACGAAGCGCTGCCGACCGAGGCCGTCGCGCTCCTGCGCGAGTTCTGGTCGGGCACGAAGGGCTCCGCGGTGCTCGACGAGGAGCGCACTCTGAAGGTCGACGCGCTCGACCTCGACGGCGTCCTCGCGGATCGGCTCGAGGCAGTGATCGTCGCCGCAGGGCGTGCGTCCCGTCGTGAGCGCGGGCCGGTGGAGACGCCGCTCGCCGTGCAGATCGGCAGCAAGCTCCGCGATGCTCGCAACCGCTTCGCCTGCAGCAACCTCCGCCTCGTGGTGCGCATCGCTGCGCGTCACGCCGACGAGCGCATGTCGCTCGCCGACCGCGTGCAGGAAGGCAACCTCGGTCTGCTCATGGCGGTGAGCCGCTTCGATCCCGAGCGTGGTTGCCGCTTCTCGACCTACGCGGCGTGGTGGATTCGTTTCGCGATCACGCGCGCGCTGGTCAACCGTGGCCGCAGCGTCCGGATCCCTGCGCATCTCCACGCCATCTTCGGCAAGGCGCGCCGCGCCGAGCAGGCGCTCCGTGGCCAGCTGGGCCGCGAGCCCACGGTCGAGGAGATCGCGGCGGCGACGGAGATCCCGCTCGACAAGCTGGTCGACGCCCGCGCGGCGATGGAAGCCCGCGTCATCGCGCTCGAGGAGCCGGACGGTGACGACGGCGCATACGGGCCCGCTTCGTTCGCGTCGTACACCATGCCCGACCGCGACGCGGTGATCGACGACCGCCGCAACCTCGCGATCGCGCGTGGTGCCTTCGATGCGCTCGACCCGATGGAGCGCGACATCATCGAGCAGCGCTTCGGGCTCCGCGGCGCCGAGGTGATGACGCTGAGCATGCTCGGCGAGCGGTACGCGTTGTCGCGCGAGCGCATCCGTCAGCTCCAGAACCGTGCGCTCGACAAGCTCCGCGTGGCGCTCGAGAGCTCGCCGGTCGGGGCCACCGCGTACGCGTGAGTGGAGCCCCTGCGGGGGCGACACGCCCGTGCATGAGTGGAGCCCCTACGGGGGCGACACGCCCGTGCACGTGAACGTGCCCGTGCCCGTGCCCGGTTCGCTGGTCGAACCGGGCACGGGCACGGGCACGTTCACGTTCACGGGCGTGTTGCTCCGGCCTCACCCCGCGAGGGGGTGAGGCCGCCGCTCCGCCTTCCTACCCAAAAGTTCCACCCAACCGGAACCCGAACAGCACCTGATGCGTCGGTGCCACCTTCCGCTCGAGCCGGACGCCGCACTCGGTCGTCCCACCGCGCGACTGACACACCTTCTTCTGCGTGTTGAAGATGAAGTCGACTCCGCCACCGATGAAGAAACGCTCGGTGAGGAACACGTCGAAGGTGGGACCGATCAGCATCGCGAAGCCCTGCGAGATGTCGCGGTCGCGCCCTGCGTCGAGCTTGAAGATCTGCCGCGAGTAGCCCGGCGCGATGTTGAAGCCGAGGTCGAAGCGCCAGATCGGCAGGATCGGCCGCATCAGGAAGCCGATGGTGTGCTGGCCGGCCCAGCGATAGTCGGGCCCGTCCGACACGTCGTAGCGCGGGTGGAACATGCCGAAGCGGTAGATGCCGCCCAGCATGAACCAGCGCACCGGACGAGCGGCGAGCGCGACGCCCGTGCCGAACGACGGGAGCGTCGTCCCGTCGAACAGCAGGTCGCTCTGGTGGCAGGGCGCGCGGCCGGGGATGCACGCCGCGCCGCCGATCATGCCTTCGATCTGTCCGCCGCGGCGGTTGGGCTCGACGGCGCCGGCGGTGCCGTGCCACGCGAGCGCGCTTGCGCCGAGCGCCAGCGGGAAGAGCCAGGAACTTCGGTGAGGACGACGACGTGCCCGTTGCATGCGCGCGTGCTTTGCAACGACGATGCCGTCACTCAGGTCGACGTCGTCGAGGTGCTGATCGCACCCGCCTGCGCGAAGGCCTCCTCGGCCGCGCGCTGCTCGTCCTTGTTCGCGACGTCCACCGCGAGCAGGATGCCGCCGCGGGTGACCTGCGAGTCCATGACCTTCGCGTGGTGCTCGGGGATTCCGAGCCCGACGAGGCCGCCCACGAGGCCACCTGCCGCAGCACCGGCGCCGAGCCCCGCGAGCGCGGCGAGCAGCGGGCCCGCGGCCACGAGCCCGACCCCCGGCGCGACGATGATGCCGACGGCGACGAGCCCGGCCGCGACCGCACCCAGCGTTCCACCGACCACGCTGCCACCCAGCGCGCCTTCGGCCGCCTTGTCGCCCTCCACGACCCTGAAGTGCTGACCCCGGCTGGACTCTGCGACGAGCAAGCTGATCGCGCTGCGCGAGAATCCGGCGTTCACCAGATCCTCTACGGCGCGATCGGCTTCGGGACGTGACGAGAAAACAGCAGCCAGTGTGGTCGACATGATCGTTTTCCTCGGCCACGACGTAGCAGCGCGGGGCCGCTCGTCAACGGGAGGCGCGCGCGCCAGGTCGAGACTCCACCGGATTCTCCGGGCACGGGACTTGTACCGCTCTCGCGCATGTCGAACCGCAAGGATCCCACCAAGCCGACGCTCGAACGACTGCTTCGGCTCGAGCTCGCCGCGACGGACAGCTACGAAGGCGTCATCCGTCAGCTCGATGCGCCCGCGCAACAAGGACAGCTCGAGGAGCTGCGCCGCGACCACGACATCGCCGTGGGCCGCCTCCGCAACCTGCTCGCGACGATGCACGACGTGGCGACGCCGCGCGGGTTGGGGATCGTCGCCACGGTCTCGCGCGCGCTCTCCAGCGTGCTCGGGGTGCTGGGCGTGGGCACGATGCTCCGCGCGCTCCGCTCGGGCGAACGCGCCCTGCTCGGTCGCCTCGAGCACTTCGATCGCGATCAGCGGCTCTCGCCCGAAGCGCGCGCACTGATCTCCGACGAGCTGCTCCCGCGCGCACGCGAGCACGTCGGCACACTCGATCGCCTCGTGGCCGCCGCATGAATGACTCGGCGAGCGTGCCGCCCCGCCATCGGTGGGCGCCTTCGCACGGGCGGGCGCGCCCGCCGACGCCGAACGGGGGCGAGTGGCACGCCTCGCAGGCATGGCACGCGGCTTGAAACACCGAGACGGCACTCGAGGGCCGCTCGAGAGGAGTCGAACCATGCGCCGAACACTCATCATCGCGCTGCCGCTGGCCATGCTCGCCGGCGCCTGCGCCAACAAGAATCTATCGCCGAAGACCCTCGCCGACACCGAAGCGGCCATGCAGTCCGCGCAGGAGATCGGCGCGGGCAGCCAGCCCGAGGCGTCGCTCCACCTGCGCTATGCGCAGGATCAGCTCGCGACCGCGAAGCGGCTGCTCGACGACGGCGACGAGAAGCGTGCGCGTCGCATGCTGGACCGCGCCCACGCGGATGCCGAGCTCGCGCTGGCGCTCGCTCGCACCGAGCGCGACCGCGCCGCGGCGAAGACGGCGTGGGCCGAGGTCGACGAGCTGCGCAGCAAGACCCCGCCCGCCACGACCGAGACCGGGCCGGCGATCCAGCCGCTCGACGGTGCGGGCACCGACAGCAACACGCAGGAGACCGTCCGATGAACACCAAGCACCGCATCATCATCATGGCCGCGCTCGCGGCGGTTCCCGCACTGGCCTGCGCGCACGACCCCACCCGTGAGCTCGTCGCTGCGCGCGAGGCCTACGAGGACGCCTCGAAGGGCGCGGCCAACGAGCTCGCCCCCGCCGACGTCTACGACGCCGGCAAGGCGCTCGCGGCGGCCGAGCGTGCGCACGACGACAAGCCCGGCTCCGACAAGGAGCGCGACCTCGCATACGTCGCGCACCGCAAGGCCGAGCTCGCGGCCGCAAAGGCGGAGCGCTCGATCGCCCGCGAGGATCAGAAGAACGCGAAGCAGACCTACGTCGCCGCGCTCGAGGCCGACAAGGAGCAGAGCGAAGCGCAGCTCCGCGCCGCGCAGGGCAACCTCGATGCCACGAAGCAGGCGCTGGGTGCCGAGCGTGATCGTCGCAAGAACATGGAAGAGCAGCTCGGTGCTGCCGTGGCCAGCTTCGACGAGCTGGCCAAGATGAAGCAGGACGGTGGCCGCACCGTGATCACCCTCGACGGCTCCGTGCTGTTCACGAGCGACAGCAGCCAGCTGCTGGCGCCCGCGATGGCGAAGCTGCAGAAGGTCGCCGAGGTCATCACGGAGTACGACGACGACTTCCAGGTGACGATCGAGGGCCACACCGACTCGCGCGGCAACGCGACGCACAACAAGCAGCTCTCGGAGCAGCGTGCGGAGTCGGTGAAGCAGTACCTCGTCGGCAAGGGCGTCGACGCCGGCGTCGTGAAGGCCGTGGGCAAGGGCGAGGATGTGCCGGTCGCGTCGAACAAGACCCCCGAAGGTCGCGCCGACAACCGCCGCGTCGAGATCGTGATCGACCCTGTGAAGCCCGACGCCAAGAAGGAACCGAAGTAGGCGAGCGACTCGCCCACCCCGCACGCTGACAGGAACGCACCACCATGCTGACGACGTTGCTCATCTCTTGGCTGGTCTTGACTCTCATCGTCTTGCTGACTGCCGCGATCGTTCCCGGCGTCAGCGTGCGGGGCTTCGGCGGCGCCCTCGTGGTCGCCGCGCTCTTCGGCCTGCTCAACATGGCGATCGGCTGGTTGCTGTTCGTCGCGATCGGCTTCGGCACGCTCGGGCTCGGCTTCCTGCTCGCGTTCCTCACGCGGTGGTTGGTCGACGCGATCTTGCTGAAGCTGGTCGATGCGCTGTCGAAGAGCCTCGACATCGCGAGCTTCGGGCACGCGTTCCTCGCCGCGATGGTGATGAGCGGGCTCGGCACGCTCGCCGACTGGATCATCCGCGCGTAGCCGCGACGTGCTCGCGCAGGGCGGTCATGAGGCCGCCCCACCACTGTCCGTTCATCCGGTCGAAGTCGGCACCCAGGTTGCCGTGCCGCGCCGGATGATCGTCGCGTAGCGACTGCCAGCCACGGTGACGCAGCACCACCATCGTGCCCTCGCCGAACGGCTGGAACTCGACGTCGACGCGCGTCGACTCGCCGGGCGCGAAGTTGACCCCCCTCCACTCGAACGCGAGGCGTTCGGGGGGCTCCCACACCAGCACGCGTCCGATCTCGTGCGTACGGCGACCCGTGGTCTCGAACAGGCGCCCGCCCACGCCCGGCTCGAACGCGAGCACGCCGGGCGAGCGACCGCCGATGCGATACCTCGGACCGCGTCGCCACCACAGATCGGTCTCCTCTGTGAAGACGACGAATGCGTCGGCGGGCGCGACCGCGACGAACACCGACACCTTCGCGCCATCGCCGACGGCGCTCATCGACGTCTCCCGCGGGTGCGCTCGGCATGGGTGCGGAACGCGTCGAGCTCGCCGCGCCAGAACGCCTCGACGTCCTCGACCCACCGCCGCAGCGCGTCGAACGGCTGCGGCTCGAGCGTGTAGACACGGGCCCGGGCGTCGTCGCGGTCGACCTCCTCGAGCACGAGCCCGCTCTCGCGCAACACTCGGAGGTGTCGGCTCAGCGCAGGCGCGCTCATGCCGAGCGCATCGGCGAGCTCGCCGGCGCGCTGCGGTCGACGACGCAGCAGCTCGACGACCCCACGGCGGGTGGGATCGGCGAGCGCGGCGAAGGTTCGGTCGAGCGCGTTCACTGCTTCGCGCCGCTGCGCAGGCGCTGGTAGAACCACCAGTGGTGACCGCCGGGATCGCGGCACTCGTAGCCGCGATCGGTCCAGTAGTCCTCGCCGTAGTCGTGGATCTCGGGCTCGTGCACGATCGTCGCGCCGGCCGCACGCGCGCGTGCGCAGTGGGCCTCGACGTCGTCGACGTACACCATCAGGTTCTGCGTGTTGGCGCCGTCGGCATGCGCCGGGCTGCGCATGTACGGGAACTTCGCGCGCTTGTCCTCGCGGTCCTCGCCGACCATCACGAGCCCGCCACCGAACACGAGCTCGGAGTGCTCGACGCGACCTTCGGCGCCTTCGACCAGCAACCGCACCTCGAAGCCGAACGCGCGGCACAGCCAGTCGATGGCGGTGCGGGCGTCGGGATAGTAGAGCGCGCTCGAGATCCGGGGCCAGCCAGGGGGTGTGTCCTGCATCGCCCGCAGTATGGTATAGTTAACGCGAACGTCAACTAAATATCGAGCGACGCGAGCTCAGCCGCTGGTGCTCGTCTCGGGCACCCCGTAGTCGGGCTCGAGCGTCGTGCCCGTGTCCGTGGAGGTGTCGCCGGTGCTCGAGGTGCCGAGCGACTCGGTCTCGGGCACGCCGTACTCCGGCTCGCCGACGGTCTCGCTGCCGGTGTCGGTGGTCATCGCGGTCGTGGCCGTGCCCGTGCTCGTGCTTGCCGAGGTGGTCGGCGCCGTGTCGGACTCCGTGGCCGGCACGCCGTAGTCGGGCTCGAGGCTCGTGTTGCTGTTGGTGTCGTCGTCGTCGCTCGGGCAGCCCGCGAGCGCGAGCCCGAGCATCACCGCACCGGCACCGCGAGCGAGGATGCTGCGCTCGTCGTGCACCAGCGCGCCGCAGTGCGGACAAGCCGAATCCTCGACGCGCACGTGCTCCCCACAGCTGCGACAGGCGATCAATCTCGGCATGTGATCAGCATCTCAGCCGACTCTGCGGGCTGTCAACGCCGTCGCAGCACGAGCTCGAGCAGCTCGAGATCCGCGCTCGGCTCGGCCAGCTCGAACACGCATCCGCCGGGGACGACGCACACGTCTTCGCCACCGAGCCGCTCGCGGGGGCCAAGGGCGACGCGCAGCGCGATCGAGCCGCGTAGCACCATCGCGAACACGAACGCGGCTTCGGGCTCGCATCGCGGCTCGGCCCGCGGGGCCGCGGTGGTGGGTCGCAGCACCCGCACGTCGGCCAGCCCGGCGGTGGCCTCCGCGATGCCGAGATCACGCGCCTCGAAGCCCGCGAACCCGGCCGGCGCCCAGCGGGCGAGCGCGTGCTGATGACGCACGAAGCGCTGCTCGCCGAAGCGCCGCTCGGGTCGTACGGCGGCGGTCGGCAGCGCGAGCACGTGGTCGACGTGCGTCGGGTGTACCGCGGGCACGCCGAGCTCGATCACCTCGAGCCCTGCCGAGCACTCGAGCACGCGGTGGCGGATCCCGGGCGGTTGCAGCACGCAGTCGCCCGGCAACAGCTCGAACGGAGCGCCCTGATCCTCGTAGACGACGCGCACGCTGCCGCGGTGGCAGTAGATGAGCTGCAGCTGCACGGCGTGCCAGTGCACGTAGTCGGGCACCGGCCCCGCGTCGTCGATGCGGATCTGCGACGCGACGAGATGACCGCCGAGGCGATCGGGCACGAGATCGCGGTAGCGCATGCCGGCGCGCCCGGTGCTCCACTCGCCTTCGCCGGCGCGACCGACGAAGGGCTTCGCGGCGAGCGGCGCGAGCGTCGTCGGCGGTGCGCTCGCGTCCCGCTGCAGGCGCAGGCGCAGGCCGTGCCCGGAGACGATGGCGACGGCGGGATCGTCGGCGGGCAGGATCGTGTCGAGTCGGAATCCGAGGCGCTCGAAGCCCGCGATGGTGTCGGCGATGTCGGCACACGGGATCACCGCGGCCACCGCATCCAGGTCGTCGAGGGCATCCACCGTGTCGTTCCGCGTCGAGCATACGCGGGCGGCCGCGCCGCCTGTGCAGCCGTGCGGCTCGGGGCGCGGCCCGCGGTCAACGGCGTGAATTCGTCGGTGCGACGCACGAATACGCGCGGATGGGGCCCGTCGATCCCACACGATGTCCGCGCTCGCCCACGACGATGCCCTGCTCGGCTCGGTGATCGCCCAGCGGTACCGGGTCGAGGCGCTGCTCGGCCGCGGTGCGATGGGTGCCGTCTACCGCGCCCACGACACGGCGACCGAGACCGCGGTCGCCGTGAAGGTGATGCACCCGGGCCTCGCCTCGGACCCCTCGATCATCGAGCGCTTCACCCGTGAAGCCGAGGCGGCCGCGCAGCTCGATCATCCGAACTGCGTGCAGGTGCTCGCCGCCGGCAAGACCTCGAGCGGCATGCGCTTCCTCGTGATGCCCTTCATCGAAGGCACCGAGCTGCGCCGCGAGATCAAGGGCGGCATGGCGCTGCGCCGCGTGGTCGATCTGACCCTGCAGGTGCTCGCCGGCCTCGCCCACGCGCATGCGCGCGGCTTCATCCACCGCGACGTCAAGCCCGAGAACGTGCTGCTCGTGCGCGACGCGAACGGTGGCGAGCTCGCGAAGTTGGTCGACTTCGGCCTCGTGAAGCCGATCTCCGCGCCTGTCGGTGCGCGAGCGCTCACCACGATCGGCAAGGTATTCGGTACGCCGTGGTACATGGCGCCCGAGCAGGCCGCCGGCGAGGAGATCGACGCGCGCGCCGACCTCTACGCGGTGGGCGTCGTGATGTTCGAGATGCTCACCGGTGCCCCGCCCTTCGACGGCGACTCGCTCGCCGCCGTGCTGCACAAGCACATGTTCGCCACGCTGCCGGCGCTGCCGCAGTGGCTGCCCGCGCCCGTCGCCGCCGTGATGCACGCGCTGCTCGAGAAGCGCGCCGCGGATCGCCCCGCCGATGCGACCACCGCGGCCGCGATGCTGCGCAACGCGATGGCGCGCGCGAGCTCGCAGCCGACCATCCTCCCGGAGCCCACGCTGTCGATCGGCAGCGCCGTGATCGAGCTCGAGCGTCCCAGCTCGATGCTGCGCTCCTCGCAGCGGCACGGGCGGGTCATCGGTGCGCTCTCGGCTGCGGCCGCCGCAGTGCTGCTCGCGATCGGGATCGGCCAGCTGGTCGGCTCCGATGCGCCGTCGTCCGCGGCGGCGAGCACCGTCGTCGCGACCTCGCCCAGCGTGGCCGCGCCGACCGACGTCGTGGCCGCGCCTGCGGTGCCGTCGGCCCCGGTGATCGCAGCGAGCGAGCCCGACGTCGTCACCGGCGCGACCGTCTCCGCGTCGCCGGTGCTCTCGCCCCGCGCCTCCGGTGCGGATTCGAGCCCGACCACGACGCCCGAGCCGACCGCGAAGCCCGAGCCGACCACGAAGCCCGCGCCGACCACCGAGCCGACCGCGAAGCCCGAGCCGACCGCGAAGCCCGAACCGACCGCGAAGCCCGCGCCCGTCGCGAAGCCTGGTCCGGCCGCGAAGCCTGCTCCGGCCGCGAAGCCGCGGCCGCACGTCGAGCTGCCGAAGCCGCCCGCGGGCCCGCGCAAGCTCGAAGCCAGCCGCCCGCCCCGTAGCAGCGCCGACAAGCTGCCGGGCGTCGGCACCGGCGGCGGCCTGCACCGCGAGGGTGGCAAGCTCCCCGTGCTCCGCCCGAGCCGCAACTAGTCCGTCACAACGCTCGCCTCGCTCCATCTACCGGGGCGAGGCGATTGCGAACATGTCGGTCTTCAGCTTCATGCCCTGGTACGTGCTCCCGATGGTCGTGCTCGGGTTCGTCGTCCCGATCTTCGTGCTGGTCCGCTGGATGCGCGGATCCGCCGAGCGCAATCGGATCCTCGCGGGCGGGATCCCGGCGCAGGCCACCATCATGCGGATCTGGGAGACCGGGATGCGCATCAACGACGCGCCCCAGGTCGGCTTCCAGCTCCACGTGCATCCGCAGCTCCCGATGCAGCCCTACGTGACCGAGTCGACGATGGTCGTCTCGCAGCTGATGATCCCGCGCATCCAGCCCGGCGCAGTGGTGCCGGTGAAGCTCGACCCCGCCGATCCACGCAAGGTCGCGATCGTGCTCTGACGCCGGCCGTCAGCCGGGCGCGGCCGCGGGCTGCTGCGCGGGTGGATCCGCACGCCGGACCACGCGACGCAGCAGCAGCACGGCGACCCCGACGGCGACGAGCACGTCGGCGACGTTGAAGACGGGCCAGCTCCCGCCCCACGGATAGTTGAGCTTCACGAAGTCGACCACCCCCGTGCCGCCGTCGGGCGTGAGCCGGAAGATGCGGTCGATGCCGTTGCCCAGCGCACCACCGGCGATCGCTCCGAGCGCGAGCGCGTCGAGGCGATCGCCTCGCGTGCGCACGAGCATCACCACGAGCATCACCACGACGGCGAGCGCGACGATGCCGAACAGCCAGCGCGCGGCGCCGAGATCCCGCACCACGCTGAACGCGGTGCCGCGGTTGTAGCTGAGCGACAGCTCGACCCACGGCTCGATCACCGCCATCGACTTGCCGGGCAGCGCGGCGAGCGTGCGCTCTGCCCACGCCTTCGTCTGGAGATCGCAGCCGCCCCCGAGCACGCTCGTCGCCGCGAACCAGGCGAGGGGACGGAGGTGCTCCCGGGACAGGCGCAGGCTGGGCATGGCGGCAGCATACCGCAGGGGCGCCGATCGGCACGTGCTCGGCGCCACGACCGCAGCGCATCCTTTGCCCCGCCTCGATCGTGGTCGGTGCAGGAGACGACGAGCATGGGCACTCTTCGGGACAAGCGAGCGCTGGTCATCGGTGCGAGCAGCGGAATCGGACGCGCGACGCTGGAGTCGCTCGCATCACAGGGGATGCAGGTCTGTGGGATCGCGCGCGGCCGCGAGCGGCTGGAGCGGATCGCCCGCGAGGCGCCGGGCCGCGTGAGCGCGCTCGTCGGCGACGCGACCGCACCCGGCTTCCTCGAGGCCACGCTGCGCGAAGCGGATCCGGATCTGGTCGTGCTCTCGCTCGGCGTGAAGCCGTTGCTCGCACCCATCGACGAGCACACCTGGGACTCGTTCTCTGCGCCGTGGAACGTCGACGTCAAGGCGACCTGGCTCGTCGGACAGGCCGCGCTGCGCACCCCCATGCGGGCCGGTACTCGGGTGGTCATCGTGTCGAGCGGCGCCGCGATCGGCGGCTCGCCGCTCTCCGGCGGCTATGCCGGGTCGAAGCGCATGCAGTGGTTCCTGGGCGGCTATCTGCAGTCGCAGGCGGACGCGCGCGGGCTGGGAATCCGCTTCAACGTCGTCGTGCCTCGGCAGCTCGTGGTCGGCACCGAGATCGCCGACGACGCCTCGTCGGCCTACGCCCGGTCTGCGGGACTCGACCGCGCGAAGTACATGGAGCGCTTCGGCACGCCGCTCCACCCCGATGGCGTGGCCGCGGCGATCGTCGCGATGGCGCGCGGCGACGAAGGCCGAGAGCATCCCGTCGTCGCGGTGACCGGCGCCGGCGTGACCCCGTTGTGAGCCCCGGGCCCGCACTATAGAAGATGGGTCGCATGACCGACGCGCCGGCAATCCCACCCGAGTTCGGCCAGGCCCGCGAGCGCTTCCTCGCGCTCGTCGCCGAGCTGCGTCCGGAGCTGCACCGCTACTGTGCGCGGCTCGTCGGCTCGGTCGTCGTGGGCGAGGACATCGTGCAGGAGGCGCTGGCCAAGGCCTTCTACGCGATCACGATGGCCACCGAGCTGCCGGCGCTGCGGCCCTGGCTCTTCCGCGTCGCGCACAACGCCGCGATCGATCACCTGCGCCGCTACGAGCAGCGCAACGTCGAGCCGCGGGCACACTTCGACGAGACCCCCGAGGAGCTCGAGCCCACCGACCCGGCGGTGACCCGCGCCGCGTTGTCGAGCTTCCTCGAGCTGGCGGTGCGGCAGCGCTGCGCCGTGATCCTGAAGGACGTGCTCGGGCACTCGCTCGAGGAGATCGCCGACACCATGGGCACCACCGTGCCGGCGGTGAAGGCCGCGCTCGTGCGGGGCCGCGCCGCGCTTCGGGCGTCCGGTACCGCATCGGTCGTGCGCGAGACGCCCGCGATCGATGCGATCGAGCGCGAGAAGCTCGAGCGCTACGTCGCGCTGTTCAACCTGCGCGACTGGGACGCGCTGCGCGAGCTGATGGCCGACGAGTGCCGGCTCGATCTCGTCGCGAAGGCCGAGCGCCGCGGACCGAAGGTGCGCGAGTACTTCACCCGCTACGCCAACAGCCCCGTCGTGCGGCTCGTGGTCGGTACCCTCGAGGGTCGCCCTGCCCTGCTCGTGCACGCGGGCGACGATCCGCGCCCGGCCTACTTCATCCTGCTCGAGTGGGACGGCGATCGGGTGAGCGCCATCCGCGACTATCGCTATGTGGAGTACGTGGCGACCGAGGCCGAGCTCGCGCCGCTCGATCGCGCTGCGCCGCCGCGCGGCGCATCCGACAGCGTCTGAACGACGGTTCGTGGCAAAGTGACGCGTTGCCGCCACGATCCACGTGCGGCGATCGAGGTTGCGTGCGATGCTTGCCGGGTTGGATGTGGCGGGTCGTCCCGATGGTCGGTTGGTTGTTGCTCGCAGGCTGTGGCCGCGGGCCGCTGTGGCACTTCGGCGACGACGAAGACGATGCCGGTGATGCGGTCGAGGTCGACTGCGATCGCGCCGACTTCGTGTTCGTGATCGACGACTCGCCGAGCATGCAGACGTACCAGCGCGCGCTCGTCGACAACTTCCCGGTGTTCATCGACGGGGTGCAGCGCGTGGTCGCGCACGGTACCGACCTGCACGTCGGCGTGGTGACGACCGACGCCTACGCGGGCAACCCGGCGCCGTGCAACGTGCTCGGTGGCTTCGTGACCGCGACCACGGGCGCGCACTCCAGTCGTGCACAGTGCGGCCCGTACGCGGCGGGCCGCAGCTACATGACCGCCGCGGACGACATCGACGAGACGTTCGCGTGCGCGGCCCAGGTCGGCACGCAGGGCAGCCAGATCGAGCAGCCCGCGGGCGCGTTGCTGGCGGCGATCGATCCCGACGGGCCGGCGGCGGCGTGCAACGAGGGCTTCCTGCGCGGCGACGCGCTGCTCATCGCGGTGATCTTGACCGACGAGCCCGATCAGTCCGAGGGCTCGCCGAAGCGGTGGGCGCAGGATCTGCTCGACGCGAAGGGCGGCAACCCGGACGGCGCGGTGGTGGTGTCGCTGTTGCGCGACGACGAGGACTGCCCGGACGGGATGTCGACCGACTGCTATCCGTGGGCGCTGCAGACGTTCACGGAGTCGTTCGACTACGGCTTCATCGGCCCGATCACGGGCGACTACGGCAAGCTGTTCGACCAGGCGGTCGACGTCGTCGCGAACGCGTGCGCGGGCGATTAGCCCTGCTCGCGAGCCACGGCGAGCGCGCTCACCACTCCTTCTCGTCCCAGGCGCAGAGCGCTGCCAGGTGGCGCCCGCGATCCTCGCAGAAGAGCGAGCGCGTGATCCCGGCGACCAGGCGCTGCACGGAGTACTTCATCCCCGAGATGCTCGCGCCGCCGAAGCCGAGGCTGAGCAGGCATCCGAACGTGTAGTTGTGCACGAGCTCGACCCACGGCGCGGTGCCGGGCTGCTTCTCGACGAGCTCGAAGCCGGGGCCGAGGTAGGGATGGCGCGCGAGGTCGTCGTGCTGCTCGTCGACCGGCGGCGTGAAGCGATCGCGCCAGAGCGCGACGTGGCGCGAGAGCTCGGCGAGCTCCGGGCGTCGCGCGAGATCGGTGGTGAAGCCGGTGCCGACGATCACGAAGTCGAGCTCGTCGGTGCGGCTCGGCGTGGTGACGACGATCGTGTCGCCCTGCATCCGCACGCCGGTCCACGGGCTGCTGGGGTGCATCGCGAACTGCGGATGGGCGCTCGCGCGGCGCAGCGTGTCCGCCGGCGGGAGCTGGCCCATGCGCAGGATCTGCCGGATGAAGCGCCAGCGATCGGCGTCGGGCAGATCGCCCATGTGCTTGAGGAAGCCGACGAACTCGGCCCAGCGATAGGCATTGGTGTCGACCAGCTTCGCGCGCCGGAAGTAGAGGTGCACTTCGGCCGCGCCGTGCTCGAGCGCGACCGCAGCGTTGTCGAACGCCGACGCGCCCGCACCGAGCACGCCGACTCGGCGGCCGCGCAGCGCCTCGAAGTCGATGTCGTCGCGCGTGTGCGCCCAGCGGTCGCGCGGGATCGTCTCGCGGATCATCGCGGGCACGTCCCACGCCCCGGAGCCGTCGATGCCGGTGGCCAGCACGACGCGGCGCGCGAACAGCCGCGTCGTCGTGCCCGCGCGCACCGTATCCAGCGCGACGGTGCCGGGCTCGGGGCCCGCGTCGAGATGCACGACGCGCGTGTCGGGCTGCACGTTCAGCCCGAGCACGCGTCGGTACCACGCCAGGTAGGCCGCCCAGGTCTCCTTGGGCACGAGCCCGAGTCGCTCCCACGCGCCCTCGCCGTGCTGCGCTTCGTACCAGCGCTGGATCGTCAGGTTGGGGAGCCCGAGGTCGGGGCCCGTGAGGTGCTTCGGCGTGCGCAGCGTGACCATGCGCGCGAAGTTCAGCCACGGACCCGCGCGATCGAGCGGGTTGTCGTCGAGCACGAGCACGCGCTCGACCTTCTCGCGCTGCAGCGCCGCCGCGCTGACGAGCCCGCCCTGCCCGCCGCCGACGATCACCACGTCGTGCACCGCGGTGCCGTCGGCCAGGCTCCGTGCGGGCAGCCACGAGCGCCCCGGATAGGACATGAGCGCGAGGTCGCGCGCGAGCGCGGCTTCCAGGGCAGCGAGGCCTTGCACGGGGAGGATGGTGGCCCGCGTGCAGCGCGGGCGCAACGGCGCGGCTCAACCCGCGGCAGCGCGGCGACGGCAGAGCTCACCGATGCGTGCGAGCTCGCCCTTCGTCGCGCCCATGCGCTCGACCGCGGTCGCACACTCCGAGAATGCACCGAGCTCCATCAGCGCCTTGACGCGGAGCGCGTGCGCATCGCTGCGCACGGCCCAGCACGCGGGCCGTGATGCGGCGCGCAGCAAGCCGGTCCAGTCGTAGCCTTCGCGCGCGTCGTCGGCGATCTTGCGCACGCGTGCGCATGCTTGCGTCTCGTGCTCCGCCACCGCCGCAGGCTTGCTCGCCGGAGGTGCCTTCGCGACCACGGGTGCGGCGGTGGTGCGTGCGTGCACGGTGGGCTCGGGCGTCGGCGCGGCCGCGGGCTTTGCAGGTGCCGGTTCGGGCGCGGGCGCGACCGCGGGGGTCGACGCTGCTGCGGGCGTGGGGACTGCGACGGGCGTCGGTGCTTCCGCGGGCCCGGGCACTTCGACGGGCGTCGGTGCCTCCGCGGGCGTCGGTTCCTCCGCTTGCGACGGCGCGAGCGGAGGCGCCACCGGAAGCGCCGGCTCCACCACGGGGGTCCGCACCTCGTCGACGACGACGGCGGGCGCGGGCGTTTCGGTGCGCGGCGCCGCGATCATGCCGCTCGTGCGCACGTCTTGGTCGCGGCGGACCGGGATCGCCCAGATCGCGAGCGCGAGCACGATCGCCCCGAGCACGACCGCGAGCAGCTCCTTGCGCCGCGGACCGACGGCCGGCAACGGCAGCGTCGCCGTGACCTCGCGATCGACGGCGATCGGCGCATCGGGGAGCTCCGCGCGATCCTCGGGCGTGATCAGCATCGTCGCCGGCAGACGCTCGAGCTGCAGCTCCAGCGAACGCGGCCTCGGGCGCGGCGGATCCGTGCCGAACGGGTTGGTCTGCCGCGGTGCGATCGTGGGCACGCGGGGAGCCGCCGCACGCTCGGCGACACCCGCCTCGAGCTGCGCCTGTGCGAGCGCGCGATCGAGCGACTCGATGTCGGGGAAGCGATCGACGGGGTGCTTCTGCAGCGCACGCGCGACGACGTCGAGCAGCGTGAACGGTACGGGCTCGGTGGTGAGCTCCGCGAGCGAGCGCGGCAGCTCGTCGACGTGGCGCTCGGCGAGCTCGGCGGTGTCGCACGCGGCGAACGGCGGAACGCCGGCGAGCATCCAGTAGGCCAGGCACCCGACCAGGTACACGTCCTCGGTGGGACCGCCCTCCTCGCCGCGTGCGCGCTCGGGAGTCATCGGACGCAACGCGACGTCGGGCGCGTCGATCTCGTCGACGGCGGTCTCGTCGACGGGCGCCTCGCTCCCGCTCGTCAGCTCGGCGAGCGCGAAGTCGGTGATCCACAGCTCGTCGTCGCCGCGGCGTCCGAGCAGCACGCTCGCCGGGCCCAACGCGCGGTGCAGCACGTCGACGCGGTGCGCCGCCGCGAGACAACGGCAGATCGCGCGCAGGATCGCGAGCGTGCGCGTCACCGTGAGGCGGCCCTGATCGAGGCGATGCGCGAGGCTCTCGCCCTCCTCGTGGCGATGCACGAGCACGAGCCGATCGCCGTCGCGCTCGAGCCCGAAGAACGGCAGCACGTGCGGCACACCTGCCGCGCCGAGCTTGCGGTAGACGGCGGGGATCCGTGCGACCAGCAACGGATCGGCTTGCGCCGCGCTCAGCTGCAGCGTCTCGAGCCATGCGCACGGCCGCCGCTGCAGCGCCTCGGTCAGCTCCGCGTACGGATGCTCCCACGTGATCGGCGAACGCTCCGCCTTCATCGCCGCGCTGCTCTCGCTCACGAGGACACCATGGCACAGCGATCGAGGCCTTTCACGTCGGACGCACCTCCGATGAATGCGACACGATGGTTGCGGAACGACGAACACGAATGCGGCGCTGACTCGTGCCGAGCGAGTGAAGAACCGTTGCACGCGAGTAACGTTGCGTGGCGTCGTGGTTGCGCGACGAGGTCGGTTTGCTAGCGGTCCACGACCGAGGACCACGAGCACGTCGACGTCGTGCTCGCGCGTGGTCGTGGTCGCACCGCCCCCCGCCCTTCCGGGCGAAAAGTGCCCCAAACCACACCGAACCCCCGCTGGACTTGCATCCGGCCGGCCCCGCAGTACCGTGCACAGCGAGTGCCCCACCGCCGCGCCGAGCTCCTCTGGCTGTGCGTCAGCGTCTGCGCGTGCACCTGCGGCAAGAACGGCTCCGACACCACCGGCCCGGATCCCGACGAGACGCCGACCTCGTACATCACGACGGCGATCCCGCTCGAGGCCACGCCGGCCGACCGCCTGTCGAACACTGCGCTCCAGCACGTCGAGCTCTGCCGGATCGCCCGCAACTTCGGCAAGGAGAACTTCGAGATCGCGCTCGATGCCTGGGTGCCGATCGAAGGCGACCGCGAGATCGCCGAGGTGCGGCTGTGGTGGGCGCGCACCGATCGCGGCGCCGAGCGCAGCCCGTTCGGCGCGAAGAGTCGCGACCACTTCGACATCGAGTACGAACGCCTCGCGTCCGATCGCTGGCGCGTCGGCCTGCAGAGCGATCGCAAGCTGTTCGTCTTCATGATCGAGCTGGACGACACCGGCACGCCCGCCGCGTTCGCGGACGTCGAGACCGACGGCGCGGGCACCATCGCGCACTGCCGACTCATGGGCGGCACGCTGCAGGCCCGCAAGCTGCTGGGCGCACCGATCGGCATCCGCGGATTCGACGTCGTCTGCGTCGACGACGATGGTCACGAGCAACGTGGCCGCATGGTCGAAGGCCGCGCGCGCGACTGATCGCGTTGCGCGCGGCCTTGTGCTGCAATACCGTGGGGCCCATGCCCGCACCGCTGCGCTTCCTCGTCGTCGGGACCTTCACGGCTGCGCCGAAGGGCGATCGCATCACGGTCTCGGGCGAGCGCATGGCCGACGTCATGGCCCGGCTGCCGATGACGGCGCAGCTGCAGGTGGAGGACAAGCTGGGGGACGGCCGCGCGCGCAGCTACGCGCTGAAGCTGGCCAGCCCTCGCGCGCTGCGCATCGCGGACGTCTGCGCCGACCACGAGCCGCTGCGCACGCTCGGCGACATCGCCACGTCGCTGGCGCGCCCGCGCGACGCGATCGACGTCCCGAAGGCGATCGAGAAGGTGCGCGCCGCGGTCGGCGAAGGACCGCTCACGCGCGCGCTCGCATCGCTCGCCCCCGAGACGCCGCCGAGTGCTGCGTCGTCGCCCGCCGCCGCCAGCCCGGCGCCGGCCGCCGCGGCCCCGAGCGGCGGCGGCATCCCGCTCGACGCGATCTTCGGCAAGGCCGAGCTGCCCACCACCGAGGCCGACACCGTGCGCGCGGCGAAGACCGGCCTCGACGCGTTCATCGGTGCGATCCGGGGCCAACGCAGCGGCGCCGCAGCGACGACGGCGAAGTCACCGCTCGCGAGCCGGGCCGCCGCGCTGATCCTCGACGCGATCGAGGCCACCGCGGCCGATCTGCTCGCGCACGAGCCGGCCGCGTCGCTGGAGTCCGGCTGGCGCGGGCTCAAGCTCTTGCTCGGCGACTCGCCCGGCCACGCCGAGCTCGCGATCGACGTGCTCGACGTCGCGCCGGCAGCCGTGCTCGCGACGCTGTCGCATGCGCTCGACGCCGGCGCCGGTGTGACGCCGGACGCCGTGTTCGTGCTCGCGCCGCAGTCGTCGCACGCGGTGCTGGCCGAGCTCGCGCAGCTCGCCGAGCATGCCTGCGTGCCGATCGCGTTCACGCTCGACCCGCACGCGCTCGACGGCGGCGACGACTCGCCGCTCGCGGCCTGGAACGAGCTGCGCAAGACCCCTGGCATGGCGTGGCTCTGCGCGGTGACGAACGACATCGTGCTCGCGAACGAAGAGACCCGCGTGGGTCCGCGCGTCGTCTTCGGTGCGCCCGTGCTCGCGCTCGCTGCGATGCTCGGGGCCTCGCTGCGCCGCGATCACACCTTCGGTGACGCGTTCGGCCGCGCCGGTGCGATCTCGTCGAGCGCGTCGCACACGGTCTCGGACGACAAGGGCCACACGCGCGTGCTGCCGACGCGCACACCGATCGGCTTCGACGCGCAGCGCGCGATGGCCGGGGCCGGTATCACCGTCGTCGGCAGCGAGCCCGCCGGCGAGCGGCTCGTGCTGGTCGGCGCGCCGATGATCGATGCGAACGACGGCCCGAGCTTCGCGGGCCGCATCCTGGTCGGGCGCGCCGTGCGGGCCGCGATCGCAGCGAGGGACGGCCTGGCCGTGGGGGCCACGCCGCACGAGATCGACGCCGCGCTCGCGCGTGCCGCCGCAGGCCTGTTGCCCGAGGCGCAGGGGCTGTGCACGCTGCGCGGTCGCGTGGTGGGAGATCAGCTCCAGGTGGATGCCGAGCTGCGCGCCGGCGCGTTGGGCCGGGCCTTCTCGTTCGGCTTCAAGGTTTAAGACCGGTCTCGTCGCGCGCCGCTGGGCGCCGCGGGGCTCGGACGGCGCAGCTGCCCACACGGCCACCCGTCGCCCGAGGGCGACGCAGAACGATCGGCAACCCCCCACCGTTTGCATCTCGGGTATGCTGAGGGACCGCGGATGACCGACCAGAACTACGGCGGCGTGCCCGGAGGCATGTGGCAACGGCCTGAAGACCTCGTCGGGACGGTGCTCAACGAGCGCTTCCGCGTCGTGAAGATGATCGGCGACGGTGGCATGGGCTCCGTCTACCTGGCCGAGCACGTCACGCTGCGCAAGAAGGTCGCGCTCAAGGTCCTCAAGCACGAGCTGTGCCGCGAGCAGACCCACGTCGATCGCTTCCTGCAAGAGGCCCGCGCGGCCTCGATGATCCAGCACGAGAACATCGTCGACATCGTCGACTTCGGCCCCGTCCCCGGCGGCTCGGTGTTCTTCGCGATGGAGTACCTCGAGGGCGAGGACCTCTCGCAGGTGCTGCGCCGCGAGAAGCGGATCCCGTGGGCGCGCTCGCGCGAGCTCATGCTGCAGATCGTCCGCGCGCTGAAGGCCGCGCACGCCCGCGGCATCATCCACCGCGACCTCAAGCCGGCGAACTGCTTCCTGCAGAAGCGCTCCGACGGCCGCGACTTCATCAAGCTGCTCGACTTCGGCATCGCCAAGGTCACCGACGAGTCCGGTGAAGGCGGCGGGCTCACGCGCACCGGCGCCGTGTTCGGCACCGCGAAGTACATGGCGCCCGAGCAGGCGATGGGCGATCCCGCCGACGCGCGCACCGACGTCTACGCCGCGGCGATCTGCCTCTACGAGTTCCTCACCGGCGTCGTGCCCTACGACGGCGACAACTTCATGCGCGTGCTGAGCCGGCACCTCACCGAGCCGCTCACGATGCCGTCGACGATGGCCCCCGACGCGCGCATCAGCCCGGTGGTCGAGGCCGTGATCGTGAAGGCGCTGTCGAAGCGCCCCGACGATCGCTACCAGAGCATGGCCGAGCTCGAGGCCGCGATCATGTCGATCGGCCCCGACGGTCGGCTCGTCGGCGGCCACGACGTGGGTCCGGCGTTCGTCGGCGGCGGCACGCAGATGGCTCCGCAGCTCGAGCAGCCGGGCTCGACGCAGTGGCTCGGCAACGTGCAACAGCCCGGCATGCAGGGCGGCACGCAGCAGCCGATGCGCGGCGCACCGAGCCAGCCGCCCGAAGGTCGCGGCGGCACCATCATGCTCGACCCGTCGCAGGGTCAGCAGCAGATGGAGCCCGGCGGCACGATCCGTCTCGGTGCCGAGTGGGGCACGAGCAACACGCCGCCGCCGATGGTGCACGCCCGCCCCGAGGCGACGTACATGATGGACGGCATGGGCCAGGAGGTCCTGCCCGCGGGCGGTGGCGCCGTCATCACGCGCAATCCTCCGGTCGGCACCTATCCGCCCGCCGGCCAGCAGCAGCGCGGTGGCCAGAGCGTGCCGCCGCGCGGGCAGAGCTCGCCGCCCGGGCTCGACACGCGTCCCCCGACGTTCGCGCCGGACGTCACCCGCAACCCCGACGCCACCGTCTTCGCGGTCGAGCGCCGTGGCAAGGCCGGCTTCATCGCGATGCTCGTGATCGGTGCCGTCGTCGCCGTCGGCGGCGGCGGGCTGGTCGCGTGGATCATGCTCGACGACGACAAGCCCGAGGTCGCCGAGAAGACCCCGGCGAAGACGACCGAGCCCGAGAAGGCCGCGCCGCCCGTCGTCGAGCCGAAGCCCGAGCCGATCCTCGATCCCGTCGACCCGCCGCCCGAGAAGCCGGTCGACCCGCCACCCGAGACGCCCATCGATCCGCCACCGGAGAAGCCGGTCGACACGCCGCCCGAGAAGCCGGTCGACCCGCCGCCGGTGAAGCCGGACAAGCCGAAGCCGGACAAGCCCCAGCCGCCGCACCACAAGAAGGACAAAGAGGTCGACAAGCTCTCCGACGAGGACGTCAGCAAGGGCATCGGCAAGGCGTCCGCTTCGGTGAAGGCGTGCAAGGGCCCGCTGCCGATCAAGATCAAGGTGACCTACAAGATCACCCCCGAAGGTCGTGCGCAGGTGAAGAGCGTGGAGAAGGACGGCGGCGGCTCGCTGTCCGACGACACCAAGCGCTGCGTGAAGGCGGCGGTCGAATCGCACGCGAAGTTCCCGAAGAACAAGGACTTCAAGATCCCCTCGAGAGTCTTCTGAGCCGCGGCGCGGGCCAGTGTTCGGAATCAGAGTCACGGCCGAGGACGGAGCAGCGCGGACCCACCCGCTGCCCGGTACACAAGTCACCATCGGGCGTGACTCGAGCAATTCGATCGTGCTCGAGGGCCACGGCGTCTCGTCGTTCCACTGCATGATCGAGGTGGGCGCCGGCGGCGTGGTCACGCTGAAGGAGCGCGGCTCGACGAACGGCACCTGGCTGAACGGCAAGCGGCTGGACGAGCCCACCCGCCTCGGCGAGGACGATCGCTTCTACGTGGGCCCGTTCCTCTTGCAGCTCACCCGCATGGCGCCGCCGCCGGAGGTGCGCGGCGTCGACATCGAGATGCCGGCGAGCACCGGTCCGATCCTGCGCACGTCGGGACCGCACCGACGCTGGCGCGACATCCACGTGAAGCTGCAGAGCTACGCCGAGCAGTGGGACGCGAACGACCGCGCGTCGCGCTACCTGCTCACCGGCGACGAGCTGCGCATGGCGAGACGCTGGCTCACCACCCCGGCGCCGTCGGTCGCCGACGAAGTCGGCCGGCAGGTCCGCGAGCTCATCGCCGCGAGCATCGTCGCCGGCTCGCGTCGCTCGCTGATGGGCGCGATCTTCGGGGTCGTCGCGGTGCTCGGGCTCGGGGCCGTCGTCGCGCTCGTCATCGTGTTCTGGCCGGAGTCGGGGCCCGAAGAACCGGCCCCGGCCGCCGACACCGGCGCGGCGGCCGAGGAGTCGAGCGGTGGAGCCGAGGAAGAGCCGGAGCCGAAGGTCAAGCCGAAGCCCAAGCCGAAGCCCACGACGACCGACGTCGATCCCGCCGACGCAGACGCGATCGTGGAGGACGTAGAAGGCGCGATCGATCACGAGGTCATCCCGACCGAGACGCTCGACGACATCGCGAAGCGCTACGGCGTCGACGCCGACACGATCCTGTCCGCGAACCTGCTCAATCCCGACGATCCGCTGGAGGTCGGCAAGCACCTCGCGATCCCCAGCCCGAAGCTCCGCCCGCTGCCGCAGGTCAAGGTCGAGGTCGACCCGGAGAAGGGCGACACGTGGAAAGCCACCGCCGAGCGCTTCGGCATCAGCGTCACACGGCTCAAGGAGTTCAACCCGAACGTGCGGGAGCTCGTGCCGGGGAAGAAGATCGTCGTGTACGTCGATCCCAAGCCCTACACGGCCAAGGACCCGGACGCGCAGATCCCCGAGTTCCACATCGACCACGCGTCGAAGTCGGTCGGCTCGGTCAACAATGGCCGGATCGAGAACGGGGTGAAGCTGCCCGAGGACAGCAACTACACGATGGTCTCGCCCTACGTATGGGGCTCGGCCTACACGATCCAGAAGCTCCGCGAGGCCCTCGCGACGTTCCGGCGCGACGTCGACTACGAGGGCTACATCATGATCTCCGACCTCAGCCAGAAAGGCGGCGGTCACTTCGACCCGCACAAGTCGCACCAGGCGGGCCGCGACATCGACATCTGGCTGCCTGCCGTGCGCGGCAGCTATCGCCCGAAGAAGGACGCGGTCGGGCTCAAGAAGTGGCATCGCCCCGTCGGCGACGACATCGACTGGTACGCGACGTACGGGCTCGTGCGCGCGCTGATCCGCACCGGCGCGGTGAAGTACGTGTTCCTCGACTGGAGCCGCCAGAAGTACGTGTACGAGGCCGCGAAGGCGATGGGCGCGACGCCCGAAGAGCTCGACGAGTGGATCCAGTATCCGCGCTCGCTCGTCTCGAACAAGGGCATCTTCCGCCACTCGGCGGACCACCTCACCCACGTCCACGTGCGCTTCAAGTGCGCGGAGTGGGAGCCCGACTGCAAGGACACCACGAACTCGCACGGCGAGTGAGTGGCGCCCGGGCAGAGGTGGCTACCGCGTCACGTTGCACGCGCTGCGTTGCTCGCCGCCGATGAACTCGGCCCACTGCGCTTCGCCCAGCTCCTGGCCGAGGCGCACACAGGAGGCGCCGATCATCTCGGGCGGCTGCAGCGGCCAGACGCGCACGCTCTTGTCGTGGCTCGCGGTCACGACGTACTGCGTCGACTCGACCGCGAGCGCGGGGATGAGCCCGTCGTGTCCGTCGAGCACCATCGCGCCCGCCACCGGATCGGACGCGTCGATCGGCCACGCGCGCACCGTGCTGTCGCCGCTCGCACTGAACAGCCACTTGCCGTCCGAGCTCCAGCCGAGCGCGTTGATGCGCTTGCCGTGGCCCGGCAGCTCGATGGGCCCCTCCTCGGGGTTCTTCGACGCGACGTGCCACACCACCACGAGGTTGTCGCGGCCGCCGGTCGCGAGCCACTTCCCGGTCGGATCGAACGCGAGCGCATCGACACCGTCCTCGTGCTTGCGCAGCTTGATCGACTTGGCGGCCTTCTTCTCGAGATCCCAGAGCAACACGGCCTGGCCGTAGGCGTCCGCCGAGGCCGCCCAGCGACCCGCGGGCGACATCGCCACTGCGGTGATGTCGGTCTCGTGCCCCGGCAGCGCCTTGGTCTGGCCGGCGGGATCGGGCTCCGAGAGATCCCACAGGTTGACTTGCTGGATGCTCGCCGTGATGAGCCACTTCGAGGCCGGACCGATCGCGACGTCGGTCACCTCTTCGTCGTGGGCGAGCACGACGACGTCCTTGCTCGGATCCGTCTGCTGCATCTTCCACACGCGCGCGGTCTTGTCGGCGGAGATCGAGACGAGCACCTTGCCGTCGGGCCCGAACACCAGATCGTTGATGGCGCCGCCGTGACCCGGGAACGCGCGCGTGTGCGACGCGGGATCCGTCGCGCTGATGTCCCACAGGCGCAGCGTGCCGTCCTCGCCCCCGCTCGCGGCGAAGCGGCCGTCGGGCGCGACCGCGACCGCGTGCACGCGGCCGGTATGTCCGGTGAGCGACGCGAGCTCGTGCAGGCGCCCCGGCTTGGTGGCATCCCACAGCTTGGCGGTGCCGTCGGCGCTCGCGGTCACCACCCGCGTGCCACCCGAGGCGATCGCGACGTCGAGCACGGCCTGCGAGTGGCCGCGCCCCACCAGCGCGAGCCCGGCCCCGCCCTGCTCGTCGACATCGTCGACGCGGGCATGACCGCTGGTGTCGCCGGCAGCGAACACGAGCCCGCGGCCGTCGAGCGCGAACGCCGAGATCGCGCCGTCGAACACCTTGGCGTCGTTGCCCTGGATGACCGTGTCCATCTTCGCGAGATCGAGAGTGCGCACGTGGCCGTCCGCCGCGGCCGTGTAGGCCAGCTGCAGGCGTCCCGCACGATCGGCATCCGTCGCGCTCGGCCCACGCACGAACAGCTCGGACAGCTCGCCGACGGCGCGAGGGTCCTTCGCCGCGCTCACCTCCGGTGCTGCGACGAACAGCTTCCACACCGCGAGGCGCTTGTCGGTGCTCGCCGTCAACGCGTAGCGCGAGTCCGGGGTGATCGCGACGCGCACCACCTTGGAGCCCGCCGCGTGCCCGTCGAGCACGCGCTTCGTCTTCGAGGGCTTGCCCCCGTGGAGATCCCAGAGGATGCCGAAGCCGTCGGCGCCGCCCGTGACCGCCCACTTCCCGTCGGGCGACAGTGCGCCGTCGAGCACCGCGCCCATGTGCCCCTCGAGCACGATCGGCTTGCCGACCAGCTCGGCGCCGGCGAGCCGCCACACCCACGCGAAGCCATCGTCGGCACACGTGATCAGCCGCGTGCCGTCGGGCGAGAGCTCGACCGAGCCCACCGAGCCGCCGTGCGTGCCGATCGTGCGCCCGGAGGCGGGCGACGTGGAGAAGTCGAACGACTTCACGACGCCGTCGCGCCCGCCCGCAACGAGCAGCTTGCCGTCGTTCGAGAACGCCAACGCGGTCGTACCGCCCGCCGGACCGACGAGCGGCACGCCGCCCGGCTCGGCCTCGGCGTCCTGCAGATCCCACACGTAGAGCTTGTCGTCGTCGCCGCCCGTGACGAGCTTCGTCGCGTCGGTCGTGAACGCGAGCACCCGCACCGCGCCGATGTGCGAACGCAACATCACCGGCGTCGTCACGCCGCGATCGAGCTGCCACAGCCGCACCGCGGACGACTCCGCACCACTCGACACGGTCGCGGCCCACCGGCCGTCGGCACTGATCGCCGCGGCGGCGAGCTCACCATCGTGGCCGGGCAACGGACGACCGCGCATGCCGGTGAGCGCGCGTCGCAGCACGCGCTCGGCCCGTGAGCCCCGCGGATCGACCTCGCGTGGCGAGGGCAAGCGATGCAACGCCTCGATCGCCATCCACGCAGCGACGCTCGGCTGCGCGTCGAGCAACGCCTCGGCCTTCGCGGCGAGCGCGTCGGACTTCGCCGCGTCCGGCGTCTCGGGCTCGATCGGGGTCTCGCCCGGCTCTTCCGGCGTGACGACGAGCTTGCCCATGCCGGGCGCGGCGAGCTCGGCGACGCGCTTCGGGATCGTCACCACGGCCGCGACGACGCCGGCCCCGAGCACGAGGCCCCCGAGCAGCACGTTGCGGAAGATGCGGAGCTGCGACGCACGCGTCGCCGCGAGGATGAAGTCCTTGTGCTCCTTCTTCGGCGGCGGCTGCCGACCACGCGCTTGCCCGAGCCAGCGCCGTGCATGCGCGAGCTTGTCGCCGCGCAGGAGCCGTTTGCGATCGCGCTTGCTCGCGATCCACTCGCTCGCGAGCTTGTCGATGCGCTGCCACTCGCGCACCCAGGCCGCATCGTCGAGGCGTCCGGAGGGCGGCAGCTGCGTGACCGCCGAGGTGGCGACGATGGCCGGTTGCGAGCCGGGCACCGGCGTGGTGGTCGCGGCCATCCCTGGGTGCGTCGCGGGTGGCCGCGAAGTGGGCTGCGCGCCGCTCGTGGGCGCCGACGGATGCCCGCCGCTCTGCAGCACCGGCGACGCGCCGCTCGTGGGCTGCACCGACGACGGACCGGTGCCCGCGATGGGGATCGACCCGGTGGGCTGCCGCGACGGACCGATCTCGTCGAGCAGCTTGAGCTGGTAGACCGCCATCACGATCTCGTCCCAGCCGGTCACCGTCTGCGGACCCGTGACGCGCTTGCGATTGACGTAGGTGCCGTTGGTCGACCCGAGATCCTCGAGGCGATAGCCGCCGGGGATCCGCGTGATGCGGCAGTGCTGGCTCGACACGCCCTTGCCGGTGAGCTGCAGATCGCACGCGTCGGTGCGGCCGATCGTCACCGCATCGCGATTGAACGTGACGAGGCGGGGCGGCTGGCCCTCCTCGAGGATCTGCAGACGGAGCATTCTTCGCCCTCGCTGTTGTAGCCGCGCGCTCGCGAGCGATCCACCCCTCGTCGCGCGCTTGCATCCCGGGATCGCAGATGGCTGGGTTAGGCTCGCCCGGCATGGCGGACACCCGGCCCGAGGACGATGCCGCCGCCGGTGCGCGTGCGGACACGGTCCCGGCAGCGGCGATGGCGGCCGGGCCCACGGCGATCGGCCGCTATCGGGTGCTGGGCACGATCGGCCGGGGTGGCATGGGCGTCGTGCTCCGCGCCCACGACCCACAGCTGCATCGCGAAGTGGCGATCAAGCTGGTCCGTCCGCGACGGCCGGACGATCCGATCGCGCGCGAGCACCAGGCGCGGCTGCTCCGCGAAGCCCGTGCGATGGCGGCGCTCTCCCACCCCAACGTCGTGCCGGTGTTCGACGTCGGCGAGCACGGCGACGGGCTCTTCATCGCGATGCAGTACATCGCGGGCGCCAACATGCGGGCCTGGCTGCTGAAGGAACGCCCGGGCTGGCGGCGCGTGCTCGGGGTGTTCCGTGCGGCGGGTCGCGGGCTCGCAGCAGCGCACGCCGCCGGGATGGTGCACCGCGACTTCAAGCCGGCGAACGTGCTGGTCGGCGACGACGGGCGCGTGCGCGTCGTCGACTTCGGGCTTGCGCGCTCGCTGAGCGAGGGCGACACCGGTGAGCACGAGCTCGACGAGCTCGATGACGACGTGCTGGGCAGCGTGACGCAGAAGGGCGTGCTGGTCGGCACACCGCTCTACATGGCGCCCGAGCAATTCGCGGGCACGCCCGCAGATGCGCGCGCCGATCAGTTCGCGTTCTGCGTGTCGTTCTTCGAGGCGGTGTACGGGCGGCCGCCGTTCGAGGGTGCGGATCTGCGGGCCCAGCTCGCCGCGAAGCGTGCCGGTCGGATCGCGCCGCCGGGGGCGGGCAGCGCGGTACCGGCGTCGCTGCACGAGGTCATCCTGCGCGGGCTCTCGGCCGATCCGGCGCGTCGTTTCGCGAGCATGCCGGACCTGCTCCGCGAGCTGCGTCGCATCGGCGAGGCCCCCGAGCCGGAACAGGAGCAATCGCGCGGCGAGGTGGTGCGACGCCGGCTCGTGATCGCGGCGGCGGTGGCCGCCATCATCGTGCTGTTGCTCGTCGTCGCGACCCTGCTCGCGGACCGGTAGGGCTGCCGACATTGACTCCGCCGGGCGCATGGAGTAACCCCCCTTTGTGCCCGCCAAGCGCCTGTACGGATCGATAGGCACCCTCCTCGTGGCAGCCGCGCTCTCGCTCGGCGCCGGTTGTGCGAAGCGCCTGCCGCTCACTTCGAAGGAGCTGGAGAAGGTCAAGACCGAGGCGGGCATCGCCCCCTTGCGCGTCTACGTCAGCAAGAAGCTGCTGGTCCGCTACCGCGAGGCCCAGGTCGACGAGAACTACGAGGTCGAGAAGCTCATCCGCGAGTCGTCCGACGCCGCGGGCTACACCGACGAGATCACCAAGAACACGTCGGGCTTGATCCTGAAGATCGACGAGCTCAACGGCGCGACCGCGCTGTGGGTCACGTTCGATCCGCACTACGACAAGCCCGAGGACGCGATGATCTTCGTGCAGGGCGACGACGGGCTCTTTCGCCTCAACCACGTCCCGGTGCGCAAGAGCTTCGCGATCAACGGCAAGTACCGCGGCTGCAAGTGCAAGCGTCGGCTGCTGAAGTCCGGCAAGATGCGCAGCCTCGCCGAGCAGAACGACGTGCTGCTGCTGAAAAAGCCCAACGGCAAGATCCTCACCATCGATCTGCAGGTGAAGAAGATCATCGACGACCGCAATCGCGACCAACGCCGTCGCGTGCAGGGTATCGATTAGCCGTTTCCCCCCGAGACCGGCACGGGCGACACGGTACGCGCTGACGCGCGGATTGCCCCCCGCAAGCGGGGGGCGGGGCGATGCGTGATGGGAGCTGGGCTCGGGTTACTCGGGCTTCTTCGCTTCGGGCACGAAGGCGACCGAGCCGTGCTCGGCGAGCATCGGCTCCCAGACGCCGGGCTTCGTGACGATGCCCTTCGCGCCGAGGGACATCGGGCGCTGCACGCTCGCGCTGCGGTAGGTCTTCGCCGCTTCGTCGGGCTTCGCGGTGTCCTTGTCCTTGATCACCACGCTCTCGCTCATCACGACGTTGCCCTCGGTGAAGTCCACCGTGCGGGTGAGCTCGAAGCGCCGCACCTTGGTGCCCGACGCGAACTCCTGCTCGCTGAACAGCGCGAACTCGGCGGGCCCGATGCAGCTGCCGTCCTCGAGCACCATCGCGCGCTGCACGAAGCGGTTGTCGCGCAGCGGTACGAGCCGCATCACCCGCTCGCACTTCTTGGGATCGTCGGGCTTGCACACGTCGCTCTCGACCACGAGCACGCGGTCCTTGCCCATCGCCTCGATGCGCATGCGCGCCCGATTCGCGTGCGCCCGCATCGCACCGATCGAGCGCACGGCGACGCCCTTCTTGGTCCACTCGGTGATCGCGATCGGTCCGAGCGCCTCGCCGTCGTCGAACTTGCGCGCCTTCACCCAGATGAGCGACTTGCCGTCCTCCAGCGGTGCGATGAGCAGGTCGTCCTCGACGAGCGGCTGCTCCGGCAACGGCTTGCCCGCGTCCTTGCCCGCCAGGCAGGCCGCATCCTCGGGCGGCAGCTCGGGCTCGACGAGCTTGTGGCTGCAGTCCTTGAGCGGCGTCTTCACGAGGCCGGTCTTGCGGTTGTAGTTCTCGAGCAGCAGCGCGAACCAGATGTACGTGGGCAGCTGCCCGCTCTCGGACTCGTCCGCGGAGTCGCCGGCCACTTCGCTGAGGCAGATCGGGATGATGCTGTCGTCTGCCTTCTTGCACTGGGGGAGTGCGAGGAGCGTGCCGAGGAGCAACGTGCTGGCCTTCACGGGCCGAGAGCGTAGTGGCTTTTCAGCCCCGGCGCGAGCCCTCGCCGCCGACCTCCGCGTAGGCCCGCGCGAACTCGGGACCGAACACGGCCTCGGTGATCGAGCGCTCGCTCTCCATCAGCTCGCGGTGCTTCTGCAGGTAGTGCCGCCACAGCGCAGCGCCGCGGGTCGGCCACGCCGCCGTGACTGCGCGCTCGATCTGCCCCGGGTCGAGGCGCGCGAGCAAGCCGCGTGCGCCCTCCATCACACCGTTGATGAGCGCGACCTGATGGATCATCAGATCCGCATACACGCCGACGAGCTCCTGCGTGCGGTGCGGACCGCCCACTTGCCAGTCGAGCAAGTACTTCAGCACGTTCTCGGCGGTGCCCGCCGCATGCAGCGGCGTGAACTCCTTGATCGTGCGCACGCCCATCTCGTTGCCGAACTGCTCCTGTCCCTTTTGCAGCTCGACGAACGCCTTCGCGCTCGCACGCATCACGTCCTCGACGCACTGCAGGAATCGCGCGGCCTCTTGCGGGCTCCGCGGAGGATCCTCGCCCGGGCGCAGCGCGTCCGAGAGCTTGCCGACCAGCCCCACGTCGTCGGCTCCACCCGCGGCGCCCCGCGGCGCCGCGGTGATCGCAACGCCGGCCTGCGCGAGCATGTCGGTGAACTCCGGCTCGCCCGCGATGCCGGGCAGCTCGCGCTGCAGGATCGAGAGCGCGAACTGACGCGTCCCGGGATCCATCGACCCGAGCGTGTGGTGGATCCCCGCGAGCAAACCACCCCAGGCCTGGCGGTACGCATCGTAGTGGCCGCGCAGCCGCGCGATCGCGTCGTGGATCTCCGACATCGGCACGTGCGCCGTGCCGGCGGAGGCGGCCCCGCGGGCCGGGGATCGCCCCGGGTCGATCGTCCCCACCACGGCCCACGCCGCGGTCGGGGGCACGGCCGGCTGCTGGGTCGCCCACGGCTGCTGCTGCTGCACGGGCGGAGGCATCGGTGCACCGGTGAAGCTCGGGCCACCGCCCGGATGTGGCGCCGATGTGTAGCCCGGGCCACGGGACAGCCGCAGCTCGAGCTTGCCGATCATCACCGAGACGACCCCTTCGATCTCGACCGGCTCGCCCGCCTGGACCCGCCGGTTGTCGAGCAAGGTCCCGTTGGTGGAGCCCAGGTCGAAGAACCGCGCGGCGTCGTCCTCGAAACGGACGATCGCGTGCCAGCCCGAGACGAACGGGAACGGCAGCGAGAGATCGTTCAGCGGGTTTCGCCCGATGCGAACGGGCGAGGTGGTGAAGGTGTGCTCCGATGTGGTGCCGGTCTCCGAGTCGAAGACGCTGATCACGATCGGCCGCATCGTGCGAAGGCAGCCGCGAAGCCGCGGGCGCCGGAATGTACCACGGTCCACGCGAAGCGACGCACAACCCAGCGCATCGTGCGCTGGGGGCCGCTCTCGCCCACGCCTCAGCATTTCCCTCATACGTCGCCGACCGTGACGCGGGGCTCGGTCGAAGGGCGGTGACGCGGTGGGTGCGGGCTCGCGCACGTCGACACACCTCGTCGACGATCACCCGAGCCGCGCCGGCGCCGACGAGGGCGCGGACGATCCGGTGACGAACGGATCGATCGTGCGGTCACCGAGCGCGCAGTAACGGCGGTATGGTGTTGCAGTCCGTGACCAGCCGAACGGAGACCGAGGGACCGAAGGGCGACGCAGCGAGCGCGGGCACGCGCGCGCAGCTGCGGCTCGTCGATGGTTCGCAGGGCACTGCGACGACCGAGGGCGGCGCACCCGGAGAGCTCAACCAGCGGATCCTCCAACCGCTGTTCCGCTACATCGCGCTGACCTTCGGCGAGGCAGCCCTCGATCGATTGGCCACGGATGCGGGCATGTCGCGCGAGCTGATGGAGCGCACCGACGCTTGGATCTCGCACGCGCAGTTCGAGCGCGTCATCGCGTTGGCGCGCGAGCTGCTCCCCAACGACCAGGAGTTCATGCGGGCCTGTGCGCACGACCTGTTGCGCATGTACGGGCCGGTACTGTTGGTGCTGCGCTGCATGTCCGTGCGCGGTGCGTACGAGATGATGGCGAAGACGACGCATCTCGCGTCGAAGATCAGCACGTACGAAGCGCTCGAAGGCACGCGCACGTCGATCCGGCTCCGCTACAAGTCGACGCGTCGCGAGAGCCGGCTGATGTGCCTGTCGCGGCAAGGTCAGCTGCGCACCGTGCCCACGATGTACTGGGGCATGGCGCCGGCCCGCGTCGCGGAGACCACGTGCATCGGCCGCGGCGATCCGTGCTGCGAGTACGATCTCAGCTGGTACGAGCCGGTGCGTTGGCGCGGGCCGATGATCGGCGCCATCGTCGGCACGATCGCGGCTGTGCTGCTGTGGGGCCACACCAGCGCCGGGCTCGCGCTCGTCGCCCTGCCCGCGCTCGGCATGCTCGCGGCGCTCATGGTCGAGCAGCGCCGCGTCGTCGACGATCACCTGCACTTCTCGGAGGAGACCAACCGCGAGCTCGAGCGGCTGATCCAGGCCCATGCGCGCGCGGTCGACGAGGTCCGCGCGCTGCACCAACGCGAGCGCGTGTGGAGTCAGCAGCTCGAGCACCAGATCGCGAGCCGCACCGCACGACTCGACGCCGTCGTCGAGCGCTTCCGCGAGAACAGTGCGCCGCACCGCGACAAGCTGCGCAGCATCTCGCACGACATCAACAACCCGCTCACCGTGCTGCTCGGGCTCGCCAACCAGATCCGCCGTGAGTCGCCCGACTCCGGCGACACCGAGGAGATGGTTGCAACGCTCGAGAGCGCGGTCACCCAGGTGTCGCAGCTCTTGCGCGAGCTGGCCACGATCGTGCGCGACGACCAGGACACCGGCGAGCTCGAGCTCGAGTCGCTCGACGTCCCGGAGCTCGCGGTACGCATCCGCAGGCAGCTCCGCGCCACCGCCGTCGATCGCGACATCCGGGTCACCGTGTTCCAGTCGCGCGAGGCCCCGGCGTCGGTCCGCACCGTGCGGATCATGCTCGAGCGCATCGTCGACAACCTGCTCACCAACGCCGTCAAGTACACCGAGCGCGGCAGCATCGTGGTCGAGGTCGGCGGCACCCCGGGATTCCTGTTGCTGAAGGTCTCCGACACGGGCCGCGGCATCGGGCCCGAGCGCCTCGAGCAGGTGCTGCGCGCGGGCGGCCCCGATCCGAACCCACCCGTGGGTGGCAGCCACGGTGCGGGGCTCTCGATCGTCGCGCGCCTGCTCGACCAGCTCGGCGGCCGCCTCGAGATCATGAGCGCACCCGGCGAGGGCACGACGGTGTGGATGTACCTACCGTGCGAGACCTTGCCGCGCGAGCGCAGCGAAGCCACCCCCGAGTCGCGCTCGGACGCGATCGAGCACGTGTTCCGACGCGTGGTCAAGATCCGTCCCAAGCTGCGAGGTTCCGCGAGTGACGACGACGGAGAAATCTGACGCGCGCGACCGCATGGTCGACGTGTTCCTCCGCTATCTCCGGGCCGAAGGCGCGCTCGTGGTGTTCGGCGTGCCGGGCGGGCTCCTGCATCCGTTCTTCACGGCGGTCGCGGAGGCCCCCGACTTCAGCCTCGTCGTCGCGAAGCACGAGTGCGGGGCCGCGTTCATGGCCGACGGCTACGCACGTGCGAGCCGGACGCTCGGCGTGTGCGCGGGCACCTCGGGTCCCGGGGCCACCAACCTGCTCACAGGAGTCGCGGTCGCGTACTCCGACGGCGTGCCGCTGCTCGTGGTCACCGGCCAGGCACCTTCGCACGCGCTCGGCAAGGGCGCGGCCCAGGAGACGCCGCCCGAGGACATCGACATCGTCGCGATGTTCAAGCCGATCACGAAGTACTCCGCGATGGTGCCGGGTCCCGATCGACTCGCGCACCACCTGCGCCGCGCGCTGCGGCTCGCGCTCACCGAGCGGCCCGGCCCCGTGCACCTCAACATCCCGGTCGATTTCTGGGAGCTGCCCGCCGCCGAGGACTGGTTCGAGCCGCCGACCTACCGCCCGACGAGCGAGCTCTTCGATCGCCGCGCGGTGTCGCAGGCGTCGCGACGCCTGCTCAGCGCGCGCCATCCCGTGATCCTCGTGGGCTCCGGCGCCGCGACGGCGCAGGCCGCCGAGCACGTGCGGGCGCTCGCCGATCTCTTCCCTGCCCGCGTCGCCACCACGCCGCGCGCCAAAGGCGTGTTCCCGGAGCACCACCCGCTTTCGCTCGGGGTGATGGGCCTCGCGGGTCACGGCGCGGCCCGTGACGCGCTGCTCTCCGACGAGGTCGACGTGCTGCTCACGGTGGGCGCGTCGCTCAACGAGACGACGACGCTCAACTGGCACCCGCGCTTCCGCCCCCGCGAGACGCTGATCCAGATCGACATCGCGGTCGATCGGATCGGACGCAACTATCCAGTGGACATCCCGCTCGTCGGCGATGCGCAGACGATCACGATCGAGCTCATCTACCACATCCATCGCCTGCTCCGCGAAGGCGAGCGGCCCTGCTCGCTGTGGAACGAAGCCCCTCCGCTGGTCCACGACGACGAGTTCTACGAGCAGCCGCGGCTGCGTCGCTCCGATGCCGTACCCGTCACACCGCAGCGCTGGCGTGTCGACCTGAACCAGGTGCTGCCGCCCGACGCGATCGTGTTCTCCGACATCGGCGGGCACATGCTGTTCAACATCCACGATCTGCGGATCGGTGACGGCCAGCGCTTCGTGCTGAACCTCGGCTTCGGCTCGATGGGCCACGGCACCGCGGGCCCCATCGGAGCCGCGCTCGCGCTGCCGGGCCGCCCCGTGATCGCGATCATCGGCGACGCCTGCTTCGCGATGCAGGGCATGGAGCTGCTCACCGCGGTCGAGTACGGCGCCCGCGTGGTGTGGATCGTCGAGAACAACCAGATGCACGGCATCACGTTCTTCGGCAGCCAGCTCGTCGGCGATCGCCGGCCCATGCGCGAGGTGTGCAACCGGCACCCGGTCGACGTCGCGGCGATCGCCCGCGCGATGGGGCTGCGCTCGTGGGTGGTCGATCGCCCCGGCCAGATGCAGGGCGTGCTGCGCGAGGCGCTCGCGGCCGACGTCGCGTCGGTGATCGAGGTGCGGGTCGCGACCGACATCGCACCACCGCTCGGCGCGCGCGCGCAGGCGATCGCCGGCTTCCGAGATCGATGATGGCGGACAGCGGACCGATCGAGGACGGCGCGTGGGCGCAGCAGCTCGACGGCCACGTCGTCGATCCCGGGCCCCCGGTGCGGCTGCACGGCTACGAGCTGCTGCAGGATCTCGCGCGGAACTACGGACACGCGGAGCTCGTGCTCACCGCGCTCGTCGGCGAGGTGCCGAGCACCGAGGTCGGGCGCGCGTTCGAGGTCGCGCTGGCGCTGGCGATGCCCGGCTCGATCGCCGAGGCGCCGGCGCACGCGGCTGCGATCGCGCGCATGCTCGCGGCGCCCGCGGCCAGCGTCGTCGCGATGGCGGCGCTCGTGCTGGCCGAGCAGGCCCAGGCGCTCGTCGACGCGCACGCCGAGTGGATCGCGTGGCTCGAGCACGGTGAGGGCGAGCCCCCGGCCGCGCAGCTCGTGCACGGACCCGCCGACGCCCAGAGTCTCGCGCTCGCGCGCAGCGTCGTCTCACCCGAGCTCTGCCCTGCCCTCGCGCGGCGCGAGCCGAGCACGTCCGCGATCATCGTCGCGCTCCTGCACGCCTGCGGGCTGCGCACGCCGGCGACGATGGTCGCCGCGCTCGTCACCGCACGCCTGCCCGCCACGGTCGCCGAGGCCGACCGTCATCGGCGCGCCGAGCTGCGCAGCTACCCGATGCAGCTCCCGCCGTTCGAGTACCGCGAAGAACCATGAGCGCGCTGCCCCCCATCATCACGCGCGTCGGTCGTGCGCTGTGGGGCGACAATCGCTTCCGCGGGCACAGCGTGGCCGACGAGCTCGCCGGCAGCTCCGAGCTGTGGAGCCTCGTCGCGCTCGCGGTCGGTCACCGCCGCCTGAGCGCAGCCGAGACCGCGGTGCTCGACGATCTGGCCACCTGCGGGTGCGCGGCCGATCCCCGCATCTGGCCGCTCAAGAGCGTGCGGCTCGCGAGCGCGTGGGGCCGCTTCACGCCGGGGCTCGTGGCGGGCCTGCTCGCCACCGACGGCGCGCATGGTCCCGGCTCGGTGCGGGCGACCGCCGAGTCCTTGCTCGCGATCGCGGCCGAGCTGGGCGACGGCGACGACGCACGGCTCGATGCGATCATCCGCGCGCGACTCGAGGATCCCGAGCGCCGCTTCCACGGCTTCGGTGTCGCCGCGCGCGACACCGACGAGCGCTCCGAGATCTTCGCGCGCTGTCTCGCCCGGCGTGGCGTCGCGCTGGGGGCGAGCTGGGCGATGTTCCGGCGCATCGAGGCTTCGACCCGGCGCCTGCGCGGGCTGTCGGCGAACTTCGGCGGGACCATGGCCGCGGTGCTGCTCGACCTCGGGCTCACGCCGGCGCAGCTCGGCCCGTTCGTGCTGACGGTGCTCTACCCCAGCCTCGTCGCGAACGCCCACGAAGGCGCCGCGCAGGCCCCCGAGGTCCTGCGCGAGCTGCCGGCCACGGCGATCCGCTACGTCGGGCCCGCGCCGCGCAAGAGTCCCCGCGCGGGCCGGTAGCGCTACGCCTCCTCGTCCTCCTCGTCGTCGGCGCCCGTGCCCCGCGCGAGCTCCTCGTCGGCGCGGGTGCGGAGCAGTCGGGCGAGCTCGAGCGCGGTGAGTCGCGCCAGCGCGCAGCCGGTGCCGAGCAACCGCGCCTCCAGGAGCGCGCGCACGCGCTCCACCTCGGGGTCGTCGTCGGCGCGCGGAGCCACCTCTCGCGGCGTGCGACTTCGGCGGGCAACGATCCCCGCACGGGCGCACATTTTCACGCGTCGCGGTCTTCGTCGTCCTCGCGCTCGGGCAGCGCCTTCGCGAAGCCCTCGAAGTCGGCCCACGTCGACTGCAGCAGATCGGGCGATCTGGCCACCCGATCGATCGCCTCGCGCAGGGCGGCCTTGGCGCGGCGCAGCCGGCTGCGGACGGCACGCTCGCCGATCGCCATCGCGTCCGCGATCTCCTGCGCCGTCAGACCTTGCCAGTGATAGAGCTCGAGCAAGAGCTGGGTCTCGACGGGCAGCCACCGCAGCGCCTCGAGCAGGATCTTCTGCTCCTTGCGGTCGGCGATGATCTCGCTCGGGGTGGGCCCGAGCTCGCGGAGGCTGCTCGCCTCGAGGTCGAGCTCGCCGCCGGCGCGGTGCTTCGCACGCAGCTGGGCGTAGAGCACGTGCCGAGCGATGCCGAACACGTAGGCCCGGAAGCCGGCTTCGCGACGGAAGCGATCACGGCCCTCCATGCACGCGACGAGCGTGTCCTGGACCATGTCCTCGATCGGACCGTCGACCTTGCGATCGAAGAAGCGGTAGAGCGGACCGGTGTAGCGCTTGAGCAGCGTGCGCGCCGCGTTCGCATCGCCGTTCGCCCAGGCATCGAGGAGCTCGAAGTCTTCGGACATGACCGCCCGGCGATCCTAGCATCGCCGCCCGCCCGTGAACCGACGGGGCGCTGCAGCAACGTAGGTGAGATGAGGCCGCTCGTCGGACCCGGGCTGCTCGCTGCGCTCGTCGCTGGGTGTCAGCCGGTCGTCCGGCTCGAGCTCGAGCTCGTGCGCGACGACGGAGCCGCGATGGCGGCCGACACGTTGCACGCCCGCGTCGCGTCGGCCTGTGATCCGCGCGATCTGGCGGCTCCACGTGCGACGCCACCGCTCGCTCCGCCTCCGGGCCCGGGCGGCGGCGCCCCCCTCGAGCTCGACGGCCCCCCGACGCGGCCGCGCGCGAGCTGGACGTTCTTCGAGGTCCGCTGCCTCGTGCAGGTCACCGCGTGGCACGACGCGAACGCGAACGGCCTGGTCGATGCCGGCGACGCGCTGGGCTCGACCGACGCGCCGATGGTGGTCGACGACAGCCCGACCGTGGGCTCGCCGTTGCGGCTCGCAGTCGTCCGCGGCGCGACGTGATTTGTCGCGGGCTCGCGCCGCGCGTACGCTCGACCAGGTGACGCGCGCAGGCGCACGGCTCGCTCCGCTCGTCGTCGCGCTCGTGCCGAGCAGTGCCGGCGCGACGTGGTCGATCGTCGCCGTCGACCCGGCCACGCAGGAGGTCGGGGTCGCGGTGGCGACCTGCGTCGAGGCGCCGTTCGGCACCGAGGTGCTGCCGACCGTGCCCGCGCTCGCCCCGGGCATCGGCGCGCTCGCGGCCCAGGCGTTCTTGGACGAGGACACCCGCGACTACGCGTTGATGCTGCTCGCGTCCGGCGTGGACGCCCAGGGCGTCATCGACATGACCAACGCGATGGACGCCGGCGCGCAGTCGCGACAGTACGGCGTGGTGCGGCTCGCGGGCGACACCGCGACGTTCACCGGCGACCAGGCGCAGGACTGGGCCGGGGCTCTGCAGTCGAGCTACGTCACCGTGCAGGGCAACATCCTCTACGGCCCCGACGTGGTCGGCGACGCACTCGCGGCGTTCGAGGCGGAGCCGATCGAGTGCCCCTGGACGCTCGCCGATCGCCTGATGGTCGCGCTCGAGGCCGGCTCGGCGCAGGGCGGCGACAGCCGCTGCAGCATGGAGCAGTCGGCGCTCGTCGCCGTGCTGCAGGTCGCCGCACCGACCGACACGAAGGGCGCGTACACGATCGATCTGCTGGTGCCGTCGCAGCCGCAGGGCGGCGACAACCCGGTGATGCTGCTGCGCGGCGTCTACGACGAGTGGCGCGCGATGAACCCACCGGACGACTCGGGGTGCACGCCCGCGGGCGAGTCGAGCAGCACCGGCGCGGACACGAGCACGTCGAGCGCGGACGACACGAGCAGCGGTGGTAGCGGGAGCAGCACCACGGGCGAGGCGACCACCACCGCTGTCACCACGACCTCGCCGAGCAGCACGGAGAGCACGGTCACGGCGAGTGACGACTCGAGCGGTGCGCCCGCCGACGGCGAAGGGACCGGATGCTCGTGCGACGCGACGGGCAGCGCATCGCCCGGGCTCTGGCTGCTGCTGCTGGGGCTGCACGCGCGCGCTACGGCACGGGCGACTCGCCCTCGAGCGGCGGTGGATCGTGCCACGGCCGGCCGTGCGCAGCGGCGCGCTCGAGCTCCGCGATGATCTGCGCGCCCAGCAGCAAGATGAGCGCCGCGGCCTCGAGCCCGAGCAACAGCACGATCACCGTCGCGAGCGAGCCGTAGACCACGTCGACGAGCGAGAGGTTCGCGAAGTACCAGGCCATCGCGCTGCGCGTCGCCTCCCAGAGGATCGACGCGACCAGCCCGCCCACCAGCGCCCGCCTGGCCTTCACGCCGGCCATCGGCATCACGCCGTAGAACGACGACGCGAGCAGCACGAGCCCGAAGAACGCCAGCGCCTTCACGAGCGGCACCGCGGTGTCGGGATCGATGTCGAAGAACCACACGCGCACGCCCTGCTCCGGCAGCGTGTCGAACGCGAGCATGATGAGCGTGAGCGCGAGGATGCCGAGCGCGATGAGCCCGACGTAGGCGAGCGGGAGGATGTACGCGCGCAGCGGATGGCCGGCCTGCGCGCGACGCTGGCGATGGAAGATGATCGACATCGCCTCGTCGAGCATGCGGAACGCGACCGCGCTGAAGAACAGCAGCGCTCCGAACCCGACGACGCCGAGGACCTCGCGGCGCTCGACGAAGGCGGCGAACGCCTCGGTCACATCGCGTCCGCCGCCCGGCAGCAGCGCGGCGGCCTGCACGTCGAGCGTCGCGATCAACACCGCGGGATCGACGATGGTCGACAGCACCACCAGCGTGAGCGCGAACAAGGGGACGATCGAGAGCAGCGTGTTGTAGCCGAGCGCCCCGGCGAGCAGGAGCCCGCGGTTGCGCCGGAAGTCCGCGACCACGCGCAACGCGAAGCGCCCCAGCCGCCGCGCGAAGAGCAGCGGGCCCCCCTTCGGGCCCGCTCCGGCGACGACCGTGCGCGGTGGATCCACAGCGAGCTCCTCGAAGAGGATGCTCGATTACTCGCTGTAGTCGAACCGCCAGGCGCTCTCGCCACCGAACGCGGCCCCGTAGCCGATCGAGAGCTTGGGGGGCACGCCGCCCGCCGCCATCTTCTCGAGCAGGTTACGGGCGAGGTTCGGCATCAGCGAGCCGCGCAGCGCGTGATCGAGCGCGCGCGCGCCGGTCTCGGACTCGGTGCAGCGGCTGACCAGCTCGTCGACCAGCGTCTCCTGGAACGTGACCTGGGTGCCGTGCGCGAGCTTGATGCGCTTGCCGAGCGACGCGAGCTTGAGCTTCGCGATCTCGCCGAGGATCTCCGGGTCCATCGGGCGGTACGGCACCATCGTCATGCGCGCGAGCAGTGCCGGCTTGAAGTGCTTCGAGACGATCGGCCGGATCGCGGTCGCGACCTCCTCGGAGCTCGGCTTCTTGCCGCCCTCGTGCAGCTTCATGATCGCGTCGGTCGCGAGGTTGCTGGTGAGGATGACGACCGTGTTGCGGAAGTTGACGACGCGACCTTCGCCGTCCGAGAGCATGCCCTTGTCGAACACCTGGTAGAACAGGTTCATGACCTCGAGGTCGGCCTTCTCGCACTCGTCGAGCAGCACGACGCTGTACGGCTTCTGCCGCACCGCCTCGGTGAGCATGCCGCCCTCGCCGTAGCCGACGTAGCCGGGCGGCGAGCCGATGAGCCGGGAGACCGTGTGCTTCTCCTGGAACTCCGACATGTTGATCGTGGTCATCGAGCGCTCGCCGCCGTAGAGCAGATCGGCGAGCGCGAGCGCGGTCTCGGTCTTGCCGACACCGGACGGACCGACGAACAGCATCACCGCGATCGGCGTCTCGGGGTTGCGCACGCCGGCCTGCGACATGCGGATCGCCTCGGCCACCGCCTTCGTGGCGTGGTTCTGGCCCTTGATGCGCGCCTCGAGGTTGCCCTCGAGCTCGAGCACCGTCTCGATCGAGCTCGACTTCATCTTGCCGACCGGGATGCCGGTCCAGTCCGCGATGACCTGCGCGATCGAGTCGCGATCGACCTCGGCGTGCACGAGCGGCGTCTCGGCGGCGATCTCGGCCACCGCTCGGCGTGCGGCCTCGACCGCGGAGAGCTTGTCGGTGCGCGTGTTCTCGTCGGCCGCGCGCAGCTCTTCGTAGGCCGCGTGGAGCTTCGCGATCGCCTCCTTCTCGGACGCGAGCTTCTGCTCGAGCGCGGCGGTCTCGACCCCGATCGCGTCGATGCGGGTCTGCAGCTCGGCGAGCCGCCCGTCGTCCTTCGCCGCGGCGTCGTCGATGTCGCGGCGACGCGCGTCACGCTCGCGCTCGAGGCTGGCGAGCTCGCTCTTCAGCACCGCGATCTGCGGCGGCGGGGCGTCCTGCTCGATGCGCACGCGCGCGGCCGCGGTGTCGAGCAGGTCGACGGCCTTGTCGGGCAGCTGACGGCCGGTGATGTAGCGTTCGGACAACTCGACCGCTGCGACGACCGCGTCGTCGCGCACGAGCACCTTGTGCGCGTTCTCGTAGGTGTGCCGCAGCCCGCGGAGCATGAGCACCGCGTCGGCGACGCTCGGCTGATCGACCTTGACCGCCTGGAAGCGGCGCTCGAGCGCGGCGTCCTTCTCGAAGTACTTCTTGTACTCCGACCACGTGGTCGCGGCGATGGTGCGCATCTCGCCGCGCGCGAGCGCGGGCTTGAGCAGGTTGCTGATCTCGCCGGCGTCGGCACCGGAGCCGATCAGCGTGTGGGCCTCGTCGATGAAGACGATGATGGGTGTGGGCGAGCCCTTCACCTCGGCGATGACCTTCTTCAGCCGGTTCTCCAGCTCGCCGCGCACGCCCGCGCCGGCCTTCAGGAGCCCCATGTCGAGCCCGAGCAGCTCCACCTGCTGCAGCTCCGCGGGGACCTCCTTGTTGACGATCGCCCGCGCGAGCCCCTCGACGAGCGCCGTCTTGCCGACGCCCGGCTCGCCGACGATGATCGGGTTGTTCTTGCGGCGTCGCGCGAGGATGTCGATGCACTGCCGGATCTCGGCGTCGCGCCCGAAGATCGGATCGATCTCGCCCTTCCTGGCCTTCTCCGTGTACGAGATCGTGAAGCGGTCGAGCGCCTCGCGGCCGGCCGCCGACGGTGCACGCGGCGCGCCGCCCTCGGACTGCTGCGGCACCTCCATCGCTTCCTTCGTGCCCGCGATGACGTCGCCGAACACCTTGCGCAGCTCGTCGTTGTCGATCGCCTCGAGGTCTTCGAACGACTCGGCGGTGTAGCGGCCGACGTGCGCGAGGAACTCGTAGAGCAGATCGCCGGAGCGCAGCTGCACGGCGCCGCGCTCGAGCGAGGCCGTGACCCACGCGTTCTCGAACCACGTGAACAGGCTCTCCGCGAACACCGGACGGCCGGCGTTGCCGGTGCGCAGCTTCTGCAGCGAGCGCTCGATCGCCGCGGAGATCTTGAGGCGGTCCTTGCGGAAGAACTGCAGGATCGCCGCCACGTCGCCGTCCTCGACCTGCAAGAGGCCGTGCAGCATGTGCTCGGGGCTGATCTCGTAGTACCGCCCGCTCGCCGCGCGTTCGACCACGCCCTCGAGGGTGCGGGTGCAGGTGGGGTTGAGACGACGGACGAGGGCTCTCGGATCGACGCGCATGGATGTTCTCCTGGCCTAGTGATCGTCGGCCTCGATGACCGACGACGACGAACGACTGTGGACTTCGATGGGCACGCGGAGGTGGGTCTGCTTGCCCGCGCCCGCGCGCGATGACAGCCAGGTGTCGATGCCGACGCGCTGGCCGGCCGCCTCACCGAGCTTGAAAGGAGGTCGCGCGTGCTCGGCGAGCACCAGATCGAGCTCGAAGTCGATCGGCTCGGGGCACATGAGCTCGAGCAGCTCTTTGACGCGCGGGTACATGTCGCCGTCGGCGAGGAAGCGGCGGAAGTTCTCGTGCAGCGGGCCGATCACCACGATCGCCTTGCCCGCGCGGTGGTAGCACTGTACCCCGAGCACCGCGCTCTGGCCGAGCACGGTGTTCTTGATCCCGAGCATCGTGCGTTGCTCGGGGTCGAGCGGAACCCAGCCGCCCGCGAACTGCTCCATCGTCACCCTCGCCTCGGGGTCGAGCGCCTCGTCGCAGATGTCGCGGATCGCCCGCTCGATCACCCGGCCCGAGCGCACGCGTGCCGCGAGCAATGGTGCGATGCGAACGAGCCGCCACAGCGGCACGTGCTGCGGACGACGCTCGGACCACGGATCGATCCCGCCGAGCGCGAGGATGCGTCGCGTCCACGCGTCGGTGCAGTCGAGCGCGAACTCGCGGGCGAGGTCGTACTTGACCCCGATGCGGTAGACGAGGCTGACGAGCCGGTGGTGGAACAGATCGAGGAACTCGCCGCGCAGCCGGCCCTGCTCCTGCGCCTGCAGCAGCTCCTCGGACATGAAGGTCGGCAGCGGCGATGCCGAGCCGGTGAGCCCGAGGAACGCGGTGGTGACCTCGTAGCGGTGCCGCTTGCGTTCGAGCGCGTCCTCTTGCGCGCGCGGGACCTCGACGTAGCTGACCGCGCTGACGTCACCGGCGGAGAAGCCGAGCGATGGATCGTGACGGAAGCGGATCGATTCGCGTTGATAGGGCCCGTCGCCGCCGATGCGCACGGACTCGGGCGTGAGCCGCTCGAGCATGCCGACGGTGACGAAGAAGTCGTAGTACATGCCGTTGGCGAGCACGTCGTCGTGCGTGCCCGCCTTGGCGAGGCTCCGATCGGCGCGTCGCCGTGGGCGGCTCACAGGATGGACCGCTGACCGTTGCGCGCCGGCCACTTGAACTCCACCTTGGACGGTTGCAGGACGAGCTGCAGCTCGGCGAGCGAGTTGAGCGCGACGTGGGCCGCGAACAGCTCGTCGAGCACGCATCCGAACAGGAACGCCTCGCCGACGGTGCCGAGCCGCGATTCCTCGACCTCGACGCGCATGCGGGCACCGCGGACGGGCGCGCCTTCCAACAGTCGCGTCACCGGCTCGGAGCGCACGCTGCGGATCGACTCGATCTTGAGCTCGTTCGCGCGGCCGAGCGTCGCGCTGACCTCTTTCTGGAAGTTGTAGAGCGCCAGTGTGGCGCGCAGCACCGCGGGGTCGGCCATCGACGTGCGCGACAGCCCCATGTGCGAGAGCAGGCGCCAGTGCAGCTCGCTGCCGACCGGCGCGCGCGTCGGGTTGGTGACCGGCGTGATGTTGCGGAACGGCGCCGGTGCAGAGACGCCACGCGGCGTCGTGGAGATCTCGCCGAGCTGGAGCTCGGTCGGCAGGTTGCGGTTCGTCGCGATCATGTCGATCGAGAGCACCTCTTCGACATCGGAGACGGCGACGTCGCGCGGGGTGACGATCGACAGGTAGGTGTCGGTGGCGTCGTCGAGCGGCGACGCGGTGTGCCGCAGCGTGTAGTAGGCCGCGTCGCGCCCCTCGGCCGTGTGCGTGTACGCGATGAACGGCGGGTAGCGCTTGCGCTGCACCTGCCCCTGGCGCACGCCGACGACCTCGGTGACCTCGAACACCTCCATGTGCGCGGGGCGGATGCCCGACGCCCGCAGGAGGTGCTCGTAGACCTTCGGGTCGCGCTTGATCGGATCGGCGGAGCTCTCGAAGAGGTTGACCACCGGCGTGCAGAACAGCCGGAAGTTCTCGGCCGAGATGCGCCCGGGGATCTGCGGCGGCCGATCGAACGTGAACGCGAGCTCGAACGTGTCCTCGGTGATCTGCGCGCGGTCGAGCCCGCGGATGTCGAGGAACAGGAACTTCGACGGCAGCGTGAAGTACTCGAGCAGGTAGCGGTGGCCCTCGGGCGCGAAGGTCGGCCAGGGCAGGATCGACTCGTGCTCGCCGAAGCCGACCGGGACGATCGAATTCGCCGGCAGCGGCGCCTGCGTGTTGGTGCCGCAGCGAACGGCGACGCTGCGACAGTGCCGGCGCATCCACAGGTAGAGCGTCGTCGTGATCGACGCTTCGCCGTGCAGGAACAGGCGGATGCCGTCCTTGCGCGCGACGACGGCACGACCGGCTTCGCTCGTGTTGAAGCGCAGTCGGATCACCGGGCGCGCCGCCGCGGTCTCGTCGAGGGTCGCGTCGACGAGCTCGAGCGGGAGCATGTCGACGTCCGCGGTGGTGCGGAACTCGCAGCTCGTGCCCTGCAGCGGCTTCGCTGCGACGCGGCTGCCGCGAGGCACGGTGGTGACGCCACGGAGCGCGCGCACCGAGGGCTGGTACTGGATCACCGACATCGCCGGCACCGGCCGCAGGTAGTGCGGCAGCAGCAGCTGCACGAGCCCGTGCACGATCGCGGGCACCGCATCGTCGACGCGCTCGCGGATGCGTGCGGTCAGGAACGCGAAGCCCTCGAGCAGACGCTCGACGTCGGGATCGTTGCCGCGCTCCGCGAGCAAGCCCGCGGTGGACGGATGCACGAGCGCGAACTCGCGGCCCATCTCGCGCAGGTAGGCCAGCTCGCTCTCGTAGTACTTCGAGCCCACGGGCCGCGAAGTCTATCAACTTGTCACTCTACGTTGACGCGACCGCTCGAATTCACTTCGGTGCGCACGCGGACCATCCCCTGGTGGCGGTCGCCGGACAGGCGTGCCGCGATCTCGAACGCGAGGATGAGCGGGTCGTCGCTGGGCACCATGCGCACGCGGACCTGCTTCAGCCGTGGCTCGTACTCTGCCACCGTGGCGCGGATGCTCTTTTCCATGATGAGCGCCGCGTTCGGGAAGTTGTGCACGAGGTCGGCGAGATCGGTGATGCCGAAGCCCGCGGCCGACAGGGACTCACCCACGCGCGTATTGAGGATGCAGCGCAGGTTCTCGAGGATCGACTGCACCTCGTCGACCTGCCGAAGCGGATCGGGCGACGACAACCGCGAGAGTAGCCCGCGCATCGCCATCGCCCGAGTCCCCGATCACCCTCCGGCGGAACCGACTACTTCTGCTGATCCCACGTGTCGGTGTGCGTGACGCCACCGTTCGTGTAGGTCCAGTCGATCGTGTGGAAGATGAACTCCACTTCCTCGAACTCCGGGCGGTTCGACAGGGCCGGGTCGAACGAGTCCGGGGAGCGCTGGGTCTGCGAGGACACGCGGCCGTTCTTGATGCTGACGGTGAAGAACTGCTCGGTCGTGCCGTCGCCCGTGGGGTTCGGGCGGAAGAACTTGAACACGCCCTGGATCTTCTCGTTGTCGCAGAGCGCCTTCGCGATGAGCGGCGTCGACTTGTCGATGCGCTTGCGGATCATGATCGGCGTGTACTGACGGCGACCGGTCGCCATGCCGGAGCCGGACTCACGGGCGGTCTTCACTCCGCTCTCGTAGTAGAGGCACTCGATGCTGTCTTGACGTCCGAGGCTCGTCTGCGTCGATTCGCCCTTGATGGGAGTGCCGTTGGCCTCGAGGTAGAGATGGACTGTTTCCGCCATGCTCCGGACCGTAGCAGCGGCCGCCGGGGGCGACAAGATGGCCTTCGGGTACAGGTGGGTGATTTAATCAGAGTGGGCCACAGGAACGACGCTGCGCGGGGGTTCGCGGCCGAACGCGAACGGCCGTCTCGACGTGCGCGACGATCGGGCTTTCCCATGCGGGCCGCTCGCGTCATGCTGCGCTGGCCGCTCATGCTCCGCATCACCGTCTCCAAGCAGGGCGAGATGCCGCGATCACACGCGTTCGACAAGCGTGAGATCACCGTCGGCCGCACACCTGCGAACGACCTCGTCATCCCCGAGCCCGGTGTCTCCAGCAGCCACGCGCGCATCCTTTTTACCGGCAGCGAGATCACGCTGATCGACCTCGAGTCGACCAACGGGACCTTCGTCAACGGCACGCGGATCCAGGGGCCGTGCATCTTGGCGCCCCGCGACGAGGTGTTCATCTGCGCGCATCGACTCGAGTTCGAAGTCGGCGGTGCCGCGTCGGCGCACGCACCCCACGCGACCGGTCGGCCCGAGCCGAGCTACGGCGCAGCGCCCCCACCTCCCGCGTCGTTCGAGCCGATGATGCCCGCGCCGATCGGCCAGTCGATGCCGCCACCCGTCGGGCCACCGCTGATGCAACCCCCGATGGCACCGCCGTCGATGCCACCCGCGTCGATCGGTGCGCCTTCGTCCGTCGCGCCACCACCGATGGCACCGCCACCTCTGGCCCCACCGCCGTCCGTCGCGCGGCCGATGTCACCACCGCCTTCGATGCCGCCGCCCCTCGCCCCGGCGGGTCCGAACGGCGTCGGCGGATACGAGCCGCCACCACCGCTCGCGCAGCTCGGCGTCCCGTCGCCGATCGGGGTCGGCGGGCCACTGCCGCAGCGTCGTGCCGACGAGCCGCCCACGATGCCGCCGCCGCTCGGCCCCATCGGCCCCATCGGCGCGATCGATCCGCCCGCACCGATCCTCTCGACCCCGACGCCGCCGCCGGTGATCGGCGTCGCGCCGCCTCCGTTCGCCGAGGCACCGGCGCGCACGGGCAGCACGTTCACGCCGGCGGGCGGTGGTGTCGCGTCGCAGGCCGAAGGATCGCCGCCGACCCAGGAGCCACCCGCATCGCTCGAGCCCGTCGGGCTCGCGCCGGAGGTCGTGCCGCGCTGGGATCCCGCGGCCCCGTCCGCCCCCGCGATGCCGCCGGTCGTGATCGGCGAGAGCCCGTCCGTCGCACCGCCGCCGCCGGTCGTCGAGCACCCACCCGCGCCGCCGGCCGAGCCGCCCGCGGCCCCGCTCGCCGACGCGTCCGAGGCGGACATCACCAACGATCCGCGGATCGGTGTCCCGCAGACCGCGGACTACGCCGAGTCCGCGCCGCCGCGGCGGGTCGAGCCGCCGTCGCCGGCCGCGGTCGCGCGCTCCGAGGCGCCGACCGGCGAGCATCCACCGCCGTTCGCACGCAGCTCACCGAGCCGCCCCGCCGGCGTGCCGCAGGTGATCCCCGCGACCACGCCGCCGATCGTGCGCTCGAGCCCCTCGCAGTCGCCCGTGTTCATCGACTCGCGGCTCGTCGAGTCGCTCGACGTCGAGTTCGAGGACCTCGCGTCGCTCTCCGGTGCCGCGCTCGCGCGGGCCGCGTGCGCACGGGTGTTCGCCGCGGTGCACGAGATGCTCGTCGGCGAGTCGGGCGTGCCCGAGCGCGACGCCGAGACGCGGGCACGCGCGCGCGCCGAAGCGCTGCGGATGCTGCAGCAGGCCGCGGAGACGGTGACCGGCATCGAGGCGCGCCCGTGGGCGGAGCGCATCGCCAGCGAGATGTGCGGGCTCGGTGCGCTCACCGCTCGCCTCGCCGAGCCCGACGTCCAGGAGATCTTCGTGCACGGACCCGATCGCGTGCTCGTGCGGCGCGGCGGTGGCGTGCCCGCGGAGATCGACGCCAAGTTCTCGTGTCCGCAGGCGATCGAGGTCGTCGTCCGTCGGCTCACCGCGACCAACTTCGGCGCCGAGAATCCGATCATCGACGCACGCACGCTCGACGGCGCCGACGTCTACGCCGTGCACGAGTCGGTCGCGCACGGCGGCCCGGTGGTCAACATCTCGTTGCCCTCGCCGTCGGAGCCGCGCTGGACGCTCGAGCTGTTGATGAGCGAAGGCGCCATCTCGCCGGTGCTCGCGAACCTGTTCGCCACGTGCGTGCAGGCCGGGCTCGGCATCCTCGTCTGCGCGGGCCCGGGCGCGCGCTCGTTCCCCCTCGTCGCGGCGCTGCTCGAGTGTGCGCCCGCCACCGATCGCCACGTGCTCGTGCGGCCGATGTCGGAGATGGGCGTGCTGCCGAGCCACCTCGTGGTGCTCGAAGGCGACGGGCTGGTCGGCACCGACGGCACCACCGTCATGCAGGCGCTGGTGCGCACCGCGGTCGGGCTGCGGCCCGATCGGCTGTGCGTGCACGAGGCGGCCGGCCCGGAGGTCGCCGAGATCCTCGCAGCCGCCGGCCGCGGGCTCTCGGGCGCGGTGCTCTCCACGCGCGCAGGCTCGGCCGAGGCGGGCATCCATCGCCTCGCCGCGCTCGCGGCCCTCGCGGGTGGCGGCTCCGATCCGCGCACGCGTGCCCATGTGGTCGCGCGCTCGCTCGAGCTCGTCGTCTGCGTCGCGCGCTTCCCGGATGGGCGCACGCGCGTCGTCGAAGTCGCAGAGGCCGCGGTCGCACCCGACGGCAGCACCTGTACCACCGAGATCATCGCGATCGACCCACGCACCGGGTCGTGGCGGCACAGCGGCGCCGTTCCTTCGTTCTTCGCCGCGCTCGGTCGCCGCGGAATCGTGGTCGACGCCGCGATGCTCTCCGGGTGAGCACCCGAAAAGCGCCCAAGGGACAGCTTGCACCGCGCCCCCGCGCATGGTGAGATTTCGCCGCCTCGAGCCCCATGCGAAGACCGCTCTCGTTTTTTCGTTCGCTCTGCCTCGCCGTGCTCTTCCTCGCAGCACTGGGCTCCGGCTCCGTCGGCTGCAAGAAGAAGGACGAGGGCCCGACGTGCGACCCCGAGGCCAAGAACAAGTTCAAGGTGCGGGTGCTGGTCCAGCCGCACACCGACATCAACCCCGACGAGAACGGTGAGGCGCTGCCCACCGTGATGCGCTTCTACCAGCTGAACAGCGACGAGGCGATTCCCACGCTCGACTTCGCCGACACCTGGCAGAAGGGCAAAGAGGTCTTCGGCGACTCGTTCATCGCCGAGGACGAGCGCCAGATCTTCCCGGGCAAGCCCGAGCAGATCGAGATCGAGCCCGACCCGAAGGCCGCGATCATCGTCGCCGTCGCGCTGTTCCGCGAGCCCACCGGGCTCAACTGGTACCGCGTGTGGGAGGTGCCCAAGTTCCACGGCGACTCCGTGTGCCTCGCCGAGCGCCAGAAGAAGGCGTGGCCCGACCCGTGCTTCTACGTCTCGGTCGAGCGCAGCGTCGTCGACGGCGGGCACACGCCGCCGCCCGGCTGGGACAAGACGCAGACCACGCTCGCGTGCCCGGGCCCGCCGCTCAAGGTGAAGCCGCCCGCGCCCGAGACCGGCAAGAAGAAGAAAAAGAAGAAGCCGAAGAAGCCCGATCTCGAGAAGGCGAAGAAGGCGAAGGCGGCCTCGGAGACGCAACCGCCCGAGACCCCGACCGCACCCGAAGCACCGAGCGCACCGGAAGCACCGACCGCGCCCGAGGCACCGGGGAAGGGCTGACGCGACGATGGCGAAGCGAAGCATCGAGCGCGTGGTGTGGAGCGAGGGGATGCTGATGTGTCCCCAGCACCTGCAGCAGCAGGACCTCTTCTTCGAGGGCACGCTCGCGCAGCGCCTCGCCGCGGCCACGCCGTACAGCTGGGGCGTCGTCTCGGCGACGATCGACGAGGGCGCGCTCAAGGCCGGGCAGCTGAAGCTCGGCGAGTTCGTCGGCATCCTCTCCGGCGGTCTGCCGCTCGAGATCGGCGCCGGTGATGCCGGTGGCCCCGCGGCCCGCTCGATCGCCGAGTCGTTCCCGACCACCGCGTCGATGCTCGAGGTCTATCTCGCGGTGCCGTCGGCCCGCGAGGGCATCCCGAACTACCAGGATGCGGTCGACGACAGCGCGGGTGCGCGCTTCAAGATCTCCAACCGTCCGGTCCCCGATCTCACGATCGCGAAGACGGAGCAGATCATCTCGTTCGGACGCCCGAACCTCACGCTGATGTTCGGCAACGAGGCCCGCGACGACTTCGAGACGCTGAAGATCGCCGAGATCGTGCGCGATGGCACCGGCAGCTTCGCGATCAGCCGCAACTACATCCCGCCGGCGCTCAAGTGCGCGGCGTCCCCGGTGCTCTCGGGCTGGCTGCAGGATCTGCTGAGCGTGATGCTCACGAAGCAGCGCGCGCTGTCCGAGACGCGCCGGCAGATCGACGCCGCCGCCGTCGAGTTCACCGGCCAGGACATCACGCGCTTCCTGCTGCTCAACGCGCTCAACACGTACATCCCGCACGTGCGCTACATCGTGGAGAGCCAGTCGAGCTCGCCGCTCGGCGCCTACCTGACGCTCATCGAGCTGGGCGGGGCGCTCACCACGTTCTCCTCCGAGATCGATCCGTCGACGTTCCCGCGCTTCAACCACACCGATCTGCGCGCGACGTTCGAAGAGCTGTTCGGCATGCTCAACAAGATGCTCGGCGCCACGGTGCGCGAGCTCTGCATCACCGTGCCGCTCGAGGCGCGCCCGGACGGCATGTGGATCGGCCAGCTCAAGGACGACCGCCTGCCCCGCTGCCCCCGCTTCGTGCTCGCGGTCGAGGCCGAGGCGCCGCAGCAGGACGTCGCGAACAAGCTGCCCAAGCTGTCCAAGATCGCCTCGTGGAAGGCGATCAACCAGATCGTGCGCTCCGCGATCCCCGGCGTGCAGCTCACCGTCACGCATCGTCCGCCCTCCGAGGTGCCGGTGCGACCGCGGCAGGTGTACTTCATGCTGACCACGACCGACGAGTTCTGGCGGCAGATCGCGACGGAGCGCACGGTCGCGATCTATCTGCCGCCGCCGTTCGATCCCAGCAAGGCCAAGATCGTGCTGATGGGCGTGCCGGAGCGCGCCGCGACCCAGGCCTAAGTCCCCGCGCGAGGTGCTCGCCATGGAACGCGTCAACGAGGTCACCAAGGACTGCTTCAATGCCTTGGTACAGATCCGCAACCTCGCCGACGAAGGTCTACTCGCGCCGGAGATGTTCCACGCGCGCGTGATGGCCTTCATCGACGAGCTGTTCCAGCGCGGCCAGCGTGCGGGCATCGCCGAGCGCGACGTGTCCGACATGGCCTACGCGATCGTCGCGCTCGCCGACGAGGTCGCGATGCGCAAGTCGGGCGGCATCCGCGACGTGTGGATGAGCAAGCCGCTGCAGCTGCACTACTTCAACGAGAACCTCGCGGGCGAGGGCTTCTTCCACCGGCTCGAGTACATCCTCGCCGACCCCCGCCGCACCGACGCGCTGCAGGTCTACTACCTGTGCCTGCTGTTCGGCTTCCAGGGCAAGTTCGCGATCCGCGGTGGCGAGCTCGAGCTCACGGCGATGCAGCGCCGCGTGAAGGACATCCTGGGCGTGCAGAGCAAGCCCGAGCCGCTCTCGCGCAAGGCCGCACGGCCACGCGAACGGGTCAACCGCGCGCAGCAGTACTACATCCCGGTGTGGATCGGTCTGCTCGCCGTGCTGTTCTCGCTCGCGCTCATCATCGTCCTGCGCAAGGCGCTCGACAGCTCGACCAACTCCATCCTCGAGCGCGTCGGCGCGCTGCTGCCCGCGGAGTGACATGGCAGCCCTCAAGTACATATTCGCTGTCCTGCTGATCGCCGCCGTCTGGGCGGTGGTGCTGCTGCTCGAGCTGCCCAAGTGGATCGCGATCGTCGCCACCGCGGTGATCGTGGTGGTGCTGCTGACCTACGTGATCATCAAGATCGTGCGGGCGAAGAAGGCCGCCCGCGAGATCGAGCGCGCGCTGAAGGCCCAGGCCGATCGGCACGCCGCTGCGGCGCGACCCGACCTGCGCGCCGACATGGACGGGCTGCAGCAGGAGTTCATGCGCGCCATCGCGGCGCTGAAGGGCAGCAAGCTCGGCGGCAAGAAGGGCACCGAGGCGCTCTATGCCCTGCCCTGGTACATGATCATCGGGCCACCGGGTGCGGGCAAGAGCACCGCGCTGCGGCAGAGCGGCCTGCGTTTCCCCTACCAGTCGAAGTCGGGCGGCGGCGTGCAGGGCGTCGGCGGCACGCGCAACTGCCAGTGGTGGATGACGAACGAGGCGGTGATCCTCGACACCGCCGGTCGCTACACGACGGAGGACAGCGACCGCGACGAGTGGATGTCGTTCCTCGATCTGCTGAAGAAGAACCGCCCCAAGCAGCCGATCAACGGCGTGATGGTGGCGATCGCGGTGACCGACGTCAGCGAGGCCCACCTCGAGGACGTGCACACGCTCGCGCGCGGCGTCCGCGGCAAGATCGACGAGGTGATGGCCAAGCTCGAGATGATCGTGCCGGTCTACGTCGTGTTCACGAAGATGGACCTGCTGCCCGGCTTCGTCGAGGTGTTCGAGGATCTGGGCAACAACGAGCGGCGGCAGATCTGGGGCTTCACCGCGCCGGTCACGGTGAAGATCGATCCGGTGCAGACCTTCGCGCAGCAGTTCGACGATCTCGCGCAGATCATCGAGAAGCGCGCGATCCGGCGCATGGGCGAGGAGCGCCGCATCGAGTCGCGCGACAAGATCTACGAGTTCCCGCAGTACTTCGAGCCGATGAAGGAGAAGCTCACCCTCTTCGTGGGCGAGCTGATGGCGCACAACGTCTACGCCGAGTCGCCCTACCTGCGCGGCGTGTACTTCACGAGCGGCACGCAAGAGGGCCGCACCATCGATCGCATCATGAACTCGATGGCCGCGGCGTTCGGCATCCAGCCCAAGCTGGCCTACACGACGCCGCAGATCGAGCCCAAGAGCTACTTCCTCGGCGAGCTGTTCGAGAAGGTCATCTTCCCCGACAAGCTCATCGCGCAGCGCAGCGCCGCGAAGATGAAGAAACAGGCGCTGATCGGCGTGGCGATCGGCGCGGGGCTCTTCCTGCTCGCGGTGTTCATGGCGCTGTTCCCCGTGGTGTCGTTCCGCAACAACCGCGCGCTGCTCGGCAACGCGAACGACGCGGTCGCGAAGGTCGAGGAGCACCGCAACTCCGAGCGCAAGGGTCTGCCGATCAAGCTCGGCCAGATCGATCCGCTGCGCGGCGTCGAGCGCACGCTGAACGAGTACGTCAACGACGGTCCGCCGCTGACCTCGCGCTTCGGCATGTACCAGGGCGACCTGATCCAGCCGACGATCCGCCAGCTCTACCTGCGGACGGTCCGCGACGAGCTCATCAAGCCGTTCGTCGACATCACGGTCGACGACCTGCAGCGCTTCGTGCAGAAGAACTCCGCGGTGCAGGAGCCGGTCTCCGACGAGGAGCACCGCGCGTACCAGCAGCGGCTGCGCTTCTATCTGCTGCTCACCGGCATCGCCAAGGGCAACGACGTCACCGAGTATCCGCCGCCGGGCGAGCCCGGGCTCGACGAGCGCCAGCGCGGCTGGCTGCGCACGCGCATCGCCGACCAGTGGCGCGACGCGCTGGCCAACCTCGGCGACGACGTCGAGCAGCGCGACACGATGCTGAACATCGCGGATGCGTACATCGACATCGTCGCGACGGACACGAAGTACCTGTTCGATCGCGACGTCAAGCTGGTCGCAGGGGTGCGCCGCATCCTCAAGCGCACCGATCGCGTCGACACGCTGTTGGTCGAGCTGCTCCGCGACGTGGAGGCGCCCGACCTCACCCTGGTCGACATGATCGGCAGCCGCAAGTCGATCCAGAACGACAACAAGGTCATCAAGGGCGCGTTCACGCGACAGGCCTGGGACAACTACGTGGCCGAGAAGCTCAACGCACCGATCGCCGACCTGCTCGGCGACGAGTGGGTGTTGGGCTGGACCGAGGAAGAGGTCAAGAAGAACGAAGCCGAGCAGCGCGATCAGCTGCGCTCGAAGTACTTCGAAGAGTACGTGCGCGCGTGGAAGCCGTTCGTGAGCGGCACGTTCACGCGCTTGCCGACCGACGTGCCCGACGGGCTCGAAGTCCTCCGGGATCTCACCTCGGGCTCGCCCCCGCCGCTGCAGGTGCTCTGTCAGCACGTCGAGTACAACACCAACCTCATCGATCCCGATCCCGAGCTGCCCGAGGAGGACGACTCCGCCCTCGGGGCGCTCGCCGGTGCGGCGCTCGAGGAGGCGCTCGCGAAGAAGGCCGCGAAGCAGAAGGCGCAGCTCGACAAGCTGCGCAAGAAGCTGATCGAGGACCGCAAGAAGAAGGCCGCCGCCAACCCGCTGCTCAAGACCAACGAGTACGTCAAGGCCGAGTTCGCCGACTACGTGAAGTTCGGCTGCGGCGTGGCACCACCGCCACCGTCCGAGGGTGCGCCGCCGCCTCCGCGTGCACCGGTGCCGCTCGATGGCTACCAGGAAGAGATCAAGAACGTGCGCGACGCGGGTCGCGTGAAGCTCGAGGACATCTCGCCCGAGCACGACGCGGCCTTCGCGAAGGCGGTCGAGTCCGCGATCTCGAAGACCGAGAGCCTCATCCTCGAGGCCAACAGCGGGGGCTGGCTCGCGAGCACGCTGAACAAGACGCTCTTGCCCCCGCTGCGCCGCATGCAGAGCTCGGCCGGCGAAGAGGGCCTCAAGGTGGTGCAGAGCAAGTACTGCGCCGAGGTCTACGTGCCGATGCTCGGCTTCCTCGAGAAGTACCCCTTCAAGACCGAGGGTCAGGAAGTGAGCCCCGCCAAGTTCGCGGAGTTCTTCACGCCCAAGACCGGCAAGCTGTGGGTCTTCCGCGAGACGGTGCTCGGCGGCCGCCTGCCCGAGAAGAACTTCTCGTTCAAGCTCACGAAGGCCGGCAAGTCGGCGATCCCCTACGACCCCGCGCTCGAGCACTTCTTCAACCGCGCGATGGACCTCAGCCGCGCGCTCTACCCGGCCGGCAGCGAGAAGATGGCGGTCGAGTTCCAGCTGATGATCAAGCCCAACCCGAAGGCCTCGACGACGCGCGTCGAGATCGACGGTGACGTCTTCGAGTACATCAACGCGCCCGATCAGTGGCGCAAGTTCGCGTGGCCCGGCGAGAAGGATCCGGTCGGGCGCATCGTGGTGAAGGGGCTCGGCTTCAACGATCGCTTCGGCCAGGAGAGCCGCTGGGGCCTGTTCCGCGTGCTCGAGGACGGCACGGTCTCCGAAGGTGGCAGCGGTGCGGGCTTCACCGTGAAGTACAACCTCTCCGCGGCCGGCGGCGGCGTGCTGGAGATCCGCTTCAAGCCCAGCGAGCCCGACATCAATCCGTTCTTCGGTGCGGCCGACGTCGATCGCACCACGAACTTCATGGGCGTCTTCCGCCACCCCGACCTCATGCCGCCGAAGTCGGTCGCGATCGGCCTCTCCGACTGCAGCAGCAAGTGAGCGAGCGAGCGATGGCGAACCCGAAGCTCGGCGTGTTCGGCAAGCTGCCCAGTGCGGGCGACTTCGTCGCGCACAACGCCTCGTCGCCCGCGGCGCGCACGCTGCAGGAATGGATGGTCGGCGAGGTCGAAGGGCTCGCGGCCAAGCGCAAGCACGCGCCGCTGCACCCGGTGAAGTTCCTGCTGCGCGATCCGAACGGCAGCAGCGCGTGCATCGGTGCGTTCGCACCTGGCCGCGACCGCGTCGGCCGCGAATTCCCGCTCGCGGTGTTCGCTGCGCTCGACGTGCCGGTCGCGACGCACCGCTTCCCGTCGCTCGCGGTCGCCTACGCCGGCTTCCTCGATGCGACCGAGCGCCTCGTGTCCGACGCGCCGGGGCTCGGACTCGATCTCACCGGCGTGCTCCTGCGCAGCGACATGCTCGCGCTGCCGGGGCCGCAGGAGCTCGAGGACGCGCGCACGTGGACGCACCAGGCGCTCGATGCGACGCCCGGGCAGAACATCCTCGAGGCGTTGTTCGGACCGCTCGCGAGCGGCGTCGCGATGCACGGCGTGCACATGATCAGCACCGCGTGTCAGCACGTGCACGGCGGCGATCCGGGCAAGGCCAGCATCGTGCTCGACTGCCCCTGCACCGACGACGTGCAGCTCGTGTTCTGGCTGCGGCTCACCTACGAGCTGCTCGGCTGGCGGCGTGCACCGCCGTCGCTCTTCTGGATCGGGCCGGGCGGTCCGCACTCGCGGCTGCTGATCTCGCTCGGCGCACCGGCGCCGGGGATACTGCACTTCCTGACGGACCCGACATTCGCGGCCGACAAGCTCTGGCCGATGCGCACGACGAACGCGAGCGTGGTCGAGAACGCCCGCCGCGCCTTGTCGCCCGGGCGGGTGGTCACGCTGCAACGGCCACCGCCGACGGCATCGATGCTGCTGACCGCGCTCGTCGGTGGGTGAGCCCCGTCGCGCCCATTAAATCTGCAGGCCCCGACCGCGCTGCCCGACGGGCCCGGTCCTGCGCGGCAACGGTGGCCCGCCTGCTCCGCGGCCGGCACTGTGGCCGGCACAGTGGCCGCGCGGGCCAGCTGTCCCGCGAGTACACCCGCTCGGCGCACGCTCGACCCTCGCCCTGCCCCGCGCGCCCTGTGATACCTTCCTCATCCGCCTGGCTGCGTTGCTGCCGGGCATCCATCATCTCTCTCGAGCGAGGAAGCCATGGCGAAGGAAGGTTCCGTCGCGCCCAAGGAGCGCGTCAACATCGTCTACAAGCCCGCCACCGACGGTGCCGAGGAGGTCGAGCTCCCGCTCAAGATCCTGGCGATCGGCGATTACACCGGCCGCAAGGACGACCGACAGCTCGAGGATCGCAAGCCGATCAACATCGACAAGGACAACTTCGAAGAGGTGATGGAGAAGCACAACCTCGGCATCGACATCACCGTGCCCGATCGCCTCTCCGGCGAAGAGGGTGCGGAGCTGGCGACGAGCCTGTCGTTCAAGACGATGCGGGACTTCACCCCGGAGGGCGTGCTGCAGCAGGTGCCGGAGCTGCGTCAGCTCATGGAGCTGCGCAACGCACTCACCGCGCTCAAGTCGCCGCTCGGCAACAAGCCGGAGTTCCGCAAGCAGCTCGAGAAGCTGCTCGGCGACGAGGAGTCGCGCAAGCGGCTGATGGCCGAGCTCGGGCTCAGTGACAAGACGGAGGGCTGATCATGGCTGAAGAACAAGCACAAGGTGGATCCACGACGACGCTCGCCGAGGGCGGCTCGCTGCTCGACCAGATCCTCGCCGAGGCGAAGGTCACCCCCGCCGATCGCGACACCTACGCGATCGCGCGCCAGGGCGTGAGTGCCTTCATCGCCGAGGTGCTGACCTCGTCGGACAAGTTCCGGCGCATCGACAAGGCCGCGGTCGACGTGATGATCGCGGAGCTCGACGCGCGGATGTCGGGGCAGATCAACGAGATCCTGCACCATCCCAAGTTCCAGCAGCTCGAGTCGGCCTGGCGCGGGCTCAAGTACCTCATCGACAAGGTCGACTTCCGCGAGAACGTCCGCGTCGAGGTGCTGAACTGCTCCAAGCAGGATCTCATCGACGACTTCGAGGACTCGCCCGAGATCCCGAAGAGCGGGCTCTACCGCACGGTGTACTCCGCGGAGTACGGCACGTTCGGCGGCAAGCCGGTCGGGCTCATGGTCTCGAACTACGACTTCGGGCCGGGGCCGCAGGACATGCAGCTGCTCTCGAACGTCGCGTCCGTCGCCGCGATGGCGCATGCGCCGTTCATGGCGAACGCGGGCCCGCAGTTCTTCGGCGAGGAGAGCTTCGAGAACCTGCCCAAGCTGAAGGACCTCAAGTCGCTGTTCGAGGGCCCGCAGTACGCCCGCTGGCACGCGTTCCGCGAGAGCGAGGACGCGCGCTACGTCGGCCTGTGCATGCCGCGGTTCCTGCTGCGCCTGCCCTACGGTCAGGCCACGATCCCGGTCAAGTCGTTCAACTTCGAGGAAGAGGCGATCGGCAACCACGACGCGTACCTGTGGGGCGCGGCGTCGATCGCGTTCGCCACGCGCGTGGCCGACTCGTTCGCGAAGTACCGCTGGTGCCCGAACATCATCGGCCCGCAGTCGGGCGGCGCGGTCGAGGACCTGCCGCTGCACCAGTACAAGGCGATGGGCGAGATCCAGACCAAGATCCCGACCGAGATCCAGCTCACCGAGCGTCGCGAGTTCGAGCTCTCCGAGGAAGGCTTCATCGGGCTCGTCTATCGCAAGGACAGCAACAACGCGGCGTTCTTCTCCGCCAACTCGTGCCAGAAGGCGAAGATCTTCGCCGACACGCCCGAGGGCAAGAACTCCGAGCTCAACTACCGGCTCGGCACGCAGCTGCCGTACATGTTCATCATCACTCGCCTGGCGCACTACCTGAAGGTGATGCAGCGCGAGCAGATCGGTAGCTGGAAGGAGCGCAGCGACCTCGAGCGCGAGCTCAACGTCTGGATCAGCCAGTACGTCGCCGACATGGAGAACGCTGCGCCCGCGGTCCGTAGCCGCAAGCCGCTGCGTGCCGCTCGCGTCGGCGTCGAAGAGGTGCCCGGCCAGCCCGGCTGGTACCGCTGCAACCTCTCGGTGCGCCCGCACTTCAAGTACATGGGCGCCGCGTTCACGCTGAGCCTGGTCGGCAAGCTCGACAAGACCTGAGCCGCCGCTCCACCGCGGCCGTCGCCCCGTGCGACGGAAAGGGTCAGCGAGTCACTCGCTGGCCCTTTTTGTCGCGCCCAGCGGCACGCGCCCCGCTCACTCCGCGAGCAGCACCGTGATCGAGCCGTTCGCGAAGGTGGCCGCGACGAGATCGGGCGCCGCGCTGCCGCCGAGATCGCCGGAGAGCAGCCGCACCGCGACGCTCGGCAGCTCGCGCGGGCCCACGAGCTCGAAGCTCCCGCCCCCCAGCCCGACGTAGACCGCGATCGTCGGCGTCGGCAGGTCGAGCACGGCGAGATCGTGGGTGTCGTCGCCGTCGAAGCGACCGAGCGCGAGCTCGAGCGGGATCACGTCGCCGAGCTCGAGCGGCGAATCGACCGCGAAGGTGCCGTCCCCCGCGTTGTGCAGCAGCTGCAACGCCTCGTCGTCGCGGCTCGCGACGAGAAGCTCGTCGAGGCCGTCGTCCTCGAGATCGAAGACGCCGACCGACGAAGGTGCGATGTCGGTCGCGACCGCCACCGGCGCCTCGTGGCCGGTCGGCGCCAGTGCACGCGCGTACGCCAGCGTCGTGCCGACCTCGATCATCGTCACGTCTCCGCCGGCGTCGTCGTCGATGCGCACGACCCCGAGCGCGTTCGGATCGAACCCGGGTCGGCCCGCCAGCACCATGTCGCTCGTCGTCACGCTCCACGGCAATGCGCCGTCGTTGGTGGCGAGGTGCAGCTGCGGGAGTCCCATGTCGTCGACCGTGAGCATCACCAGATCGTCGTCGCCGTCGCCGTCGTGGTCGACGAAGCGGCTCGAACGCACCGGGGGCAGGAACCACCCGTCGAGCAGCTCGACCGGCGCGAACGTGCCGTCGCCGTTGCTGGTGTACGCGATCGCCTCGGTGCTGCACGTGCCGAAGAACAGATCGGCCGCGCCGTCGTCGTCGATCGCACCGTGGATCGGGAACGCGCTGCACGCGGTGACGCCCGCGTCGATCGGCGCAGCGAAGCCGCCGGCGCCGTCGCCGAGCAGCGTCGCGCCCGCGACCACGCCGCCGGAGGTGCCGGTGACCAGCAGATCGAGCGCACCGTCGCCGTCGAAGTCCTCGAGTGCGAGCGCGAGCGGATCGAACGCGAGCGCGAGCGGGATCTCGACCGCCTCGCCGAACGGATCGATCGGCTCGCCGGTCGTCGTGCCCGACTCGCTGCCGCTGCTGCTGTCGGGATCGACCGTCGTCTCGCTGCCCGGGCCCATGCTCGTGCCCACCGTCGTCGTCGTGGCCTCGCCGTTCGTGGTGGGTGCGCTGCCGGACATCGACGAGAACGTGGTGTCACCGGCGGAGCTGCCCGTGCTGCTCTCCTCGGCGGCCGGCAGCGCGTCGTCGCTGCAGCCGAGCGCGAGGAGCACCAGGCCGACCACGAGCGCGCCACGAAGCATGTCGGCAGCGTGACACCGGCAACCCGCGCCCGCAATCGCTCGCCGCGCGTCAGGCCAGCGGATTGCGCCAGCGCAGGCCCGGGAAGCGTCCGAAGTCCGCATCATTGGAGCACAGCTCGGCCTGGTGCTCGATCGCGAGTGCAGCGAGGTGCGTGTCCGTGGTGAGCGCGCCCGCGACACCGCTGGCCCGAAACAGGCCCTCGACGATCTCGAGGTGGCGAGGGCCCGGATCGAGCGGATCGACGCCCGGCAACGCGAACCATCCGCGCACGATCGCCACCGCATCCACGGCATGTCGCGGCTCTCTCAGGATCGCCGCGTGCGTCACGAGCCGGATGAACCCCATGGCGACGGCCCACGGCACACCGACGCGGAGCTCGGAGTTCACGACGTCCTCCCACCACTGCCGCGCCGGAACGTGCAGTGACGCGGCTTCGTTGTGCGCGTACACGAGCAGGTTGAGGTCGGGGACGATCATCGCTCGCGGGAGCCCTCGGCCACTTCGAGCTCGTCGACGAGCTGATTGAGGCGCTGAGGATCCACCCCCGGTCGGAACGCACTGCGAAACGTGGCGACGCGATAGGGCTTCGCACGCGGCGGACGAGTCGTCTGCGCCGACAGGCCCCGGCGCAGCACCTCGTCGACCGCGGCGCGGAACGAGATGCCACGCTTGTGCGCGATTTCCCGGATTCGCCGCGCCACGCCGTCATCCAGGACGATCGTCGTGCGCATCGAGGCATATTGATGCCGCCCTGGTGTGATGTCAATGTGCCGCGGCGCCGCCGGCCTCGACGCGCGTCCCTGCGCCGCGGTAGAGATCGAAGTGCCGCGGCCGCTTCGTGCCCGGCCGGTGTCGACGCAATGACCACGCCCGAGGAAGTGAACAGCCGCGCTGCGCCGTTTCTCGCGCCGATCGCCGGTCCCGAGCCCGGTGGGCAGAACGCGAGCTTCGATCCGCGCTACGAGAGCGTGCGCAGCGAGCTCGCGAAGCTCGACTCGCCGACCGGCGGCGACGTCGACTGGAGAATGATCGGGCGCAGCTGCGACGAGCTGCTGCAAGGCGTCACGAAGGACTTCCTGCTCGCGAGCCACAAGGCGTACGCGCTCTTGCAGCTCGAGCGCTGGCGCGGGCTCGCCGTCGGGCTCGCCGTGGTCGCCGGCATGCTCGACACGTGGTGGGAGCAAGCGTTCCCTCCGGTCGCGCGACTGCGTGGTCGCGGCAACGCGCTCGACTGGTTGGTCGCGCGGCTCGAGCTCGCGTTGCCGAACATCGGGGTGAAGAACGACGAGGTCGCGGCGTTCGAGCTCGTGCGCACGCAGTGGCAGGCGCTGTCCTCCACGGCACGCGACAAGCTCGCCGACAGCTGCCCCGCGATGGGTGGCGTCGGCGACGTGCTCTCGCGGCTGCGGCTCAACCTCCCCGCGGACGTGCTCGCCGCTCAGACCGCGACGCCGAGCGCAGCCGAAGCGAGCGCGCCGCCTGCACCCGAGGCGAGCGCACCCGCTGCACCCGAAGCCAGCGCACCGCCTGCACCCGAGGCGAGCGCACCGCCTGCGCCCGGAGCGAGCGCACCGCCTGCACCCGCCGAGCCCGAAGCGCCCGCCGATCCGCTGGCCCCATCGATGCAGGCCGCGGCGAAGTGGCTGCAGCCGATCCCGGGCGCGAACCCGGCCGGTGTCGAGGCGCGCTACGAGCCCACCTTCGAGGCGGCGCGGCTCGAGATCGCGAAGCTCGAGTCGGTCACCGACAACGTCGTCGACTGGAAGCTCGTGCACGACAACGCCAGCGCGATCCTCATCGACAAGTCGAAGGACCTGCTGATGGGCAGCTACCTCGCGTTCGCGAAGCTGCGCATGCGCGGGCTCGCCGACGGCATCGTCGGGCTCGCGGTCGTCACAGGGCTCGTCGACGGCTTCTGGGACGGACTGCAGCCCGAGCGCCTGCGCGGCCGCGCCAACGCACTCGGGTGGTTCGTCACGCAGCTCGAGCCGGCGCTCGCCAGCCTCGAGCTGCAGCCCAAGATGCGCGCCGACGTCGTCGTGCTCGAGAAAGCGGTGCAGCGGCTCGCGAGCGTCACGCGCGATCGCTTCGAGTCCGAGGGTCCCAGCCTGGCCCCCGTCGTCGATCGCGTGAAGCGGATGCTGCTCGCGGTTCCCGAGGAGAAGCCGGCCCCGCCACCGCCACCGCCGACACCGCCGCCGCCCGCGGCGACCCCGACGGCACCCAGCGAAGCACCGGCCGCGGCGGTCTCGAGCGCGCCGGTGCCGAGCGTCGCGGCCGTCGACAACCCCGACAACGTCAACCAGTTCCTGCAGGACACCGGGCGCGCGTTGATCGGCGCGGCGAACCTGCTGCGCACCGCGAGCAACGCGAATCCCACCGCCTATCGTCTGCTCCGCCTCGGGCTCTACCTCCACCTCGCCGCGCCGCCGCCCGCCGACGCGGGTGGCAAGACGCAGATCCCTGCCCTGCCGCCACCGAAGAAGCAGCAGCTCGCGACGCTCGAGCAGAACGGCAAGTGGGAGGCGCTGCTCGACGAGTCGGAATCCGCGCTCACGCAGTTCCGCTTCTGCTTCGATCTGCACCGCTACAGCTACCGCGCGCTCGAGCACATGGGCGAGACGCACGCGGCGGCGAAGCAGGTGATCGGCAGCGAGATCGCGGCCGTGCTCGCGCGCATGCCCGGCCTCGCCGGCATGCTCGCGCGCGACGGCACGCCGTTGTCGGAGCCCGACACGCGCGCGTGGCTCGGCGAGATCGCCAGCGCAGGTGGAGGCGGTGGACAGGTCGCCGCCGCCTCCGCGGGCGCCGACCTTGCCGAGGACGCCAAGGTGATGGCCGAGGCGCGCGGCATGATGACGGGTGGCAAAGCGGCCGATGCTCTGCGCCTGGTGCAGAAGAGCATCGACGGCGCGACCACGCCGCGACAACGCTTCGGCCGCAGGCTCGCGCTCGCGCAGCTCCTACTCGACGGCAACCAGGTCGTGCTCGCGCGCGGGATCTTCGCGGCGCTCGAACGCGAGCTGCGGGAGCACGAGCTCCTGGAATGGGAGCCCGAGCTCACCGCCCGCTGCCTCGAGGGCTTCGTCCGTGCGATCCGGGCCGCGGCCAAGGCCGGTGCACGCTACGACGACGCCGACCGCGTGTACGAGCGGCTGTGCTTGGTCGACCCGGCCGCAGCGGCGAGGCTGGCCACTTAAGCAGGTCCCACGAGTTAAGTAGGCGCGCGAGGCGTTGACGGATAGGCCGTCCTCCGCAAGACTCGCGCCATGCTCGTCCACCTGCCGCGGGTGCTGTCCGCGATCCTCTCCGTCGCACTGCTGGGCGCCCCGCTGCCTGCGCAGGCGTTCGCGTTCGCACCGAGTGCCGGCGAGATCGAGCGGCTCTACAACGAGGGCGACAAGAAGAACAGCGACGGCGACTTCAAGGGCGCCGCCGAGGTGTGGTCGCGGCTGCTGATCCTGCTCCCCGAAGAGGGTGCGAACCAGGCGACGCGCGAGAACCTCCTGCTGAACGTGCTCGATGCGCACATCAACGCGTACAACCGCGTGGTCGGGCCCGACGGCAAGAAGGACATCACGAACCTCCAGAACGGCAAGAAGACCTACGAGCTGTACCTGACCCAGTACCGCGCCGTGTACGGCTCGGGCCGCGCGATCAGTGCGGCGGTGCAGCAGAAGGGCGACGAGCTCGACGCTGCGCTCGCAAAGGCGGAGAACGAGAACAAGACGGTCACGCCTCCGGTCGAGCCCGACGACCCCGACGTCAAGCCCGGCGGCGGCGGCGGCGGTCCGGGGCCCGACGAGATCAAGCCTCCGCCGCTTCCGCCCGAGAACAACGGCGTCGGGCTCATCGCCGGCGGCGCTGTCACGGCGGCACTCGGCTTCGGTGCGCTCGGCGTGCTCATCGCGGGCGCCGTGGGTGCGCCGCGGGCCGAGCACGACTACGAGGTCGCGCAGGCCAACGCGCTCGACATCTGCCCCGCGTATCCGAACACCTGCCCGAGCAACACGGCGCAGCAGATGACCGACATCGAGCGCTACAAGGGCCAGCTCGACGACGCCGACAAGCGCGGCCGCGTCGCGAATGCGCTGACGATCACGGGTGCGATCCTGACGCCCGTGTTGCTCGGCGCCGGCGCTGCGATGCTCGCGATCGGCATCAAGCGCAACCGTGCCGCGAAGAGTCGCAACACGGTGTCGGCATCGCCGTCGCTCTCGCCGACGTTCGCCGGCATGGTCCTGCGCGGTCGCTTCTAGGAATCGTCTGGCGATCGCTGCGGGCGATCGCCTCGGGCGATCACTGGGCGATCTGCTCGATCAGCAGCCCAGGGCAGCCGTACGCGCCGTCGTCGGGGCCGACGAAGGGAGCGAGCGCCGAGTTCGTGGTGCCCTCGCCCTTGCCACCCTCGCCGCCCTGCCCCGCGCTGCCGCCGACGATCTCGACGAACTGCATGGCGACCTGTGCGGCGCCGCGACGCGCGATGCCGATCGAGCTGCCACCGCAGCCACCGGCACCACCGCCACCATTGCCGCCGTCGCCACCGCGACCGCCGTCGGCCGCGAGGCCGGCACCGACACCGCCACCCGCGAGACCGGTGCCGCCGAGACCACCGCGACCGCCGACGCCACCATGGCCGCCCGCACCTCCGTCGCCGGCGGCACCACGGAGGATCCGGGTCGAGCGCAGCTCGATCTCCGCATCGACGAGCACGATGCCGATGGAGCTGCCGCCCGCAGTGCCGGACGCACCACCGCCGCCGCCACAGCCACCGGCACCACCGCCGCCACCGACTCCACCGTCGACGACGTGCGGCGGGCCGCCACAGGCCGCGTCGATGTCGTAGCTCGCGGCGCCACCACCCGCACCGCCGCTGCCCGAGAGCCCGCCGCTCGCGTCCACGGCCGCCGCGGCGATCCACTTGCCGTCGACGTTCAGCTTCGGCGTGACCGAGTTGCCGAACGCGCCCGAAGCCTCGACCCCGTGCGCACCGTCGCCACCAGGCGTGCCGTCTTGCGGAATGTCGGTGCAGACGACGCCCGTACAGTCGGTGTAGCCGGAGATGCCGCGGCTGCCACCGCTCGCGCCTTCGCCATCGGCGGCGTCCGTCGTCGGGCACTGCAACGCCTCGGCACCGTTGCCGCCCGCGCTCGCACAGCTCGACTCGCCCCCCGCACCGCCCGCGCTGCCGTCCGCACCATCGGCACCATCCGCACCATCGGCACCGTCCACACCGTCCGCCCCGTCCGCACCTGCGCCCGGGATGATCGTGCAGTGATCGAAGTGCACCATCGCGCCCATGCTGTCGAGCAGCGCGATCGCGTAGCTGCTCTCACCGGGTCCGATGCCGTCGCGGCCCACGACCGTGAAGCCCTGGATGAGCATGCCCGTGTCGAGCCCTTCACCGACAATCGTGCGCGCGGTGGTGCCACGCAGCAGCGTCGGAGCGTCCATGTCTCGCGTGGCGAAGCCGGCTCCGTAACCGCCGTAGAGGTTCACACCACCGACGAGCTCGATCGTCTCCTCGAGCGTGCCGGTGCGCACGAGCACGTCGCGCGGCGGATCGTAGGTCGCCGCGATCTCGATGCCTTCCGCCAGCGTCCGTACGCCGTCGTTGGGGCCGAGGCCGCTGCCGCTCGACGCTCGCGTGGGGTCGACGTAGACCGACATGCACAGCGTGCCGTCCACACCGTCGTCGTCGGAGTCGATCGCATCGATGTCGGGGAAGTCGGTCCTCGCACACGTCGCCTCGCCCTCGCCGGTCGAGTCGTCACCGCCGCCACCGCCACCGCCACCCGCAGTGTCGTCCTCGTCGTCCTCTTCGACGTCGTCGAGGCTCGCATCGTCGGCCTGCTGCTCGAGCTGACCCCAACCCGATCCCGATCCATCACCTCCGCCCATCGGCGACGCCATCGGCGAGCAGGCGAGGAGCGGGAGCAGCGGGAGAACGGCGAGCGAAGCGCGTTGCATGGGCCCGCTCGGTTCGGCCGGTACGGGACCTTGCTGTAGCGGCAGGTGTAGGCCCCGACGCGGCCCGAGCGCGACGCCGTCGTCGGCGTCCAGCGATGCGCCGACGTGGTCCGCGGAGCTCTGCCGACGACGCTTGCCTCACACGTGCGGAGCGTGGCAAGCCGGCGCACATGCAGGAACGATTCCGCGGCCGCGTGGTGGTCGTCACCGGAGCTTCGGCGGGCATCGGCGCCGCAGCGGCCCACGCCTTCGCACGCGAGGGCGCCAAGCTCGTGCTCGCCGCACGCGGGCGCGACGAGCTGGTGCGCGTGGCCGAGGAGATCGGCTCGGCCGGAGGTGAGGCGATCGCGGTACCGACCGACGTCGGCGAGCGCGAGGCGATCGGCCGACTGTTCGATCGCGCGGCCGAGCGCTTCGGTGGCGTCGACGTGCTCGTCAACAACGCCGGCGCGAATCGCCGCGGCGAGATCGAGCGCTTCGACGCCGACGAGCTCGCGCAGGTGGTGCAGGTGAATCTCACCGCACCGATCGTCGCGTGCCGGCTCGCGCTGCCGTGGCTGCGCAAGTCGTCCGCGCCCGCGATCGTCAACGTCGCGTCGCTCGCGGGGCGCGTGCCGGTGATCCACGAGGCGGTCTACTCGGCCACCAAGTTCGGCCTGCGGGCATTCTCCATCGCGCTGGCCGAGGAGCTCGCACCGGCGGGCATCAAGGTCGCGATCGTCTCGCCGGGACCCGTCGACACCGGCTTCATCATGGACACGATCGACGAGGTCCCCGACCTCGTGTTCTCGCAGCCGATGAGCACCGCCGAGCAGATCGCCGCGCTCATCCTCGACAGCGCACACGACGGCCGCATCGAGCGCATGCGGCCGCGGCTCGGTGGTCACCTCGCCACCATCGGCTACCTGTTCCCGCAGCTGCGGCGGATGCTGGTGCCGATGTTCGAGCGGCGCGGCAAGCAGGCGAAGGCCCGCTTCCGTGCACGGGCGGGGGGTTGAGCCATGCGACGCGCGACGTTCGGCCCGACCGGCGTGGCCGTGCCGGTGATCGGCGAGGGCACCTGGAACATGGAGCGCGACGACGCGGACGATGCGATCGCGGCGATTCGGCTCGCGATCGAGCTCGGCGCGACGCACATCGACACGGCGGAGCTCTACGGGCGCGGCCGCGTCGAGACGATGGTCGGCCACGCGCTCACCGGCCTGCGCGACCACGTGTATCTCGTGTCGAAGGTGCTACCCGACAACGCGTCACGGCGCGGCACGATCGCGGCATGCGAGCGCTCGCTCGCACGGCTCGGCACCGAGCGGCTCGACTGCTACCTGCTGCACTGGCCGGGCCGACATCCGCTCGAAGAGACGGTGCTCGCGTTCCGCGAGCTGGTGCGCGCCGGGAAGATCGCCGCGTGGGGCGTGAGCAACTTCGACGTGGCGGAGCTCGAGGCGCTGCTCGAGGTCGCCGAGCCCGCGGAGATCGCCTGCAACCAGGTGCTCTACCACCTCGAAGAGCGGGCGGTGGAGCACCGCGTGCTGCCCTGGTGCCGCGCCCGCGGGATCGCGACGGTGGCCTACAGCCCCCTGGGCAGCGGCAGCTTCGTGCAGCCGAGCTCGAAGGGCGGCCGCGTCCTCGCCGAGATCGCGGCACGGCACGGCGTCACGGCCCAGCAGGTCGCGCTCGCCTGGCTCGTGCGCGAGCCCGACGTGTTCGCGATCCCCAAGGCCACCGGGCTCGCCCACGTGCGTGCGAACGCCGGCGCCGCGGACGTCGTCCTCGACGCCCCGGAGATCGACGCGATCGATCGCGCCTTCCCGCGGGGACGCGCGAAGGGCCTGCCGACGCTGTAGCTGTCCGGCTAGCCCAGGGCCTGGCGATCGCCCGCGACCGCCTCGTCGGCGTCGTCTTCGTCCTCGTCGTCGAGGAGCTCGGCCAACTCGGTCAGATCCACGGCTTCGTTCGCGTCTGGATGCATGTTCGCTGTCCCGCCTGCGGTCCCGCTCCGTGAGACACCGGCACGCGCGGGAATTCGGGGCGCGTGTGCTTTCTTCGCTCGATCGCGCGCACCTTGTGGGCAGCTGTGCCGAGCCCTGCGATCGAGCCCCGCGATCGGGCTCAGCGCTTGCGCTGCGCGGCGAGCCAGGCTTCGACCTCCCGTAGCGCACTCGTGTCGCCGCCATTGTCGGCCGCGAACGCCACGCGGGCCTGCTCGGCCAGCTCCATCGCGCGGGGGCTCGGGCCCGATTGCTCCACGCTGCTTCGGGCGTACCCGAAGCGGGCGGCGGCGAGCCCCAGCGGATCGGCGCCGGTGCGCTCGTAGGCCGCGATCGCCTCGGAGAAACGATCGAGCGCAGCGCCGGTGTCTCCCGCTGCACGCGCGAGCAGACCGAGCTCGACGACGGAGCCGATCGTGTCCACGTGATCGGGGCCGAGCGCGGTGCGACGGATCGCCCACGCGGCCTCGAGCTGCGCGTGGGCCTCGTCGAGCTGGCCCAGCTCGCGCTCGACGCGACCGACGTTGAAGAGCGCGAGCGCGTAGTCGGGATGATCGGTGCCGACCGTGCGGGCACGGCGATCGCGACACTCGCGGAAGTGCACGAGCGCCCGCTCGGGCCGCCCGCGGCCCAGCTCGACGACGCCGAGGTTGCACGTCGTGCCGATCGTGTGCGGGTGATCGTCGCCGTAGGCGTCGTGGAGGATCGCCCGCGCGAGCTCGAGGCGCGCTTCGGCCTCGTCGTAGCGCGCGAGGTCCGTGAGCACGTTCGCGAGCCCGAAGTACAGCGTCGCCGTCGCCGGGTGACGCGCGCCGAACGACCGCTCGGCCAACGACGCAGCGCGCTCGAAGGTCTCCTTCGCGAGCTCGCGGCGATGGGCGAGGTAGTGCACGTTGCCGAGGTTGCCGAGCCAGCTCGACATCGCCGGATCCTCGGGCCCGCGCTCCGCTTCGAGCGTGGCGATGGCGCGCTCGTAGGTGGCGCGCGCCGCCTCGAGATCGCCCATCCGGTAGAGCACGTTGCCTTCGGCGAGGTCGAGCCGCGCGACCGGCATCCCGTCGAGCGCGAGCCGCTGCAGCAGGCTGCGCGTGAGCCGGGCCCAGCCGAGCCCCTCGGCATGGCGGGCGAGGCGATCGCCGACGACCGACACGAGTGCGCTGGTCGCTTGCGCGGCGATCTCGTCGTGTCGTGCGGCGACCGCGACCTCGAGCGCGTCGTGCAGGTGCGCCTCCGCCGGCGCGTAGTCGCCGAGTTGCTCCTCGACGATACCGAGCCGCGCGAGCGCCTCGGCCCGCAGCGGTGCGTAGTCGATCCGTTCGGCCTCGCTCACCGCCGCGCGCACGAGCTCCGCGGCAGCCTTGGTGTGCCCCGCGACCGACAGCGCGGACGCCTGTGCGAGCTGCTCGCGCACGTCGGCGACGGCGACCGCGAGCTCCGCGGGCGGCGGCTCGACCGTGGCGAGCAGGTACTCGACGTTGCCGCAGCTCTCGATCGCAGGCAGTGAGCCGACCGTCTGCGCCGCGCGCTGCACGACGTCGACGTCGGCCGCCGCGAGCACGTCGACCACCGCGACCAGTGCACCGCGACGCTGCTCGAGGCAGCGCATGCGGCGATCGAACAGCGACTCCGACTGCTCACCGCGCACGCGCGCGGCCTCGCAGGCATCGCGGTGCATCCGCGACCACGCGTGGGCATAGGCGTCGAGCCCTGCCTCGACCTGGGCCGCGGCCTGCTCGGCGTACGGCACCGCCACCGCACGCAGCGAGTCGCCGATCTGCGCGCGTCGGGTCGCGTCCCAGCTGCCCTGCAGCTGGGCCTCTCCGCCCTCGCAGGCCGCGCGGTCGTCGTCGGCGAAGTGCATGATCGCCCCCGTCGTCGTGGCGGCGAGCGCGGCCACGCCGATCACCCGGAGCGTTCGTCGTCGCGCGATGGTCGGATCGCGCTCGAGCGCAGCGATGAGCGCCGGCATGTCGGGCCAGCGATCGGCAGGGTCCGTGGCGAGCCCGCGATGCACCGCGTCCGCGATGTGCACCGGCACCTTGGTGTCGGGAGGCGGACGACGGATCTGCCCGAGCTGCTTGGCGAGCGCGAGCCGCTCGAGGTTCGAGGCGGAGAACGGATCCTGGCGGTACAGCGCCTGGTAGAGCGCGACGCAGAAGCTGAATTGATCGCTGCGCGCGTCCGCGGCGACGCCGGCGTGCTGCTCGGGCGCCATGAAGCGCGGGGTGCCGACCACCGCGCCGGCCATCGTGAGCGGCGACGACAGCACGTCGGAGCGATCGAGATCGAGCTGGCTCGCGGAGCGATCGAGATCCGCGTCGGGGTCCGCCTCGCCAGCGGAGATGCTGGGGTCGGTGCGGGCGAGCCCGAAGTCGAGCACGCGCGCGTGGCCATCGGCGGCGATGAGCACGTTGTCGGGCTTGAAGTCGCGGTGCACGATGCCGACCGCGTGCGCGGCCGCGAGCCCACGTGCCGCCTGGAGATACATGGCCACCACGACGGCGGTATCGCGGCGGTCGAGCTGCCACTGCGTGAGCGTCGGCCCGTCGACGTACTCCATCGCGACGAACACCGCCTCGTCGACGGTGCCGACGTCGAACACCGAGATCACGTTGGGGTGGGTGACGCGCGCGATCGCCTGGGCCTCGCGCAGCAGTCGCGCGCGTGCAGAGCCCGACTGCCGGGTCGGACCGGTGGAGCTGCCGTGGAGGATCTTCAGCGCGACGCGCCGGTTGAGCTCCGGATCGAACGCGGCATAGACCACGCCCATGCCGCCCTGCCCCACCCGCTCGAGGATCGAGTAGCGGCCGACCCGCGCGCCCGCGGGATGGGGATCCTCGATGCGCTCGAGCTCTTCTCCGCCGACGACGGTCTCGTCGAACACGACCGACGATCCGCTCGCCCCGATGCCGGTGCTCTGCAGTCGGTCCGCCACGGGCCGCAGCCGATCATGCCAGCCGACGGCGACGCTCGCGAGTCACTTCAGGAACCAGAACAGGTGCTCGTAGAAGTGCCCGTGCCAGGGTGGACACTGCGTGGCGAGCACGCGGTGCTCCCATCCGGACTTGCCCTCGGTGCACGCCTTGCCCTCGCCCTGATGGCGGAAGATCGTCGCGCCGCGGCACGCGACCAGCGTCGCTTCGTCGACCAGCTGATCCTTGTGACTCACGAGCCCGAGGTTCAGACGCGACTCGCAGCGGGGGAACTTCCAGCGGTTGTCGTCGGTGCGCTCGGAGCCGGCGAGCGCGAAGTCGGTCTCGCCTTTCTTGCCGACGCAGACCTCGAGGTGCCCGCTGCGCCCGTAGACGTAGAACTCGACGACCAGCGCCGCGAGCACGAACGACCACCAGGGGATCGCGCGTCGCCGCTTGGGCGTGGTGGACGCGGCGGCCGCGGACGTCGCGACGGACTCGGCGGCATCGGCGGTGCCGACCGGCCCAGACGGAGAGGGAGATGCCGAGGGAGACGGCGAGGGAGACGGCGAGGGAGACGGCGAGGGCTCGCCGACCGCGGGCTCGGTCGGCTTCTGCCCGGCCTCGTCGGCTTCCGGTGGCGGATCGTCTGCGGCCATCGACGCTCCCATGCATAACAGGAAAGGGCGGCACGAAGGTGGAGGCCAGGCCCGCGGCGTGCTCGGCCGCGAGCGCGACGGCGCACGCGACTCGGCCTCTTCCGGCCCGGGATCGGCCGCGAGGGCGCGCATGCGCTGCAATCGCGGTGTCCATGGTCACGGCGGCGCCGCCGGGCGTTGCCCTTTTCGATCCGCAAGCGCGATCGAGCGCGCGGGCTCCATGGCGCGGCCGCGTCGGTTGCCGCTATAGTCTGTGCTGCCGATACCCGGCGCACGCGAGCGCGCCCCGGCAGCAACGGAGACAAGGACGCGATGGCGGCAGGCAACGAGGCGTGGATTCAGGACTCGCTCGCTCGACTCGAGCAGCTCGAGAGCCAGCGTGAACAGCTCGCCGCGAGCGGGCGCACCGATCTGCTCGCGGAGCTCGACGAGGAGATTCACAGCCTCTACGAGGCGCTCGAGACCGCGGCCGACGACGGCGCGTCCGATCCGGCTGCGAACTCTCCGCAGTGGAGCGCGCCGGCGCAGTCGAGCCCCGCACCGTTCGCAGTCGCACCTGCACCGGCTCCGTTCGCCGCCGCGCCGGCTCCGTTCGCCGCCGCGCCGGCTCCGTTCGCCGAGGCGCCGCAGTATTCGGCGCCGCCCGTGATGGCGCCGCCCGCCGTCGACTACGGCAGCTCGAGCTCGGGCGACGACGACGTGTCCACCGGCGGCAAGGGAGCGGTCGTCGCGATCGCGCTCGTCGTGTTGGTCGCGCTCGGCGGTGGTGGTTGGTGGTTCATGAACCGCACGGCCGCCGAGGCGCCCAAGCCCACCGCACCCGTCGGCGAGGCGAAGGTGATCGGCGCCGGCGAGATTCCCCCCGACACGCAGGATCCCAACGTCGCCAAGGGCGGCGATGCGAGCCGCACGCCGGAGCAGATCATCAAGGAGCGCGCCGAGCAGGAGCGCCGGCCGGCGGCCTCGCGCCCGTCGAGCAGCTCGAGCGGAGCGAGCCGCCCGCGCGAGCCCGAGAAGCCCACGCGCGGACCGATCAAGGTCGGCTCGAGCGACGATCCCCTCGCCGGCGTCAAATAGCGGGTCCGCGTGGCCGACGACGACCGACGCACGCTCGCGGGTGTCGGCCCCGCTGCTGCGCGCGCGCCCGCTGCGAGCGAGCCTGCGCCTCTCACACCCGAGTCCGACGCGGAGACCGCGACGGGTGTGCGCGGCGCGAGGCAACCCACGGATCCATCCGAGCGCGCGGAGAACCGGCGATCGTCGAGCGGTATCCGCCCCGGTGACCTGCTCGCGGATCGCTACCGGATCATCCGAGCGATCGGCGTGGGCGGCATGGGCGAGGTCTGGGAAGCGACGCACACCGTGATCGGCCGCGCCGTCGCCGTGAAGGCGCTCGTGCCCGATCCACGGCCCGACTCGGATCGCGCGGAACGGATGATGCGCGAGGCCCGAATCGTCGCGCGGATCGAGCATCCGAACGTCGTCGACATCACCGACTTCGGCCACACCGCCGACGGCAATCCGTTCTTCGTGATGGAGCTGTTGCGGGGGCGATCGCTGCACGCGGTGCTGCGCGCGGACGGCCCGTTCGACTGGCGGCGCGTGGCGACGCTGGGGATCCAGCTCGCACGTGCGCTCGCGGCCGCGCACGACGTCGGGGTGATCCACCGCGACCTGAAGCCCGGCAACGTGTTGGTCCTCGACGACACCGGCGAGGGCGAGTCGTGCAAGCTGATCGACTTCGGCATCGCGAAGGCGGTCGAGCTGAGCGACGAGGAGCGCACGCTCACCCGTACCGGCGTGGTGTTCGGGACGCCGGCGTACATGAGCCCCGAGCAGGCGCGTGGCGAGACGCTCGACGGGCGCTCCGACATGTTCGCGCTCGGGATGATCCTGCACGAGGCGCTCACCGGTGAGCGCCCGTTCCACGCGCGTACGCCCGCCGAGATGCTCTACCTGAAGCTGTTCACGCCGCCTGCGCTGCCGAGCATGCGCGCGCCGGGCCGCGGGATCCCGCGCTCGATCGACGCGATCGTGCGGCGCTGTCTGTTCAAGCACCGCGATGGTCGCTATCCCGACATGCGTGCGGTCGCGGACGCGCTCGCGCTCGCGCTCGCGGGTGAGCCGATCGCAGCGCCGCCCGAAGAGGCGATGCCGGTGCCGCCGGCCGCCGTGGAGCTGCGCTACCGCGAGACCGCGCGCAAGAGCCAGATCGAGCTGGGCATGGCACCACCGGCGGCAGCGGAGTCGAGGCCGCGTCCGGTCGCCGCGGCCGGCCCATCGCCCGCGCCGGGCTCGGGCCTCGTGCGCGTGCGAATCGCCGGCGTCGCCGCGGGGCTCGTCGTCGGCGGCGGCGTGCTGCTCGGGCTCTGGCAGTGGCAACGCGAGCGAGCGACCTCGGTCGCACCTGCGCCCAGCGAGTCGGTCACGATCGGTGCGCCCGCAGAGCCCGCGGTGCCGAGCCCGGCGCGCGTCGAGGTGCCCGCGCCTGCGCGGGTCGACGCGCCCGCGCCCGTCGCTCCGGCGGCGAAGGTCGTCGCGCCCGTCGACGCGCCCATCGAAGCCTCCGCGCCGAGCCCCGCGAAACGCACCGGCTCGAAGCCGCGGCGCACGAAGCCGAGCGCCGAAGCGAGCGCGCCAGCGCCGTCGCCCGAGCCCACGCCACCGCCCTCGCCCGCGCCGAAGGTCCCCGATGCCGATGGCATCTTCCGCTGAAGCGGCGCGCCGACGCTAGAAGCGACCGCGCACCAGGATGCCCGTGCCGGTCGGTGCGATCGCGACGGCGGCGGCGCGCTTGCGCTTGCTGCCCACGACGACGAGCGCGATGCCGGCCGCGAGCAACACCGGTGTGAGCACGGCGCCCGTGATCGCGAGCGCATTGCCGGCCCGTCCGCGATCGAACTGCTTCTCGCGGGCGCCCTTGCTGATGCTCGGATCGAGCTCGTCGGCAGCCGCGCCGATCGCCGCGCCTGCGATGAGCATTGCGCCCGTCGCCCCGCCGACGCCGATCAGCACCGCGCCCGCGACGATCGATCTGCGGCCCGGGCGGTCGCGCGGCGCCGTGCCGCGATCCACCTGCGGCTCGACCACCGCGGGCTCCGGCTCGGGCTTCGGCTCGGGCTCAGCGGCGCGCTGGCGCTCGGCCTCGTCGACCTTCGCCTGCACGCGCGCGAGGAACTTCTCGGTGCGCGCACGCTCCTCGTCGGCACGCGGCCCCTCGCCGTAGAGCGCGGCGATGTTCTCCGCGTAGTTCTTCGCCAGCATCAGCGCGCGGCGCAGGTGCATCACGTCGCCGTCGATCGCGTACTGGCGCTCGCGCGCGACCGCGAGGTTGTTGATGATGTAGCGCTTGATGTCGGCGCTCTCGGGCGTGTTCGGCAGGATCTTGTAGGCGCGCGACCAGAGCTTGATCGCCTCGAGGTACTCCGCGGTGTCGAACTCGGCGAGGCCGGCGTCGTAGAGCTGCTTCGCCTCGGCCAGCGGATCCCCCGACGGCGCGGGCTCGCTCGCCGTCGACGAGACCGGCGCGGGCTCCGTGGGTGCGGTTGCCGAGCGCGCGGGCTCGGCCGCCAGTCCCACCGAGATCGCCGCTGCGATGCCGGCTCGCATCCGCCTGCGCTGCGCCATCACGATCAGCCTATCACGGCGGCGATGCTCGTCACGGCGACGAATCGCCCGGCGGTCGCGTGAATGCGCGCATGAACTCGGTCGTGCGCGACGCCTGCTCGGCGGGCCATGCATGTCCGACGTCGAGCGAGCACATGCGCACGGGCGCGTCCTTCGGGCAGCCGGACGCGTCGGCGCAGCCGTTCGCGGGCGGCCGAGCATCGGCGGCGCAGCCGTTGTGCTTCGCCCACGCCGCGAACGTGGCCTCCGCCATCCCATAGGCCACGACCTCGTCGTTGCGACCGTGCGTGACGAGCACGGGCAACGCCGGGCCTTCGCAGCGCGGCACGAACGGTCCACCACCACCGGTCGGCGCGACGGCAGCGAGCCGATCGCCGCGGTGGCAGGCGAGCACGTTGGTGAAGAACCCTCCGTTGGAGAACCCGGTCGAGTACGTGCGACGAGGATCGATGCAGCCGCGCGCCGCGAGCTCGGCGACGAGCGCATCGAAGAACGCGAGGTCGCGATCGCCGAGCTCGCCCTCGGCGACCTGCCAGCCCGGCCGCGCGCGCGCGCCGAACTGCTCGAACGTACGCGGCTCGCCCTGCGGCGCGACGACGAGCCCGTGGTCCCACGTGCGCGCGGGGTCGAGCGATCGCATCGCGTTCCCGGCGTTGCCGCCGAAGCCGTGCCACACGAACACGACCGGCGGTGGCAGCTCGATCGCGCTGCCCACGTGCACGAGCCAGCGGCGCTCGAGCTCTCCGACGGTGAGCCGGAGCTCGTGGTCGCCCGCCGCGAGCGCGCACGTCGTCGGCTCGGCAGGTGCAGGCGCGGGCGGGTCGTCGATGGTCGCGACGGGTGGCGGAGCGTCCGGTCGGCAGCCGGCCAGCGAGACGACGAATGCGACGAGCGAACGCGCGGACACGGTGCGGCGACGATACGGTATCCAGCCCGCAGGTGTAGCCTTGGAGCATGCGCAACGCTTGGCTGGCGATCGGGGTCGCGATCGGGTGCGGGGGCGGCGACGGCGACGGCGACGGGTCGTCGGGCAGCGAGGGCGCGACGACCACCGCGAGCAGCTCGATGAGCGGGCCGAGCTCCACGGCGTCGAGCTCGGACGGGCCCACCTCCGCCGAGGCGACCGGAGATCCGAGCGGTGATCCGTCCGGCGATCCGAGCGGCGATCCCTCGGGCACCGACGACACGGGCGACGATCCGGTGCCGAGCGGATGCGAACCGCTGCCCGAGCCGAGCGGCGAGGTGATCGACGTGGCACCGGGTGACGATCTGGCCGCCGCGATCGCCGGTGCCCCTGCCGGCGCCACGGTGCGCATCGCGGACGGCACCTACGACGTCGGTGCCGACGGGCTGTGGGTCGGTGCGGACGACGTCACGATCCGCAGCGCGAGCGGTGATCGCGAATCGGTCGTGCTCGACGGCGGCTATCAGCAGGCGAGCGGCGGCATCCTCAACGTCGCAGGTCGCAGCGGCGTCACGATCGCGCACCTCTCGATCCGCCGCGCGCGCTACCACACCGTGCACGTGACCGGCAGCCCCGACGGGCCCAGCCCGAACGCGCGCCTCTACGATCTGCACCTGTCCGATCCCGGCGAGCAAGCGGTCAAGATCAACAGCAACTACGACTTCGACAACGACGACGGCGAGGTCGCGTGCAGCCTCATCGAGCTGACCGACGAAGGCCGCGCGCAGGTGATGACCTACGAGAGCGCCGGCATCTACTGCTACACCGGCGGCATCGATGCCCACCGCGCGTGGGGGTGGACGATCCGCGACAACGAGATCCGCGGGTTCTGGTGCAGCAACGAGTACCTCTCGGAGCACGGCATCCACTTCTGGCGCGGCGGTCGCGACACCATCGTCGAGCGCAACCTCTTGGTCGACAACGCGCGGGGCATCGGCTTCGGGCTCGGCCAGCCCACCGAGGGCCGTACCTTCGACGACGATCCGTGCCCCGGCATCGCGCTCGCGGGCCACTGGGGCGGCACGATCCGCAACAACGTGATCATCGGCACCCGGCCCGAGCTGTTCGCCTCGCCCTCGGGCATGGACGTCGGCATCGCGCTCGAGGCGTCGTGCGGCACCACCATCGCGCACAACACCGTCGTGTCCGCGATGCCGCCCTTCTCGTCGATCGAGTGGCGCTGGGGCGAGACGAGCGTGGAGCTCGTCAACAACCTCGTGAGCCACAACCTGCGCGAGCGTGATGGTGCCGTCGCGACCCCGGCCGGCAACCTCGAGAACGCCGACGTTGCGATGCTCGTCGATTTCGCCGGCCTCGACGCGCATCTCGCCGACGGTGCCGCTGCGATCGACGCCGGCGATCCCAGCGGCGTCGCGCTCGCGCCGACCGATCTCGACGGCGATGCGCGCAGCGATCCGCCGGACGTCGGAGCCGACGAGCGCGCGCCGTGATCTGCACCTGCTGCGGCTACCTCGAGCTCACCGGCCCACTCGCACCCGCCGCGGGCGATCCGATGCGTCGCGCACCCGTCGAGCCCAGCCGCGCGCGGGGCCGCTGCCCGGGCTGCGGCGAGCGGGCCTGGGCCGATCCGCTGCTCGAGGCGACCGCGCTCGCGTTGCGCGGCGCGGAGGATCGCCTCGAGCCCGGCGCCCACGTCGTGCTGGACCCCGAGCGCGATGCCGTGCGCCGTGCCGGCGTCGTCGGCTACGCACTGCTCGTGCTCGCCCCGCTCGCGTGGCTGGCCTGGCTCGCGCAGGGCCTCGCGAACGGCACGGTGGTGCTCATGCTCGTCGCTGCGACGGCGCTCGCGATCGGCACGCGCACCGTGCTCGTGCTCCTGCGCCACCGCCCGCGCCGTGCGCCTCGCATCGCGCCGATGCGCTGGCACCTCGCGCTGCCCACGAACACGGCGATGCGCGACGACGCCGTCGGCCCCGTGCGCGCCCGCGAGCGTCTGCTCGACGCGCCGCTCACGGGCCGCCCGTGCGTCGCCTACGAGCTCGGAGTGCGCGGCGACGGCGAGCTCGACGCGGCCGCGCACACGTGGTTGCTGCTGGAGCAGCGCTCGATCCCCTTCGCGGTCGGCACGCGCACGTTCCCCGCGAACGCGGTGCGACTCGAGCTACCGCGCACGCGCGTCGGGCTCGCCCACCTCGATCGCGAGCAGGTCGCGACGCTGTTCCGCGCGCGCGCGCTGGCCGGCACGCCCGAGCGCTGGTTCGTGACCGAGTCGATCCTGGTGCCCGACACCACGGTCACCGTCCGCTCCGAGCTGGTCGGCTTCGGCGAGCTCACCTGCGAGATGCCCTGCGTGCGTCCCGTGGCGGAATCCGCGGCCTCGGTCGAGCGTCGAGGGCACGCGTGAACGTCTTGCTCGTCGCCGTGCTCGCCGCCCTCGGTGCACGCGCGCCGGCCGACGACGCACGGCTCGAGCTCGATGCGCGCTGCATGGGTTGCCACCCCGACGCCACCGTGCAGTGGCTGGCCTCGCCGCATGCGACGTCGTTCGTCGACGGCCCGTTCCTGACGGCACACCACCGCGAGCCGCAGGCGTTCTGTCGCGGCTGTCATGCGCCGGAGCAGGATCCGGCGATCACGTTCGCGACGGCGGCCGCCGGTCGCGGGGTCACGTGCGTCACCTGCCACGTGGACCACGGCGACGAAGACGCGGCGCTCGCCGTGGGGGAGCACCCGCGCGTACGCAGCACGATCGATTGCGATGCCTGCCACGAGTTCGACTTCCCCGACGCGGCCGTGCGCGAGCGCCCGCTGCAGATGCAGCGCACGGTCAGCGAGCACGCGGCGTCGCCGTTCGCCGCCACGCCGTGCGCGGGCTGCCACATGCCGACCCAGGGCGAGCGTCGCGACCACCGCATGCGGGCGGCCAGCGATCCCGCGCTCCTGGCGACCGCGCTCGACGTGCAGGCCTCGCGCACGCCCGAAGGCGTGCGCGTCGAGCTGCGCGTCGTCGGAGCAGGGCACGCCGTACCGACCGGCGATCTGTTCCGTCGGCTCGAGGTCGGCGCGATCGTCTACGATCCGCGCGCGCCCGAGCCACCGGCGCTGCGCTGGCTCTCGCGCCGGTTCGAGCGCCGCGTGCAGGCCAATGCAATCGCGGCGTTGCTCGAGACCGGCGACGACCGCGTGCCCGCCGATGGCAGCCCGCGCATCGTGGAGCTGCGGCTGCCCTCGGCCGGCGACCGGCCGATCGTGTGGTGGGTCGAGCACCAACGCGTCGCGTTCCCGCGCGGCGGCGAGCGGTTCGCAGCGCTCGACGGGCGCACGCCGATGGCGGGCGGGCTCTTGCCCGTGCTCACGTCGGCGGCGACACGTGACGAGGCGGGCGAGTGAACTCCGGCGAGCGCAGCGTGGTCGTGTCGCCATCGATGCCGACGTCGACCTCGAGCACGAACGAGCGTGTCCACAGATCGACGCCGCCCCCGAGCTTGCGCTGCACGTCGTTCCAGTCCGGCGCGCTGAGCTCGTAGCTGGTGCCCAGCTTCGTCCCGATCGCGAGCCGCTGGTCCCACGCGACGTAGCCTCCGCTCGCGTCGTTCCACGCCGTCGGCTCGCGCGCATCGAGCTGCGCGAGGCTGCGATCGTCGACGACGTCGATCATCCGCACGCCCTTGATCCGCACGACCGCATCGCGCTTGCCGACGTTGTCGAGCGAGAGCTGCATCAGCGACTGCTGACAGGGAGGCTGCCAGCCGGTCTCACCCTTGCCGGGCGCGACCACCCCGGGCGCGCTGCGCATCGGGGCGGCCGGCGCGTCGGCCGGCTTCGCGGATGCATCGGGGCAGTCGCCTTCGACGACGACGGACGAGATCGCGACCCGCACGTCGCTGCTCGCGATCGGCGGGATCGCGGAGCTCGTGCTGCCGACCGGCGGCGGCGCGAACCGTGGGCTCTCGGGCTCGCGACCTTCGATCGACGTGCATGCGAGCGCAAAGGTGGCGAGCAGGAGGAGTGGGCGGGTGGACATTCGTGGCTCCTTGGGGCTACAGGGTGCGCAGCCACGCGACGAGGGCGTCGCGATCGTGCGGGGGAAGTCGGGTGCCGAATGCGTGCCCGGGCACCGCGCCGACCCCACGCACGCCGTGCGTGAAGTCGTCGTGTAGCCGCGCAGGGTCCAGCAGATCGTCGAGCGTGGCGACGGTGCCGTCGTGCAGATACGGCGCGGCCTCGGCGACGCGCACGAGCGGCGCGGGCCGATAGCGGCCGGTGCCCCGCGAGGTGCCGTCGGCGAGCGCCCGATCGGTGCCCACGCGACGCGCGTCGACCGGGTCCCCGCTGCCGCTCGCATCCTCGTGGCAGCCGGCGCAGTGCTTCGCGAACAGCTCGCGACCACGCACGGCCGCCGCGTTCGTCGCGACCACCTCGCGCGGCGGCGGCTCGAGCGAGTAGAGGAACATCGCGAGCGCCCACGCGAGCTCGCGCGGCGGTCGCACGCGCCCGCGGTTCGCGTGCAGGATCTGGGTCTCCTGACGGATCGCGAGCGCGAGCGGCCCAGGCCCACCGACGCTCTCGTGCTGCAGGATCGTACCCGCCTGCGTCAGCGCCCGCAGCTCGCGGAGCCGCCACAGATCCGGGATCGCGACCGGATCGGCGTCGTCGTCCTCGGTGATGTCCGCGCGCCCGGGTCCCCAGCTCGCGAGCCTGGCCGCGAGCTCCGGATCGATCGGATCGCCGGTGCCGGCGTGCCACGCGAGTCGCATCGCGCCGTAGTCGAACTCGCGGCGGGCGCGGCCGACGACGAGCTCGCCGTCCTCGACGCTCGAGTGACAGAGCGCGCACGTGATCCCGATGCGCGCGGTCCCGTCGACGTCGCGGAAGAGCACCGCGCCCGGCCACTCGCCGTCTTCCGTGCGCTGCAGGCCCACCTTCGCGGCGAGCTCGGGCGACGCGAGCGCGTGCTCGACGAACGCCTCGGGCCGCAGCGGGTACGCGAAGAACACGCGACGGCCGAGCTCGACCCAGCCCTGCATCGTCGTCGGGCGCGCGCCGTCCCACAGCGGATCGCTCGCGTCGACGCGAGCGTCGGCGTCGCCGCGCATGTACGCGGCGAGCAGCCCGTCGTCGAGCGGCAGCGCACGGGGATTCCACTGCGGCAACAGATCCCAGCCCGCGTCGCCGCGCGCATACGCGGACAGCCGCATGCGGGAGTAGAGGTTGTCCGGTGCAGCGAGCGAGCGCTCGAGCGCATCGCGTCGCGCCGCACCATCGTCGAGGTAGCGCGGCGCTCGCTCGAGCAACCATGCGTCGCTCCACGGCGTCGACTCGCTCGCGGCCACCGGCAGGACCACCGCCGGCTCGGGCGCGGCCGCTGCGATCGCGACCGCGGTCGAGGCGGCCCCGAGCACGACGGCGAACGCGAGCACGCGCATGCCGCCCTTCAACGCCCGAGCGGGCGGCGCGGTCTCAGAGACGTCAGCGATTCGAGCCCGACGTGGCTTCGCCACGGCGGACCGCGAGCATGGCTGCGCGCACCAGGAAGAGCGCCGGACGGCGCGACCAGAACTAGCAGGGTGCGGAAGAACGCGAAGCGTTCTTCCGGACACCCTGCTCCGTGCC
>CAZFKC010000034.1:0-23748 GCA_964519175.1 uncultured Nannocystaceae bacterium
CGCTTTCGCAGCGTCGCTGGGCGAGTTGCCCGAAGTGCTGTGCTAGTTGCCCGACTGTGGCGGCGCTCCGCCCATCATCGTCGACAGCTCGGCGCCGCGGGGATCGTCGGGAAAGCTCGCGCGGAACTTCTCCGCGTGGTGTTGCGCCTCGGCGGCGACGCCCTGCTTCCAGCACAGCATCGCGAGGTTGAAGCGGGCGTCGGCGTGCTTCGGATCGGCGCGCAGGGCCGCGAGGTAGCCGCTGCGCGCCGCGTTGTAGTCGTCCTTGCGGTGGAAGACGAGCGCGCGGTCGTACTGCGCGATCGCGTCCTTGGGATCGGCGTCGACGAGCGGCTGCAGCACCGCGAGCGCGCGGTCGTACTGCTCGAGCCGGATCGCCAGCTTCGCGACCGTGAGCGCGGCCTCGCGACCGCCCCCGTTCGCGAGCGCTTCCTCGGCCCGGGCGAGCGCGGCCGGGAGGTCGCCGGCCGCCTCGCGCTCGTTCGCCGTCGCGAGCAGGGCCGCGGGATCGGAGCCCGGCACGGCAGCGGCGGTGGCTTCGCCCGGAGCAGGCGCAGCCGGACCTCCGCCGCATGCGAGCGCGGAGAAGAGCGCGATCGCCAGCGAAGTCGGCCGTCGTCGCATCGCGGGGACAGTATCCAAACCTCCGCGAAAAGGGGCGAGCCCGAGCGTTCCCGCGCGTCACCGCGACGCAGCCTTCTCCGCGCCCGCGAGTTCTCGTCTATGCTGGGCTCCTGAGCTTGCGGATGCAGCGACCACGCACCTGGACGACGAGGCTCGCGATCGCGGCGTTGCTCGGCACGCTCGGCTGTGCCGGCGACGATGCGCAGGTCACCACGTTCGCGACCGGCTCGATCGGTTCGAGCGTCGGCACCACCGACACGTCGAGCAGCACCGCGGCCACGGCCGACTCGAGCACGAGCGTCGACGAGTCCACGGGCAGCACCAGCGCGGGCACCGTCGACTCGAGCGGCACGACGACGAGCGAGACCGACAGCACGACGGGCGCGCCGATGGACCCGGGCCACAGCGCGGGTCAGCTCGTCGGTGCCGGTCAGCGCATGTCGACCTCGAGCTTCACGCTCGAGCTCACGCTCGGACAGCCCAGCCAACTCCAGACCAGGCACAGCTCCGCCAGCTATCGCATGCAAGGCGGCCTCATCGGCGCCAACGGAACCCAGCCATGACCATGCGTCCTTCGCAGCTCTTCGCACCGCTCGCGCTGTTCGTCGCGCTGTCGCTCGGTCCCGACGACGCGCACGCGGCCGTGCCCGACACGCTCACGCACCAAGGGCGACTGTTCGACGCCGAAGGCGATCCGGTCACCGACTCGCTCGAGGTCACGTATCGGATCTACAGCGCCGCGTCCGGCGGCAGCGCGCTGTGGAGCGAGACGCTCACGGTCGACTTCGACGAGGGCTACTTCTCCGCCGAGCTCGGCTCCGACACGCCGCTCGACGCCGCGGAGCTGTTCGACGGCAGCCCGCGCTTCCTCGCGGTCGCCGTCGGTGGCGACAGCGAGATGACCCCGCGTGCGCGCATCGGCAGCGTGCCCTACGCGATGGTCGCGAGCGAAGCGAACGGCGACATCCATCCGACTTCGGTCTCCGTGAACGGCGACGTGGTGATCGACGAGAACGGGCAGTGGGTCGGCGATCCGACCGGGCTCGTCGGTCCCGCAGGTCCGGCAGGTCCCGCGGGCGCAGCAGGTCCTGCAGGTCCCGCGGGTCCTGCGGGTGCACAGGGTCCGCAGGGTCCGGCGGGCAGCGTCGGTCCCCAGGGCCCCGGCGGTCCGGCCGGTCCTGCGGGCGCGACGGGTGCGGCCGGGGCCGTCGGTCCTGCAGGGCCCGCAGGCCCAGCGGGTCCCGCGGGTGCAGCAGGTCCCGCGGGTCCGGCCGGTGCGACCGGTGTGATCTCGTTCGTCACGACCGCAGGTGCGGGTGCGGCGGGCACCGGCGGCACGACGGGTGGCGTGAACGCGGTCAACACGTTCATCGGTCCGACGGTGAACGTCACGCTCGCCGCGGGACAGCGCGCGTTCATGACGATCGAGAAGTCGCTCGGTGCCGGCGCGGCGGCGGCGACCGGGCTCAACATCTATCCCTGCTACTTGAACACGGGCGGCGGCGCGCTCACGACGGTCGGCGGCGGGATCTTCGGGCTCACCGCCGGCGTGAACGAGCGCAAGATGGTCGGCATCAACCACGTGTACAGCGGGCTCGCGGCCGGCACGTACACGATCGGCATGTGCGGCGCGTCGGCGGCCGGCTCGGCGAATTGGAACAACTGCGAGTGGGGCTACATCAGCGCCCTCGTGTTCTGAGCCGCCCGACCGAGCCGTGCAGCGAGCGACTCCGATCGCGATCGTCGTTGCAGGGCTCTGCATCGCGCTCGCGATCTACTTCGGTCTGCGCGCGTCGGTGCCCCAAGCGCCCGCGGGCACGCCGCAGATCGTGACGCAGGCCGAGCCCGACAGGGCGGGCAGTGCACCGCCGGCTGCGGCCGCGCAGCAGACTGCGGCTGCGCAGGCGCGCGCGATCGCGGACGCCGGCAAGGCGGTCGAGGCCGCGCGCGCGGGGTGGAGCGCGAAGTGCTGGGACACGGCCGATGCGACGACGCGGACGCCGGGCAAGTACGTCGCCACGCTCGCGTTCGAGGCCGACGGCCGCTCGGTGATCTCCGGCGTGACCGAGCTGCGCGGCCAGAGCGATCCGAACGTCGCGCAGTGCCTGCGACAGGTGGTCGTGGGGCTGACGATCCCCGCACCGGGCGAGCGTGTGTCCGTCGAGATTCCGTTCGCGCTGCCGTGATTGCCGGGGATCGAAGCGGCGGCTCGTGACCGCCGTCGACGCACCGCTGTGACCGCGCGATGAGGTAGCGTGCGGCCGACATGCGTCCTTCGCACCTCCTCCTCGCCTCCGTCCTCGCCCTCGGCGCGTGTTCGAAGCGCTCGCCTGCTCCGCAGCCGCCGAGCGCGAAGACGCCGACGCTCGCCGGGCCCAGTGCCGCGAAGACGACCGAGAAGCGCACGCTCGCTGCCGACACGCCGAGCACCACGGTCGCGGGCAACACCTTCGTCGCGCCCGCGGCGTGGACGATCGCCGTGGTCGAGCGCGCGACGATCCTCGAGTCGCCCGAAGGCGATTCGCGCGTGGCCTTCGTCGATCTCGAGGCCCCCGACGCGGACACGGCGGTGAAGCAGGCCTGGGCGAAGCTCGATCCGCAGATGCACTGGAAGCTGCAGGTGCGCAACGAGTCGCCGGATCACGACGGCTGGAGCCGCATCACCAGCTACTCGTACGAGGTACCACCGAACCTCGTGCGCTCGGTCGGTGCGCAGGCGCTCTTCGCCAACGGGATGTGGACCGTCGTGCTGCTCGACCTCGCCGACGCGACGGCCGAGCGGCGCGGCAGCCAGCTCGGCGTGCTGTTCGGCCGGCTGCTGCCCAAGGGCGGTGCGGTCGAGTCGTTCGCGGGCAAGCAAGCCCATCCGCTCGACGCCGAGCGCATCGCGGTGCTGACCAAGTTCGTCACCGACGCGCAAACACTGCTGGGGGTCGAGGGCGTCGGGCTCGGGCTCGTCGATCACGGCAAGGTCGTGTTCGCCGGTGGCTTCGGCGTGCGCGCGCTCGGCAAGCCGGCGAAGATCGACGCCGACACGCGCTTCATCGTGGCCTCGAACACGAAGGCCCTCACCACGCTGATGCTCGCGAAGCTGGTCGACGAGAAGGCGATCGGCTGGGACAGCCTCGCGAAGGATCTGCTGCCGACGTTCGCGCTCGGCAACGCCGAGACGACCGGGCGCGTGCAGGTGAAGCACCTCATCTGTGCCTGCACCGGGATGCCGCGTCAGGATCTCGAGTGGCTGCTCGAGTACCGCGACCTGACGCCCGCGCGCGCGATGCAGGCGCTCGCCGGCATGCAGCCGACCAGTGGCTTCGGCGAGCTGTTCCAGTACTCGAACGTGATGGCCGCGGCCGCGGGCTTCCTCGGTGGGCACGTGGCCTATCCGAAGCTCGAGCTCGGCAAGGCCTACGACAAGGCGATGCAGACCCGCGTCTTCGATCCGCTGGGCATGAAGTCGACCACGTTCGACTTCAAGCGCGCGATGACCGGGAACTTCGCGATGCCGCACGGCTTCGACGTCGATCTGAAGCCGGCGATCGGCGGGCGCGAGATCGATGCGTCGGTGATCCCGGTGCGGCCGGCCGGCGGGGCGTGGAGCACCGTCAACGACATGCTCGCGTACGTGCAGCTCGAGCTCGCCGAGGGCGTGCTGCCCGACGGCACGCGCTACATCTCCAAGGAAGCGCTGCTCGCCCGGCGCGCGCCGCAGGTCGCGGTCAGCAACGACACGCAGTACGGCATGGGCCTCATGATCAACGACCGCCACGGCGTCACCGTCGTCAGCCACGGTGGCGACATCCCCGGCTTCCACAGCGACATGCTGTGGTTGCCCGAGGTGGGCGTGGGCGCGGTCATCCTCACCAACAGCGATCGCGGCGCGACGATCCGCAGCCTCTTCAAGCGCAAGCTGCTCGAGGTGCTCTACGACGGCAAGCCCGAGGCCGATGCCGCGCTGCTGCAGGGCGACAAGAATTTCCGGGCGTCCTTCGCGGTGCAGCGCGCCCAGCTGACGGTGCCGGCCGATGCGGCGGTGACGGGCGGGCTCGCGAAGCGCTACAGCAACGACGCGCTCGGTGCGATCGTGGTGAGCAAGAAGGGCGATGCCACGGTGCTCGACTTCGGCGAGTGGAAGTCCGAGGTCGCGAGCCGCAAGAACCCCGACGGCACCTTCTCGCTCGTGACGACCGCCCCCGGCATCATCGGCTTCGAGCTCGTGGTGGGCACCGGCGACGCGAAGACCCTGGTGATGCGCGACGCGCAGCACGAGTACGTGTTCACCGCGGGCTGAGCTGGGCGACGCTGCGGCCCGCGGCGCGCGACCTCGCGCGTCCGCGATCCGGCCCTCGGGCATCGCTGTCCCCGGACCGAACCCCCCGTAGCACCGCGAATTCGTGAAATCCGCGGGAAGTCGCAATCGACCGTCGCGCTCGTCCATCGGACGGTCGCATGCCACTCGTCCGCGCCATCTCCATGCCCTCGATCACTCGCGCGATGGCGCTCGTCGTCATCGCGTCCGGCGGCGCCGGCTGTCCAGATACCGTGGGGGGTGACGACACCGAGGGTGGTACCGACCTCCTCGAAGGCACCAGCTTCGGGACCGACAACCCCGACCCCACCACGACGACGACGACGACGACGAGCACCACCACCAGCACGACCGCACCGGCCACCGAGTCGAGCACGGATCCGGACAGCAGCTCGACGGATCCGAGCACCAGCGCGACCGAGACCGGCGGTACGGGCTGCGCCAGCGGCGGACCGTTCACGATCGATCTCACCGGCCGCACCGACCCCTACGGGCACTTCCCGTATCTGTTGCTGTTCTATCCCGAGGATCCTCCGACCTCCGAGGTGCTCGACATCGTCGTCGGCGCCGACGGAACGATCACGTTCGGCATCGCAGCGCGCGACCCCGGTTCAGGCTCGGGTCACAGCGGGATCGCCGGTCTCACCGGCACGATCGACGGCGCATGCGCGGTGTCGATCGACGGCGAGGTCGAGTACGTCAGCGACACTGGACCGTTCGGCACGATCCAGGTGATCGTCGACGGCACGTTCCCGGGCGCGGGCGACGGATCGATCGAGGGCACGATGACGCTGCAGGGCGGCAACATCCCCAGCGGCCCGATCACGTACACGTTCCAGGGTCAGTGATCGACGCACGGGTCCGCGGCGTCGAGGTCGTCGCCGGGGTGACGTAGCAGCCGCACGGGCAGCAGCTCGGGCAGCTCGCCGTACAGCGATGCGAGCAGCTCGAGGCGCGCGGGCCCGCGATCGTCGAAGTACTCGACGCGCACGTGGTGCGTGCCGGCGGCGATCGGCACGTCCGCGCTCTTCGGACGCGTCGTGTGCACGCCCCAGTTGTCGAGCACCAGCTCACCGTCGACGAACAAGCGCGAGCCGTCGTCGGAGGTGAGCACGAACGTGATCTCGAGCGCCTCGGCAGTCACGAGACAGGTGTCGTAGCGCGCGGAGAAGCGATCGTCGGGCAGGCCCGGGGCGGGGCCCTTGCGCCCCCACGCCGCGTCCACGTCGCCCTCGCGCAGCACGAGCGGCTCGCCTTCGAAGGCGCTGCTCGCGAAGTACTGTGCGCGCCACGGACCTTCGCGCCAGTCTCCGACGGTCGCCACCGCGATCGCGGCAGCGCCGAGCAGCAGTGCAATGCCGGCCGCCGCTCGACCCAGCGCGCGTCGACGTCGCTCGCGGCTGCGGGCCGGGGCGAAGCGGGCGGTCGCCGCGGCCACGCCCTTCGCCAGCGCGAGCGCGAGGGTCCGCAGCGCGCGCGGATCGATCGACGCGTCGTCGTCGGTCGCGAGCGTGCGCAGCTCGGCCGCGATGCTCGGCGAGCGCGGCAGCCACTCGATCGCGACGGGATCGTCGACCTCGGATGCGCGTGCGAGCGCCGCATAGCCCCGCCGCAGCGACTCCGCCGCGGTCCACGGCGGCACCGACGGATCGTCGAGCAGCGCCGTGGCCGCGAGCGCGTGCGCCTCGGCCTGCGTCCACGCGAGCGTGGCATCGTCGCTCACTCTTCGTCCTCCTCGGCGGAGTCGCGCGCGCCCGTACCCTCGACGGTCCGCAGGTCGCGGGCCACCAACAGCGGCGTGCCCATGCGCTCGACCCGGAACAGCTCCGGTGCATCGCCGTGGCGCTCGTGGCAGCGCGAGCGCGTGTAGCCGAGGTAGAGCTCGGCGCCTTCGGCGTAGCGCTCGTCGACCCACACGAAGTTGCTGCGCAGGTAGTGATCGGCGACGAAGCCCGGGATGCACCCCGTCACGACGTACCGGGTGTTCGCGAAGCGCTCGGGCTCTGTGCGCCACAGCTCGCGCGCGAGCGTCGCAAAACCCTCCTTGTACACGCCGCCGTAGTACTCGGTGTCGTATTTCCCGTAGGCACCGGGCAGGCCCCCGATGAGCTCGTTGAACCAGATGTACTGGTTGGGATGGAGCGCGCGCATGTCCGCGATCGTCTTCGCCACGGCCGCGCCGCCGCCGACCACGAGCACCGCGGCGAGGAGCCGACGCCGGGCGAGCGGCAGCGACACGGCTGCGAGCGCGGCGACGACGGCGAGCATCGGGATCACGAAGAGGAAGTGACGCAGCCCGTCGTACACCACCGAGCGCATCGCGATGGCGTAGCTCGGCGGAGCCATGATCGCGGCCGTGAGCACCAGGGCCGCGTTGCGCTGCTGTCGAGGGAGCGACCCGCGCTGCCGCCAGCACGCGAGCGCGACGAGCACCCCCGCCGCGAGCACCAACGCCAGGGTCACGAGCGGGATCGTGAGGGCGAAGTAGTGCGGCAGGTAGTCCCAACGTGGCTGGATGGTGCGCATCGTCTCGCCGGCGAACAGCATCTTGCGATCGTGCAGCGTGAACCGGCTCATGCGACCGAGGGCGATCCACGGCCGGCGCACCGGATCGAGCAGCGCCCACGGCCACGTCGACACCATCACGATCCACGCGCCCAGCATCGCCAGCGCCGCGGGACGTCCGAGCCGGCGCAACGTCCGGAGCGCGGCCTGCAGATCGCCACCGGTCGCGCGCAGGCGCAGCCAGGCCACGCCGAGCACGACCGCGCCGAGGTACACGAGCACGAGGATGCCGGCGATCCGCACGCCCATCGCGAGGCCGGCGAGCACCGCGAAGCGAATCCACGCGCGCCGGGGCACGCGCGGCAGCCGGAGCACGATCTCGATCAGCGCATCCAGGGCCCACACGTAGCCGACCGCGAACGGCAGGTCCTTCGGGTTCGCGAACATGTGCCCGTAGTAGACGGGGGTCGTCGCGAGCAGCACCACGGCCACGAAGCCGGCCGCGGAGCCACCGAGCCGCGCCGCGAGCCGCCACGCACCGACGAGCCCGAGCACACCGACGAGCCCGCCGAGCAGGTGCATCGTCTCGTGCTGCGGCAGCGGCGACAGCCGACGCGCGATCGCACCGAGCAGATCGAAGCCACCGCCGTAGAGGAAGTCGACGCGGTAGCAGAGCGCCGAGGTGTCGGCCCCGAAGGTCAGGAACCACGACAGGATCTGATCGCCGTACTCGAGGTGCCAGGCCTCGTCCCACGTGACGCCGTAGTCGCGGAACGTCGCGAGCACGAGCACGAACACGATCGCCACCACCGCCGCGGAGGCGAGATCGAAGACGAGGCACCAGCGCCGCGAGAGCGCTGGCTGCCACGGCGGAGGCGGATCCGTGGCCTCGTCGCGCCGCATGTGCCGCTACGACAGCCCGGTGATCGTGCCATCCTGCAGGTCGATCTTGCCCGCCGCGGGCTGCCGCGGCAGCCCCGGCATGCGCATGATCTCGCCGGTCAGCACGACCAGGAAGCCCGCGCCCGCGGCGATCTGGACCCCGCGCACGGTGACCTCGAAGTCGCGCGGGCGGCCGCGCAGCTTCGGGTCGTCCGAGAGCGAGTTCTGCGTCTTCGCGATGCAGATCGGCAGCCGATCGTAGCCGAGCTTCGCGATCTCCTTGATGTCGCGCTCGGCGGCCTTCGTGTAGGCCACGTCGTCGGCGCCGTACATCATGCTCGCGACCGCGGCGATCTTGTCGGGCACCGAGGCCTCGAGCGGATAGAGCGGCTTGAACGGGGTGCTCTTCGTGCGCGTGGCCTCGATGACCTTCTCGGCCAGCTCGCGCGCGCCCTCGGCCCCACGCGCGAAGTGCTGACACGGCGCTGCGGCCACGCCCCGCTTCGCGCAGGCCTCGATCACCACCGCGAGCTCCGCGTCGGTGTCGCTGTCGAAGCGGTTGATCGCGACGATCGGCGTCTTGCCGAACGCGATCACGTTGTCGATGTGCTTGTCGAGGTTCGGCAGCCCGGCCGCGACCGCCTCGGGATCGGTGGTCGCGATGCGATCGAGCGCCACGCCGCCGTGCATCTTGAGTGCGCGCAGCGTGCAGACCAGCACCACGACGTCGGCGTCGATGCCGGCGCTGCGGCACTTGATGTCGAAGAACTTCTCGGCGCCGAGGTCGAACCCGAAGCCGGCTTCGGTGACCACCCAGTCGGCGAGCGAGAGCCCCGCCCGCGTCGCGATCACGCTGTTGCAGCCGTGCGCGATGTTGGCGAACGGCCCGCCGTGCACGATCGCCGGCGTGCCGTGCTGGGTCTGCACGAGGTTCGGCATCAGCGCGTCGCGGAGCAAGGCCAGCATCGCGCCGGTGACCCCGATCGCGCCCGCGGTGATCGGTGCGCCCGTGCGCGAGAAGCCCACCAGCGTGCGATCGATGCGCGCGCGCAGATCGTCGGCACCGCCCGCGAGGCACAGCATCGCCATCAGCTCGGAGGCCGCGGTGATGTCGAAGCCCGTCTCGCGCGGCACGCCGTTGGTCTCGCCGCCGAGCCCGATCGTGATGTCGCGCAGGCTGCGGTCGTTCATGTCGACCACGCGCCGCCAGAGCACCTTGCGCGGCTCGAGCCCGAGGTCGGTGCCGAAGTGCAGGTGGTTGTCGATCGCGGCTGCGAGCAGGTTGTGCGCGCTCGTGATCGCGTGGAAGTCGCCGTTGAAGTGCAGGTTGATGTCGTCCGACGGCTCGATGCGCGAGCGTCCGCCGCCGGTGCCACCGCCCTTCATGCCGAAGCACGGCCCGAGCGAGGGCTCGCGCAGCACCACCGCAGTGCGGCGGCCGAGCGAGGCGAGCGCGTCGGCGAGCCCGATCGACGTCGTGGTCTTGCCCTCGCCGGCCGGCGTCGGTGTGATCGCAGAAACGAGCACCAGCTTCGCGGGCTCGGGGTTCGCGCGCGGGCGTACGAGCACGCTGCGATCGATCTTGGCCTTGTCGCGGCCGAACGGGATGATGTCGTCGGCACTGAGGCCGAGCCGCGCAGCGACTTCAGGCATCGGGAGCATGGCCGCAGCATGACGCAACCGGCCATGAACGAGTAGCGACGATTTGCTGCGCCGGCGCGAGAGCGCGGAGGTAGCATGCGAACATGGCGATCGAGAGGCTGGGCCGGGCGTCGTTCCCGTCGGGGCGCGCGGTGGTGATCGACACGGGGATGCTCTCGGGCGAGGGCAAGGCGCAATGGGCCGAGTGGGGCGTGGTCGTGGACGGCGTGCCGAGTGGCACGTTCGAGGTCGAAGGCGAGCGCGTCGGCGAGGGTGACTGGGCGGAGTGCTGGCGCGAGGTGTGGGTCGAGCTCGCGCCCGACAGCATCGCGAGCTCCGAGAAGGTCGGCAGTGTCGGCGTCGACTTCGCGCGACTCATGTTCATCGACGAGGCCGGCATCGCGGAGTGGCGCGACGACGTGGCGCTCGACGGCAAGGCCGACTTTGTGTTCTGGGGTCGGGATGCCCAGGCACTCGCGCATGCGGTCGATGCACCGCCGCTCGGCGACGGCGAGTGGGGCTGGTGCGATCGCGCCGTCGACGAGATCATCGCGCTCGGCACCCGCGCCGAGCAGGTGAAGGAAGAGCGCGGCTGGAAGCTCGCGACCGACTTCCGCCCGCACACGCACCACTTCATGGTGCTGGCCCAGGCCCGTGCGGCGGAGACCGGCTCGGGCGAGCTCGAGCTCGCGGGCGGGCGCACGTGCATGTTCTTCACCGGCTGGGGTGACGGCGTGTTCCCGGTGTTCGTCGATCGCGATCCCCACGGCAAGCTCGTGCGCATCCGCGTGCGGCTGCAGACCGAGGACGCCGAGGCGGCGATGGAGGCCGTGAACCGATGAGATTCGCTGCCCTCGTGCTCCTCGTGCTCTCGGCCGCGTGCGGATCGGCGAGCTTGTCCGATGGTGGCGACTCGAGCTCGAGCGCCGACCCCGACACCACGACGGGTCCGCCGCCGCGTTGCGGTGGTGCGCCGGGCAACTGCGCGATGTACTCGCCGTGCGAGGTGTGCGGCGATCTGGCGAGCGCGTTCGACGAGAACGGCTGCCTGCGCACCCCGTGCACGCGCGACACCGACTGCGGCATGGGCCCACGCTGTTTCATCGGCGCCGACTTCGACATGTGCATCTCGAGCATGGGCACGTGCGCGGACGACCCCGTCAGCATGACCTGCCAGTGCGAGGTGCACGACGACTGCGGCATGGGCGGTTGGTGCGTGCCGGAGGAGCTCTACCCGCCGCTCGCGGCCGGGCCCGCGGGGGTGCTGGTGGTCGCGCAGACGTGCGGCCCCGACGACGGCGTGCTCACCAGTCTGCGCAGCTATCCGGTCGACACCGTCGTCGACTGCGCGGCGCCGCCCGCAGGCGTCGATCCGCAGCTCGAGCTCGTGTTCGCCGATCCCGGGCTCGCCGGCACGTACCGATTCTCCGCGATGGCGAGCAACGGCAGCGGCACGTTCACCGACGACGACGGCGATCTCCAGGTGCGCGCCGCGACGTTGACGGTCACCGACCTCGCGGCCGCGACCACCGACGGCAGCTACACGTACGTCGTCTACGACGGCGGTGGGCTCTCGCTCTACGGCGGGTTCTTCACCGCCGTGCTCTCGTGCCCGATCACGACGCCCTGCGGCTGAATCGTCCCGTCCACGCGGGCGAGCGGCCCACGATCGCGCTACCATCGTCCGCATGGGCTGGATGATGGCGGCGCTCACCGTGGCGTTGGGAAGCGGGCCGTCGCACGCGGTCGACTACGACGCGGCACCGAGCGTGCTGTTCGTGCCGGTCGAGCCCATCGAGCTCGTACCTGCGTTCGAGTGCCCGGTGCCGCAAGCCGGCGCGGACAACTCGGGGCTCGGGTGCGTCGCCGGCCTCGATGCGGCGACGACGTTCGTGCCGGCCACCGATGCCGGCGAGATCGTGGCCGGCCTGCAGCTCGCGCTCGAGCCCTTCCAGATCCACGTCACCACCACGCGCCCACCCGAGTACGTGCCCTACGCGATGCTGCTCGTCGACGCCGCTGCGCCACCGATGGCGTCGAGCTACACGTGCGCGAGCGCATCGACCGGCTGCGATGGCCTGCCGCGCAACACGATCGCCTCGATCTACGACGCGACCGAGCACTGCATGGCGCCGAACCGCCTGCAGTCGGCGCTCGTCGCCGTGGGCACGCTCTCGGGCCTCGAGCACACCGACGAGCCCACCGATGCGATGTACTACCGGCCGTTCGCCGAGGGCGGCGGACCGGATTGGTCGAGTCCGGCGACCACGTTCGCGGACGTCTGCGCGAACCTGGTGCCGACGATCGACGCGGACGATCCGGAGCTCACCGATCCGCTGCAGTGCCCCGGCCTCTACCACGAGAGCTACTGCGACGGTATGGAGGGCATGGCCAACTCGTACGCGGAGATGCTCGGGGTGCACGGCGCGGGGCCGTGGGTCGAGGACACCACACCGCCCTCGCTCGACGCGCTGACCATGCCCGAGGAAGGTACGGTGCTCGAGTCCGGCGGTCTCGATCTCGACGCGATGCTGACCGACGACAGCGGCTGGGTGTTCGTGCGCTGGACGGTGCAGTCGACCGCGCTCATCGGCATCCAGCCCGCCGACGAGAACGGTGCGGTGTGCAAGTCCACCAATCGCGCGTGCCCGGTGAACTTCGCCGAGACGCCGCCGTACTACGACGGCGCGGACGGTTTCCGCTGCAACGAGTTCGCTGCGCTGCCGTACGGCGAGTACACGCTCACGCTCGAGGCCTCGGATCTCTCCGGCAACCTGCTCGCGCCCGTGGTGCGCCACATCGTGGTCTCGGACGGCTTCGACGAGAGCGGCGATGTCACGGGCGACGACGACGGCGAGGCCGGCAGCGTCGACGGCGGCTCGTTCGAGGACGGCGAGGACGGGGTGACGATCGACGACGGCGCCAGCCTCGGTGACGAAGGCGGCAACACGGGTCTGGACGACGGGCCCATCGACGAGGGCTCGGGCTCGGGTGGCAACGGGCTCGACACGATCGACCGCGGCTGCGCCTGCGCGGCCGACGGCGAGGGCCGGGGCGCCGCGTGGATGCTGTTGCTGCTCGCCCCCGCTTTTCTTCGTGTCGGATGTCGAGCGCGGTCCCGCGGCTCCGACACCCGGCAAACGCCGCCCCGATCGGGGCTCGAACGGAGTCACCCGTGAAGTACATGCTCATGATGAACACCCCCGCGCGCGGCCCCTACGAGGTCGCGCAGTGGCCCGCCGAGGACCTGCAGGCGCACATCGCCTTCATGATCGCCTTCGCCGAGAAGCTCGCGAAATCGGGCGAGCTGCTGATGGCCGAGGGACTCACCGGGCCCGACGAGGCCAAGCTCGTGCGTGCCGGCAGCGACGGTCGGCCGATCACCGACGGCGTGTTTCCCGAGGCCAAGGAGTTCCTCGCGGGCTACTGGATCGTGTCGGTGCCCAGCGCCGAGCGGGCCTACGAGATCGCGGCCGAGGCCTCGCTCGCGCCCGGCAAGGGCGGCAAGCCGATGCACATGTCGATCGAGGTGCGTCGCATCGGCGAGCCGCCGCCGCACTGACGTCGGTCAGCCGAAGCGCGTGCCGCCTTCGGCGAGCCACTTCGTCTCCTCGGGCGTGCTCTCGCGCCCGAGCATCTCGTTGCGGTGGGGGAAGCGGCCGAACTTCGCGATGATGTCGAGGTGCTGCTGCGCGTAGTCGACGGCGATCTTGCGGTTGTCGTCGTCGGGCAGCGACGAGAACAGCGCGAGCGAACGCTGCTGATCGCCGATGTCCTCGGAGTGCTCGAACGGCAGGTACACGAACCAGCGCTGCACGGGCTCGAAGTCGTTGTCCCAGCCCTTCACGATGATCGTCTTCGTGACCGAGAGCGCCTTCGCATCGGCCGCGAACGCGGCGGCGGTGCCACGATGGATGCTGCGCGAGAACTGGTCGAGCACGATCACGAGCGCGAGACAGCTCTCGGGCTCCTCCTGCCACGCGTCGAGCTCACCCGCGCACGCCCGTGCATGCAGCTCGCCGAAGCGCGCGGTGATCTCCTCGTCGGCCGCCTTGCCGCCCTGGAACCACAGCTTGCGCATCTTGCCCCACTCGGGGCCGCCCTTCGGGCCGAACCAGTAGTCGAGCACTTCCGTCGCCTGTGCATCCGTGGTCATCCGTGCCTCACTTCTCGAACAGCCCTGCGAGCTTCTCCTTGCGCGGACCCTTGGCGTCGCACACGGCGAACTCGCCTCCGGGATAGAGCGCCGCCCCGCCGTAGCGACCGCGCTTGTCCACCGCGTAGAAGCTCACGTTGAAGTCTGGCTTGCCGTCGGCGCGCTGCAACCGTTTGACCCGTGTTGCGAGGGCGATGCGGCGACAAGCGCCCAGACACGCGTCCTTGGGGTGCTTGCCGCCCCGCATCAGCTCGACCACGGTGTGGCTGCCGGCGGTGATGATGTTGGCCTCGCCACGGCCCGTGCTGCCGGCGGCACCCACATCGTTGTCCACGAACAGACCGGCGCCGACCAGCGGCGAGTCGCCGACGCGACCGGGGATCTTGAACGCGAGCCCGCTCGTCGTCGTCACCCCACCGATGTCGCCGTTGCGGTCGACACCGCAGCAGTTGATGGTGCCGGTGATCCCGAACATCGCCTTCACGTCGGGCGGCAGCAGCTTCGGGTCCTTGGGGAACCAGTCGTCCTTGTCGGAGAGCGTCGACTTCCAGTAGAGCCAGATCTCGCGCGCCTCGGGGGTGAGCAGGTTCTCCTCGACGAAGCCGTGCGCGCGCGCGAACTTGGCTGCGCCCTCGCCGACCAGCAGCGCGTGGTCGGTGTAGCGCATCACCGCGAGCGCGACCTTGCTGGGGTTCTTGAACTTCTGCAGCGCCGCGACGGCGCCCGCGAGCCCGCTGGGGCCGTCCATCACCGAGGCGTCCAGCTCGACCACGCCCTCTTCGTTGGGCAGGCCGCCGTAGCCGACGCTGTGATCCTTCGGATCGTCCTCGACGTGGTTCACCCCCGCGACGACCGCGTCGACGACCGCGGAGCCGGCGAGGATCTTCTTCATCGCGGTCTCGACACAGGCGGGATAGCCGTTCGCCGAGGCGACGACGACGGGGTGCTTCGGCCGCACGGAGACCGCGGGCGCGAGCATCGCTGCGCGCGTCGACGGTGACGCGAGACAGCCCGAGCCGAGCACGAGCGAAGAACGCAGCAAGAACCCACGACGGCGCAGACGGGTCATGTTGTCGGCTCGAATTCACCCGCGTGGAACGAGCAGGCGCGCTGCTACTGTGCCAGAGCGGCGCGCGCGGGTGGAGTGGGTCACCCGCTCGACAGCGAGATGTCGCCGCCGCGCTCCGTCAACCAGGTCTCGTAGAGCTTCAGGCGCTCGGGATCGTCGACGCCGCTCTCGCGCCAGGTCGAGAGCGCGCGGCGGCCGAGCTGCAGCGCGCGGGCCTGCTCCGCCGGGCCCGAGCTGCTCGCCTCCCACAGCGCCTTCGCGAGCGTCGAGTAGGTGAGCGAGAGCTCGTTCGCGTCGAACACGCGGCCCTCGCGGATCGCCAGCGCCCGCTCGGCGTAGGGCACGGCTTCGGCCGCACGGTGCAGCCCCAGCAGCGCGGTGGCCTTGCCGACCAGCTCGAACGCGAGGCTGGGATGCTCGAGCCCGAGCGCCTTCTCCTCGATCGCGATCGCGCGATCGAAGCGGCGCAGCGCCTCCTCGTACTCGCCGCGATCGTTCAGCACGTTCGCGCTGTTGGTGAACGCGATCGCGGTCTTGGGGTGGTCGACGCCGAAGCGCGACTCGTAGATCGCCCGCATCTGGTCGTAGTGCGCGAGCGCGCGCTCGTGCTCGCCCTGCGCGTGCGCGATGTTGCCCAGGTTGTTGTGCGCGACCGCGACGTAGGGGTGATCCGCGCCCAGCGTCTTCTCGAAGATCGCGAGCGAGCGCTCGGCGTGCCCGCGCGCGGCCTCGAACTCGTGCTGGCCGTACTCCAACACCGCGAGGTTGATGAGCGACTCGCCGGCGCCGCGGCTCTGCGGCCCGAGCAGCTCCTCGCGCAGCTCGAGCGAGCGCAGGTACAGCTCGCGCGCCTTCGCGATCGAGCCCAGCTCGGAGGCGTCGCGCGCGAGGTTCATCATGTCGATCGCGACCGCCGGGTGGCGCTCGCCGAGCACGCCGACTGCGAGCTGCAGCGCACGCTCGTGGTTCTCGTAGGCGTCGTGCAGCCGCCCGGACTCGTACAGCGTGTTGCCGTAGTTCGCGTACATCACCTCCAGCACCAGCTCGTCGGCGCCGGAGGTCTGCGCGAGCGCGAGCGCGGCCTCGTGGTGCACGAGCGCGTCGTCGAGCTTGCCGGCCTCCTGGTCGAGGATGCCGAGCACCGTCTCGAGCCGGCGACGCAGGAGCGGCGTGTCGCCGGCCGCAGCGACCGCGAGCTCGGCGGCCAGCTCCATCGCGAGCGCGTCGTTCGGGCGACCTTGCTGGCTGCCGATGACGAACAGGAGCTCGATCCATCCGCGCGCCGCGAGCTCGCGCTGATCGCTGGCGACCGCATCGGCGAGCGCGGTGCGCAGGCTCTGTTCGGCCGCGCGCCCGTCGCCCTCGCGCTGCTGCAGCTGTCCGCGCACGATCCCGATGTCGGCGGTGAGCCACGGCATCGCGAGCTCGCCGAGCTCCGCGAACGCCTGGTCGGTGCTGGTCACCCCCAGCGCGTAGCGGCCGGCATCGTTGCGGGCCTTCGCGGTCGCGAGCGCGACGCGGGCCCTCGTCACGCGCTCCTCGTCGGCGGGATCGATCGCCACGAACGCGCGCAGATCGGGATCGCGGCAGCGCTCGACGTCGGGCAGGCCGGAGATCGCTCGCGCCGTGCGCTCGACGAGGTCCGCATCCGCGGCCGCGAGCTCGCCGAGCAACGCGTCGAGGTGCGCGCGATCGTCCTGCAGACAGCGCATGCGCGCGTCGAGCCGCTCGCCGGACTGCTCGCCACGTACGTGCGTGGCGAGACACGCGTCGAGGAACATCGCGCTCCAGGCCTGGGCGTGGAGGCCGACCTCGGGCACCACCGCAGACCAGCGCTCCTCGGCCAGCGGCGCCCCCGTCGCGGCGAAGCTGGTGGCGATCGCATCGCGACGGTCGTCGTTCCACACCTCGTCGATCGCGGCCGCGCCGCGCTCGCAGCGACGGCGCTCGGGATCGAGGAAGAGCGGGGCCGCGATCGCGGCGCCGACGAACGTGGCGAGCCCGAGCCCCGCGAGCGCGAGCTTGCGCTTGCGCCACGGATCGTGCTCGAGCACGGTCAGGAGCGCGGGCATCGACGCGTGGCGTTGCGCCGGCTCGGGCTTGAGCCCGCGCAGCACCGCGTTCTTGATGTGCGCCGGCACGCCGCTCTTCGGCGAGGGCGTGGCGAGCCGGCCGTTCAGCACCGAGTCGGCGAGCGCGGCATAGCTGTCGCCGGCGAAGGGACGCTCGCCGAACAGGCCTTCGTAGAGCGCGACGCAGAAGCTGAACTGATCGGAGCGCATGTCGCCGCTGTCGCCACCGAACTGCTCGGGCGCCATGTAGGCCGGCGTGCCGGCGAGCGTGCCGGTCTGGTTGGTCTCGCGCGACGTGTCGAGCTCGCCGCTCTGCAGCATCAGCTCGGCGGTCTCGTGCTCGCGCGCGAGCCCGAAGTCGGTGACGAGCACGCGACCGTCGTCCGCGATCATCACGTTGTCGGGCTTGAAGTCGCGATGCACGAGCCCCACCGCATGCGCGGCGACCAGCCCGCGGCCCGCCGCGAGGTACACGCGCAGCACCTCGCGCCAGGGGCGGGGCGACTGCAGCAGCCAGGCCTTGATCGTCTGGCCCTCGATGAACTCCATCGCGATGAACGTGCGCCCCTCCGCCGCGCCGATGTCGTGCACGGCGACCACGTTGGGATGGGTCAGGCGCGCCATCGCCTGCGCTTCGCGGAGCATCCGCGAGCGTCCGCGCGTGTCGACCGAGCGCGCGGCCGACAGCAGCTTCAGCGCGACGCGACGATCGAGCTGCGGGTCGTAGGCCGCGTAGACGACCCCCATGCCGCCGGCCCCGACGCGCTGCAGGAGCACGTATCGCGACAGCACGGTTCCGCGCGGGAGCTCGTCTTCGTCGGCGCGCACGCGGTCGCCGCCGGTCGTCGGAGAGCCACTCGGCAACGACTCTGGAAGTAGCGTGACGTCGTCCGCGAGCGCCTTCGGCACTTCGGCCAGTGTATCATGGGCAGATGGTGAAAACTGCGCTGGGATGGGTGCTGTCGGCGTTGCAGCCGCAGCCGTCGCCCGATGATCGGCCCGAGGACTGGGTGTCGTCCGTGCCACCCACTCTGCCGATCGTCGGCGGCACCGAAGCGGCGCTCTGCGAATTCCCTGCAGTGGTCGCGATGCTCGAGGACGACGAGACGCCGGTGATGTGCTCGGGCTCGCTCATCCATCCCGAAGTGGTGATGACCGCGGCGCACTGCATCATTCCCGAGCGCCCGATCGTGGGCATCGGCTTCGGTGAGGCCGGTCAGGTGTTCGGTACGCCGGCCCGCATCGTGGCCCCGATCGAGTGCGTGCCGCATCCCGGCTACGCCAACAACGGCACGCCCGACGTCGCCTACTGCCGGCTGTCCGAGCCGGTCGCCGACGTGCCGATCGTGCCGCTGCTCGCCGGCTGCGAGACCGAGGCGCTGCAGCCCGGCGGCGAGGTGACGATCATCGGCTTCGGTGCGACCTACGGCACGTACGTCGACGACATGGTGATGGCGATGGGCGTGGGCGCGAAGCGGTGGATCACGCAGACGATCGACTTCGTCGACGAGGACTTCGGCGAGGTCAACATGCTCGGCGGCAACGGCTCGCAGTCGGCCTGCTTCGGCGACTCGGGTGGACCGTCGCTCGTGCAGCTCTCCGACGGCACGTGGCGCGTGTTCGGCACGGGCTCGCACCTCTACGATCCGGGCGGGCTGCCGCCGCCGATGGAGCCCGGCAACGTGTGCGGCAGCGGGGTCGCGTACGGCTACGCGGTGCAGGCGATCGACTGGCTCGAGGACGAGAACGATCTCGATCTCACGCCGTGCTGGGACGGCGACACGTTCGTCGCGGGTGCGGGCTGCGGCGAGTTCCCGCTCGCGCCCGGGCTCGCGTCGGGCTCGTGGGACGACGGTTGCGTCGGCGGAGCACTGGGCGGCGGAGCGCAAACCTGCGAGCCCGCGACGGGCGAGACGACCGGCGGCGAGAGCTCGAGCGACGGCGGTGCGGACACGTCGACGACCGATGCGACGACCGGCGTCGTGGCCGACGACAGCACGAGCAGCACGGGCGCCGCGGAGACGACGGGGCTCGATGCGAGCGCGAGCGCGACTGCAGCGACGACGCTGGGCAGCGACGACGGCACCGGCGGATCGAGCAGCGACGACGCCGGTGCGAGCGACGATGGCAAGGGTGGCTGCGGCTGCAATCAGCGCAGCGGGCCCGCGCCGTTGCTCGTGTTGCTGCCGCTCGTCGCCGCGCGCCGTCGATTCCGGCAACGATTGCACTGACGCGACCCAGCGCGGCGTGCCGTCGCGCGCGTGAGCTTGCTCCTCGCACGAACCGCGCTTGCTCGGCGCCGCAACGGCGTTCGCGACTCGACAGGATGCAGGACCCCGACCTATGGTCCGCGCCGGATCGCCCGCGACTTCGAGGGCGCACGATCGAGGAGCCGAACGATGACGACCCGCCTCTCTGCCCTTGCGCTCTCCGCTGCACTCTTCGCCGTCGGCTGTACGACCCAGCCGAAGGACACCGCCACGCCCACGCCGGTGGCGACGCCCGAGCCCACGAAGCCGCCGGCGAAGCCGATCCCGGACGGGTACTTCACCGTCACGCCGATGCTGGTCGTGAAGGGCGTCGACGCTGCGGTCGACTTCTACACGAAGGCGCTCGGCGCCACGAAGACGTTCTCGTTCGCCGGGCCCGACGGCAAGACGCTGCACGCGGAGATCAAGATCGGCGACTCGATCATCATGATCGACGAAGAGAGCCCCGAGGGCGGCAAGGCGCCCGGGACGCTCGGCGGCACGCCGGCGTCGCTGATGCTCTACGTCGACAAGGTCGACGACACGGTCACGGCCGCGACGGGTGCAGGCGCGACGGTCGAGCAACCCGTCGCGGATCAGTTCTGGGGCGATCGCTTCGGCACGGTCATCGATCCGTTCGGCCATCGCTGGGCGATCGCGACGCACACCGAGGATCTCACGCCCGAGCAGATGCAGCAGCGCGCCGAGCTCGCGATGCCGAGCGATCCGAAGAAGCTCAAGAAGCTGAAGAAGGACGCGAAGAAGGGCAAGCCGCCGGCCTGGAAGACGATCGCCGGCACGCCCGCGACCGCCACCAAGCCCGCCGAGTACCACACCGTCACGGTCGCGCTCGTCTCGCACGACGCGAACGCGACGATCGAGTTCTACAAGGCCGGGCTCGGCGCGACCGAGAAGATGCGGATGCCCGATCCGAGCGGCAAGATCGCGCACGCCGAGCTCGCGATCGGCACGAGCATGATCATCATCACCGACGAGTTCCCCGACATGGGCGGCAAGTCGGCGACGACGCTCGGTGGCTCGCCGCTGTCGCTCATGATGTACATCGACGACGTCGACGGTGCGTTCGGCAAGGCGACCGCAGCGGGCGGCAAGCAGGTCGCGCCGGTGGCCGACATGTTCTGGGGCGATCGCATGGGCGTCGCGCTCGATCCGTCGGGCTACCAGTGGAGCCTCGCGACCCACAAAGAGGACCTGACGCCGCAGGAGATGCTCGCGCGCATGCAGGGCGGGACGCCGCCGGCCGGCGCTGCACCGGGCACGACGCCGGCTCCGGGCACGACGCCGGCCGCAGGCACCACGCCCGCCGCAGGCACCACGCCCGCACCGGGAACCACGCCCGCCGCAGGAACCACTCCTGCCGCGGGGACGACGCCTGCGCCCGCGACCACACCCGCGCCCGCGCCCGCCGGCTGAGCCACGCGCTACGTCGCGCTGCGTAGCGCGCCCACGCGGCCGTGCGATCCGCACGGCCGCGGCATCGTCCCCTGGAGGCATGCGCACCACGGGGATGCTGCTCGTCGCGATCGCAGGCTGTGCCGGCGAGGCGCCGCGTGACGATCCGGCACGGCCGGGCGCGAGCGGCATCGACGTCGACGACCCGGGCTCGAGCGACGGCGGCGAGGTCAGCGGTGATCCGGCGGGCCCGCGGCTCGACATCGGCGTCCCGCAGAACGCGGACGGCTGCAACTACGTCGATCTGTTGTTCGTGATCGACAACTCCGGATCGATGTGTGACGCGCAGCAGGGCCTCGCGGCGGTGCTGCCGGGGTTGGTCGATGCGATCTTCGACACGCTGCCGCCCGGCACCGACGTGCACGTCGGGCTGACCACGACCTCGTTCTCGCCGGGCGGCTCGCACCAACAGGTGGCCTGCCACGCGCAGGAAGGTCCGGCGGAGATCGAGGCGGCCTACGTGACCGACACGGTCGTCGAAGGCAACGGCTTCCAGGGCCGGCTGTTCGAGCACGACGGTCGCACGTACTTCGCGGGCAACACCGCAGCCGATGCGGATCGCGAGGAGCTCGCGCAGTGGTTCCCCAGCGCCGCGGCTGCGATCGGCTGCGAGGGCGGTGCGTTCGAGTTCTCGGCGGCGGCCGCCGCCTATGCGCTCGATCCGAGCAACGCCGCGACGAACGCGGGCTTCCTGCGCGACGAGGGCGGCGTGCTCGTCGTGTTCGTGCTGAGCAACGAGGTCGACCAGTCGCCGGAGGACCTCGCGGTCTACACGGACATCGTGACGAAGGCGAAGCAGGGCTGCGGCGGCGAGGAGTGCATCGTCACCGCGGGGCTGCTCGCACCGAACTGCGTGCCGTCGGCCGACCCGATGGTGTGGCGCTTCCTCAACGCATTCGGCGAGGCCCCGCCCTGGGGCGACATCGGCGATTTCGCGGGCTACGACGAGGTGGTCTCGGGCGCGCTCGCGGGGGCGATCGTCGACACCTGCGACGCGATCGCGCCGGCGGGCTGAGCGGCGCCGCAACGTATCGATTCCGACTCGTTATCGGCTCGATCCTTCGACAACGGTTCGAAAATGAATCATTATCGCGGAGGTGGATGCTCTGCGAACGCCCGCCGAGGTCGCGACGCTGCTCGGCCAGCGGGTACGCGAGCTACGGCTGGCCCGCGACTGGCGGCGGACGACGCTGGCCGAGCGCGCGGGTGTGGGGCTCTCGACCGTGCAGCGCTTCGAGACGACCGGGCATGTCACGCTCGACAACCTGCTCAAGATCGCCGATGCGCTCGGACGGCTCGAAGAGCTGACAGAGCTGTTCCGACCACCGGTCGCGCGTTCGCTCGCGGAGCTCGAGCGCGTCCGCGCCAGCGCGACACCGAAGCGAGGACGACGGTGAAGCGGCTCTCGGTGCGACTGCGCTGGGACCCGACGCGTGAGCTCGGGGTCGGGACGCTCGCGGAGGCCGAGCGTGGGCGCGTGGTGTTCGAGTACGACGAGCAACTCCTGCGCACCGGCATCGAGCTCTCGCCGTGGAAGTTGCGCGCGCAGCCCGGGTTGATCGAGCACACCGAGCGTGGCTTCGGGCCGCTGTTCGGTGTGTTCGACGACTCGCTGCCGGACGGCTGGGGGCTGTTGCTCATGGATCGGTGGTTCCGCAAGCGCGGCGTCGATCCGGCGTCGCTCTCGACGCTCGATCGTCTGCTCTACCTCGGCACTCGCACGATGGGCGCGCTCACCTACCATCCGCCCGCAGAGCCAGCAGAGCCGGCGCTCCCGCTCGATCTCCTCGCATTGTCCGAGCAGGCGGAGCGGCTGCTGGGCTCCGACGACGACGTCTTGCCGGAGCTGCGGCGGGCAGGCGGCTCACCCGGCGGCGCGCGTCCGAAGGTGGTCGTCGGCATCCAGGGCGACCAGGTGCTCTCGGGCGCGGACGATCTGCCCGAAGGTTGGGAGCACTGGCTCGTGAAGTTCTCGTCCGGGCGCGAGGCCTCGGACGATGGTCGCCTCGAGCACGCGTACATGCGCATGGCGGCCGCGGCCGGGGTCGACGTGCCCGCGCATCGCTTGTTCGCGGGCGGCCGCTTCTTCGGCGTGAAGCGCTTCGATCGGCATGGTCCCACCGGCCGCCTGCACATGCACACGCTCGGCGGTCTGCTGCACAGCGACTATCGCTTGCCCGCGTGCGACTACGACCAGCTCATGAGGGTCACGCGCGCGCTCACGCACGATCAGCGTGCGGTGACCGAGTGCTTCCGACGCATGGTGTTCAACGTGGTCGCGCACAATCGCGACGATCACGTGAAGAACTTCGCGTTCGTGATGGACCAGGACGGGCAGTGGTCGCTCTCGCCCGCGTACGACCTCGTGTTCGCGCGCGGGCCCGGTGGGGAACACACGATGACGATCGATGGAGAAGGGCGCGCGCCCACGAAGGCGGGCGTGCTCGCGCTCGGACTGCGGCACGGGGTCGCCCGCGCAGCTGCAGAGTCGATCATCGAGCAGGTCGACGACGCGGTGGCCGGCTGGCCGGAGCTCGCGCGCGACAGCGGCGGAGAGCCGGCGCACGTTCGGGAGATCGCCGCGGCCCATCGCCCGCTCTGAACCGCGGGAAATTCAGGCCCCGGCGCGGGCTCGACTAGGCTCCGCGCCATGTCGCTCGTGCCCGCCGTGCTCGCCCTCTTCGTCGCTGCCCAGTCCGAGGCCCAGTCCGAGGCCCAGTCCGAGGCCCAGTCCGAGGCCCAGTCGCAGCGCATCGCGTGGAGCCTGG
>CAZFKC010000034.1:23848-87371 GCA_964519175.1 uncultured Nannocystaceae bacterium
GCCCAGTCCGAGGCCCAGTCCGAGGCCCAGTCGCAGCGCATCGCGTGGAGCCTGGAGGGGCTGGAGCAGACGTTGGTGGTGCGCGGGGCCGAGGACGGCGAGCTGACGCTCGTCGATCGCCCCGACGAGCTGCTGCGCTCGGTCGTGGGACCGATCGTGTCGACCTTGAAGCGCAAGCACTGGCTGGCCGAAAACGGCGGCTACGTCGATCTCGCCATCGTCACCGAGCGCCGCGGTGCGTATCACTTCGATCTGCTGGCGTGGGTCGACGCGTCGAAGCAGTCGGGTGCGTTCATGCGGCAGCTGCTCACGGCGGAGCGCTGCGGGCTCGACTCCGACTGTCGTCCCGCCGAGGCGTGGCCGAGCGCCGCACGATGCCCGAGCGCCCAGGCCGTCGCCGCGTGGGACGGTGCGTTCAACGATCTCGCCAGCGCGCTCTTGCGCAGCAGCTGCTTCACCGCCGAGGCGCTCGCGCTCGAGGCCGGCTCGTTCTGGATCGACGACGCGCAGGGCGATCACGTGCGCCTCGCAGTGCAGCGCGAGCACTGCGACGGCGATCGCTCGAGCTGCATGGGATCGCTCGTCTACGTCGATCTCCGCGCGCCCAAAGCGTGGCAGGGCTGGCTCGCGGACGCGAAGGCCGGCCGGGGATTCCTGCCGCGCACGCGTGGGTTCGCGGGCACGCAGGCGCCCCCCGCCGAGCAGTGACGCGCGGGCATATCCGGTGCGAGGTGGTGGTAGCGTCCCGCCATGCCCGCATCGCGGCTCGTCGCATCGACCCTCGCGCTCTCGCTGTCCCTCGCGCCCGCGTGCAAACGCGAAGAGCCCGCCGCACCGACGGCCGCCGCGACCCCGAGCGCGGTGACGACCGAAGGCAAGCCGCCGGCCGACGCGAAGACGATCACCGACGCGAAGACCGAGCCCGCGCCGAGCTCTCCCGCCACGCCGGTCGCGACGACCGCCGCCGCACTCGATCCGCTGCTCGACCTCGTCCCCGCCGACGTCGACGAGTTCGTGATCGTCCGCGACCCCAAGGCACTCGTCCAGGGCCTCACATGGTTCGTCACGGGCGAGCGTGACGCGCTCGGACGGCTCGCCGATGCGAAGCTCGCCGAGTGGAAGCCCGACGCGGAGCGCGATCGGATCATCAAGGACTTCGACGTCATCGCCGAGGCGATCCTCGGCTCGGTGCTTCAGCTCGATCGCGGGGTCGTGATCGTCGAGCAGGCCGGTGAGCCGCTCCTGCTGGTCGCGTCACCCGATGCGACGGTAATCCCCACGCTCGTCGCGAAGGTGACGGGCGCCACCGACACGAGCGCGCTGCACTGCAAGCCCGCGCCGACGCTCACCGGCTGGGTGGGCTGCGCCGCGAAGGAGGCCAGCGTCGACGGCTACGTCGCCGCGAACAAGGCCGCCGATCGGCGCAAGCAGCTCGGAGCCGAGCTCGCGGGCAGCGATCTCGACCGCGCGAACCTGGTGATCCGCGTGAAGGACGACGGCGCGAAGGTGGCGACCACGATCGCGATCGAGACCGCACCGGGCGAGCTCGAGCTGCACGTCGGCATGCCGCAGCTCGCCGTGCTCGACGAAGCGCTCGCGACCGGGCCTGCGCCGGCGCTCGGGCTCGTGCCCGCGGCGGGCAGCTTCGCGTGGGCCCGGCTCGCGCCCGCGCTCGTCGCGAAGACGGCGAAGGACGTGCCGGCGCCGTTCAACGGCGCGATCTCGACGGCGACGGGCGAGCTGCTCTTCGCGTGGATGGACAAGCTCGGCGTGGTGGCGCTCGCCGGCGTCACGGATCCGTCGCCCGTCACCGGGCTGTTCCCGTTCGTCGCGCTCGCGGGCGATTCGATCCCGAAGAAGCTGCCCGACGGCAGCGGGCTCGAGGTCACCGTGCGCGACCTCGACGACGGCAGCGGCAAGACGAAGCCCGCCATCGTGGCGAAGCTGACCCCGAGCGTCGAGCTGGCCAAGAACCTCACCGCGATGGGGCTCGCGCCCGAGGCGGCCGTGTTCGCGGCCGGCGGCTACGCGGCGGTCGTGCTCGGCGGCGGTGCTTCGGCGATCCCGACGATCGGCGGCTACACCGGTGCGAGCGCGACCACCGAGACGATCGCGTCGCTGCCGAACGGGCTGCAGCGTGCGCTCGGTGACAACCGCGTCGAGGCGATCCTGCACGTCGGGCTCGACGGTCTGCAGAGCCCCGCCGTGCGCACCTCGTTGGTCGATGTCGCGAAGCTGCAGCCCGACGCCGGCGAGGACGTGGCGAAGACGATCGGCGTCGCGCTCGATCTGCTCGCGCCGCTGTCGTCGGTGTCGCTGTGGATCACGAAGGACGACGCCTCGCACACCGTGCACCTCGCGGTGCGTGGCTTCGACGATGCGCGCTCCGAGGAAGGCCAGGCGGCGCGCGCGGCGATGCTCGCGGTCGGCAACGGCACGCGCGATGCCCCGACCGCCTACGGCGAGCTGGCCACGCGCTTCGCGAGCTCGCCGCGCATCGCGTCGTATCGGACGCGCGCGGGCAGCGGTGCGAGCGTGGGCAATGCGGCGAGCAGCGCGTTCCTGGTGGGCGTCGTGGCCGCGATCGCGATCCCTGCATTCGCCAAGTATCGCGAGCGCGCTGCGGGCGGTTGATCGCCAGGGTGCGGCGCGCGACGATCGCTCGCGCGTGGACGAATCCTTCGCGACGCCGGGGCAGCGGGTGCTGCGTCGGATCTGGCGTGCGCTCGAGGGGCACCCCGTCGCGCCCACCTACTGGCTCGTGCGCGAGTGGCTGCTGCGTGCGCTCGGGTTCGTCTATCTCGTCGCGTTCGCATCGGCCGCGATGCAGGTCCGCGGGCTGATCGGTCGCCACGGGATCCTGCCGGCAGATCGTTTCCTCGACGCCGTCGCCGAGCAGGCCGGCTCGCGCTGGGACGGATTCGTCGCGCTGCCCTCGCTGTTCTGGCTCGACGCGAGCGACACGACGATCGCGCTCGTGTGCTGGGCGGGCGCGGCGATGGCGTTGCTCGTCGTGCTCGGCTACTGCCATGCCGCGTTGCTCGCGGCGCTGTGGGTCGTGCAGCTCTCGCTCGATCACGTCGGACAGCGCTGGTGGAGCTTCGGCTGGGAGAACCAGCTGCTCGAGACCGGGTTCCTCGCGATCTTCCTGGGCTCGACGAAGAGCCTGCGCACGCTCGATCTGCGCGCGCCGCCGTCGCGGATCCCGATCGTGCTGATGCGCTGGCTCGTGTTCCGCATCATGCTCGGCGCGGGGCTGATCAAGCTGCGGGGCGATCCCTGCTGGACGGAGCTGACCTGCCTCGAGTTCCACTTCGAGACCCAGCCGATCCCGAACCCCGGCGGCTGGCTGATGCACCGGCTGCCCGCGTGGGCGCTGCACGGCGGCGTGCTGTTCAACCACGTGGCCGAGCTCGTCGCACCGTTCTTCGCGTTCGGTCCGCGGCGGGTCCGGCTCGTCGCGGGCACCGTGATGATCGCGTTCCAGCTCGTGCTGATCGCCAGCGGCAACCTCGCGTTCCTGAACTGGCTCACGATCGTGCCGTGCATCGCCTGCTTCGACGATGCGGCGCTGCGGCGGATCGCACCGGCACGGTGGCGACGGACCGTCGCGGACGCGGACCGGTTGCCGCCGCCGTCGCGGGCGCGCGCAATCGTCTGCTCGGTGTTCGCGGTCGTCGTCGCCTGGAAGAGCCTGCCCGTCGTGGTCAACCTGGTGTCGCCCGGGCAGGCGATGAATCGCTCGTTCGATCGCCTCGCGCTCGTCAATACCTACGGTGCGTTCGGCAGCGTCGATCGCGAGCGCTTCGAGCTCGTGATCGAGGGCAGCGACGACGAGGTGCCCGACGACGACGCGCGCTGGCACGCCTACGAGCTGCCGTGCAAGCCGGGTGATCCGTCGCGGCGGCCGTGTCAGGTGTCGCCGTGGCACTACCGACTCGACTGGTTGATGTGGTTCGCGGCGCTCGACGTCGCGCACACCGGGACGCTCGAGCGCGAGACCTGGGTGATCGCGGTGGTCGAGGCGCTCTTGCGCGGTGAGCCGGCCGTCGAGGGCTTGTTCGCGCGCGTGCCGTTCGCCCGTGCGCCGCGGTGGATCCGCGTCGTCGTGTATCGGTATCGCTTCAGCACGTTCGGGGAGCCGGGATGGTGGGTGCGAGAGCGCGTCGGAGTGATCGTGCGGGCGGTGGGGCGCGCGGACTTCGGGAAGTGATAGGGTCTTCGGGTGAAGCGCGCTGCGGTGGTCTTGGTCTTGGTCGCGGGGTGTGGGACGGACTCGGGGTCGGGGGACTCGACGGAGTCGAGCGAGGGCACGAGCACATCGACATCGACGTCGACATCGATGTCGACGTCGACGTCCGCGACCACCACCACGTCCACGTCCACGACCGCGAGCACCGACAGCTCGGGTGGCTCCGAGTCCGACGCCGAGACCACCCTTGCCGACTCCACCGGGACCACCGGCGACCTCGATGCCAACGGCTGTCCCGCCGACGCGCCGTCGTCGTGGGTCTCGTGCGAGCGCTTCGACGACATCGTCGATCCCGCGGCCGAGATCGCCGAGTGGCTGGTCTACGAGGACGCGTTCGGGGTCGAGCCCGAAGGCGGGCAGACCGGCAACCAGGCGCTCCGCATCACGCTCACGCCCGGGCTGCAGTACGGCGGGTGGGTGACGCTGCGCTTCGGCGACGGGCCCGACGGGCCGGGCGTCGACTCGGCGGATCAGCGCTTCGACGAGGTCTGGGTGCGCTACGCGTTGCGAACGGCGGGCGACTGGCCCGGCTACGCGCTCGGTGACGTCGGTGAGGTGATGGTGCTGGACGGCGCGAGCTGGGGCATCGCCGCCGAGATGGCGATCCGCAGCGAGGACGGCGAGCGCCTGCATCCGCTCGGGTGGTCGTGCATCGTCGACGGGGTCAATATCTGCGACGGCAGCAACGACTGGAGCGGCGCGCTGCAGCTCATCTGGGATGCCGCCGGTGAGACCGTGCTCTTCGACGAGGCGAACGCCGGCGTCTGGCACTGCATGGAGGCGCACATGCGCCTGAACACACCCGGCGCGGCCGATGGTGCCGCGCACGTGTGGGTCGACGGCAACGAGGAGATCGCGGTCGAGGACATCGACTTCCTGGGCACGTGGGACGAGTACGGGCTGAACGGGCTGCGCTTCACGAACTTCGCCTCGCCGCCCGCGATGCCGCTCGACTTCTGGGTCGACGACATCGTCGTGGCGACGGAGCGAATCGGCTGCGACTGATCAGTGTCGGTTCATGCAGAACGTCCCGAAGCCGTCGCCTTCGACCTCGTTGCACGAGCCGACGCGCGACAGGCCGTGCAGCTCGGCGGAGTAGAGCTCCGCGAAGCCACCTTCGGCCGAGTAGAACAGCCGCGAGCCCTCGCCCACGCAGTAGATCGCACCTTCGTCGGGCGAGCCGACCGGCGCGATGAACCATCCGTCGTCGATCGCGGACTCGAGCACGCCTTCCACTCCGGTCATGTACTCGGTCGCGCGCAGCTGCAGCACGCCGCCGGTCGCCTCCGACGGGAGCCCACCGCCGTCGCCGAAGTCTGCTTCGACGAGCAGCGTGCTCGGCTCCTCGTCCGTCGTACCCGCGGAGACGAAGTTGCCGAAGGAGACCTCGAAGGAGTCGTCGCCGAGCATCGCCGACATCCCGGGCGTGCCGCACCCGCCGTCGAGGAAGCAGTACGCCGCGCTGCCTTCGACCGGCGTACCGGGGCACGCGCCGAGCGGCGCCACACCTCGCAACGTCGCGCCGACCGTGCCCACACCGTCGGTGAGGTACTCCGAGCCGTCGTCGAAGCACATCCACTCACCCGCGTGCTCGGCGGCGTCGTCGGGGACGCGCACGTAGCCGCCGGCGAACACCGACGTCGTCGGGTAGATGTCGCCGATCGGCGCGCGCATGTAGATGCCCCCGCGGTCGCCGAACCAGTTGACGAGCCCGAGCTTCGCGATCGACGTGCCGAGGGGCTCGAAGCCACTCGAGCTCTGGTGGTCGTCGAGCTCGACCAGGAAGGTCGCCGTGGATTGCTCGCAGTCGAGCGCGACACCACCGCCCGTCTCCTCGTCCTCGCCGGTGCTCGAGTCGGGATCGACGGCGCCGGTCGAGCTCTCGCCCTCGCTCGAGCTCTCGCCCTCGCTGGAGCTCTCCGGCGCAGCCGAGGTCTCCGGCGCAGCGGTGCTCTCGGGCGTCGCACCGGATTCCGAGCCCGTGTCGCCGGAGCTGCTGCTCTCCGCACCGCTGGGCTGCCGCCCGTCGTCACCGCAGGCGGAGGTGGAGAGGGCGCAGAGAAGGGGTGCAGCGAGGGCGCGGCGCTTGGTCATGCCGTGGTGGTTTCTCCACCCCGGCGATCCGATCTGCCCGCCGCGCTTAACGATGCAGAATGTGGTGCTGGTACACGATCACGTCGTCGTTCGGACGTGCGACCAGCTTCTGCGCCGCCCCGGCGGCCTTCTTGTAGACCACGCCGCGCATCTTGCGGCCGGCGCACTGCACCGCGCTCTTCGTGTACTTGATGCCGCGCTTGCCGTCGGCGTCGTCGCACAGCAGATCCCCGATGCCACCCAGCACGCCCTGCTCGGGCTGCTTCGGCGGCGGCGCACCGCCGGCCAGCGTGCGCAGCCGTTGCTCGAGATCGCCGAGCGGCTGCAGCGACGCGAGCACCTGCAGCGTCTCGTCGCCCTTCACGTTGTCGAGCTCGAACGTGCCGTCGTTGGGGATCGTGATCTCCTGCCCGCCGGGCAGCGGGTTCGCGAGCGGCATCGTCGGGTTCGGGAAGAGCAGGCTCGGCTCGCCGGAGGAGGACAAGAGCAGCACGTACACGTGCGCGTTCACGGTGGGGCGCACGACGATGCGGAACTTGTCGCCGCTCGTGAGCGGCGCGCCGTCCTCGTGCACGATCGTCTGCCCGCCGCTCTTCGCCTCGAGCCGCACGTCGATCGCCAGGCGCTGCGCCGCGAGCTGCGGCACTGCGTTCGACCAGATCTCGTCGCCGAGCTGCGCCGTGACACCTTGGTTCAGCCCACCGACCATCGTGACGTGGTGATCGAGCTGCTCGCGGATCGTCTGCGCCTGCGCCGAGTAGCTCTCGGCCGTGCCGACGCACGCGTTGTAGTCCTTGCACGCGCTCTCGAGCTTGAGCGCGAGCTGGTAGGTCGAGTCGGTGACCTGACCGACCGCGCGCTCCTCGTACTTGCCGCCGATGCCGATGCCGGTCTTGCCGAGGCTCGCGTTCGCCGCGACGACGCGCTCGCGCAGCCCGAGATCGGTCTGGCAGTCCATCGACGGTCGCGTGGTGCCATCGGGGCAGCTCACCTGGTGGCGCGGCGGCTTGGGTCCGGGACCGGGCCCGCACGCGAGGGCGGCCGACAGGCCCAGGCAGAACGCGAAGGTAGAGGCGACGGCGAGAGTTCGGGTCATGTGGTGCTCACGTGGGGCGAGGGAGGATTTCGATCCGTCATTTCGAGAACGCCGGCCCGATGCCGAGCCCGGCCTGCCAGCGCAGCGATCGCGGGAAGTCCTTGTCGTAGTCGAGCCGCTGGCCGCCGGCGCGCAGCAGGTACGTCGGACGGCTCACGCCGCCGCGCAGGGCCAGGCTGAGCCGGCGCCCGAGCTTGAAGTAGAGCGCGAAGTCGGCCCCGAAGTCGACCCCGAATCCGCCGAGCAGGTCGTTCTTGCGCGCGCCCGCGACCGGCAACATCGTGATCGGATCGATGGTGGAGGTGTCGGTGATCCGCTGGTGCCCGAACGCGAAGCCGACCCCCGCGTAGGGCAAGAGCGCGGGGCGGACGCGCCACCAGTACGGCAACGCGATGAGATCGACCGCGACGTCGAGCTGCAGTCGGTTCACGCGCAGATCGAGATCGCTGACCGCATCGCCGATCCAACGATCCCGCGAGTAGACGAAGCCGGGCAGGATGCGCGGATGGACCAGGAAGTCGACGCCGAGGTCGAGCCCGGTCTTCTCGCTGACGTCCGCGCCGTCGAAGCTCTGGTCGGCGACGCGACTCGCATACATGCCGCGCACCCAGAAGTTGCCGTCGTCGGGCTTCTTGTCGCGCCAGTACTCGCGGATCTCGGGGCCGTACTTGCCGCTGCCGGGACCGGGGCGTGGACCGGGTCGCGGTGGCCGCTGCTTCTTCGGCTCGAGCTCGACGTCGTCCCATCGCCCCGAAGGAATGAAGCTCGCCCAGTAGAACGGGTGCTCGGTCTTCTTGTGGCGCACGAGCTTGAGCTGCGCCTCGCGCAGCGCCTGCGAGCGGCCGTCGCCGTGCTTCAGCTTCTTGTAGTACGCGACCATCAAGTCGCGCGTGGCCTCGTCGTCGACCTTCCACAGGCTGATGACCTGGCTCTCGGCGCCGGCGATCACCAGCGCGCGCCGCAGGCCGTACACGCCCTCGCCGTTTCTCACCTCGCCGACGCCCGTCTCGCACGCCGAGAGCACCACGAGCTTCGTGCCCCACAGATCGAGCGAGCTGACCTCGAGCGCGGTGAGGATGCCGTCGTCGTCGCCGTCGGCGCGCAGGTTCGCGCCGCGCATCGCGAGCCCCGAGCGCACGAGCGGGTTCTCGGCCCCGGGCGGCGGCGCGAAGTCGTCGTCGCTCTTCACGTACTTCGCACCGCGTGCGCCCGGGCCCGCGATCATCTCGTCGGTGAGGAAGAAGCCGTGCGTCGCGACGTGCAGCACGGCCGGGCGCTGTGCGCCGCGCAGCGCGGCCTCGCTGGCGTCGTCGCCGATGAGCAGGCGCGCGTCGTCGACGACCTTGCCGATCGCCTTCGCCTCCTCGGCGGTGCCGGGCAGGGGCGGGAAGCTGATGCCGGTCATGTCGGCGGAGCGGCGCCCCGAGCTCGAGCTCGGGCCGCCCTCACCCTTGGCGAAGTCGGGATTGCCGACCACGACGGCACCGATCGACGACGGACGTTCGTTGTCGAAGCGCAGCAGGTCGCGGCCCGACGACAGGTAGCTGAACTCGTACTCGCGCACGAGCCAGCGCCCACGCTCGTCGGCCAACGCGGCGAACGGCACGAGGTTGAGCGCGCCGTCCGGCGACACCAGCACGTGCTCGACCTTCTTCAGTGACGGGCGGATCTTCGCCATCGTCATGCGATCGAGCCGCTGCGCGAGCGCCATGACGTCGCGGTAGTCGGGATTGGCGAGCGCGTTGCGCAGGTTGGCGACGGCGTCGTCGATGGGCTTCGCGGGCCCGAGCGGGATCATCGTCGCGTCGCCCGTCCTGCGCACCACGTAGGCGACGTAGTGCTCCTCGCCGAAGGCCTTCGCGAAGCTCTTGTAGCGGGCGTCGAAGCGGCGATAGACCGCGATCTCGACGAGCGCGGCGTCCTCGGGGATCTCGGCCTGAACGCGGCCGAGCTCGACCGGCTGCAGATCCTCGGGCACCGCGTTCGCGTCGCCGAGCTTGCGCTCGAGCGCGTCGACCTCGGTCTGCGCGGCGGCCACCTTCGCGCGGTAGTCGTCCGGCGACTCCTTCTCGCCGGGGCCACGCACCATGAGCGTCGCGACCTGACCACGGAGCTCTTGCAGGCGATCGAAGTCGGCGCGCGTCGAGTCGTCGAGCCGCGCGCGCACGGCTTGCTGCGCGCCGCTGACCGCATCGAGCACGCGGCCCTTGCGGCGCAGCACCGTGTTGACGCCCAGCCGTGTCGCCGCCGCGTCGTTCGCTGCGTAGTGCACGTTGTAGCTGATCACGCGGTCGGTGCCGCTCGCGTAGCCCTCGAGCGTCGCCCGCTTCTGCGCTTCGCTGCCGTACGAGACCTCCTGGATGAGGTGGCGCTCGTTGAGCTCCGCGGCCCGCGTGGCGAGCGAGATCGTGAGCGCCGGATCGCGACCCGCGGCCCACAGCGTCTCGGCGTAGTGGTTCAACGTCGCGCCGATCGCCGGCGACTCGGCCGGCAGCTTCTGCTCCTGCACGGCGAGGATGCGCTTCCAGATCGCGATCGCGTCGTCGTAGCGGCCCATCGAGCGGTACAGCCGCCCGAGCCGCGTCGAGGAGTTGATGCGCACGGTGGTGTCCTCGCCGTAGACCGAGGCGTTGATCGCATCCTCGCGCTCGAGCAGCGGGAGCGCGTCGTCGAAGCGGCCGATCTCCTCGTAGGCCTGGCCGAGATCGCCGAGCGCACCGACGAGCCGCACGTCGCCACCGAAGTCGCGCTCGGCGAGCTCGAGCCGCGTCTTCAGCTCGGCGATCGCCTCGTCGAGCTTGCCCTGATCGAGCGCGACGGCCCCGAGCCCGGCGTGGGACGTCTCCAGCTCGTCACCGAGACTGCTGATCTTCTCGGCCTCGGCGATCGCCTCGCGATAGATCGCCTTGGACTTGTCGTAGTTGCCACGGCTGCGCTCGAGGCTGGCCATGCCGTTCTTCGCGGCCGCGAGCAGCTTGCTGTCGCCGCCCTGCTGGGCGCGCTCGAGGTTCTCGCGCAGCAGCTTCTCGGCGGCGCCGAACTCCTGCCGCTGGATGTGCAGCTGCGCGAGCACGGTGCGGTAGGTCGGCAGCTCGGCGTTGTTCGGCTCGTCGCGCTCGAGGATGGACACGCCGTCGCGCGCGAGCTCGTAGGCGAGGTCGAGCTTGCCGTCCTGGAAGGCCTGCATCGACGCGATGATCTTGTCCAGGCCGGGCGAGCTCTGCGTCGGCGCATCGCCGAAGCCCATCTGCTTCTTGGCCTCGGCGAAGAGCGCGTCGGCCTCGGCATCACGGCCGAGCTTGCGCAGCGAGTCGATCACCACGACGCTCGCGACCTGCGTCTCCTGGTCCTTCCAGCCGACGAGCCGGACGAGCGCCGGGAGTGCGACCTGGCCGAGGTCGAGCGCGAGCTGCCACTCCTGGGCCTGGTAGGCCGCGAACGCGGCCTGGAACGTCATGCGCGCCTGGCCCTCGCTCATGTCCTCGGGCTTGGGCAGCTCGTCATCCGGCTCGCTGCGAGCGTACGCCGGTGGAGCGAGCAGGCCGATCGGTGCGGCGATGACGAGCGAGAGGGCGAGCGCGAGCGTGCGAGCGGCCATGCGTCGGACGATCGATCATAGGCAGCTCGATCCGACCGTGCGATCGACGTGGCCCGAATCGGTGCACACGAAGATCGTGTTCAGCACGACGCGCGAGCGCGGAGTCGCGCGCGCCTCAGCCGTGTGCGACCGCGACGACTTCGTACCAGGTCTCGTTCACGCCTTCGCAGTTGCCCCCGTCGTACTCCGCGTCGCCGACGGTGATCCGATACGACGGCGTCATCGCCTGGTTGCGATCGAAGACGACCGTGCTCTCGGTTTCCTCGGAGACACGAACCGCGGCCCGGCGTCGCTCGCCACCGTTGCACGAGCCCGCGGACTCTTCGCAGTCGGTGTCATCGACGAACTCGAGCGCGAGCGGGGACATGAAGCCGGTGGCGTCGCCGAACCAGGGCACCGGTTGCCACGAGCGGACGGCGACGACTACCGGCGCGGTCTCGCCGCTACGGCGGACTGCGACCCATGCTGCGTCCTGGAAAACCGAGCGGATCGTCGAATAGCGCAGCTCCACCGCATCGCCGACGGCGAGGAGGTGCGTCGGTGATGCGCCTTCGAGCGCGCCGGCGGTCAGCGTGAAGTCGAAGGATGACGACCCGCTCCCGCACGTGAGCGCGATCGAGAAGGGGGCGTTGCCCAAGGCCGACACCACGCACGGACCGTCGTAGGAGAGGGACTCCTGCGCACCCTCTTCGGGTGGAGGCGGAGCCATGGTGAGCTCGAGATCCGGGCCCGTCGGCGCCACGCACTCGAGCGCGTCGCCGGAGTCTGCGCCGTTGTCCGCTTTCTCGGGCGCGGGCTCGCAGGCCGCGCAGGCGAACAGCGTCGAGATGGTGGCCGAGCGGATCTTCTGCACCGTCGAGCTCCGAATGCCACGCCAGCGTACGTGCGGATCGCTGCTCCCGTCCAGCGACGTGCGCGAGCGCGGAGTCGCGCGCGCCTCAGGGGCAGTCGACCGGCACCGTGTCGACGACGAGGTCGTCGATCCACACCTCGAGCGGGGCGTTCATCGGGTGGAAGCTCCACGTGCCGACGAACATGGTGTCGATCAGCGGGCCCCACCAGGTCGAGTCGTTGGGCAAGGGCGGCACGCAACCGTTGCCGTGATCGTCGACTGCGACGATCGGCTCGTCGTTGCCGTCGGTCCACATCCGGAGGTGGCGCTCGAGGCTGTCCATCTCGAACGAGACACACGTCCACGTACCGGTGGGCATCTCGGTCATGCCCTGCGTCGAGCAGTCCTGGAAGTCGGGGCCGCCCGAGAGCCCGTCGACGAACGAGTACGTGTTCACGCCGTCGCGCGGTAGCGAGCTCATGATGTACGAGGCGTAGTTGCCCGCGAGCGGCGACGCGGGCTCGGCTTCGCCCGTCACGCCGAAGAACGTCCAGTGGATGCTGGTGCCGTTCTGCTCGATGTACATCATCATGCGACCGTACACGTGGGTGGGCGTGTCGGAGAGCAGCGGGATGTCGCCGTTCGTGAACAGCCGACCGCCGGACTCGTCGCCCTGGTCGAGCAGCACATGCAGCGCACGATCGCCGGAGATCGTGTGCGTGCCGTCGAGGTCCATCGACGCGCCGGCGCCGTTCACCGCCGCACGCCAGGGGCCGAAGGTCTGCTGGTCGGCGATCTCGCCGTCGAGATCGTAGTCGTCGAAGTGCTCGCAGAACGCGGTGCCGCTCTCGCAGGGATCGACCGGCTGCTCGCCCATGTCCGGGGTCGCCGCGGTGCTGCTCGAGTCCGCGGAGGGATCGACCGTCGTCGATTCCGACGAGCCGACCGTGGTGCTGGGATCGCTGGTCGACACGGTCGTCGTGGCGGTCGTCGTCGTCGCCGTCGTGCTCGCGGTCGTGGCCGTCACGTTGCCGGTGGTGCTGCCCGAGTCGCTCGAGCCGTCGGCGGCTCCATCCGAAGTGCCGCATGCGACGAGGAGGACGAGCGACGTGGTGATCGTGCGTGTGTGCATGGCGGCTCTGCGCACGAGTATGTGCGGGCGGTGATCTCGGCGGAAGCGAGCGGAACGTGTCGAGTGCGTGGGCACGCTGACGCTGCGCGCTCCACCGACGATCGTGGGTGGGTCGTGACGACGCAGCCGCGCGCTTTCAATCGCGCCAGGCCGCGATCTCTGCTTGCACGTCGGGCGGTGCACGGTCGCCGGCCTCGTCGCAGGCCGCTCGCGCAGCCCGCTCGAGCGCGCGCCCGCGTGTGCGCGCACCGTGGCTCGCTCGCCAGGCCATTGCGAGCGTGTAGCGCAGCTCGCAGCGCGAGCCGGCGTCGGGCAGCGTCGCATATGGGGTCTGCAGCGCGGCCTCCAGCGCGTCGAGTGCAGCGCGTGGCCGGCCGCGGCCGAGCTCTGCGCGGCCGAGCAGCGTGAGCGCGCGACCATGCGTCGCCACGTCGTCGCCGTGCGCCGTGATCGCGAGCGCCTGCGCGGCCGCCTCGGCGGCGCGCTCGGGCTCGTCGCGAACGAGGCGGATCTCGCCGAGGAGGATCCACGAGCTCACGATTTCTTCGTGATCGGCGGGCAGTGCCGCGCGACGCAGCTCGAGGGCCTCGTTCATCAGCGCCAGCCCGCTGTCGAAGTCGCCGAGCTGCAGGTCCGACATCGCGAGGTTGGCGATCGACTGCGCGAGATCGGGGTGCCCGAGCGGGAGTCGCTTGCGGCGGATCTCGAGCGCCTGCACGAGCAGCTCGCGGGCCTCGCGGAGATCGCCGGCGAGCTCGCGGATCTCCGCCAGGTTCGAGAGCGCGGACGCGACGCTGGGATGCTCGGGGCCGTACCACTCGCGCACCAGCTCGAGCGCCTGCTCGCAGCGCGCCCGAGCCTCCGGGAAGTCGTTGCGGAAGTAGGCGACGGCGCAGCGGGTGGCGTACACGTCGGCGAGCTCGGCCGCGCGCTCGCCGTAGCCGGTGGCGAGCAGTCGCTCGGCCCGTGCGGCGTGCTGCTCGGCCGCTTCCAGCTCGCCGCCGAATGCGAGCAGGCTCGCGAGCGAGACCTCGACCGGGCCGATCCGCGCGTGCGTCTCGCCGCCGCTACGTTCGTACAGCTCGATCGCACGGCGATACCACGCCTCCGTCGCCGACCGTTCGCCCAGCGCGCTCGCCGTCTTTCCACGCGCGAGTGCGAGTGCGGCGGCGAGCTCGCTGTCCTCGGCGTGGAGCCGAGCGACCAGCGCTTCGGCCTGGCGCTCCCAGTCGTGGGCCTGCTCGTAGCGCGACAGCTCCAGCCCCGTGACGACGACGAGCCGAGTCGCGATCGCGAGCGCGAGCTCGTCGGCACCGAGCGCGATCGCGTGGTGGTACGCGCGCGCGTACTCGTCGGTGGCTTCGTCGTAGTCGCCGCCGATGCGCACGGCGTCGGCGAGCCCGAGCTCGGCTTCGGCGATCACCAGTGGATCCCCGAGCGCCTGTGCGCCCGCGTACGCACCGTCGGCGACCGCGCGCGCCTCGGTACCATGGCCGGCTTCCGCGAGGGCGCGCGCGCGTGCGCTCTCGCGGCGCAGCTCTGCGACGCTCTCGCGATCGGTGTCGACGGCCAAGAGCGCCGCCGCACCTGCGAGCCGAGCATCGTCCTCGCACCTTTCCGCCGGCGGGAGCTCGTGGGCCAGCTCGATCGCGCGTCGCACGAGCTCGCGATCGGGCTGCGCGAGTGTGTCGACGAACGCAGCGGTGTGCTCGGCCTGCTCACGGAGGCAGAGCTCGCGGCGCGCGAACGCGGCCTCGTCGATGCTGCCGTCGTCGAGCGCCGTGCAGGCCCGCGCGTGCACGTCGGACCAGCGGGCGACGCTGTCGGTGAGCGTCTCGTCGAGGCGCACCGCGGCGGCCGGCGCATGCGGGAGCTCGGTGGCCGCGAACGCGGCAGCGACGCGCGTGGCGACGCTGCCGTCCCAGACCTCCTGCATCGCGACGTCGCTCGCGTTGCAGGCCGCCAGCCGATGCGCACGCAGCCACGCACGCGAGCCAAGCGCGAGCGCGAGCACGACGAGCAACGTGCCGAGCGCGAGCCAGCGGCGACGCGCGGCGCTCGGATCGCGATCGAGCGCACCCAGCAGCGCTGCCATCGACGGCCAGCGCTGCGCGGGATCGTGGGCGAGGCCGCGGGCGAGCACGCGGCGGATCCAGGCGGGTACGCGTGACGACGCGGGTGGTGGCGCGATGTGCTGGCCCACCTGCGCGCGCAGGATCTGCAGCGGCGACTCACCGCGGAACGGCCGCTCGCCGTGCAGCGCTTCCCACAGCGACACGCAGAACGCGAACTGATCGGAGCGGGCGTCGGCCCGGCCTTCGTGCTGCTCGGGGGCCATGTACGCGGGCGTGCCCAGCACGCGCCCCGTCGCGCTCGCATCGGCGAGGGTCGCCTCGGAGCCGTCGTCCGGCGGCGTCGCGATCTCGCCGCGATCGTGCGCGAGCCCGAAGTCGAGCACACGCACGCGGCCGTCGGCGCCCACCATCGCGTTGTCGGGCTTGAAGTCGCGGTGCACGATGCCGTGCGCGTGCGCGGCCGCGAGCCCGGCACCGGCATCGCGATAGATCCGCACGACGTGGCGCCAGTCGCTCGTGCGCGCGGCGTGCTCGCGCAGCGTCGGGCCGACCACGAGCTCCATCGCGATGAAGACGCGACCGCGCAGCTCGCCGACGTCGTAGATCGCGACGACGTGGGGATCGGCGAGACGCGCGAGCGCCCGCGCTTCCCGGAGCACACGCGCGCGCTCTTCGTCGGCATGGGCACCGTAGTCGCGGCGCAGCAGCTTGATCGCGACCCGGCGATCGAGCTCGCGATCATACGCGGCGTAGACGTTGCCCATCGCACCCTGACCGAGCCGCTCGAGCACGACGAAGCGGCCGAGCGAGAGCTCGGGTGGCGCATCGCCCGTCAGCGCCGCGCGCACGGCGAGGTGCTGTCGCGCGACCTCGAACGAGTCGCCCTGGGCGAGCTGGACGCGTGCACGCTCGAGCGCGCTGTGCAGTTCGGTCGCGGGCAACGGGCAATCCTAGCCGCAACGACGGCGCGACCGCGCGAGTGATCAGAAGCGGGGAGGGGCAGTCTTCAGGGGCGAGATGGACCACCGAGTCGGACCGACCCTCCCCGGCGCTGCAGCGGCAGTGCTCATGACCATCCTCGCGGGTTGCGGCGGCGCACCGCTGCCGGCGGACAAGGCCGAGTACGCCGGCTCGTGGAAGGGCGGCGGCATCGACCTGCTCATCACGGCCGACGGCGGCTGCAAGTACTCGCGCGTGTCGAGCGATGGCAGCGTGAACGTCAACGCACCGATCCAGAAGTTCCAAGGCGACGACTTCGTGGTCGGCGTCGCGATGATGACGACCACCTTCGACGTCACCGCTCCGCCGCACGAAGACGCCGGCAAGTGGAAGATGACGGTCGACGGCGTGGAGCTCGAACGCGTCGCGAAGTGACTACCGCGCGTCGGCCCACGCGAGCACCCGCAGCGCGCGCAGCGTGTTCCACCGACTCGGCGCGGCGACGGCCTCGTCGTCCTCGATCGGATGTCGGCCGTCGAGCCGAGCCTCGAGCGGCCAACGACCGTCGTCGTCGCGCTTGCTCGCGACGAGCTCGACGGCCTCGGTGACGCGCGCGTCCGGAGCGACGCCGGCGGTGCGCAGGTAGTCGAGCCCGCGCAGCACGTCGTAGTGCCACCACGTGGGATGGGCGAGCTGCGTGAACGAGACGCCGGTTCGACGGTCGTGGCCGACGGGCTCGCCGGTCGAGCGCCGGCGCAGCAGTCGACGCTCGAGCAGGTAGTCCTGGCCGCGCAGCCGTGCCGCGGTCACGGCTGCGTCGCCGCTCTCCTGCCGCTCGTGCTCGAGCAACGCCTCGAGCACGCAGATCGTGGTGTTGAACGAGCCGCGCGGCGAGGGCGAGCAGTTCCAGCCACCGTCGGCGAGCTGCTCGCCGAGCAGGCGCTCGATGAGGCCGCGCACGTCCTGTCCGAAGTACGCGCCGACGAGCGCGACCTGCCCATTGATGCACGGCTCGACCTCGCCGACGAAGAACGGATTGTCGTCGCACTCCTCGGGCGCGCAGCCCCGCCACGTGACGTGGGCCTTCACGCGGGCGAGCGCGACGCGTGCCGGCTCGCAGCGCGGATCGAGCCCGAGCTCGCGCAGCACCATGAGCACGTGCATGGTCGAGTCGAAGCCTGGATTCCATGCCGCCCCGGCCCAGCGGCCGTCGGGAGCCTGCCGCGCGAGCAGGCGCGCACCCACGCCTTCGGTCGCGACCTTCGCTCGCTCGGCGGCGACGACGTCGTCGGGCGTGTCGGTGAGATCGCGCAGCACCTGCCAGCGGATCGCAGGGTCGGAGGCGAGGAGCCACTGGAGCACGGATGGCGAGGGCATGATCGAGAGCTCGCGAGCTCCCCGCACTCTAGCGCATCGCCGATTCCATCGCCGCGATCACCTCGGCCAGCGCGATCGTCCACACGCCTGCGCCGCGCTCGCGTGCGCTCCGCCACTCGCGGTAGCCGTGCTCGTACTCGGGGACCCATGCATCGCTGGACTCGAGCTCGTCCACGCTCGCGCGCAGGGCTGCGCTCGCGAACGGCAGGTGGCCGATGTGATCGACGAAGCCGCGCGGCGCGTGCACGTTCGCGAGCCGAAGGCCGCCGACGTGGATGTGCACGACCTCGCCGAGCTGCGGATCGTCGTCGACACGACAGACGATCACGCGGGACGCGGCCTCGTGCGGACGCGTCGCGTAGGTCCAGACCTGACCGGGTGCGAAGGGCTGCATCGAGACCTCCCGTGCTCTCCAGTGTCCGCCGCGGGGCTATCGATCCCGCGGCCAGCGGTGCGGGGGCTCACGGCTCCGTCGATCGCCGTCTGTGCACATCGCCCAACCGCTTCGCGCAACGCACAGGCCGAGCGCATCCGCGGCGGTGGGCGGGCCTGGAGCGTGCGCGTGATCGTGACCGCGATCACGCGGCGTTGCTCGTGCTCGCCCGCGGGGCACATGCGTTGCAGTCGGCGGGTGCATGCGGATGCGACCACTCTTCGGGATCACGCTGGCCGTGCTCGCGCTCGCCGCGGGGTGCAGCGCCGGCACCGGCGCCGACGATCTGCCCGCGCTCTGCCGCACCCCGGCCGGCTGTCTGCCGTCGTCGGACGCCGACGCGGACCCACCGGACGACGGCGGCGATCCGTCCGGTGACGACGCCGACGACGGCAGCAGCGACGCACCGGACGACGACGACGGCGACTCGGGCGACGACGGGCCGGAGGCGATGCCGGGCATGCCGTGCGACGTGGCCGATGCCTTCACGCGCGCGTGCAGCATGTGCCACGGTGCCGCGCCGGCGTTCGGGGCCCCGATGCCGCTGGCGAGCTGGGGCGATCTGCAGGTGCCCGCGCCGTCCGATCCGTCGCGCAAGGTCTACGAGGTCGTCGCCGATCGCATCACCGCCGAGCTCTCGCCGATGCCGCCCTCGGGCGACATCACCGACGACGAGCGCACGACGATCCTCGACTGGATCGCCGCCGGCGCGCCCGCGGATCCCGACGCCGACTGCGGCGAGCTGCCCGATCCCACCGACGGCGAGCCCGAGGGCCCCGATGCGCTGCCCTGCGACGCGAGCTTCGAGATCCGTGCGCACGCCGACGGCAGCAACGCACCGTTCGCGGTCCCGGCCCAGGGCGCCGACGACCTCTACCAGTGCTTCTCGTTCCGACCCGGCTTCACCGAGCCGACGCAGGCGCTGGCGTGGGCGCCGATCATCGACGACGAGCGCGTGATCCACCACTGGATCCTCTATCGCACGCACGGCGGCAACGAGCCCGACGGCGGCGTGTATCCCTGCGACGTGTCGTTGCAGGTCTCCGCGCAGTTCGTCGCCGGATGGGCACCGGGCGGCGGCAACGTGATGATGCCCGAGGGCGTCGGTCTCGAGCTCGCGGGCCCCGACGACACCTTCATCCTGCAGGTCCACTACCACAACACCGCGCACTACGACGACGCGAACGATCGCAGCGGCGTCGCGTTCTGTGTCGCCGACACCCCCGAGCCGCAGACCGCCGGTATCATCACGATGGGCACGGTCGGCATCAACATCCCCGCGGGCGCCGACGATCACCAGGAGGTCGGCAACTGCGGCTTCCTCAACACCGTGTTCTGGCCCGAGGAAGTACACATCATCGGCGCATCTCCGCACATGCACGAGCTCGGGCGCGCGATGAAGACCGAGCTGCATCGCAGCGGCGGAGTGACGGAGACCATCGTCGACGTCGCGTTCAACTTCCAGAACCAGCTGATGTACTTCCTCGACGAGGAGATCGTGGTCCACCGCGGCGAGTCGCTGACCACGACGTGCACCTACGACAACCCGGGCCCGCAGCCGGTGGGCTTCGGCGAGGGCACGGCCGACGAGATGTGCTTCGACTTCGTGCTCGCCTACCCGATCGACGGCATGAACGACCGCAACTGCGGGATCGTGCTCTAGCGGGCGAAGCCGGCGCGGATCCAGTCGTTGATGACCGGCGCGGTGAGATCCTCGCGCCAGGTCAACCGCGTCTGCTGCCGCGCGAGCGCGAGCAACTCCTCGAGCGTGCTGCCGGCACCGATCGCCGTCGCGTAGCCCTCGAGATCGCGCTCGTCGTAGGCGGGCAGCGCGATCTCCTGCGCATCGGCCTCGCCGCTCGCGCTCCGCCAGCCCCCGATGTCGGTCTCGCCCTGGTTGCCGAGCGAGAACCATGCGTCGGCGGGTGCGCTCGCGTGGTAGCGATTCGCCGAGTAGTCGAAGGCGCCGAAGCCTCCGCGGTGATCGACGAGCACCGCGTCGAGCTCGGGATCGACGAGCTCGTTGTCGGTGATCGCGATGCTCTCGTGGCCGCCCGCGGCGAACACCTGCAGCGCACGGTCGCCGAGCCGCCAGAACAGGTTGCCGGCGATCTCGTAGTCGCGCCCGCTGCCGCCGCCGATCTGCACACCGTAGCCGTTCGCCAGCTCCGGGAAGCGGGTGTTGAGCAGCAGGTTGTCGGTCAGCGCGAGCCCGTCGTTGTCAGACACCTCGATGCCCCACGCGAGCCCGCGCCCGGTCGGCGTGTCGCGCCCGATGTCGGTCATCACGTTGCGCGTGATCGTGGTGTCGACGAAGCGATGCGGCTCCTCGGTGTTGCCGCCGACCGAGATGCCGATCTCGCCCTCGACGAACAGGTTGTTCTCGACCACCGTGCCGGTCATCTCGCCGGTCGTGTCGGAGCGCAGCTTGATGCCGATGGAGGACGCCCGCGCGAGCACGTTGTCGCGGATGACGATGTCGTTGCCGTTGAGATAGAGGTTGTGGTTGTAGATCGTCGCGCACGCCGACTCGACCTCCTCCGGGTTCCAGCCGTTGTGGTCGAAGACGTTGCCCTCGATCGTCAGGGCCTCGACGTGGGTCGCGTAGATCCCGGAGGGGCGGTAGTCGTAGTTGCCGTTGGGGTTGCCCGGCTGGCACGTGTTCGCGTGGTACGCCCGCTCGATCACGTTGCGGCGGATCTCGATGCCGGAGTAGAGGTTGCCTTCGCCGTAGCTGCCGATCACGATCTCGCCGTACTCGAGGTGGCAGCCCTCGACGAGCAGGCCCGAGCCGCCGCCGACGTACCGCAGCACGTTCTCCGGTGCGCCGGTGAAGCCCTCGTCGTCGGGATCGCCGGGATACGCGACGAAGTGCACACCGACGATCGCGACGTTGCTCCGTGCGTGACCGTCGTGGTCGATGAAGGGCGCCGCGAGCTCGACGCGCGGCAGCTCCAGCGCGTCGCCCCAGCCGGCGACGACCAGCGGGTGCTCGGCATCGCGGCCCGAAAGGAAGCGGCCGAGCTGCGCACCGCGCCACGTGTCGCCGCGGTGCAGCAGGATGAAGTCGTGCTCGCCGTCGCGCACGAGCTCGGCGGCATGCACGATCGTCGCGACCGCGGTCTCGGGGGTGAGCCCGTCGGCGTCGTCGCTGCCGTCGTTGCTCACGTAGATCGCGACGCTGTCCGCGGCGATCTCGAACGTCGTGAAGCCGTCCTCTTCATCCCGTGGCAGCGCAGCCTCGCCGTGATCGGCGGGACCCCAGCAGCCGAGATCGCGTTGCCAGTCGGTGAAGCCGTCGCCGTCGTTGTCGATGCCGTCGTCGCACTCGCGCGGCAGCTCGGGCCCGGTGCTGCTCGAGCCGTCGTCCTCGGAGGTCGCGCTGTCGGAGGCTTCGTCGACGCTTCCGGACGAGCCTGTGCCCGTCGTGCCGCTCGTGTCCGCGTCGGCCGTCGTCGAGCTCGCCCCGGAGCTGCTACCGCTCGTTCCGCCCGAGGTGTCGCCCGTCGCCGAGGTGTCGCCGCTCGAGCAGGCGAACGACAGTGACGCGCAGAGCAGCAGGGAATTCGGGCGCATGGCGGATCTCCATCGTCCGAGACTTCCGTCGGTGCCTTCCGGATCACGGCTTTCTTCGTGCGCACGGACACGCGGACGGCGCACGAGGGCGTGCGCGCTTCTACGTAGCCAGAACTGCGGAATGAAAGCACGGGCGCGGCGTGGTGTGCTCCGCATCGGGAGGCAGGCCATGCAGAAATGGACGATCGTGCTGCTCGTCGGGAGTGCGTGCGGCAGCGTCGGTGGCGACGGCAGCAGCAATGCGTGGGAGCCCGACGAGGGTTCGTCTGCCGTGACCACCACCGGCGGGGCCGGTGCGAGCGACACGAGCAGCGGCAGCGAAGGCGGGGCCGAGACCGATCCGCCGGCGACGACCGCCGCGCCCGAGTCGAGCGGCGCGAACGACGATGACGGCACCACCGCGGGAAGCGAAGGCCCGATGTGCCTCGAGGTCACCGCACCGTGCACGGACACCGCGCAGTGTTGTGGCGATCTCGAGTGCGACACGACCTCGCTCGGGCAGGTGTGCTGCGGCCTCGAAGGTGCGACGTGCACGACGAAGAACGGCGAGGACTGCTGCGGAGATCTGCTCTGTCTGGACGGCGTGTGCGGGCACAACCTCGAGAACGTGTGCGAGTCGCCGTGCACGCCCGCGCCTGCGCTCACGCTCGAGCGCAATCGCCTCGAGGACACGATCGGCGGCTCGTTCCTCGGCATCTGCGGCGATGCGAACCACACCTACGGCTTCCACGTGCCGGCCGCGAACCTGCCGAGCGACGACTACTCGCTCGAGGGCGCCGCCAACGTGCCGGTGTGCGAGTGGCACGCGGCCGCGATCGACATCGGCATGGACTGGCCCGCGTCGCGGCAGTGGCTGATGTGGCTCATCGGTGCGATCCAGAGCGACGAGATCACCGGCATCGCGGAAGTGATCGGCTCGTACGACGGCGTGAACGTGCGCTACTGGTCCGACTCCGCCGGCTGGAGCACCGAGGGCATCCCGTACACCGGCGACGGCCACGACTCGTGGACGCACGTGTCGATCTATCGTTCGACGACGCTCGAGGATCACCACATCCTCGACGGCTGGACCGCGGACGCCGGACCGTGAGGATCTAGGGCTCGGTCTTCACCGGCACCGCGCCCCAGAAGGTCGGCACGCGCACGAGCCCATCAGGGCTCTTGCGCAGCTTCGCGGGGCCGAGCGTGCGACCCACGAGCTCGCCTTCGGGCGAGTACAGCCGCGTGTCCGCAGCGAGCTCGACGACCGGGGCGCTCTCGAGCTCGCCCCACGCGAACGGCACCGTGCCCTTCGCACCGCCGCATCCGAAGCCGGCGTCGTCGGGCGTCACGCGAAGGACCGCCTTCGCCTTCACCCAGCCGCGTACGCGCACGGTGGGGTGGCAGAACTCGACGTGCTCGACGAGCAGCCACGCGCCCTTCGGCTCCTGCAGCACGTGGCCTTCCCACTTGCCGTTCTCGATCGGCGCGAGCGTGAGGAGGGGTGGACCGTTCGGGCGCACCGCGATCGCGGTCTTGCCGGGCAAGAGCACGTCGAGGATCGGTCGCGCGAACGGCTTGGGCTCGTAGCTCGGATCGAGGGCGTTCGCGTCGATCCAGCCGGTGAAGCGGCCATCGCGGGTGCGCACGTGCACACGCTCGCCCTTCTGCTCGATGATCTCGATCTGCTCGCCCGGCGCGAGATCGACTCCGCCGTCGCCGATCTTCGGCTTGCCGGTGCCGGCCTCGAGCGTGACCTCGCGGAAGATCTGCGGCGCGAGATCTTTCATGTCGACCCACACGAGCAGGTTGGTCTGGCTGCCGCGTGCCTCGATGCGCACGCGGAAGCGCTGGCCCGACGCGTCGAGCATCGGGACCGTGTCCCACGCCGGCTGGCCGCCGGCATCGTGTGCGATCGGGCCGTCGGCCGTGTAGCGCAGCTCGCCGTACTTCATCACCACCGAGCGCCGACCCTCGAGCTCGCCGGCGAGCTGCGCCCACGTTTCCTGCTGCTCGGGGGTCAGCGCGGGCGGAGCTTCGGACGTCGCGGGCGCTTTCGGTGTCGGTGCGCTGGTGATCGGAGGATCGTTCGTCAGCGGGCTGGTCGTGGATGCGCCGTGCTCCGGCTTGCACGAGAACGCGAGCGAGAGCAGGGCCGATGCAGCGAGCACGCGAGGCAGAGACATGTGCACCCGACGATACCCGAGCGGATGACGACGCGCGCCCACGGTGCTAGGCTCGTGGCTCGCATCGAGGAATATCGAAGGAACGCCAGTAACGGAGTGCCCCGGCCAGGTCTGCTGGGGTTTGAAGAGAGCGCGAGCCGACGAGCAAAGCAGAACGACGAGCAAACGCCATGCAGGATTCGAGCGAAGCACGAAGCACGAGGTTTCCTCGCTGAGTCGGTCGACGCCACGAGCTTGTAGTGCCGATGCCGAAGTGAAGTGAATCAGCGATGAAGTCCTGCGCGGGTTGGTGCCAGCCGCCGCGAGCAAGGGGCGAATGACCCGGGTCCGAGTGCTGGCCGAGAAGGACCCGCGGTCGCTATTGGTTGCTGGCCGATCGATCGCCGCGCACCGGCTTCCATCATCGGTGCACGGCGTGTAGGCTTGCCGTGCAGTCGCGGACCGACTGCGCATCGGAGGGAGTCCCCAATGCCCGTGCAGCCGACGTATCCCGGCGTGTACATCGAGGAGCTGCCGAGTGGCAGTCGGACGATCACTGCGGTCGCGACCTCGGTCACCGCGTTCGTGGGGCGGACGCGGCGTGGCTCGGTGACCGAGCCGATCGCGTGCTTCTCGTTCGCGGACTTCCAACGGCGATGCGGCGGGCTGTGGGCCGCATCGGAGCTCGGCTACGCGGTGTCGCAGTTCTTCGCCAATGGCGGCGGACAGGCGCTCGTCAGTCGCGTCGCCACCGGTGCGACCACGCCGACGACGTCGATCGCCGGCGTCGACGGGGCCTCGAACTTCGTGCTGCGGGCCGCCGATCCCGGAGCCTGGGGCTCGGCGCTGCGCGTCACCGTCTCGCACGGCACCACCGGTGAGGTCGACGAGACCGCCGACGACGACACGTTCCATCTCACCATCGACGAGGTCGACACGGTCGCCGAGGCCGCTGCGCTCACGATCGGCGATCCGGTGCGACAGGCCGCTGCGCTCGCTGCTGCGATCCTCGTGCGCGAACAGTTCCTGCACGTCTCGGTCGTCGAGGACGCGTCGCGCTGGGTCGGGCGGATCCTCGAGCAGCAGTCCGCGCTCGTGCGCCTCACCACCGCGTCTGACGATCGCCCGATCGAGGTCGAGCGGCAGAGCTTCGGCGCCGCCGTCGACGGCGGGACCGGCAGCAACACCGACTACACCGCCGCGATCGAGCGACTCGCGCTCGCCGACATCGTCAACCTCGTGTGCGTGCCTCCGCCCGCGCGCGGCAGCGACATCTCCCTCGCAGTGCTCGGCGACGCGCTCGCGTTCAGCCAGCGTGCACGCGCGATCCTCTTGATCGATCCGCCCGCGGCGTGGACCGACGCCGCCGCTGCGGCCGCGCTCACCGGTGGCTACGACGCGCTGCGCAGCCACGATGCCGCGTACTACTGGCCGGCGATCCGCGCGGCCGATCCGCTCGAGGACAACCGCGTGCGCACGTTCGCGCCCTGCGGCGCCGTCGCGGGGGTCATCGCGCGCGTCGACGGCGAGCGCGGCGTGTGGAAATCCCCGGCGGGGCTCGATGCCACGCTGGCCGGTGTCGCTGCGCTCGCCGCCGACGTCACCGACGTCGACAGCGGCATCGTCAACGAACGCGGCGTCAATGCGCTGCGTCGCATCGCGCCCGCCGGCGCGCTGATCTGGGGCGCTCGCACGGCGCGCGGCGCCGACACGCTCGCGTCGCCGTGGAAGTACCTCGCGGTGCGTCGCATCGCGCTCTTCATCGAGGAGAGCCTGCGCCGCGGCACGCAGTGGGCGGTGTTCGAGGGCAACGACGAGCCGCTCTGGGGTCAGCTGCGCGCCTCGATCGGTGCGTTCATGCGCCAGCTGTTCCGTCAGGGTGCGTTCCAGGGCAAGAGCGCGAACGAGGCCTACTTCGTGCGCTGCGACGCCACCACCACCACGAGCGCCGACATCGAGCGCGGCGTGGTCAACGTCATCGTCGGATTCGCGCCGCTCAAGCCCGCCGAGTTCGTGATGCTGCAGTTCCAGCAGCTCGCCGGTCAGTGATCGATCACTTCCGTCCTCACTCGCAAGCAGGAGTCGCTTCCGATGGCCCTCGCGCTCACCGCCCCCGGCGTCTACATCCAAGAGCTGCCCAGCGGCAGTCGCTCGATCAGCGGCGTGTCGACCTCGCTCACCGCGTTCGTCGGCGCCGCGCTACGCGGGCCGATCGACGTGCCCACGCTCGTCGACAGCTTCAGCGCGTTCGACCGGCTGTTCGGGGGGCTGTCCCCGACCAGCGCGATGACCCACGCCGTGCGCCACTACTTCCTGAACGGCGGTGGTGAGGCGCTCATCGTGCGCGTGCCGAACCGCGACGAGGACACCGCCGATGCGATCCCGCTCGCCGCCACCGTCCGCGTCACCGCGCCCGCCGCGTTGGGCACGTTCACGCTCGAGGCCGCGAACCCCGGTGCGTGGGGCAACAGCCTGCGCGTGCGCACCAGCGTGCAGGACGCGGCGGCCGGCACGTTCCACCTCATCGTCCGCGAGGTCGACGGCGACGGCAACACCGTCGCCGAGGAGACCCACCACGGCGTCACGCTCGTCGCCGGCCCGCGCACGTTGGCCGACGTGCTCGCGAGCTCGTCGGCGCTCGCGGTCCGCGTCACCGACTCGGGGGCGACGGCGGTCGATGCGTCCGCGACGGCACAGCCGTTCGTCGACGGGGCCGACGGTGAGCCGCCGCGGATCGAGGACATCCTCGGCGACGAGGCCACGCGCACCGGCATGCATGCGCTGCGCAACGCCGACATCTTCAACCTGCTGTGCATCCCGCTCACCGGCGGCTGGGCGACGAGCGACGCCGGTGCGGCCGCGCTCTGGGATGCGGCGTCGCTCCTGTGCGAGCAGCGACGTGCGTTCCTCATCGTGGACCCGCCGAGCGACTGGAGCACGGCTGCAGCGGCGATCACCGGTGCGAACGCGCTGCCGATCCGGCGCAGCAACAACGCCGCGCTCTACTTCCCGGAGGTCATGGCGCCCGATCCTCTGCAAGAGGGCCGGCTGCGCGCGTTCCCGCCGTCGGGCACCGTGGCGGGCGTCATCGCGCGCACCGATGCGCAGCGCGGCGTGTGGAAATCGCCGGCCGGCATCGAGACCAACCTCGCCGCCGTGCCCGATCTGCGCACGCGCACGACCGACGCCGAGCAGGGCCGGCTCAACTCGCTCGGCATCAACGTGCTGCGTCGCTTCGCCGTGTACGGCAGCGTCGTGTGGGGCGCACGCACGCTGCGAGGTGCCGATGCGCTCGCCTCCGAGTGGAAGTACCTCGGCGTGCGCCGGCTCGCGCTCTACCTGCACGAGAGCCTCTATCGCGGCACGCAGTGGGCGGTGTTCGAGCCCAACGACTTCCCGCTGTGGGGCCAGCTGCGCACGTCGATCGGTGCGTTCATGCACACGCTCTTCCGCCAGGGCGCGTTCGCGGGCAAGAGCGCCCGCGAGGCCTACCTGGTGAAGTGCGACGCCGAGACCACGACGCCCGGCGACATCGAGCGCGGCATCGTCAACGTCATCATCGGGTTCGCGCCGCTGCGGCCCGCGGAGTTCGTCTTCATCAAGCTGCAGCAGATCGTCGCGCAGGTTGCGTGACCCGAGGAAGCCATGGCCCAGTTCACCGTCAACACCCACCGCTTCGACCCCTACAAGAACTTCAAGTTCCGCGTGAAGTGGGACGGCCGCTACGTCGCCGGCGTCAGCAAGGTCAGCGCGCTCAAGCGCACGACCGAGGTCGTCGAGCACCGCAGCGGCGGCGATCCGAGCACGGTGTTCCGCTCGCCGGGGCAGACGAAGTTCGAGGCGATCACGCTCGAGCGCGGCGTCACCCACGACAAGGAATTCGAGCAGTGGGCGAACAAGGTGTGGAACTTCGGAGCGGGCCCCGGCGGCGAGGTCTCGCTCAAGGACTTCCGCAAGGAGGTCATCCTCGAGCTCTACAACGAGGCCGGTCAGCTCGTGATCGCCTACAAGATCGCGCGCGCCTGGGTGAGCGAGTTCCAGGCGCTGCCCGAGCTCGATGCGAGCGCGAACGGGGTCGCGATCCAGAGCATCAAGCTCGAGAACGAGGGCTGGGAGCGCGACGTCTCCGTGAACGAGCCCGACGAGCCCAGCTACCTCGAGCCGCAGTGAGCCCGGCATGACCGCGTTGGTCGCCGCCGAGATCGTGGCGTTGTGGGAGGCATATCGCCGCGCGTCGGCGACGACACGCGCGGTCGGCATCGTCGCCACCGCATCGTCGCGCAGCGCCGACGAGATCGCCGCGCTGCCGATCGGGCGCCGCGATGCCGAGCTCGTGCAGGTGCGCTGCGCGACGTGGGGCACGCACGCGGCCTCGCACGCGGCGTGCCCGAGCTGCGCGACGGATCTCGAGCTCGAGCTCGATCTCGCGGCGATGCTGCCCGTATCCGACGACGCGCCGGTCGAGACCCACTCGCTCGAGCACGACGGCGTGGAGCTGCGCCTGCGTGTGCCGACCAGCTTCGATCTGTGGGCGGTCGAGCGCAGCCACGACCAGTCCGATGCCGAGCAGACCTTGCTCGAGCGCTGCGTGCTCTCGGCGTCGCGCAAGGGTGACGCGGTCGCGGCCGCGCGTCTGCCCATCGAGGTGCGCGAGGCCGTCGCCGCCGAGCTCGCACGGATCGATCCGCTCGCGGACATCCGGCTCGCGCTCGCCTGCGCCGCGTGTGGACACGAGTGGGTCGCGAGCTTCGACGTCGGCGACTACGTGTGGCGCGAGCTCGAGCTCGAGGCACGGCGGCTGCTCGCGATCGTCGACGCGCTCGCGCGTGCGTACGGGTGGAGCGAGGCGGAGATCCTCGCGCTCGGGCCCGAGCGGCGGCGCTTCTACCTCGAGCGGGTGGGGGTGCTGTGAACGTGCTCGAGCTGCTCGCCGCGCGCGCGCTCGGGACCTCCGTCGGACCCGCGCCGCTCGTGCGACCGGTCGATGCGATGTGGACCGTGCCTGCCGCCGAGCCCGTCACACCGAGCGAGCCCGAGCGCGCACCGCCTTCGCCCTCGTCGCGTGCGCCGCGATCCGCCGCGCGTCCGAGCGCCTCCGTTCCGACCGTCGCGCCCGCGGTGCGCGAGACGGTGCGCGTGACGCCACCCGTCGAGCGCATCGAGCGGGTGCTCGTGACGCCGCCGCCGACGACACCGACGCGCGCGCCAGCGGTCGTGCCCGCGGTGAGCCCACCCGAGGTGCACACGGTCACGCACGAGCGTGCGCACCACGAGCGCATCGTCGTGCACGAGCACACGATCGCGCCCGCGCCGGTCGTCGCGCCTGCTCGTGTGCCTGCGCCGGTCGTCGTCTCGCCGCGCGCCGACGACGTGCCCGCGCCGACACCCGCAGCACCGGTGCCGCGTCGCCAGGCCGATGCGCCAGCGCGTCCGAGCCCACGCGCACCCGCGATCGTGCCGCATCCCCAGCCCGCGGCGCCGAGTCGCGCGCCCACGGCCGCACCGGTGATCGCGAGCGCGTCGGCACAGCGTGCCGAGGCCGAGCACGCCGCCGCCGCGCCGGTCGTGCACGTCGCGATCGGTCGCGTGCTCGTGCGCGTCGAGCCTCCGAGCACGCCGCGTCCCGTCGCGCCCGTCGCCGCACCGAGCTCGGATGCGCTCGCCGACTACCTCGCCGCACGGTCCCGCAAGCCATGAGCAACACCCTCGCCATCGCGACCGTCACCGCCGTGCTCGAGGCGCGCATCACCGCGCTGCTCGCCGCGAACAACTTGAGCGGCTTCGCGGTCAGCACCACGCACCCGACGAGCGAGCCGGATCCCGGCGTCTACCTCAAGCTCTACCGCATCGTCCCGCACGCGCAGCTGCGCAACCTCGATCTGCCGACGCGCCGCGAGGACGGCAGCGTGTCCACGCGACCACGCCTCGCACTCGAGCTGCACTTCCTCTTCAGCTTCGTCGGCGAGTCCGGCACCTACGATGCCGAGCGGCTCGCCGGGCTCGTGATGACCGATCTGCACGCGACGCCCGTGCTCACGCAGGCGTCGATCCGCGACTTCGTGGACGGGCTCGCGGCCGATCACGTGCTCGCGCGTGCCGATCTGGGCGATCAGCTCGAGCGCGTGCACTTCACGCCCGAGTCGCTCGATCTCGAGAACCTCGCGCGGCTGTGGACGATGCTGAACCAGTCGTACTATGGGCTCTCGGTCTCGTACCAGGCGAGCGTGGTGCTGCTCGACGCCGACGTGCGCGCGGGCGAGTCGCTGCCGATCGCCGCGACCGGCATCACCGTCGTGCCCTCGGTCGCGCCGCGTCTGCGTCGCGCCCACGCCGAGGGCAGCACGCAGCCCGTCGTCGCGATCGGTCAGACGCTGGTGGTCGAAGGCAGCGGACTGCGCGGCGCGTCCACGTGGCTGCGCATCGGGGGGCAGACCTTCGCGGTGCCCGCCACCGCCCTGCGTCCGGGCGCGATCGTGTTCCCGCTGACCGGCGCACTCGGCTTGCGTGCCGGCGTGGTCGCGCTGCAGGTGCTGCATCGCGTCGACGTCGACGAGAGCGCGGTCGAAGATCTGCGCGACGGCCCCGAGTCGAACGCGCTGGCGATCGCGATCGTGCCCACGGTCACGCCCGTCTCGGTCACGCCGCTCGGCGGTGGGCGCTTCGACGTGCGACTCACCGTGGCGCCGGTGCCCGACGCGACCCAGCAGGTCGAGCTCCAGCTCGCGTCGCTCTCCGGCAGCGCGCGCATCGGCACCACGCTGTGGCGACTCGTCGCCGGCGACGTGGTGTTCACCGTCGCGGGCCTCGCCTCCGGCGACTGGCTCGCGCGCGTGCGTGTCGACGGCGCGGCGAGCCTGCCGACGCTCGGCGCCGGCGGCAGCTACGATGCTCCGGCCGTCACCGTGCCATGACGATGCGCATCGCAACGCCGCCCGGTCCCCGCCTCGCCGAACGCGAGAGCGCGAGCGCGGGTGACGAGCGCGAGCGTCCGCATCGCGAGGCCCTCGCGGCTGCACTCGCGATCGTGCGCCGACAGCTCGAGCGCGGCGGCAAGAAGCCCCTCGGTGCCGCGGTCGAGTCGCGCATCGAGCCCCCGGCCACGAGCGCGCTCGGCCACATCGTGCGCAGCTTCGCACTCACGCCGTTCGAGACCGCGACGCTGGTGCTCACCGCCGGCATCGAGCTCGAGCCGACGATCGCGAAGGCCTGTGCCACCGCCCACGGCGATCCGGCGCGGCCGTGGCCCACGCTCGGGCTGGCGATCGCGATGCTCGAGGGCGCGCACTGGGATGCGCTCGCACCCGATCGTCCGCTGCGCCGCGATCGACTGGTCGTGCTCGGCGATGGCGAGGTGCTCACGCAGCGCTCGCTGCGGATCGACGAGCGCGTGCTGCATGCGCTCATGGGCGTCGAGATGCTCGAGCCCCGCATCGCACGGCGAGTGCAACCGATCGAGGCCGGACACTCGCTCGCGCGCAGCCATGAACGCATCGTCGACGAGGTGTGTGCGCTGCTCCGCAGCGAGCGTGCGCCGCTCGTGCAGCTCGTCGCGGATCTCCCGAACGCCGCGCTCATGGTGGCGGCGCGCGCGGGTGCTCGATTCGGGCTCACGAGCCTGCGGCTGCAGGCGGCCGAGGTGCCGGTCGATGCGCTCGAGCGCGACGAGCTGGTGCACCTGCTCGAGCGCGAAGCCAGGCTCGCTCCACTCGCGCTCGTGCTGGATCTCGATGCCGGACGCGAGCGCGCGACCGAACGTGCCGCGCTCGAGCTCGCGGCGCGGCTGCAGGCGCCGCTCGTGCTGGTGGGGCGCGAGGCGGCGCCGGTGTTCGAGCGCGCCGTCGCACGCGTGCGTGTGCCGGATCCCGGCTTCGCGGAGAACCTCGGGCTGTGGCGCGAGGCCGTCGCCGACGCGGCGATCGACGACGCCGAGCTCGGCAAGCTGGTGGCGCAGTTCCGACTCGACGCCGGGTCGATCCGCGGCGCGGCGGCGCAGCTCGCCGTCCGCAAGGTCGCCGAGCCGGTGGCGACGTCGCTGTGGCGAGCGTGTCGCGAGCAAGCGCGGCCGCGCCTCGAGGATCTCGCGCAGCGCGTGATCCCCCAGCACGGGTTCGAGCGGCTCGTGCTGCCCGAGTCTCAGCACCGCACGCTGCGTGCGCTCGTCGGGCAGGTGCGCAACAAGGCGCGCGTGCACTACGACTGGGGCCTGTCCGAGCACGGCGAGCGCGGCCACGGAACGTCGGCGATCTTCGCGGGCCCCTCCGGCGTGGGCAAGACGATGGGCGCCGAGGCGATCGCCTGCGAGCTCGGGCTCGATCTGTTCCGCATCGATCTCAGCGCGGTGGTGAGCAAGTACATCGGCGAGACCGAGGAGAACCTGCGCCGGGTCTTCGACGCCGCCGAGTCGGGCGGCGCGATCCTGCTGTTCGACGAGGCCGACGCGCTGTTCGGCAAGCGCACCGAGGTGAAGGACAGCCACGATCGGCACGCGAACATCGAGGTCAGCTACCTGCTGCAGCGCATGGAGGCATACGGCGGGCTCTCGATCCTCACCACGAACCTGCGCAAGTCGATCGACGACGCGTTCCTGCGCCGCGTGCAGTTCGTGGTGGAGTTCCCGTTCCCCGACGCCGAGCTGCGCGAGCGGATCTGGCGGGGCATGTTCCCTTCGGGTGTGCCGCTCGCCGAGCTCGACTTCGCACGGCTCGCGCAGCTCTCGGTCACCGGCGGCAACATCCGCAGCATCGCCCGCAACGCGGCCTATCTCGCCGCCGATGCCGGCGTCGCGGTCGACATGCAGCGCGTGCTCGAGGCGGCGCGGCTCGAGTACGCCAAGCTCGCGCGCAGCCTCCCGCCGCACGAGATCCGCGGGTGGATGCCATGACGCCCGCACGCATCTCGCTGTCGATCGAAGCGCTCGAGCTCGAGGGCTTCCCGGCCGCGCGTCGCCACGCGATCGCGCTCGCGTGCGAGCACGAGCTGGCGCGCGCGTTGACCAGCGATCCGCTCGCCCTCGCACGATTCGCGAGCGGCGAGGGCGGTGTGCCGAGCATCCAGTGCGCGCCCGTGTGCGTCGATCCGCAGGGCCTGCCGCAGACGATCGGCGTCGCGATCGCCCAGGCGATCCTCGGGGGGTTGCGATGAAGCAGGCGCTGCCCCGCACCAGCGCACGCGCACCCTCGCGCGATCTGGCCCCGCAGCGCACGCCCACCCGCGCGAAGCCGGCACCGCGCGAGGCCGAGCCCGAGCCCGAGCACGCCGAGGGTCCCGCGGTCGTGTCGCTGCTCGGTCGACTGCACTCGGCGACGGGCGACGACGACGACGATGGGCTCGCGCGCGCATGGCAGCGGGCGATCGCCGAGCCGGGTGCGCAGCTCGCCGATCGCGAGCGCCACGAAGCCGAGCTGGGCGGTCGCTTCGACGAGGTGCGCGTGCACAGCGGTCCGGCGGCGTGCTCGCTGCTCGAGCGGCTCGGCGCGACCGCGGCGACCCGCGGCAACGACATCGTCGTGGACACGCACCAGCCCGAGGCGGCCACGTTGCGGCACGAGCTCGTGCACGTGATGCAGCAATCGGACGCGCCGCCCGGCGCTCCGCTGATCGTGGCGGAGCACCACCCGGCCGAGCGCGAGGCCGAGCGGATCTCCAGCCTCGTGCCGCCCTCGGCCTTCGCACCGCGAGCACCCGTGCTCGCGCGTCTACCGGGCGGTGCGATCGCACTGCGCCGTGCACACGCAGCGCCCCGGGATCCCCGGCCCGAGCTCGGCCCGCCGCTGGGTGGCGAGGTGCTCGAGCCGGGGCCCCGCATCGACGCCGCGCTCGACCCTGCGCGTGGCTCCGCGGACACGAGCGTCGCTGCCCCGCGCGAGCCCGAACGCCCGCGTGCGCGCGGACCCCCGGACGAGGCGCCCGCGCCCGCCCTGCCCGCAGGCGAGGCGAGCGAGATCGAGGGCGAGCCGGCGAGCGTCGGCGAGCGTGACGCGACTGCGATCGACGAAGCAGGTGAAGGCGAGGGCGAGGGCGGGTTGCCGCCGTCGGTCGATCGTCGCGCCGACGTCGATGCGGTCGTCGACGAGACCGATGCGACGTTCGACGCGGGCACGAGCTCCGCGGACGAGCACAGCGTGACGCCGTGTCCCGGCAGCGCGACGGCCGATGGCGAGCATCCCTTCGCGGCGGGCCCCGAGCTGGAGGTGCCGGAGACGCGCGACGCGGAGCCGAGCGAGGACCCCGCGATCGTGGAGCCCGACGACAGCACGCTGGGGACGATCCGTCGCGTGCTCGAGCTCCTGTTCCCCAGCAGCCCTGCCGCCCGCGTTGACCGCGGTGCGCTCGATGCCGAAGCCGAGGCCGAGCGAAGGGCACGGACCGCCGAGGTCGATCGCGAGGTCGATCGCGTCGTGGCCGGGTACACGCCGGATGCCGAGGAGGCGCCGACCGTCGACCGCACCGGCCTTGCGGACGCGTCGCGCGCGAGCACCGATCACACGAGCACGATCGGGCGCGTCACCGCCGACGCGGCGACGGCACGCACGGGCTCGCTCGAGGAGTTCGGCGAGGACGAGCTGGCGCCGCACGAGGACCCGACCGAGGGCCACGACGTGGAGCTCGACGAGCTGGCGATCCCCGAGCTCGACGTCGACGCGATGGTCGCCGAGGCCGAGCGCGAGCACATCGCGACGGACGCGAACGCGGGCGTGCTCGCGATCGACGAGGTGGTCGTGGTGCGCGATGCGGAGATCGCCGAGGTGCGTGCGACTGCCGAGGCGCAGGACCTGAGCCGTGCGCGCATCGACGGCGGCATCGAGAGCAGCGAGCGCGACTTCACGGCCTTGTGCCGTCGCGCGACGAGCGAGCGCGACGCGACGCTGCGCGAGGGCGAGACCGGGGTCGGCGAGCGCCGCACCGAGTGGCAGACCGCGCTCGACGATCACGTCGAGGTGCGCACCACCGAGGCGCAGACGCTGGTCGACGACAAGCTCGAACACGTCGACGCGCTCGCCGAGGACGCCGAGACGCGTGCGGGCGACACGATGCGCGATGCCCAGGCGGAGGCCGACCAGAACTGGACCTCCGCGCGCACCCGCGTCGAGCGCAAGGCCGACGAGAGCGAGGATCGCAGCTGGTACGAGCGCGGCATCGACTGGCTGCGCGAGCGGCTCGCGGATCTGATGAGCTGGATCGAAGACTTCATCCAGAGCTGCAAGGACGCGATCGATCGCCTGCTCGATGCGGCGGCCGCCTTCGCGCATGCGCTGGTGGACGCGGCGCACGACGCGATCGTCGGCACGCTCGATCTACTGCGCGACGGGCTCGACTTCATCGCCGACAACCTGCCCGGCGAGCTCGGGGACATCGCCCGCGAGTGGCGCGACGACATCCACGAGTTCCTCGACGACGTGCAGGCCGACGTCGACGAGTGGGCCGACGATCTGCACCGCACGATCGACGAGGGCGTCGAGGATCTGCGCAATACGCTGCACGAGGCGCTCGACGAGCTCGAGGAGGGTTGCCGCGACGTCGTGGACACGCTCGACGACCTGCTCGAGCACGGGCTGATGGCGTTCTTGCGCATGCACTGTCCGGAGCTGGCCGATCTGGTCGAGAGCGGGCTGATGGCGCCGATCCGCTGGGCCGCAGAGACGCTCGGTGGCTGGCTGCACGACGTGCTCGACGGGCTCGGGCTCGGTCGTCTGCGCGAGACGCTGGCGAACCTGCACGACGAGCAGTTCTGTCGCGACCAGACGCCGGAGGAAGCGGCCGAGGACTGCGCGCAGTTCGAGGCGCTCTTGCAGGATCTGATCGGGAAGTTCGACCAGCTGCTGGCGAGCCCGTTCGCCCAGGAGATCCGCGCATTCTTGCAGGAGAGCCGCGACGCCGAGGCCGAGAACCAGCTGAACGCACTGGAGAGCTTCGTCGACTTCATCAGCTCGGTGGCGCAGACGGTGAGCGGTTGGTGGGACAGCATCCGCTCGGCGGTGAGCACGGTGCTCGACACGCTGGGCGATGTCGCGGCCACGATCTGGCGGCATGTCGCGGTCGCGCTGGGGATCGATCCCAACATCGATCCGATCCAGGCGCTGCTCGACGGCTTGCAGCTGCTGTGGGACACGATCGTCGACGCGGTGCGGCCGCTGCTCGACGCGGCGCGCGAGGCGTGGAACTGGCTGCGCAACGAGAGCCCGCTCGCGCCGATCTTCGACTTCTTCGCGAGCATCCCCGAGCTGTGGGCCGCGGCGGGGCGCCTGTGGGATCAGGTGACGAGCTCGGTCGGCGAGTGGCTGGCGAGCGCGGCCGAGACGCTGTCGAACGCGATCCTCCCGCCGCTGCAGGCGGCGCTGCAGGGCGCGCGATCGCTGTTGCTCTCCGGCATCGACACGGTGGGCGGATGGCTGCACTCCATCCTCGCCACGATCGACTCGATGTTGTCGTGGCAGGCCGTGAACGAGCTCGTCGATGCGCTGGTCGGTGTCGTGCAGGCGATCGCGGCACCACTGCGTCTCGCGCTGCAGGTCTTCATCGACTGCGCGCTCGCGATGTGGCGTGGCATCGCCGACATCATCGGCAACCTGCTGCACTACGTGCGGGTGTTCCTCGACATCACGGTCGGCATCGTGCAGGCGATCCTGTTCATGCCGGTCGGCACCGTCGCGTTCTTCCTCGGCGCGACGTGGCTGTACCTCGTGCCACCCTGCTACAAGGCGCCGATCCTCAACTTCATCCTCGATCTGTTCATCCGCTTCGTGCAGTTCATCCCGCCGCCGGCGGACTTCGTGCTGGCCGCGCTGTACCAGGGGGCGCTGTCGTTCCTGCAGACGCTGCGCGATGCCGACGATGCGCAGAAGGTCGCGGCGATGGATCTGTTCGCGAGCATCTTCGCGGGCAATGCCGAGGTGGCTGCGGGCTTCTTGGTGGGGCTCGTCGAAGGCGTGTGGGAGAGCACCGGAGGCACGATCATCTTCTTGCTGCAGGCGGTGGCGTGGCTCGTCTCGCTGCCGTTCCGGCTCGCGGCGTGGGGGCTGCGGGTGATGAGCGGCGAGGAGCCGGCGACGAGCGACGACCCGGAGCTCGGCGGTGAGGGCGGGGGTGATCGCGAGGGTGCGGAAGGTGGAGCGCCCGAGGGCGAGGCGGGTGCGGGGGAGGTCGCGCGTGAGGAGGAGGATGCGGAGCCTGGCGTGCGGCGACGACGACGGATCCCGCGGGTGGTCGCGCGCGCGCCGGAGGAGGAGCGCGCAACGGAGGAGCCGACCGACGAGGCGGAGGATGCGACGGAGATCCGTGGCCGCGCGCGCGAGCGTCGCGACGAGCGCGTCGACGTGGTGCTGCGCGAGCGCACGATGCCGCGCGCACGCGGGCCTCCGAGCGGCGGTGCCGAGACCGAAGAACGCGAGGACGACGTTGCCGAGGCGGAGCTCGATGCGGCCGCGCGCGACGACGAGCGCGACGACGCGCTGGGGGGTGAGGACGCGGAGCTCGACGAGGAGGACGGCGGCGGGGCGGAGCTCGACGACGAAGAGGATGCGGCGGAGCTCGACGACGAGGAAGAGGAAGAGGAAGAGGAAGAGGAAGGCGACGAAGCGGAGGAGCTCGACGAGGAAGAGGAGGACGCGGACCGCGACGAGGAGGACGCGGAGGAGCTCGACGAGGAAGAGGAGGACGCGGAGGCCGACGAGGAAGAGGAGGACGCCGAGCGCGACGACGACGCGATCACGCCCGATGGCGGCGCCGCGCCGACCGAAGGCGAGGGCACCGACAGCCCCGAGGCCGGCGGGCTCGAGCCGACACCCGAGGCGCCATCGGAGCTGCCGTCGCTCTCCGAGGTGCTGCAGCGGATCATGGGCGAGGGCTTCACGCGCGACGAGCTGCGTGGGTTGCTCGATCAGATGCGCACCGAGTTCGCCGACATGGCGGGCTCGCTCGGCGCCGCCGCAGCGCGCTCGCTGATGGAGGCGTTGACCGCCCGCGGCACCGCGTTCGCGATCGGTCGCATGATGGGCACGATCGTCGGCATGCTCGTCGTCGAGGCGCTGCTCGCCTACTTCACGGCGGGCGCGAGCGCGGGCATCTCGGCCGCGAAGGCGGCACTGTCCGCCACGCGCGTGGGCGCACGGCTGGGCAGCGCGTTCATGCGGCTGCGTCGCGCGTTGCAGCCGCTCTTCAACATCCTCGCGCGCCTGAAGCGACTGGTGCAGCCGCTCATCAGCCGCATCGGGAGATGGTTCGACGACATCGTCGGGTGGATTCGCAGACTGTTCCGACGAGCGCCGCACGGGCCGCACGGCGCACCGCGGATCCCAGGCCGCCCGCGCGTGCCGACGCGACCGCGCGCGCCGACGAGGCCGCGTGGTCCGAGGCGACCGCGGGGGCCGACGAGACCGCGGGGGCCGACGAGACCGCGGGGACCGAGACGGCCGAGGGGACCGAGACGGCCGCGTGGACCGAGACGACCGCGGGGACCGGCACGACCGCGAACGCCCGCGCGGCCGCGCGGACCGAGACGGCCGCGGACGCCGACGCGGCCACGACCGCCACGCGGTCGAGGGCCGCCGAGACGGCGCCCTCCGAGACGACGACCGCCAGGACGTCGACCGCGTGGACGACGGCCGCCCCGCCGAAGACCTCCACGCCGACGACCGCCGCGACGACGAGGGCCTCGACGACCGCGGCGCCGCGGCCCACGACGACGTCATGGTGGTCGCAATCGCCGTCGTCGCCGTCGACGCAACCGCAATCGTCGTCGTCGGAATCAGCTCGTGTGGCGCGCGTTCAGAGTCGCACTGGCAGGAGAGATTCGCGCGACGTTGGCGCGTCGCATGCGTGCCGCGGATCTCAACGGAGGCATGACTTCCGAGGAGCTGACGCTTGCGCTCCGGGAGGCCAGGGTCGCAACGAACGCGCTACGAGTGGTGCGGATCGGCCGCGTGATACGAAGAAGCGACCGCTACCTCGTTCGCGCCTCCATGCGTCCTCACCCCGTCGCCACGCTGCACCGCGTGTCCTGTCTGCCGCGCGGAACCCTCGTGACGGAGCCGATCCCGATCGAGTGGTTCAAGGCGCCCCGTCACTACCGGCAGATCTATCTGCGGCCGGATCCGAGTCGGTGGCGCCCGCATACGCCGCCGGACCCACGCACGGCGCGACCCGGAAATCGACAACTCGTCGAGGTGCCGCCGCGGCAGCGCATCTTCGCAGGGATCGCCGGGCTCGTGAGCGGAACGCCACCGCGGATGCGGCTCGGCATCCTGCCTCAGTACTGGCCGCGGCCGCTGAAGATCCTGCGACGGCAACACTCCGGAAGCCTGGCCGGCAGTGCGCGGCGCGTGCAGGGAGCGATGCGCCGCTTCTTCCGCGCCTACAACTACGACGTGTCCGAGATGCAGATCGATCATGTCCAGGACATCGGCTGGCACGGTCCCGATGCCGTCAGCAACCTCTGGCCGGCGGACACGGAGATGAATCAGGCCGCCAATCGATCCTACGGTCAGGCCGTGTGGTACGACCGAGCCGGCGTCGCAGTTCGCTCGAACCCCGGACATCTCCACGCGCCCAACTTCTTCTTCCAGATTCGGCTCATCACGCTGTGACATCGCTCGTCGAAGACCCGGAGCTCGTGAAGTCGATCCAGCGTGGTGACCTCGCGGGGGCCGCATCGCGCTTGCTCGCGGGCGCCGACCCGAACGCGCGATGGCCGGAGTCGGAGCTCGGCGAGCGGCTTTTGCACCTCGCTGCGTGGATGCGAAGCGTTCCGATGATCGAGTTGCTCGTCGAGCACGGCGTACACGTCGATGGATGCTCGGTCGGCTCCGACACTCCGCTCCTCGCCGCCATACGCTGGTGGAGTCAGCGTGGTGATCTCGAGGTCGTGCGGGCGTTGCTCCACGCCGGCGCCGATCCGAACGCTCGTCGTCGCAAGATCGACGCGCCGCCACTCCATCTCGCAGTGTGGCAAGACGATGTCGCGCTGGTCGATGCGTTGCTCGTCGCCGGTGCCGACCCGAACGCGCACTCCGAGCGCAGGAAGACCACGGCGTTGCACCTGGCGCGCTCGTCGAGCGTGATGCAGCGATTGCTCGAGGGCGGAGCCGATCCCAGAGTCCCGGACAGCAAGAGCATCCCGCTGTTCGGCGTGCTCGCCGCGCCGGGCCGCTTCCGCGGCGAGGCCGAGCGGCTCGCATGCGTCGAGCTCCTCGTCGAGCACGGCAGTCCGGTCGACAGTCCGGGGCGAACCTGCTCGCTGACACTCGCTGCTTCCAACCGCGAGTTGTCGATCGTCGACTACCTTCTGCGCGCTGGCGCGGACCCGAACTGTCGTGACGCGAGCGGCGGCACACCGATCGGTGCCGCGCTCTGGGAAGACACGGCGATCCTGCGGCGGTTGCTCGAGGCGGGCGCCGACGCGCGGGTGCCTGCGGTGCTGCACGCCGCCGTGCAGACGGGGTACCTGGAGGTCGTCGAGCGTTTGCTCGCGGCGGGCGCGGACCCCAATGCGGCGAACGAGCTCGGTCAGCGTGCGGTCGACATCGCGAACGATCCCGCGATTCGTGAGCACCTCGCGCGGGTCACCACCGCCCCATCGCAAGGTGGCCGCCGCAAGCCACGGTCGCGGAGCACGAAGGCGGCGCTGCACACCGCCGCCGAGGAAGGTGATCTCGCCGCGCTCGAAGCGAGGCTCGCGGCCGGCGACGATCCGAACGGTGCGACGGGCAAGGACGGCACCCTCCCACTGCACGTCGCGAAGACGCCCGAGGTCATTGCCCGCCTCGTAGCGGCTGGCGCCGATCCTTCGGGGTGCGATGCTGGTGGGCAGACTCCGCTGCACGCGGCGATCGCACTCGCGGATCATCTCCCGCGCGAGGAGCTGCTCGCACGGGTAGACGCACTGCTCGGGGCGGGCGCTCCGATCGATGCGCGAGAGCAGAACGGCTTCAGCGCGCTCGAGCTCGCGATCGACTCTGGCATCCCCGAGCTCGTGGCACGCTTGCTCGATGCGCACGCCGACATGGCCGCCGCGTCATCGGAGGAACCTTCCGCGGCGGCGCGTGCCGCGACCGCCGCATTCGACAGCCGTCGTCTCGAGATCCTGAAGCTGCTCATTGCGAAGGGCGGCGACGTCCGTGGTCGATATGCGGGCCGCACTGTGTTGCACGACCTCGCGATGGCTGGGCCCCTCGAGGCGATCGCGATCGTTCGGGCCGCGGGTGCCAGCATCGACGCGCGTGACGATTCCGGCCGGCGGCCGCACGAGTGGGCCACGGATCCAGTCCTGCGCGACGCGCTGAAGTGAGTCGTGCCATGACCGACCAAGCCCTCAGTACCGCGATCGAGCGCGGCGACCTCGAGCGCGCGCGCACGCTGCTCGAGGCCGGCGCCGACCCCAACGCTCGGTGGGCTTCGTCGCAGCTCGGTGAGCGACTGCTGCATCTCGCGGTGTGTATGGCGGTCGCACGCTGCTGCACGACCTGGCGCGCTCGGGGCCGCTCGAGGCGCTCGCAATCGTGCGCGCCGCGGGGGCCGATGCCGAAGCCCGTGACCAGGAAGGACTTCGCCCGCGGGAGCTGGCGACCGATCTTGCCCTGCGCGCCGCGCTCGAGTAGTGGCTCGGTGTAGCCATGGACGCCACTACGCTCGGCCTCTCTGACTCAGTCGAACGAGGTGATCTGGCGCGCGCGCGTGAGTTGCTCGCCGCGGGCGCCGACGCGAACGCGCGATCACAGGCCTCCGATTCTGGGATGCGACTGTTGCATGTCGCGGTATGGGGACGCGCACCGCTGATGTTGAGCCTGCTGATCGAGCACGGGGCCGACGTGGATGGGCGCACGTCTCGAGGCGAGACGCCGTTGCTCGCCGCGATGCAGTGGTGGTCCGAGCGCGGCGACCTCGAGATCGTGCGACGGCTGCTCGCTGCCGGCGCAGATCCGAACGCACGGCGTGGCAAGACCGACCCGACTCCGCTGCACCTCGCTGTCGGCAACGATGCTGCCGAGGTGGTCGATCTGCTACTTGCTGCCGGGGCGGACCCCAGCGCGGTCGCAGAGCGCGCCAAGCTGACGCCACTCCACGTCGCTCGATCGTCCGCGATCGTCCGCAAGCTCCTCGACGGAGGAGCGAATCCCGATGCGGGCGCGTTCCCTCCGATCATCGGCGTCATCGCCGACGAGGCACGGTTTGCCTCGCTCGGAGAGCGGCTCGAGAGTCTGGAGCTGCTGATCGATCGCGGAAGCGCGATCGATGCACCAAAGGGCACCTGCTACCTCTCTCTTGCCGCGCGGACCGGACGGCGCGAGATCCTCGAACGCGTGCTTGCGGCGGGGGCCGACCCGAACTGCCGCGATGCGGATGGTCGCACGCCGCTCGCGTTCGCGCTTCGAGAGGACACTGTGGTCTTGCGTCGTTTGCTCGAAGCGGGTGCGGACGCGCGTGCGCCAGACCTTCTCCATGCCGCGGCGAGAGCGGGGTATCTAGAGACCGTCGAGCTGTTGCTCGCGGCAGGTGCCGATCCGAACGCGACCGACATACTCGGGCAGCGAGCCCTCGATGTCGTGAACGATCCGCAGCTCCGAGATCGGCTCGCGCAAGTGACCACGGCCGAGGCGCCCAAAGGCGTCGGCCGCAAGCGACGGCCACGCTCCACGAAGGCAGCGCTGCACACCGCAGCGGAACTCGGCGATCTCGCAGCGCTCGAGGCACGGCTCGCAGCGGGGGACGACGTGAATGCGACGACGGGACGCGATCAGCTCCGGCCGCTTCACCTCGCGAAGACGCCTGAGGTGATCGCGAGGCTAGTCGCGGCGGGTGCCGACGCTTCGCTCACCGACGGTGGTGGGCAGAGTCCTGTGCACGTTGCGGTGGCTCTTGCCGATCACTTGCCGCGCGAGGAGTTGCTCGCGCGGGTCGATGCGCTGCTCGCCATCGGCGTCCCGATCGATGCCCGCGAGCAGAACGGCTTCAGCGCGCTCGAGCTCGCGATCGATGCCGGGATCCCCGAGCTCGTCGCGCGACTGCTCGACGCCGGCGCCGACGTCGAGGCGGCTGCGTTCGACGAGATCAGGCCGGTAAAGCGGGCTGCACTCGGGGCGTTCGACACTCGCAGGCTCGAGATCCTGAAGCTGCTCCTCGCTCGCGGCGCCGACGCGCGTCGCCGCTACGGCGGCCGCACCCTCCTGCACGATCTCGCGACCTCGGGGCCGCTCGGAGCCATTGCGCTCGTGCGCGCCGCAGGGGCGAGCCCGGAGGCCCGCGACGCCTCGGGCAAACGACCGCGCGAGTTGGCGACCGATCCTGCACTGCGCGACGCACTCTCCTGACGCGTTCCGATCTTTCGATCAACGACCGCAGCCCCTCGCTCCCCCGTTGATCGGTGTTATCGTCGTCGGCGCCGTGACGACCACCTTTGCCGGATCGCCGACCACCCTGCGGGGTGCGATCGTCTCGCTCGATCCGCTGACGATGCGGCCGGCCGTCGTCGCGTTCCAGTACAACCCGTACACGCTGCAGCGCACCTACGCGCTCGCGGCGGGTGCAGCGAGCGGTGGCCCCGAGACCGGGCAGCTCTCGCGGCCGCCCACCGAGACGATCCGCGTCGAGCTCGAGCTCGATGCCACCGACGACTTCGAAGCCGGGCAGCCCGGCACCGTCGCCGCGCGCCTCGCTGCGCTCGAGAACCTCGTCACGCCGAAGGCCGCCACCGCGATCGCCAACGCCGTGCTCGCGGCCGTCGGCACCATCGAGATCCTCCCACCGGAGACGCGGCTCACCCTCTTCGTGTGGGGTGCGTCGCGCGTGCTGCCGGTCGTCGTACAGGAGCTCTCGGTCACCGAAGAAGCCCACGATACCTCGCTCGTGCCCACGCGCGCGCGCGTGTCGATCAGCCTGCGTGTGCTCACCTGGGGCGACGTCGGGCCGACGCATCCTGCTTTCGCGCTCTCGATCGCGCATCAGCTCGCCAAGGAAGGCCTCGGTCGCAAGGCGACTGCGGGCTCGCTCGATGCGGTGACCGGCGGTCCCGCGACCTCGTAGTTTTCTCGCCGAGAAGAACCGCGGGCTCACCCGCGAACGCCTGAAAGGAATTCAGTCGTGCTCGACCCCGACAGCCGCTACGCCGGCCTGCCCACCACCACGTGGATCGCCCCCGACGGTCGCGTGGTCACGTACCTGACGCGGCGCTTCCTCCCGCGTGCGTCCGCATCGTCGACGCTCGTCGAGCTGAGCGTCGGTGCCGGAGATCGGCTCGACCTCGTCGCCGCGCGAGCGTTCGGCGATCCCGGGCAGTGGTGGCGCATCGCCGACGCGAACGAGGCCATGGATCCGGCCGAGCTCGTGTCCGAGCCCGGTACCACGCTGCGCATTGCTCTGCTCCGTCCGTGAGCGAGTCGTCGCCATGTGGCTCGGTGGACTGCTGACCTTCTGGATCGGACCGACGGTGCCGTTCCCGGCCCCGCCGCCGCTGATCGACTACCTCGAGCAGGTCACGGTCACCCACAACGACAGCGGCCGCTCCGGCTTCCAGCTCGTGTTCACGATCGGCCGCGATCGCATGCTGGGACTCGTCGACTATCCGCCGCTCATCACCCAGCTCGTGCGCGCCGGTCATCGCGTGATGTTGTTCGCGACGATCGGCGCGATTCCCCACATGTTGATGGACGGGATCATCACGAACTTCCAGGTCGCGCCGGGGGCCGAGCCGAACTCCAGCAAGCTCACGGTGATCGGCGAGGACGTCAGCGTGATGATGGATCTGATCGAGCGTGCCGATCCCTATCCGGGGATGTCGGCGCTGATGATCGTGAATCGCATCCTCGCGATGTACGCCGGCTACAGCGTCGTGCCCATGGTGCTGCCGCCGCTGGGCGATCGTCCGATCCCGCCGACCGAGGGCACGCCGCAGCGCAACGGCACCGACTTCACGATCCTGAACGACATGGCGCGCGAGGCCGGCCATGTCTTCTACATCGACTCGATGCAGGTGCCGGGCGTGAACCTGGCGTACTGGGGCCCGCCGATCCGCAACGGGCTGCCGCAACGTGCACTGACCTTCGGCATGGGCGCGTCGACGAACGTCGGCAGCATCTCGTTCACCTCCGACGCGACGCAGCCGAAGCTCGTGGTCGGGCTCGTGCACGAGAGCACCACCGGCCTGTCGTTGCCGGTGCTCGGGCTCCCGATCGGCAGCGGCCTCGGTGCGTTGCCGGCGTTCATCGGCAACGCACCGTTCGTCGGCGTGAAGCTGCCGACCGGCGATGCCGGTGGCGACATCGCCAGGGCCTACGCGCTCGCGGCCGCCGAAGCCGAGCGCTCCACCCACGCCGCGCTGACCGCCTCGGGCGAGCTCGACGTCGGTCGCTACGGCGCCGTGTTGCGCGCGCGTGCACCGGTCGACGTGCGCGGCGTCGGTCTCACCCTGGATGGCACCTGGTACGTCAAGAGCGTCACGCACACGCTGACGCGCGGCAGCTACAAGCAACAGTTCAACCTCGAGCGCGACGGCACGTTCCCGCGCTCGCCATTGGTGCGCCCGTGACCGCTCCCTATTTCGGCAAGTATCGCGGCACCGTGATCAACAACATCGATCCGATGCGCTCGGGTCGAGTGCAGGTGAGCTGCCCCGACGTGCTCGGCATCAACACGATGTCGTGGGCGATGCCGTGCGTGCCGTTCGGCGGGCCGGCGCTGCCCGATCGCAGCCCCGAGGGCATGCTGATGCTGCCGAGCATCGGCAGCAACATCTGGCTCGAGTTCGAGGCCGGCAATCCAGACCGGCCGATCTGGGTGGGCTCGTTCTTCGCCGATGGCATGCAGCCCGCGAGCGTGGTGCTGCCGGGCATGCGCACGATCGTCTCGGGCGGCGCGGAGATCACGATCGACGGCACGCCCGGTGCCGGCGGCATCACGCTGAAGGTCGGTCCGCCGACCGTCGGTGTGCCGTGCGAGCTCAAGCTGTCCGCGACCGGCATCGAGATCAAGGTCGGCGCGGCCTCGATCAAGCTCGATCCGGCGCGCGTCTCGATCAACGACGGCGCCCTGGAGGTGATCTGACATGGGCTCACCGGTGCTCGACACCAACAGCGTGCTGCTCTGCCCGCACGGCATCCCGATCCAGCACCCGCCGTCGCAGGTGCGCGTGAAGATCATGGGCGCGCCCGCGCTCGTGCTCGCCGACGTCGGCACGATCGCGGGCTGCCCGTTCACGCTCCCGCCGCCCAAGCCGTCGCCGTGCGTGACGACCCAGTGGCTCGTGGGCGCCGTGCGCGTGCGCGCCGGTGGTCAGCCGCTGCTGCTGCAGTCGTCGACGGGGCTGTGCAAGAGCGCCGAGCAGGCCCCGCAAGGACCGCCGAACCCCGCGGTGGTGCAGCCGCGCGTGATGGGGACGTGATGACGATCTCGTTCCCCTACCGCATCGACGCGACCGGGCGCACCGCTGCGCCGCTCGATCTCGCTGCGCACGTGCGCGAGCTGATCGAGCAGGTGCTCTTCACCGCGCCGGGCGAGCGCGTGATGCGACCGACCTTCGGCTCGGCGATCCACCAGCTCGTGTTCGCACCGGCGTCGCCCGAGCTCATCGGCGTCGCCGAGCACCTCGTGCGCAGCGGCCTGCAGCAGTGGCTGCGCGACTGGATCGAGCTGCAAGAGGTCCGCGTCGAAGCCGACGGCAGCACCATCACCGTCACCGTCGCGTATCTGTTGCGTCGCAGCGGCGAGCGCGAGGTCGCCACCGTGACGAGGAGCGTGTGATGGACGCCGTGTTCCACTGCAAGCACGACGGACGTCGTCAGGCGCTGCTCGAGCAGACCGCTGCGCCCGGCAGCCGCATCAACGCGATCGACTTCCTCGTGGTCGTCGACGGCGAGGGGCTGTCCTCGACGCTGCGGCAGCGCGTGCTGCTCGTGAAGCTGGTGTTCGCCGATCACGTGACCACGCTGGTCGCGGGCCATGTGCGCATCGAGGGCGGCGTGCGCGTGCGCGAGCCCGAGGTGCGCTGGGCGATGCCGATGCCCGACGTCGTCGCGCCCGGCGGCCCGGCGGTCGATCCCACCTTCGACCCCGAGCTCGACGACGACGCGCGCACGTGGCTCGCCGATCGCGTCACCGCCACCGCTGCGCCCGACGAGTGGCTGGTCGTGCGCGTCGCGGAGCCGGGCGATCACTCGCGCTACACGCTGCGGCTGCGCGGCAGCGGCGAGACCCCGCCGCCCGGCTTCGATCGCAAGCTGTCCGAGGTCGAGCTCTCGTTCAAGATCGAGTGTCCGAGCCCGTTCGACTGCGCGACCGTCGATCCGTGCGGGCCGGTGCCCGCGACGGTGCCGCAGCTCGACTACCTCGCGCGCGACTTCGGCAGCTTCCGTCGGCTCATGCTCGATCGGCTCGCGCTGCTGCAGCCGGGCTTCGACGACCGCGACCCCGCGACGCTGCGCACCACGATCGTGGAGATGCTGGCGTGGGCCGCCGATCAGCTCGCGTACCACCAGGATGCGGTCGCAACCGAGGCGTACCTCGACACCGCGCGTCGGCGGCCGTCGGTGCGTCGGCATGCGCGGCTGCTCGACTATCCGATGCACGAGGGCTGCAACGCACGCGCGTTCGTGCACCTGCGCATCGACACCGGACTCAGCGTCGGCACGCTCGCCGATCCGGCGGTGCCGATCGGCGCGCGGTTCTCCACCCGCGTGCAGGGGGCGACCGGCACCGTGCTCGACGCGGATGCGCCGCTCGCCGAGGTGTTCGAGGCGCTCGTGCCCACGCCGATCCTCGCGGCGGCGCACGACGAGATCGCGCTGCACACGTGGGGCGACGGCGATTGTTGTCTGCCGATCGGCGCGACCACGGCCGCGCTGCAGGATCCCGACGACGCGCTGCAGCTCGCGCCCGGCGACTTCCTCGTGCTCGAGGAGGTCTCGACCGCCGAAGCTGTCGCGGATCCTTCGCGGCGCCAGGTGGTGCGGCTCGTCGAGGTCGGCGATCGCTTCGTCGACGAGCTGCTCGGCATCGGCGTCCGCGAGGTGCGGTGGCACGACGACGACGCGCTGGTGCAGCGCTTCACCGCCCTCGGCACCGATGGCCTGCACTGCGTCGCGCGCGGCAACCTCGTGCTCGTCGATCACGGGCGCACGATCGTGCAGGAGCCCGATCCCGATCCCGCGTTGACGGAAGACGAGCGCCGTCGCGCAGCGGTGTACGTGCTCGCGCACGGGCGTGGCCGGCGAGCGAAGCTGCGCGAGCGCGGACTGACCTGGCGGCAACCGATCGCCGAGCTCGCCGGCGGCGTGCGGGCCTCGGCATCGACGCTCGCACGACAGGATCCGCGCGCCGCACTGCCCGACGTGTCGCTCGTCGACGGCGACGGCACGCCGTGGCAGCCACAGCGTGATCTGCTGGAGAGCGCGAGCTCGGCGACCGACTTCGCGGTCGAGATGGAAGAGGACGGTCGCGCGTGGCTGCGCTTCGGCGACGGCTCGCTCGCGCGCGCGCCGGCCGAGGACACCGTGTTCGCGCGCGCACGCTACCGCGTCGGCAACGGGCTCGGTGGCAACGTGGGCGCCGAGTCGATCGCCCATGCCGTCGCCGATCCGATCACGCTGCCGAGCGCGACCGCGTCGGCGCTCGTCGGGCTGCGCAATCCTCTGCCCGCCGTGGGTGGCATCGCGCCCGAGCCGCTCGATGCGATCAAGCTGCACGCACCCAGTGCGTTCCGTCGCCAGGAGCGTGCGGTCACCGTCGCCGACTGGTCGGAGATCGCCGAGCGCGATCCGGCGATCCAGCGCGCGGTCGCCCGCGTGCGCTGGACCGGCAGCGGCTACACCGTGTTCGTCCACGTCGATCGCAAGGGCGGCCTGCCGGTCGAGCTCGCCGAGCTGCCCACCGGTGATCCGCGCCGCGACGAGGTGCTCGAGTTCCGCGCTGCGCTGCTCGACCGGCTCGAGCGTCATCGCCTCGTCGGCTACGACCTCGAGATCGCCGGGCCGCGCTACGTCGCCGTCGACATCGCGGTCTCGGTCTGCGTGCAGCCCGGCTTCCTGCGCGACGACGTCGAGCGCCGGCTCCGGCGCGAGCTCGGCACGGGCCTTCTGCCCGACGGTCGGCGCTGCTTCTTCCATCCCGACGAGCTCACGTTCGGCCAGACGCTGTGGCTGTCTCCGCTCGTCGCCCGCATGAACGCGGTCGCCGGCGTGCACTTCGTCGACGTCACGCTGCCGGTCGGCACCGGCGATCGCCCGCATCGCTTCAAGCGCTGGGGGCGACCGCAGGGCAACGAGGTCGCACTCGGTCGCATCACGGTGGGCGCGCTCGAGATCATCCGCTGCGACAACGATCCCGATCATCCCGACAACGGTCGGCTCGAGCTCTTCATGGAAGGTGGCGCATGAGCACCGACGACGGCAGCTGCTGTGGCGAGCTCCACGAGCCGGTGCGCGAGCAACCTCCGGGGCTCGGCGATCTCGCCGTGCGCACCGACGGATGGGCGGGCTTCCGCCGCCGCATGCTCGAGGCGCTGCCGGTGCACACGGTCGAGCTCGATCCGGCGACGGGCGTGCCGCCCGGCACCTTCGCGCGGCCACTCGCGGCGCTGACCACCCGCAGCGTCGACGACGACACGATCGCGCTCGTCGACGCCTGGGCGTGCGCGTGCGAGGTGCTCGCGTTCTACGGCGAGCGCCTGCTCGAGGAGGGCTACCTCGGCACCGCGAAGGATCGGCGCTCGCTCGTCGAGCTCGCGCGCGCGATCGGCTACGCACCGAGCCCCGGGGTGGCCGCATCGACGCGACTCGCGTTCCTCGTCGACGAGCACGCGCAGGGCGGTGTGATCTCGCTGCCCACCGGGCTGCCGGTGCTCAGCGTGCCCGGGCCCGGCGAGCAGCCGCAGACCTTCGAGACCGTGGAGGCGATCGAGGCCCGGCTCGAGTGGAACCGGGTCGCCGCCGCTCGCACGCGTCGGCAGCACCTCGTCGAGGATGCGCAGGAGGTCTGGCTCGCCGGGGGATCGATTCGCCTCGCGAAGGGCGACGCGATCGCGTTGCTCGGCACCGAGCTCACCAGCTCCGGCCACGACGAGCGCTGGGACTTCCGCTTCGTCGCGGAGGTGAAGGCCGACCCCACGACCGGCACGACGTGGGTGCTGCTCGATCGCCCGCTCGGCGACGGCTTCACCGATCCCGCGGAGCAGCAGCCGTTCGCGGTCGTGTTCCGCCGCCGCGCCGGCTTGTTCGGCGTGAACGCGCCCAATGCCCGCATGGTGTCGTTCCCGACCGAGGCCGAGCACGACGACCAGATCTCCGGCCACCAGTGGAAGAACTTCGGGCTCGACGCCGACGAGTTCGCGAAAAAGGGCGAGATCGATCTCGACCGCGAGCACGAAGGCATCCTGCAGGGCAGCTTCGTGGTGCTGCAGGACGGCGTGCTCGTCGAGCTCTACCGGGTGAAGCGCGCGACGCCGCGCGAGCGCAACGGCTTCGGGCTCGCCACCAAGGTCACGCGCGTGAAGCTGGCCGCGACCGCCGGCATCTTCGCCGAGGACCTCGCGAGCTTCCGTCGCCGCGCGACCACGGTCTACATCGACAGCGATCGGCTCGAGCTCGCCGAGGCCCCGTGGCTGGACGAGGTCTCGGGCGCGACGATCGAGCTCGATCGCGTCGTCGCTGCGATGCCCATGGGTCGCACCGTGATCGTGGAGGGCAGCTCGGTCGCGACCGGCGAGCCGGTGACGCACGTGACCACCGTCGCCGGCTGGCACACGCGCGTGCCGAACAGTCTGCGCGTCGCGAGCCGCAGCGCGATCACGCTCGACGTGCCGCTGCCCGAGCCGCTCGTGCGCAGCACGGTGGTCGTGCACGGCAACATCGCGCTCGCCACCCACGGCACGAGCATCGACGAGGCGCTCGGCCACGGCGACGCCGCGACGCCCTTCCAGCGCATGCGGCTGCGCCAGGGACCGCTCACGTGGACGTCCGCCGCGACGGCGACCGGCCGCGAGAGCACGGTGCAGCTCACGGTCGACGGCATCGCGTGGTCGCGCGTCGAAGCGCTCTTCGGCGAGCCGCCGGACGCCCACGTGTACGAGCTGCGCGGCGAGCTCGACGGCACGACCACCGTGCAGTTCGGCGACGGCAAGGACGGTGCACGCGTGCCGACCGGCATCGAGAACGTGCGGGTGCGCTACCGCAAGGGCATCGGCCTCGGCGGAGAGGTCGGAGCGCACGCGCTCACCGTGCTGCAGCGTCGGCCCCCCGGGCTACGCGGCGTCGACAACCCGCTCGCCGCCGAAGGTGCGGCCGATCCGGAGCGCATCGACGAGATTCGCCTGAACGCACCGCTGCGCGTGCTCACCCTCGATCGCCTGGTCTCGCTGCAGGACTACGAGGACTTCGCGCGTGCGTTCGCCGGCATCGGCAAGGCCCGCGCGGACGAGCTGTGGGACGGCAAGCGCAGCCTCGTGCACGTGACGGTCGCGAGCGCGTCGGGGCAGCCGCTCTCGTCCGGATCCACGACACTGCACACGCTCGCCGACGCGATGGCGGCGTGGGCGGACCCGGCCCACATCGCGCTGCTCTCCTCCTACGTCGAGGTGCCGTTCGCGGTGCGCGTCGACGTGCTCCGCGATGCCGCGTTCGCGAAGGACGACGTCGAGGCGGCAGTCATCGCGGCGCTCACCGACGCATTCTCGTTCGCGCGACGCGGCTTCGGGCAGGCGGTCTACGCCTCCGAGGTGGTGAGCGCGGCGCAGGGGGCTGCGGGCGTGCGCGCGATCGATCTCGAGCGGCTGCATCGCGTGGGCACGACCCCGCAGCTGCACGGCTATCTGCCGTCCGCGCGCCCCCGCTACTCGGGCGGCGGAGTTCTGCCCGCCGAGCTGCTCGTGGTGAGCACGGCACACATCGACGTGGGGTGGATCGAAGCATGAGCGACGCACCCGAGACGCTCTATCGCCTGTTGCCGTCGCACCACCGTCGGCGCGACGCCGAGCTCGGTCATCCGTTACGCGCGCTGCTCGGCGTGCTCGAGGCCGAGCTGCAGCGGCTGCGCGTCGACACCGAGACGATGTACGACGACTGGTTCATCGAGACCTGCGAGCCCTGGCTCGTGCCGTACATCGGCGAGCTGCTCGGGGTCCGGGGCATGCGCTCCGATGCCGGCGCGACGGTGCCGCTGCGGGCGTTCGTCGCCAACCAGATCGCCTATCGCCGCCGCAAGGGCACGGTCGCGATGCTCGAACAGCTCGCGCGCGACCTCACCGGTCATCCGGCGGTCGCGATCGAGTACTTCCGTGCCTGTGCGGTGAACACGTCGGTGCAGCACGTGCGCAAGGACGCGCTCTACACCGTCGCGCTCGGCGACGCGCAGGCGCTGCGTCGCATCGGCACGCCGTTCGAGGCCCACGATCGCTCGCCCGACGTCCGCCGCATCGCGAGCGGACGCGGGCGCCACAACCTGCCCAACGTCGGCCTGCACGTGTGGCCCACGCGCGTCTTCGACGTCGAGCACGGCACGCCGGCCCGCGATGCGCTGATCACCGAGGCCTATCGCTTCGATCCGCTCGGCCGCGAGGTCCCGCTCCACGGGCGGCCGCGCACCGAGGCCTCGATCACGTCGCTCGCGCGACGAGAGCACACGCCGCGACGGCTGCTGCGCATCGATCTGTTCCACGAGCTGCGTCGCTTCGCGGCCGGCGAGGCGCCGCTCGACGAGCTCGATCCGGTCAATCCCGCGTTCGCGATCTACACGCAGGCCGGCGGCACGATCACCGGGCCGTGGCCGCTCGAGATCTGCGAGCTCTCCGACGGCCTGGGTGGCTGGCCGACGCATCGTCCGTCCGTCGGCACCGTCGCGGTGGATCCCGAGCGCGGCCGGCTGTTGTTCGAGCCCAGCGACGTCACCGCGGCGGGCTTCGAGGTGCTCGTCGACTACGGCTACGGTGCGCCGAGCGACGTCGGAGCCGGTCCGTTCGATCGCAGCGAAGCGTTCCTCGCCCGCATCGCCGAGCTGCAGGCGCCGCTCTCCGCCACGGCCACGCCGGGTGCGGGCTGGCTGCGACGGGTGAGCCGTGATCCGGAGCTCGCGGGCCAGCCCGGCGTCGTGGCGACGTTGTCGGCCGCGATCGCCGACTGGAACGCCCACATCGCGTCGCTCACCGCCGAGCTCCGGCGCACGGCGGTCGGGCTGCTCACGATCGCGGACAGCCGCACCTACGCCGCCGGTGCGGCCGCGATCGAGCTGCCTGCCGGTGCTCGGCTCGTCGTCGCGGCCGCACGCGCGCCGACCCCGGTCACCGACGACGCCGACGAGCTCGCCGACGGCGTGCGTCCGGTGGTCACCGGCGAGCTGCACGTGCACGGCACGCCCGAGCCCGGCGCCCTCGCGCACCAGGGCTGGCTCGTGCTCGACGGGCTCGTGCTCGGCGACGGCGTGGTGATCGACGCGGGCGAGCTCGAGAAGCTGGTGGTCTCGCACTGCTCGCTGCCGGGCGGCATCGTCGTCGAGCCGGGCGTCGGCGGCACCAATGCGGGCTTCGAGCTCGAGCTCGTGCGCAGCATGTGTGGCCCCGTCGCGAGCAGCTCGGGCGCCGCGCGCTGGACGTTCACCGACTCGATCGTGCACGGCGAGTTCCTCGCGCTCGATGCCGCGGAGCTCGAGCTCGCGCTCGTCGGCTGCACGGTGCTCGGCGGCACCGTGGCACGCGTGCTCGAGGCCAGCAGCACGCTCTTCGACGGCACCGTGGTCGTCGCGCAGCACCAGCAGGGCTGCCTGCGCTTCTGCTATGCGCCCGCCGACAGCCACACGCCGCGCCGCTATCGCTGCCAGCCCGATCTCGCGCTCGAAGGCGTCACCGATCCTGCAGCCCGCGAGCTCGTCCTCGCGCGCGTGCGGCCCGAGCTCCGCTCTCGGCTTCCCGCCGATCCCGACTACGCATGCTTCGACGAGGGCGCGGCGATCGAGCTGCGCACGGGCGGTGAAGGCGGCTCGGAGATCGGCGTGCTCCACCACCTGCAGTGGCCGATCCGTGCGGGCAACCTCCGCACCGCGCTGCGCCAGTACCTCCGCTTCGGGCTCGATGTCGGGCTCTTCCTCGAACGCTGAACTTCCCAAGAGACGGCTCACCATGAACGGCGACATCTCCCGCTCCACGTTCGATGCATCGAAGGCCTACTCCAGCGTGCGCGACCAGCAGGGTCGCCTGCGCATGGACGCCGACCACAACGAGCTCGTCGACATCGTGCTGCACGACGAGCGCACGACGCGGACGGACATCATCGGTCGCAGCGGCGCGCCGCAGGACGACGCCGGCATGGCGATCGCGAGCACCGGCGCGTCGCTGACGATCGGCGTCGGGCGTTACTACGTCGACGGGATCCGCTGCGAGCACCGTCGCGAGAGCGGCACCGTGGTCGACTTCGCCGCGCAGCCGTTCCTGCCCGACGCGACGCTGCCGACGACCGACGGTGTCTACGTCGCGTACCTCGACGTGTGGGAGCGGCCGATCACCGCGATCCAGGATCCGGAGATCCGCGAGGTCGCGCTCGGTGGTCCGGACACGACGACGCGCACGCAGGTGATCTGGCAGGTGAAGCTGTTGGCGGTGACGACCGCGGACCCGAGCCCGGATTGCGCGACGCCGTTCACCCAGTGGACCGATCTGCTCGGCGGCAGCGACGGCACGCTCACCGTGCGCATCGCGACCGAGCCCACCAGCACGAATCCCTGCGTCGTGCCGGAGACCGCCGGCTACCGCGGACTGGAGAACCAGCTCTATCGCCTCCAGATCCACGACGTCGGCGCATCGGGGCCGCGCTTCAAGTGGAGCCGCGAGAACGCGTCCGTCGTCGCGGCCTGGCGCGAGCACCCCGCGTCCGACGAGCTCGTGGTCGAACGGCTCGGACCCGGCGGTGCGAACGGCTTCGACATCGGCGACTGGGTCGAGGTCACCGACGATCGCGACGACCTGCTCGAGCGCGGCGGCACGCTCGGGCGCGTCGCAGACGTGCAGGAGCGCGTGCGACTCGTGCTCGAGAACCTCGACGGTCCGGCGCTCGGCCTCGCGCTCGCCCGGCATCCCCAGGTGAAGCGGTGGGACGCGGCGGTGCGCAACACGGCGGTGGCAGCTGCAGAGCTGGGCTCGGCGACGGTCACCGCCGACGGCTGGATCCGCATCGAGCACGACATCGAGGTGCAGTTCACCGGCACGGATCTGCGCCCGGGCGACTGCTGGATCATCCCCGCGCGCACGGCGATCCTGCCCGGCACCGTCGATCGTCAGCTCGACTGGCCCGTCGATGCCGGCGGCAATCCGCTGCCGCAGCGACCGCAGGCACCGGCGCACCACTACGCGAAGCTGGGCGTGCTGCGGCGCACGGCGGGCGTGTGGACGGTGCTCGACGACTGCCGCCCGCTCTTCCCCCCGCTCACGTCGCTGGTCGAATTCGAGGGCAAGGGTGGCGACGGTCAGCACGCGCGCTCGGGGCACTTCGTGCCGGCGCCCGTCGTGGTGGGGGTCTCGCGCGGGCGGGATCCGATCGCGGGCGCGCGCGTGCGCTTCTCGATCGTGCCCGATCCCACCGCCGGCACGCGCGGTGGGTTGCTCGCGACCGAGCCGCCCGCGAACGGCGTCACCGCGACGACGACGTCGATCGAGGTGCTCACCGGTGCCGACGGGCTCGCGCGTGCGTGGTGGCGGCTCGGCAACGCACCGCCGGTCGAGCTCGCGGCGGACACGTACCAGCGCGAGCGCGGTCAGCTCGTCGAAGCGTCGCTCCTGCACGACGACGGCACCGTCGATCACCTCCCGGTGCGCTTCGTCGCGATCCCGGTCGACGACGTGGTGATGGTCGCCGCCGGCGGTGACGGACAGATCGGCAGCCCCGGCGAGACGCTCGAGCTCGCGCTGCGCGTGCACGTGAGCCACGGCAGTCAGCCGGTCGCCGGCGCGCGTGTGCGCTTCTTCGTGATGAACCGCGACTTCGAGGGCACCCCGCTCAACCTCTTGCAGAGCGGATCGCTCGTCGCGGCGCCGGCGGGGCCGCACCTCGTGGAGGTCATCGCCGTCACCGACGCGACCGGCGAGGCGCAGGTGCAATGGATCATCGGCACCGATCGTCGGCTCCCGGTCGGTCGCGTCACGGCGGTGCTGCTGGGTGCGGGCGACGTCGAGACGACGCAGCGCACGCTCTTCTCGTCGCACATGGCGCTCGCGTCGGAGATCCGCTGGCAGCCGTGCCCGCCGATGACGCAGCTGCTGCAGGGCCGCGAGCCCACCGTGCAGACGGCGCTCGACATCTACTGCGAGCTGTTCGAGCACATGAGCAACTTCCACGCATGGGTGACCGAGCACCTCTTCCGCGTGGAGCTCGGCACCGGTCAGCTCGGGCAGCTGCCGTTCAGCGAGTTCCCGCCGCAGATCATGGGTCGGTTCCTCCAGCTGCTCGATCGCCCGGCGCAGACGCTCGGCACGCCGCGGCTGCCCGGCGGCCCGTTCATCCAGTCCGGTCGGCACACGCAGACGGGCGGTGCGATCAGCACCGGCACCGGCGAGCGCGTCGTCGACGTGCGCATCGACTTCGCGCAGCCCTTCATGCGCGTGCCGACCGTGCAAGTGTCGATGGCGCACCTCGACACCGCGGGCGCCCCGAACATGCGCGTGCAGGTGAACGCGCTCGCGGTGCAGACCACCGGCTTCACGCTGCGGATGGTCACCTGGGCCGACAGCATCGTGTTCGGCATGACCACGAGCTGGGTCGCATACTCGCCGGATCTGGCGTGACGCTCCGACGCTCGCATGCGGCGAGCGCCGACCTGGCATCGCCTGCCGTCACAACGGCGGTCCGCACCGTCTCCACCCCTCCAGATGGAGCTGCGAGCATGGCGATCCCCGGCCGAGTGACGCTGCTGGCGGGCCCGCGGCACCGGCTCGTCGCGGGCGGCGGCAAGCTCTGGATCATCGAAGAGCTCCACATCTCGGACCGCGAAGTGATGGCCGTCGTGCTCGGGCTCGGCGCGGTCGTGTTGGTCGCCGGTGTGGTCGTGGCCGGCGCGGCTGTGATGGCGCCATCGAGCACGGTGCTCCTGACGATTGCCCGCTTGGTGCTCGGCATCGTGGTCGCGGCGGGTGGGCTCGCCACGATGTTGTACGGCGCGCGTGGCCACGGTGCGTTCGCGCGCGCGGCCGACGACTGGGATGCGTCCGCGGTGCTGGCGGAGGTCGACCCGGCGACGGGCGTGCTCGTCGACAGAGCAGGTGGTCGGTTCGCACTCGGCCAGGTGCAGACGGTGGTCCGCAAGTGCGAGGGCCCGCAGTTCCCCGACGACGAACCGCAGTGGTGGGTCGCGGTCCTGTGGCCCGGTCATGCTGTCGACATCGCGCCGTTCATCGAGACGCTGATCGTGTCGCGATCGTCGGTCGCCGCCAGCCGCATCGCACGGACGCTCCACGCGTACGGGCTCGGCCTGCTCGAGCTGCGGGAGTGACCCGAGGACCGCACCTCATGGTGCGTCGTGGAAGATGATCCCGAGCGTGCGGCGCTGGCCCGAGCGCAGCACGCTCACGCCGTGCCGGTGCATCACGTGGTAGCGGCCGCGGGTGCCCTGCACGGGTCGGCGGTTCACCGCGAAGATCGCCGCATCGCCGCGCGCGAGTGGCAGCACCGACACGCGTGATTGCATGCGCGGGCGCTGCTCGGTGATCACGAGCTCGCCGCCGTCGAAGTCGCGGCCCGGCTCGTCGAGCAGGATCGCGACCTGCAACGGGAACACATGCTCGCCGTAGAGATCCTGGTGGAGGCAGTTGTAGTCGCCGGGCGAATACGACAAGAGCAGCGGAGTCGGGCGCACCTGGCCGGCGTCGTGGCAGCGCGCGAGGAACTCGGCAAGCGTGTCGGGATAGCGCAGCTCGATGCCGCTCGCCTCGGCCCAGCGATTCGCGATGCTCGCGAGCGGTGGGTAGAGCTCGGTGCGCAGCCGTGCGATCGGCTCGGGCAGCGGCGCCGCGAAGTAGCGGTACTCGCCGCGGCCGAAGCCGTGGCGCGCCATCACGACCGTGTTGCGGAAGCGCTGCCCCTCGGTCCACATCGCCGCGACCGCGTCGCATTCGTGCGGTGTCAGCAGCCGACGGTGCACCGACCAGCCCTGCTGGTCGAGCTCGAGCGCACGCGCGCTCCAGTCGATCGCGCTCACGACTCGCGCTCGCGGGCGAGCAGCTCGCGCTTGCGGGCGATGCCCCAGCGGTAGCCGGAATCGCCGCCGCCGGTCCGCACGACGCGGTGACAGGGGATCGCGACGGCGATCGGATTGGTGGCGCAGGCGCGCGCGACTGCACGCACGGATTGCGGCGCACCGATCGCGGTGGCGACCTCGGCGTAGGTCATCGTGGTGCCCACCGGGATCTTCGCGAGCGCCTGCCACACGCGCTGCTGGAACGCGGAGCCGCGGATGTCGAGCGGGAGCTCCAGCCCGAGCCGCGGTTCTTCGACGAGCGCGACGACCTGCGCGACCCAGCGCTCGAACTCGGCGTCGCCGCCGTGCAGACGCGCGCGGGGGAACTGGCGCGCGAGGTCGTCGACGAGCGCCTGCGGATCGTCGCCCAGCGCGATCGCACACACGCCGCGCTCGGTCGCCGCGACGAGGATCGCTCCGAGCGAGCACTGGCCGACCGCGAAGCGGATCGCGAGCTCGGTGCCGCCTTCGCGATAGGTCTTCGGCGGCATGCCGAGCAGCGCGTTCGAGTGCTCGTAGAAGCGCGCCGACGAGTCGTAGCCGGCGGCGTAGATCGCCTCGGTCACCGAGCCGCTCGTGCGCAGCTCGTCGCGGACACGGGTGGCCCGGAGCTGCGCGGCATACTGGCGGGGCGACACTCCCGTCGTGCGCTTGAAGATGCGCTGGGTGTGGAAGCGACTCGCGCCGATCTTCGCCGCGAGCTCGTCGAGGCTCGGCACGTCGTCGCGCGCCTCGATCATGCGGCAGAGCTCGGCGACCTGGGCGGCCTGTCGCTCGGCGAGCGGCGGCGCGTCGGCCTTGCAGCGCTTGCACGCGCGGAAGCCCGCGCGCGTGGCGAGGGCCGTGGTCGCGAAGAAGCTGACGTTCTCCGGCCGCGGGAGTCGTGCGCCGCACGACGGTCGACAGAAGACGCCGGTGGTCGCGACGGCGTAGACGAACGTGCCGTCCTTGGTGGCGTCCTTGGCTTTCACCGCGGCCCAGCGTGGATCGGCCTCGGTCGCGGCTGCGCGCGTGCGTGCCGGGCTGGTGCGCATGGGGGCGTCGGCCCGATCTTCGTGGATCTGCATGCGCCCAGCGTGGCCGAGCCACGCCGGGCGAGCACTCCGACTCTTGCTCGCGAATTCGACGATTCGCTCACGGCGCGTCGGGCACCGGCGCGGGCTCGGGCAGCGGCTCGGGCTCCGGCAACGGCTCGGGCTCGGGCGTCACGTCGCCGCTCTCGCTGCTGCAGTCGCCGCCGTCCTCGCCGGTACCGTTCTCGTTCGTCGGCACGCAGCACTGCAGCTTGTTGGTCGGTTTCTCCTTGGCCTCGACGGCGGTGCACTTGGTGACGCAGTCCGCCGCGGCCGCCTCCTTGCACTTCTTCTCGGCAGCGAACATCGCCGCGTCCTTGTTCGCGTTGGTCGCGTCCTTGCTGATCGTGAAGGCCTTGTCCGGGACGAGGATGCCCTTCTCCTCGCACGCCTTCGCACCCGGCACGGCGGTGTAGGTCGCGTCGACGTCGCTGCACGCGACCGGCGACACCTCCTTGCCGCCCTTGATGGGCGTCCACACGCAGTTGCAGCGCCCCTCGAAGCTGACCGTCGCGGTCCAGCTCTTGTCGAGGTTCTGCACGTAGGTCGGGTTGTTGCAGTCCGGCCCGCCGTTCGCCCACGGACCGCCCGCGTTCTTGGCGAGCTTGAACCCACAGTCGAACTCCGACTCCTTCTTCCCGTCGCCGCACTTCCCATCGGGCGCCATCCCGGTCTCGTCGCCCGACGCCTCGCCGGACTCGAAGCCATCGCTCTCGGAGCCCGGCTCGGGCAGCACCCCGGAGCTCGCGTGATCGTAGTCCGCGATGCGAGCATCGATGCGATCGGGATCGACCTCGCAGGCGGTCGCGGAGGCGACGACGAGCGCGAGCGGGTGCAGGAACGCGAATGAAGAGCGGAAGGTGAGCGCGGTCATCGGTGGTGTGTGGGATGGCCGATCAATGGCCATCGCCGATCACCGACGAACCGGGTCAAAATGCCGCCTCGACTAGAAGTGTGCGACCAGCACGGAGGTGCCGTTCTGCCGATCGACCTGGTCGACGTTGATCGTCAGCATCGCGGTGCCCGGCGGCAGCCCGACCATGCCGGACAGATCGATCGTCGGCAGCGAGATCTGCCCGAAGCCCGTCGTGCCGAGCTGGCCCAGCAACCCGTCGACGAGCTGGGCCTCGAGCAGATCGATGAGCGCGCTCTCCATGTCGATCGACGCGTCGTCGGCGGTGAGCTCGGTCTCCACGCGCACGACCTCGGCGAGATCGAGCGCGATGCCGGTCTTGCTGGCGTTGATGCCCACCCGCACGACCAAGGTCGTGAACGCAGTGAACTCGATGGGCTTGTCCTGGATCGTCAGCGTCGCGTCGATGCGGATGTCGCCGATCGTCGCGACCAGCTCGCCCGACTCGCCGCAGTCCGACACCGTCGGCGCCGACATGCCGCTCACGACGACGTTCAGGTCCTCGACGAGCCCGCCGCCCTGGAACTGGTCGGAGGACAGCGGGAACTCCAGCAGCCCGCCGCGCCAGCCGGCGAACAACAGCTCGTTCAGCGTGTCGTCGGCGAGCGCGATCTCCAGCGCCGCGTCGCGCGGGATCGCCAGCTCCTGCATGCCGGTGCCGCAGCCCGAGCGCGTCGGCACGCCGTCGTTGTCGTAGGGCGTGACCGCGAGCGTGGGATAGCCACCCGCGCGCAGCACGACCGCGCCGCCCATCGGCGGCTCCTCGTTGCCGTTGAAGTCGGTCGACGCGAAGTCGGCCGCGAGCTCGACCGGGATCGTCTGCCGTGCGTTGCCGAGGTTCGGGAACGAGAACTCGGTGGCGAGCGTGAGCGCGGACAGACCGTTCGCGAGCGCGGGCCCCAGGTTCGTCTGTACCTGCTCCTCGAGCGCGCCCTCGAGATCGGCGACGAGCGAGTCGTGGATGAACACCTCGATCACCGAGAGCAGGAAGTCGGTCCAGCCGTTGTTCGACCAGATCTCGACGTCGTCCGGGTTCACGACTGCGTCGACGCCCTGCAGCGTCGCGGACAGCTGATGGTTCTCGTCGACGCCGAGCAGCAGCACACCGTTGACCGTGACCGCCGCGATGCTCAGCCCGCCGGTGCTGTCGCCACCGGCGAGCTCGCACGCGAAGGTCGTGCAGTCGAAGTTCAGATCGCCGTAGATGTCCTGCAGCGCGGCAGTGAGCGCGATGCCACCGTTCGTGCCCTGCAGCGAGACCATCGCCGAGCCGAGCTCGAGCGAGGTGAGGTAGACGTCGTAGCCGGCCTGGCTCGCGACCGGCGATGCCGGGTTCGCGAACGCATTGGTGTCGAACGCCCCGAGCGCGAGCTCGAGCACCGTCGCGAGATCGTTCACGGGCATGCCGTGATCGCCGTCGTCGAGCGACTGCTGGTCCAGCCAGAACCCCAGCCCCTCGGGCACCGGCTCGTCGGACGGCGTCATCGGCTCGAGGAACGTGTCGGACCACAGGAACGACTGCACGCGGCGCCGCGTGTTGCCGGCGTCGTCGCTCGCCTCGAACACGAGCACGTTGCCGCCGACGTCGGCGGGCACGTCGTGCGAGAAGCTGCCGTCGGCCGCGACCGAAACCGCCTCGCCGTTCAGCGACAGCGACTCGATCTCGCCGAGCCCGCTCGACACCGTGCCCGTGACCGTGACGATCGGCGTGCCGAGCTCGCCCGTCACCGTCGCCGCGCGCGGCGGGAACTCGACGTCGATCTGCGGGCGGCACTCGTTGGTGAGCGCCGACGTGTGCGTGCACGTGCCGGCATCGCACGCATCATCCGTGCAGGGATCACCGTCGTCGCAGTCGCAGCCACCCGCGGTGGTGTCGGCGTCGTCGGCCGTGGCGCTGCCTGGACCGGCGCTCGTACCATCGGTCGCTTCGGTGGCCGAGCCCTCGCCGTCCGAGCGCGCAGAGTCGTCTCCGCACGCGATTGCAGCCGCACACCAACCGAGTAGAAGCCGGCCCCACCGCATCTACGCAGCAGATTACCACGCCTGCGTGCGAGCGCCTGAACCCCGATCGCCCAGCGTCGGTCGGTCTACGCATCCCGAGCGTCGCGAACGAAACGATACACGGCCGAAGGGCCGCGAGCGCGCGATCGCGCCAGCGCTCGCATCGCCGGCGTTCAGTTTGCTGCTCCGGCCCGTGGGTCGCTAAAGTGGTGCAATGCAGTATCGGATCCCGGGCTCTCCACGTCGGCTCGTCATCGCCATCGCCACGTTCGCCGCTGGCGGGGCCGGCTGCGCGTCGCCGTGCGTCGACGACGGGCTGATCCAGGACAACGAAGACTGCCCCGCCGTCGGGAGCGCGACGGACAGCGAGTCGCAGACGGAATCGCAGACCGACAGCGACACGGTGACCGTCTCCGACTCGATGACCGTCTCCGACTCGATGAGCGCGTCGATGAGCGCATCGATGAGCGCGTCGATGAGCGCCAGCGAGACGATGGACACGACCGACTCGATGAGCGCGTCGATGAGCGTGACCGACTCGATGAGCGCGACGGACTCGATGAGCGCGACCGACACGATGACGGCGACCGACACGATGACGGACACCGACACGGGCGGCACGCAGTGGTGTGCCGACGCGGACATGGACGGCTTCGGCGATCCTGACGACTGCACCACGAGCGACGACCAGCCGCCCGGCACGGTCGACAACGACGACGACTGCGACGACGGCGACGCCGACACCTTCCCGGGCGCCGCGCCGAACGACGACGACGACGCGTGCATGCACGATGGCGACGGCGACGACTGGGGCGACGACGACCCGGGCCCGGGCATCGATCCCGGCACCGATTGCGACGACAACGATCTCGACACGTTCCCGGGCGCCGCCGAGAACGAGCCCAGCATCTGCGGCACGGATGCGGACGGCGACGGCTGGGGCGACGCCGATCCGGGTGGCGGCGGCGAGCCCGGGGCCGACTGCTACGACGGCAACGCGGACCTCAACCCGGACACGACCGCGCTCTCGGTCTTCGTGAACCTCAACTTCACGGGGCCTGTCGTCGGCGTGCCCGCGACCGACGGCACCGCGACGATCACCACGACCGCGGAGCTCGACACGCCGAACCAGTGGAATCCGGTGTCGGCGACGATGGACGAGACTGGGCTCATCGTCACGAACAACGACTCGGGCAACCGGCTCTACTCCGTCGACTACTCCGGCGTATGCGACGGCTCCGAGGACCAGGGCATCGTCACCGAGTTCCCCGACGCGCACGGCGTCGACATCTTCTGCGGCATCGCGTTCGGCCCCGACGGCGTGCTGTACGGCATCCGCAACGACACCGACGAGGTGTCGGAGTTCGATCTCACGACGGGTCAGGTCGCCAGCGGCGTCGCGCTCGACAACGGCGGCGTACCGCTCGACGTCGGCTCGTGCGGCATGAGCTTCGACTGCCACAACCAGCAGCTGCTCTTCGCCGACGGCGGCGGCGGCGACATCTACGGCGTCGATCCGGCGACGGGCTCGCTGACGTTGCTCGCGGACACCGACCTCACCTGGAACCCGACCGGGCTCGCCTACGAGCCGGTCGAGCGCGTCGTGTACGTCGCCGGCGACACCGACTTCTACCGGGTCGCGATCGACGGCAGCAACGCGGTGGACGACCTCGGCACGTTCGACGACGGCTTCTTCGGCGTCTCCGACTCCAACATCGAAGTCCTACCGATCTGCATCTGAGGCCTTGCGCGTGGCGCGGATGAGCAGCACCGCCATGAGCACGAAGAAGCCGACCCCGAGCA
>CAZFKC010000035.1:0-40989 GCA_964519175.1 uncultured Nannocystaceae bacterium
ACCACCGCGCTCGTGCTGCGCTACCTGCTCGCCGATCCGCCGTGAAGCGGCCGCCACCTCGGTTGGCAGCCAGAGCGGATGCGCGCAGGTGAATCGACTGGCCCGGCACTTGCTGATCAGCCAGGCATGCGCCGCTTCGTGCTCCTCGCAGTGTGTTCGGGGCTCGGTTGCAGCTCGAGTGTGGATCCGCTCGAGGGGGGTGAGGGCACCGAGGACGGCAGCTCGAGTGGGGCGGCCGACCCGACGCAGCTGCCGGTCGCGTGCGACGGAGCGCCCTCGCAGCTCGATCCGCTGCATGGCGCAGTCACATGTGACGACCTGCGCAGCGTGCCGGTCGGCGAGGACGAGCCGCCGATCGAGATCGCGATCGTGAACCTGCTCGAGGAAGCGATCATCGTGCCCGATCGCGCGAGCGGTTGTCATCACGAGCTGCGCCCGTTCCACCTCGTCGGCATGGCCGGCACGCGCAGCGCGAGCACGCCGTTCGATTCGTGCGTCGGAGACTGGCCGGTGTGCGACCAGTTCTTCGTCGACCCCGAGCTCGGCTCGTGCCTCCTTTGCGGCACTGTGCATCGACCGCGTCGAATCGAACCCGGCGGTCGCATGCGCATCGAGTGGCGACCGCAGATCGCGATCGACGCCATCTTGCCGGCGAGCTGCAGCGGCGAGGCCGAGGACCTCGCGTGCGCGGTGGCGATGCGCGCGCCCCTCGGGCAGTACGAGCTCGAGTCGCTCGCGGCTCCGACGCGCGAGTGCCCGCTCGATTGCGCCGAGGGCGGACTTCCGGATGCCGACGGCACGTGCGTCGTCGGGGAGACGCCGGAGTCGTGCGAATACGGGCTCAGCGCGCGTGCCAGCTGGGATGGCGCGTGCCGCGAGGTCGTGATCGTGTTCGGCGATCCGCGCTAGCACGTGCCTTCACGAGCGGCTTACGTGCGCCGCGAATCGCCGGAGCCGCTCGTGCGTCTGGAGTGAGGAGAACGGAGCGATTGCGATGCGTGTCGATGTCGAGTCCTTCCTGGCGTTGGTGGTGCTGATCGGTGGCGGTGCCGCCGTGACCGCGGCCGTCGTGACAGCGAACGACGCCGACACGACCGACGCAGTGGTGGTCCCCGAGCACGTCGAGCCCGCGGTCGACGAGGCCGCGACCACGCCGGCCGTTCCGGTCGTCCCGCGCGTCGCGAAGCAGACCCCCGCGAAGGTCGTGCCCACCGAGGAGCCGGTCGGCACCTTCCAGAGCACGATCCTCGAGCCGGTGCCGGACGAAGATCCGACCACGATCCCCGGTCCGCAGGTCGAAGGCTTCTGATCTCCGGCTGGACATCCTGCCATCGTCTGTCATCTTCCGGGCATGGCTTGGATGGATGGCAGATGGATGGTCGCGATCGTGCTGACGATCGCGTGTGGGTCGGACACGGTCGGCAACTCGGGCGCAGACGGCAGCAGCAGCTCGAGCAGCGACACGAGCAGTTCGAGCAGCGATTCGAGCAGCGACGCTAGTAGCTCGAGCGGCGCCACGAGCATCGACGCGAGCAGCGATTCGAGCGCGGGCGACGGCGCGGACACGACCGGACCCGGCGGCGGCCCGCAGTGCCTCGAGCCCGATCCTGCGCTCTCGATGTCGCTGGCGGTATCGGGAGGCATCGAAGGCACGCAGTCGTGCGTCGTGCGGAGCATCGGCCAGGGCTCCGTGACCTTCGACTGCGAGCACGAGGAGATCGACTTCGGTGAAGTGACGGTGCTGTTCCTCGTCCAGCCCGAGGTCCAGGTGGCGCTCGAAGTCGGCGCCGAGGTGCAGCTGCAGATCGTCGTGGCCCAGGCGATCTGGGAGGAGCCCTTGCTCAGGAGATCGGTCATCGTGCACGACGCGCAGACGCAGCAGCTCCTGCTTGCGGCGATCGACAGCAACGTGCTGGACTGGGTCCCGGCGCTCGCGCCGTTCACGTTCGAGCAGGTCGAGGAGGCGTGCGCCTACGGACCCGACGAGAACGACTGCCTGCAGGGCGAGCGCATGATCTGGGAGGCGGGCACGGACGGTGACACCACCTTGGTGGGTGACGGCACCCGCACCCGAGTCGGCGACTACGCGGTGCACGTTCAGCGCGCCTACAACGGTACGTTTCTCGAGTGCGTCGATGTCGAGACGAGCTTCTACGAGCTGCTGATCGCCGTCGCGACCCCGTGAGCGCTCGCGTCGCGCCCAGCCGTACCAGCTCCGTGATCGTCGCGTGTCAGCGCGCGGTAGGCCCTCCGTTCGGCCGACCATGACCACCGCGCGCGTGCTCGCCACGATGCTGCTCCTCTCGCCCATCGCATGCGCCGGTGGGCGTCGCGACGTGATCGCTCCCGATGCGCCGCTCGGGCGCGTGGTGGTCTATCGCAACGGCGTGGCCTACTTCGAGCGCGTCGCGACGGCGCAGCACGGGCTCACGCTCAGTGTGCCGCGCGAGCGTGTCGACGACTTCCTCAAGTCGTTGCGCGTCGCCGATGCGAAGAGCGGCGAGGCGCTGCCGGTGTCGTATCGAACGACGCGTGCGACCGACGACAAGTGGTTCCAGATGCACGTCGAGATCCCGCGCGGTCGTCATCGCGTGCGGCTCACCTACGTCACCGAGGCGCCGGCATGGAAGCCGTCGTACCGCGTCGTGCTCGGCGACGACGGCAAGGAATCGCGGATGCAGGCGCTCGCGATCGTCGACAACGTCTCGGGCGAGTCGTGGCGTGCCGTGGAGCTCGGGCTCGGCACGACCTCCGCGCTGTCGTTCCGCTACGATCTGCACAGCGTGCAATCGGTCGAGCGCGACGAGATCGAGAGCGCACCGAAGCTGGGAGGCGCGCCGCCGACCGGCGGCAGCCCGTACTCCACCGACGGCGACAAGGTGCGCGTGCTCGCGACGCTCGGTGCGAACGAGGCCGAGAGCGCGGCGGCGCAGCAGCAGGCGCTCGCGCTCGCCGGAACGGTGGCCGAGAGCAGGTACACGGTGCAGGGCGCTTCGGTCTCGAATCCGCGGTTCGGCACGGTCTCGGCCGGTGTCGTGCAGGAGTACGTCGAGCGAGTGCCGATCTCGGTCGAGCGTAGCTACAACGTCTCCGTGCCCACCTCGGGGGCCACGAGCTCGCCCAAACCGAAGGTCGACCCCGATCCCGAGCCCGAGCCGCCGTTCGAGCTGCTCGTCGCCGAGCTCGCCGCCTCGCACACGCGCGTGCGCATCGAGGCGCAGGCGCTGTCGACCGACAGCGATCGCCGCGAGGATCCGCTGCGCCGCGCGAACGGCATCCGCGAGTCGCTCGTGCGGCGCGGCATCGATCGTGGACGGCTCGAGGCGGTCGGGCTGCCCGAGCTGGCCGAGACTCCGGCCTCGGCACTGCGCGTGGTCGTGATCGACGACGACAAGCCGACGCAGGCGCGCGCGAACGAACGCGAAGGCGAGCCCGACGGCACCGCACACTTCGTGCTCGCGCGACCGATGACGATCGGTGCCGGCGATTCCGCGATGGTCACGCTGTTCGACGAGGCCACGCAGGCCGAGCGCGTGTACCTCTACGATCCGATCTCCGCGCGGGGCTCGAAGCGCTACGCGTTCACGGCGGTGCGCCTCGTCAACCCGAGCAGCAATCAGCTCGACACCGGGCCGATCACCGTCTACGCCGACAAGCGCTTCCTCGGCGAAGGCATGACCGAGCCGATCCCCGCGCATGGCACGGCGATCGTGCCGTATGCGCTCGATCGCAGCATCGTCGTCGAGTCGCGCGAGTCCAGCGTCGACGACGTCGAGTCGCTGCGCACCGTCGAGCGCGGCATCGCCACCGCTCAGACTCGGCGGGTGCGCAAGCACGAGCTCGCGCTGGTCAACCGCGGCAAGCACGACGTGCGCGTGTTCGTGCGCCATCGCGTGCCCAAGGGCTGGACGCTGAAGGCCCCAGGCGAGGGCGTGCTCCGGCTCGGTGGCGACGTGCTCGTGCCGGTCGAGATCGAAGGTGGGGCCTCGCGCAAGCTCGTGCTCGAGGAGTCGCTGCCGATGGCGACGTCGCTCGATCTGCGCGCGGGCACCGACCTCCGCGCGCTCGAGCTGCACGTCGGCGAGCTGCCCGAGGACAGCGTGCTGCGTCGAGAGCTCGCCGCGATCCTCGCCGCGCACCGCAAGCTGCGCGATCTCGCGGCCGCGCTCGGCACCCGCCGCGGCCAGGCCGAGGAGCTGCGCGTACGCATCGGCGAGCTCACCGGGCAGCTCGCCACGCTCGGCAAGGTCGGTCGTCCGCAGGGGCTCTCGGCCGATCTGGCCAAGCGCGCCCGGCAGCTCGGCACCCAGTACGAGCGCGCTGCCGCCGAGATCGCCGAGCTCGAGCGAGAGCGGCTGACCCACGCGGTCGAGCTCGACAACCTGGTCGCCGAGCTGCGGCTCCCGCCCTGATCGCGTCGTGGCCTTTCGGCCGTTCGAATGCGCCGTGGTTTTTGAGGCACGCGCGAGCTCGCGCTAAGCTGCAAGGCCGTGCCCAAGGGCGTCGACGTCGTGGTCGTGGGCGAAGACGGCAGCGTCGCCGCCGAAGGCAACGACGCGCGATATCGCCTGCGCAACAGCGCCGGCCGCTACCGCATCATGTCCGACACGCCGGGCCTCCTGGTGCTGCGGCGGCTGCTCGCGAACGAAGAGCCGGGCGAGGAGCTCGACGATCTCGAGCAGCTGCTCACCGGCGAGAGCGGCCCGGTCACCGCCGGTCCGCGGGTCATGCTGGCGGGCGAGATCCTCTCGCCGATGACGCTGTTCCAGATGCTGGAGATCGTCGCCGAGCGCGGCTTCGTCGGCGACATGCACGTGTTCTCCTCCGGTGGGCGGTGGTTCATGTTGTCGGTCGATCGCGGCACGCTCTTGCACGCGCGCAGCAACGACCCCGCCGATCGCCTCGGCGAGCTGATGGTGCGGCAGGGCGTCATGGATCGCGATCGGCTCGAGGCCTTGCTCGGCGACGTCACCGGCAGCCAGCGGCTCGGCCAGGTCTGCCTCGAGCGCGGCGCGCTGCAGCTCGAGCAGCTGTTCAGCCTGCTCGGGCTGCAGACGTCGGGCATCTTCCTGCGCACGCTGACCGTGTCCGACGGCGCCTACGTGTTCACGACCCCGGACCCCAGCCAACCGCCGCCCGATCACAACGTGCACCTGCCCGTGCGTGCGCTGTTGATGGACGGGATCCGGCGGCTCGACGAGATCGAGCTCTATCGCCGTCTGATCCCCGGCAACGACGTGCGGCTGCGCGCGCGTGCCGGTGCGAGCCGCGTCGGGCTCGAGCCCGATGCGCTGGCGCTGCTCGATCGCTGCGACGGACGCACGCTCGGCGAGGCCGGACGCGCGGCGGAGCTCGACGAGTTCGCGTCGACGCGCGCGGCTTACGTGCTGGTCAAGCGGCGCTGCATCGAGGTGGTCTCGCGCGACAGCTTCGACGAGGCCGAGGTGCGCCGCGTGATCGAGGCGTTCAGCGCGGTGTTGGCCGACGTGTTCGCGGCCATCGCTGCGGCGGGCGGGCTCGCGGGCGCGCAGCAGATGCTCGGCGCGTGGCTCGACGGCTCCGGCTACACCGCGTACGTGGGCGAGCGCGCGGCCACCGACGGCACGCTCGACACCGAGACGGTGCTCGCGGCGATGCGAGCCGCACGCGAAGAGGATCCGCTCGCGACGCTCCTGCACGTCGCGCACGAGCTGGTCAGCTTCGCGCTGTTCTGTGCTGGCTCGGCGCTCACGCGCGAGCAGGAGAAGGCGCTCAGCCGCGACGTGAACACGCGGCTCGAGCGGATCCGCAGGGCCTGAGCGCTGCCGCGCCTAGTGGTGCTCGGCGAGCCAGTCGGCCACCGCGACTGCGGTCGCAGAGTCGCCGGGTGCGCGCGCGCGCAGCAGTGCGTGCGCGGTCTCGGCCTGCGTGCGCGCGCGCGGACGATCGCGTCCGCCACCCGCGTCCCACAGCGCACGGGCGAGCGCGAAGCGAGCGGTCGCGACGTCGGTGGGCTCGGTGTCGGCGGTGCCGAGCGTCGCGACCGCACGCTCGGCGTGCACGAGCGCCTCGTCGGGGCGACCGAGCGCGAGCAGGGCCTGCGCGACACCGGCGTGCGACATCGCGACCTTGGGATGATCTTCGCCGAGCATGCGGACGCGAGCCGCGAGCGCGCGCTCGTGCAGCGCGAGCGCCTCGCCCGCGCGGCCGGCGACGAGCAGCGCGGCCGCATAGTTGTAGGCGTAGTGCGCGGTGGCGGGGCGGTCGTCGCCGAGCTTGCTGCTGGCGATCGCATACGCCCGCGCGAAGTTGTCGAGCGCGCCCGTCCAGTCGCCGGCGCGGCCCTGCAACCCCGCGAGGTTCTCGAGCGCGGTCGCGACCTGGGGATCCTCGGGCCCGTAGCTGCGCTCGAGCAACGCGAGCTCGCGGAGCGCGTGTGTGCGCGCCTCGTCGAGCCGACCCAGGTTCGCGAGCGCGTTCGCGAGGTTGTGGTGCGAGAGCGCATTGGTGGGATGATCCTCGCCGACCGCCGCGATGCGGATCCTCGCCGCGCGCTCGAACAACGGCAGCGCGTCTTCGACGAGCCCAGACTCCCCGTACGCGCTGCCGAGGTTGTCGAGCGACGCGGCGACGTTGGGATGCGCGCTGCCGTACTCGCGCTCGACCAGCTCGAGCGAGCGCTGCAGCGCCTCGCGTGCGCCCGCATAGTCGCCCTTCGCCGCCAGCAGCTGACCGAGCGCACCCGAAGGCGCGCCCATGCTCGGGTGATCGGCGCCGAAGGCCTGCTCGCGGATCCGCAGCGACGCGCGCACGTGCGTCTCGGCCGGCGCCACCTCGCCATGGGCGAGATACGCGAGCGCGACCGCACGCTCGAGCTCGGCCTCGAGCTCGGGATCGCCACCCATGCGCTCGAGCGCAGCCTTGCCGTGCGCATACCAGCGGTCGGGCTCGATCATCGGGCGCGTGGCCTCGCCGGTGACCCAGATGAGCCCGAGCGACACCCGCACCACGTTCTCGGTATGGCCGCTGCCGAGCGCGGCCGAGAGCGCCTCGTGGTAGCCGGCCTCCGCGGCGGGCAGCTCGCCCAGCAGATCGTCGCAGGTGGCGGCGAGCAAGAGCGCGTCGGCGATCGCACCGCGGTAGCCGGCCGTGCGCGCACGTGCGAGCGCAGCGCGTGCGAGCTCGCGGGCCTCGGCGTAGCGCGCCGCATCGCGGAGCACCTTCGCGCGCGCGAGCTCGCGGTCGAGCGCGTCGGCGATGGCCGGATCGACGACGTCGCGCACACCCTCGCGCGAGGTGAGCGCGTCGAGGTCGCCGCAGACGTCGAGCGCGGGCAGGGCAGTCGCAGCATCGACCGCACGCTCGAGCGTCTGCGCGTCCGCGTCGCCGAGCAGCTCGGCGAGCGCACGCAACGACTCGCGTCGGCGATCGAGGCACGCCATCTGCAGCGTGAGCACGGCCTCGGGGCGCGTGCCCTCGACCTGATCGCGACACGCCTGCGTCTGCAGACCCACCCACTGCTCGGCGTACTCGTCGAGCCTGCGTCGCACCGCGAGCTCGGCGTCCGCGGAGTAGGGCTTGTCGGTGGCCGCGAAGGCAGCCGCGATGCGCTCGCGACGATCGCCGTCCCACACGCCCTCGAGCTTGTCGCGGACGTCCTCGCAGTAGGCCGCCGCGCTGGGCTCGTCGCGCTGGTACGCGAACGCGGCCGCACCGATCACCACCGCCGGCAGTGCGACGGTCGCGACGCGTTGCCACCGACGCCAGGGATCGCGCTCGAGCTGCACGAGCAGCGCGTCCATGCTGGGCCAACGATCCTCGGGACGCACCGCGAGCCCACGCAAGAGCGCGCGACGCAGCCAGCGGGGCACGGTCGACGCGGCGGGCACGGGCTTGACCTTGCCGTCGGCGACGTTGGCCATCAGCTCGGAGAGCACGCGGCCCGCGAACGGGCGCTCGCCGTAGAGGCCTTCGTACACCGCGACGCAGAAGCTGAACTGATCGGTGAGCGCGTCGCTGCGCTCGCCGGCGAGCTGCTCGGGGCCCATGTACGCCGGCGTCCCCACGATCGCGCCCGTCTGCGTGAGCGCGAGCCCGAGCACGCGAGTGCCCGGCATGGTGCTCACGGCGGTGAAGCTGTCGGTCTTGCCCGCAGCAGGGCGCGCGAGCCCGAAGTCGGTGACGAGCACGCGACCCGTGCGCCCCTGCGGGTCCTTGCCGATGAGCACGTTGTCGGGCTTGAAGTCGCGGTGCACGAGCCCGACCGCGTGTGCGGCCGCGAGCCCACGCCCCGCGGCGAGCAACACGGGCAGCACCTCGCGCCACGGTCGCTTGCGCTCGCGCAGCCAGCCTCCGAGCGTGAGACCGTCGACGAACTCCATCGCGACGAACACCTGATCGTCGATGGTGCCGACGTCGTGCACGGTGATGACGTTCGCGTGCGAGAGCTTGGCCATCGCCTGCGCCTCGCGCAGCAACCGCGCGCGCTGCTCGGCGAGCTCCTTGGGTCCCGAGCCACCCGGCGAGCCGCGCAGCAGCTTGATCGCGACCTTGCGATCGAGCTCGGGATCGTAGGCCGCGAACACGACCCCCATGCCGCCGGCGCCGACGCGGGCGAGGATGACGTAGCGGCCGAGCTTCGCGCCCTCTTTCAGGCTGCCGAGCAGCGGATCTCCGCTCGGCTCGTCGCGCAGCGTGGTGGAGGTGTCGAGCAGCGTGCCGCCCGGCCCGAACGTCACGTCGAGCGCACCGTGCACTGCGATCGGTGCGTCGCGATCGGGCTCGACCGGACGCTGGAAGATTCGCGCGAGCTCGCCCACCACCTGCAAGCACGCTGGACACTCGTCGAGGTGTCGCTCGATGGCCCCACGTCGATCCTCGGGTACGTCACCGCGGACGTAGTCGACGACCTCGTTCTCCTCCGGACACTCCACCGCGAGAGCGAAAGTGCCACGGCCGCGCGCGACCGGCAAAGGCGCGATTGTCGACGTCCTGGTAGGCTCGCCGTCATGCGCGAGCGTCTGCGGATCGTGGCGTTGGGTCTCCTGGCCGCGTGCGGAGGTGAGCAGAGCAGTGGGCCCACGCCGCGCGCGGGCGAGCCCTGCACGATGGGCAGCGCAGCGCGATGTGGAATCGCGGAGGGCAACGACGAGGTGAAGGATGCGGTGCTGGCCTGCGACGACGGCACTTGGACCCAGCTGCTCCACTGCGGGCAGAACGAGCACTGCTTCGACGACGACGCGCGCGGGGCGGTGGTCTGCACGCTGGTCACCGAGGAGATCGTCTACGGCGAGTTCAACGGCCCGTGCGAGGTCGCGGGCGCGCAGGCGTGCTCGATCGAGCGCGACTACGCGATGAAGTGCGACGGCGGCAAGTGGGCGATCGAGACCGATTGCAGCACCGACGTGCTGACCTGCACGCTGGTCGACGGTGACGACGACCCCGCGTGCACCGACGCCGATGGCTGCGTGGTCTGCAAGTAGCTACTGTGCGGCGAGCCACGCGGTGACGCGATCGCGCTCGCGCGAGTAACGACCGCCGACCGTCGCATAGGTGCGCTCGGCGAAGCGGGCATGGTCGAGCGCGGCCGCACGGTTCCCGCCGGTGGCGACGAGCGCTTGCGCGAGCCCGAAGCGCGTCGTCGCAGCGATCACCGGATCGACCTGCGTGCGATCGCAGATCTCCAGCGCGTCGTTCATCGCCGCGAGCGCCTCGTCGTCGCGACCGAGCGCGAGCAGATCGAGCCCGCGGTTCGCGACGGGATAGGCGGCATAGGGGTGGCCGGGATCGTGCTTCGCCCAGATCGCGGCGGCCTCGTCGTGCATCGCCAGCGCATCCGTGGAGCGCCCGAGATCGCGGTAGACCTCGCCGAGGTTGTTCACCGCGAACGCGATGTCCGGGTGATCGGGGCCGACCAGCCTGCGCTTCAGCGCGATCGACTCCTCGAGCATGCGACGCGCGTCCTGATCGCGGCCGAGTCGGTGCATCACGAGCCCGAGGTTGCCGAGCGAAGCGGCGACCAAGGGATGCTCCGCGCCCACCGACTCGCGCACGACGGTGTACGCGCGGCGGTGGTACTCCGCCGCGGCACTGTACTGACCGAGGTCGTAGTGGATGTTGCCGAGGTTGATGAGCGCCATCGCGACCGTCGGGTGCTCGGGCCCGAGCAGCTCGACCAGCAGCTCGACGCCGCGCTCGACCTCCACGCCGGCATCGTCGAGCCGACCCTGACGCGCATAGACGTTGCCGAGGTTGTTGTGCGCGTTCGCGAGCTCCTGGCGCTCGCCCACCGTGCTCGGCTCGCCGAGCAGCAGCATCGTGTCGCGGTAGATCCGCTCGGCCGCTGCGTAATCGCCGGCGCGGAACTCGACCGCGCCGATGTTGTTGAGCAGCTGGGCGCGCTCGTGCAGATCGAGGCGCGCCCGCTCGACCATCGACTCGGCGTGGCGCGCCCACGCGAGCCCCTCGTCCACGCGCGCGAGCCGATAGCCGACCGCGCCCGTCAGCCGCGTCATGGCGATCGTGGCGGTGCGATCGAGGCCGTGCGCCTTCGCGGTCATCGCCGCCTCGACGAGCTCGAGCTCGGCGGCGACGTCGTCGCCGGTGAGCTCGAGCAGGGTGCCGAGCGCGAGCTGGGCCTCGGCGACGACCGGCGTGTAGCCGAGCAGCCGCGCCCGTTCGAGCAGCTCGCGGGCGAGCTCGATGCCGTCCTGGAACCGTCGCGCGTCGCGGAGCGCGTAGACCGACGAGAGCCCGTCGCGGATCGCCTTGGTCTCCTGCCGATCGGCGACGGTGGTCGGCATCGGCAGCTCGTCGGCGAGCGCAGCAGGATCGTCGCAGACGGCGAGCGCCGGCAGACCGTCCGCGACCGCCATCGCACGCGCGAGCGACTCGCCGTCGGTCTCTTCGAGCACCTCGACGACGGCAGCGAAGGCGGCATCGCGATGGTCGAGGCACGCACGCGCAGGCCCGACGTCGATGCCGAGTCGCTGGGCCTCGCACACCTTGCCGCGCAGCACCGCGGCCTCTTCGACGTACGCGTCGAGCTGCGGCTCCACGCGAGTCCACGTGTCCTGGGCGTAGCCGAGCCCGGTGTCGAGCATCGCGCCGCGCAGGCGGGCGCGCGTGGGCTCGTCCCAGCCTCCCATGGCAGCGGCACGCTCGCGCGCACAGGTGTCGCCGTCGTCGCCGCTCGCCGACTGCCACGTGAGCACGCCGGCGACGAGCGCACCGATCGCGGCGAGGCTCATCCGCGTGCGTCGACGTTCGCGTGACGTGAGCGCGGCGATCAGCGCATCCATGCTCGAGAAGCGCGCCGCGGGCGAGAGCGCGACGCCGCGCAACAGCACCCGCCGCAGCCACGCCGGTGCGCTGCGCACCGCATGCAGATCGGAGCGCACTGCGGGCAGCGTGCGGCGGGTGTCGTCGGTCGCGTAGCGCGGACGCTCGCCGAACATCGCCTCCCAGAGCGCGACGCAGAAGCTGTACTGATCCGAGCGCGCGTCGGCCGGCTCACCACGGAGCTGCTCGGGTGCCATGTAGGCCGGCGTGCCGATCACGAGCCCGCTGGCGGTGAGCCGCGCGCCGAGGATCGACGAGTGCTCGGGGCCGAGCACCGGTACGGGCCCGCTGTCCTCGCCGCGTCCGGCCGCGAGCCCGAAGTCGAGCACGCGCGGGCGACCGTCCTCGCCGACGAGCACGTTCTCCGGCTTGAAGTCGCGGTGCACGATGCCGGCGCCGTGCGCAGCCGCGAGCCCCGCGGCGGCGCCGAGGAACATCGCGAGCACCTCCATCCACGGGCGCTTGCGGTCGCGCAGCCACTGCTTCAGCGTCCGTCCGCGGACGAGCTCCATCGCCACGAAGGTGCGCGCGTCGATGGTGCCGGCGTCGTAGACCGCGACGACGTTCGGGTGCGAGAGGCGAGCGAGCGCTTGCGCTTCGCGGACGAGGCGCGGACCCGCATTGAGCCCGCGCGCCCGCGGATGCAGCAGCTTGATCGCCACCGTGCGGTCGAGCTCCGCATCGAAGGCCGCGACGACCACGCCCATGCCACCGGCACCGATCCGCTCGAGCACGACGTAGCGACCGACGCGGGTCGGGAGCAGGGTGGCGCCCGCGGTCGGCTGTTCCGCGCGCTCGTCGTCGCCCTGCGTGACGTCGAGCTCGGCCGTGACGTCGTCTCCGGCAGCCGCACCCTGCATCGCGCTCGGCACCGGGCGAGGTTCGACCGTAGGCGCGCGGATGACATTCACCGCACAGGGGATCCGCCCGAGGCCCGTGCTCGGGCCCACACCCCCGGTTCCCGCCGCGTCCGGCCCTCGGCCCGCGCGCCGCGACCGTCCTCGCCGGCGTGCATTGGCGCATCGACTTGCGCTACCTTCGAACGGAGTGGCCGAGGCAGCCGTGATGCGGGACGCGTTTCTGGCTGCTCTGCCCGTGGCGGCGCGCCCCGCGTTCGAGGCGGATTGCGATCTCGGAGCGCGCGTCGCTGCGCTGCTCGACGAGGCCGTCGCCGCGCTCGGACGCTTCGCGGCATCGGACGTCGGCTTTGCGGCGCACATCGGCACGGTGCTCGCCGCCGATGCCCAGCCGAGCGCGCTCGACAAGCTGCGCGCCGCCGACCTCTACCTCGCGTACGGCTGTGCCGCGGGCGAGGCGATCGCGCTCGAGGCGTTCGAGTCCGAGTTCGGCCGCGACATCGATCTCGCCATCGCGCGCTCGGGCAACGTGAACCTCGGCAAGGACGAGTTCCGCCAGCTCGTGCGCAACAAGCTCTTCGTGGCGGCGATCGGGCGGCGGCCGAAGATCGCCGACTACGCGGGGCGCGGAGATCTGCGCAGCTGGGTGCGCGTCACGGCGCTGCGGATGATCGTCGACCTCGTGCGTCAGCACGCCGGCGACCGCGAGGTGCCGCTCGAGGCCGAGGCGCTCGGTGCGATCCCGGCACCCGGCGACGATCCGGAGCTCGACTACATCCAGCGCGTCTACAAGACCGAGTTCCGCGATGCGCTGAGCACCGGCTTCAACCGGCTCACGCCGCGCGAGCGCAACCTCTTGCGCCACCAGGTGCTGCACGGGCTCAACATCGATCAGGTCGGTGCGCTCTACCGAGTGCACCGCACCACGGCGTTCCGCTGGATCGAGAAGGCTCGCAAGTCGCTGCTGCAGCAGACCCGCGAGGCGCTCAAGCAGCAGCTGCACGTCGGCAGCGGCGAGTTCCTCAGCATCATGCGCGTCGTGCAGGGCGATCTCGACGTCAGCGTGCGGCGGATCCTGGTCTCGGAGATCGAGGCCGAGCCGCCCGAGTGATCAGAGCCGCGTCGTCGTCGCGCCAGCGCGCTCGGTGAGCGCCAGGTAGGTCGCGAGCGTCGCGTCGGTGCGCGGGGCGGCCTCGACCGTGCCCCACACGATGCACACGACCGCGGTGGTGGCCTCGTTGGTCTTCGTGCGCTGGGCGTCCTTCACTGCATTCGCGCAGGGGCCGTCGGCGTCGTGCAGGCACAGGAGGCCGGCGAGCTTGATCTCCTGACCCGACGCGTTGAACACGTAGCTCGCGTCGTCGGCCGCGATCGCGACCGACAGCGGCGCCCGGGCGCGCGCGAGATCGACGACGCTGATCGGCAGGCCCGAGTGCAGCGAGCACGCGTTGCACAGATCGACGGCCAGGTTGATCGCGCCGAGCGTGCCCTCGGCCGCGGCCGCGAGCAGGTACTCGGAGGCCGGCTTGCCGCGACCCGAGGGCTTGTAGCCGCCGTGGCGCAGCAGCTTGCGCACGGCGCCGCGCACGGCCTCGTCGCTCGCCAGCCGCGTGCCATCCGGCGCGTGCAGCTCGGCCTCGAGCCGCAGCAGCTCCGTCAGCCACGAGGGTGACGGCGTGCTCCCGAGCGGCGCGGGAAAGCGCGCGACGAAGGCCCCGAGCTGCAAGAGCGGATGCGGCGCGACCTCGATCTCGACCCTCCGGTCCACGGCGCCAGCGATAGCATGGATCGGCGCTCCGTCGGTCGGGTTGCCCCCGGTGCGCGACCTTGGGCAAGATGCCGGCGCTGGGCGGGCCCATCGGCTCGCCCGCGATCGGGAGCAACATCGATGAGCGACGCGAACAGCGACTCCTTCGGCGCACGCCAGACCCTCACCGTTGGCGACAAGAGCTACGAGATCTTCGCACTCGATGCGCTCGCGAAGGCGGGCATCGGCGACGTGCACAACCTGCCGTTCTCGCTGCGTGTGCTCGTCGAGAACCTGCTGCGCAACGAAGACGGCGTCGCGGTCACGAAGGCCGACATCGAAGCCGCGGCGAAGTGGGATCCGAAGGCGGAGCCCGACTACGAGATCGGCTTCCATCCGGCGCGCGTGCTGTTGCAGGACTTCACCGGCGTGCCGGTGGTCGTCGACCTCGCCGCGATGCGTCAGGCGATCGCGGGGCTCGGCGGCGATCCGCAGAAGATCAACCCGCTCACCCCGGTCGATCTCGTCATCGATCACTCCGTGCAGGTCGATCACTTCGGCAGCCACCAGGCGCTCTCGCTCAACACGCAGCTCGAGTACCAGCGCAACCGCGAGCGCTACACGTTCCTGCGCTGGGGGCAGAACGCGCTCTCGAACTTCCGCGCGGTGCCGCCCGGCACCGGCATCTGCCACCAGGTGAACCTCGAGTACCTCGCGCGCACGGTGTGGACGAAGCAGAAGGGCAGCGTCACGCAGGCGTATCCCGACACCGTCGTCGGCACCGACTCGCACACCACGATGGTCAACGGCCTCGCCGTGCTGGGCTGGGGCGTCGGCGGCATCGAGGCCGAGGCCGCGATGCTCGGCCAGCCGATGTCGATGCTGATCCCGCAGGTCGTCGGCTTCAAGCTCACCGGCACGCTCGCCGAGGGCGCGACCGCGACCGACCTCGTGCTCACCGTGACGCAGCTCCTGCGCAAGCACGGCGTCGTCGGCAAGTTCGTCGAGTTCTACGGCAACGGGCTCGCGAGCCTGTCGCTGCCCGATCGCGCCACGATCGCCAACATGGCGCCCGAGTACGGTGCGACCTGCGGCTTCTTCCCGGTCGACGACGAGACGCTCGCGTTCCTGCGCTTCACCGGCCGGCCGGCCGAGTCGGTCGCGCTCGTCGAGGCCTACTGCAAGGCGCAGGGCCTGTTCCGCACCGAGTCGACCCCGGATCCGAAGTTCACGAGCACGCTCGAGCTCGATCTCTCCACCGTCGAGTCCTCGCTCGCGGGACCCAAGCGCCCGCAGGATCGCGTCGCGCTGGGCGGCGTCGCGGCCAACTTCCGCGATGCGCTCGCGAAGGAGCGCCCCGGTGCCGGCGCAGCCGCGGTGAAGGTCGAGGACGGCGACACCAAGTACACGCTCGGTCACGGCGCGGTGGTCATCGCCGCGATCACGAGCTGCACGAACACCAGCAATCCGTCGGTGCTGATCGCCGCGGGGCTCGTCGCCCGCAATGCGGTGAACGCCGGCCTCGCGCGCAAGCCGTGGGTGAAGACCTCGCTCGCGCCCGGCAGCAAGGTCGTCACCGAGTACCTGAAGAAGGCCGATCTGCTGAAGTACCTCGAGGCGGTCGGCTTCGATCTCGTCGGCTACGGCTGCACCACCTGCATCGGCAACAGCGGGCCGCTGCCGCAGCCGGTCGCCGACGCGGTCACCGAAGGCGATCTCGTGGTGTCGGCGGTGCTGTCGGGCAACCGCAACTTCGAGGGCCGCGTGCACCCGCAGGTGCGCGCGAACTACCTCGCATCGCCGCCGCTCGTCGTCGCGTACGCGCTCGCCGGCGACGCGGCGATCGATCTCACCCGCGAGCCGCTCGGCACCGGCAAGGACGGCAAGCCGGTCTACCTGAAGGACGTGTGGCCGGCGCCGCAGGAGGTGCGCGACATGGTGCGCCAGGTCGTCACGCGCGAGATGTTCGAGACGCAGTACGCGAGCGTGTTCGAGGGCGACGAGAGCTGGCGCGCGCTCGAGGTGCCGGCGGGCGAGCTCTTCGCATGGGAGCCCGACTCCACGTACGTGCGCCATCCGCCGTACTTCGTGGGCATGACCGCGACGCCGGCCCCGATCACCGACATCGTCGGTGCGCGCTGCCTCGCGAAGCTCGGCGACTCGATCACGACCGATCACATCTCGCCGGCCGGCAACATCTCGAAGACCTCACCGGCGGCGAAGTACCTCGTCGATCACGGCGTGCAGCCGGTCGACTTCAACAGCTACGGTGCGCGCCGCGGCAACCACGAAGTGATGATCCGCGGCACGTTCGCGAACATCCGGCTCAAGAACGCGCTCGTGCCGGGCGTCGAGGGCGGCGTCACGAAGCACTGGCCCGACGGCACGCAGATGACCATCTACGAGGCCAGCGAGAAGTACATCGCGGAGAGCGTGCCGCTCGTCGTGCTCGCGGGCAGCGAGTACGGCACCGGCAGCTCGCGCGACTGGGCCGCGAAGGGCACGATGCTGCTCGGCGTGAAGGCCGTCATCGCGAAGAGCTTCGAGCGCATCCATCGTAGCAACCTCGTGGGCATGGGCGTGCTGCCGCTGTGCTTCCAGGACGGCCAGGACGCCGACACGCTGGGCCTCGTCGGCGACGAGGTCTACGAGATCCACGGCATCGCCGACGGGCTCGCCCCGAAGAAGCTGCTGCGCGTGGTCGCGACCGGTGCGAGCGGCGTCAAGGAGTTCACCGCGGTCTGCCGCGTCGACACCCCCAACGAGGTCGAGTACGTGAAGAACGGCGGCATCCTGCAGTACGTGCTGCGCCGCATGGCCTGAGGCGGCGAAGCGCGCTCAACCCATGAACACGGCCTCGACGTTGTTGCCGTCGGGGTCGAGCAGGAACGCAGCGTAGTAGCTCGGCGCGTAGTCCTCGCGCCAGCGCTCGGCGGTCAGCTCGCGGGTCAGCGCGGCTCGTCGGCCTCGCGTACGGCGAGCACCCGGCGCACGCTGGCTTCGAGCCGACTGTCGATGAGCCGCATGATGCTGTCGAGCTCTTCGCCGTCGATGCGCAGGGTCGCGAGCAGCTTGGCGCGCGTGGCATCGTGCACGAGGCCACGCACGCGCGCGATCCAACGCTTGGCCGTCGCGCGGTGCACCCGATAGATCGCGGCGACGCCGGTGGCGGAGAGCCCGTGCACCACCGCGAGCCGCAGGAGGCTGCGATCGGCCGGCGAGAGCTCGGCGAGCGCGGCCCCGAGTGCCTCGCGGAACGCCGCCCGATAGTGCTCGCGCAGCCAGTCCAGCTCCAGATCGCCGTCGTCGCCGAGGCGCCGCTCGACCTGCGAGGTGAGCTCGTCGTCGTGCGCCGACTTGCGCCGACCCACGTTGAGCGTGATGCGGGTCGCGACCACGCGCACCCACGTGCGCAGCGAGCCGGCACCGCGGTACTCGCAGATCCGCGGCGGACGCTCGCCGTCGGCGAGGAACAGGTGCACGTCGAGCAGCTGGCGCAGATCGGATACGTCGGTGCCGCGCGCCCGCGAGCGCGCGAACACCGACGCGAGGTCGCCGTCGAAGAGCGTGTGGAACGTGGCGAGCGCCGCCGCATCGCCGCGCGCGCACGCGCAGGCCAGCAGCAGATCGCCGACGTGCAGGCGATCGAGCCCCATGCGCTCGTCGATGCGCGCGAGCAGCCAGGCGCGCAGCGTGTCGTCGTCGACCTCGAGCCTCGGCCAGCTCGCACGAGCCCGCGCGATCGCATCGGCGAGCACGTCCGCTCCGGGCGAGGTGTCCGCGGCGGGCACCGGGCGCAGCATACGCCCGACGCGCGGCAGCGGGCAGGGACGGTCGCGCGCGCACGGAGGGTCGACACGGCGAGCGGCGCCCTGGCGCACCCCCGACGGTCCGCGGTCAGGAGCGTGCGGGCACGAGCGCTTCGAGCTCCGCGGTGTACACCCGGGCGCGGCGCTCCGAGATCACGTCGGTGATCATCCCAGTGGTGCCGACCACCAACAGTGCGAGCGCGAGACCGTGCAGCCACTCGCGTTGGGCCAGCCAGATGCAGCCCAGCCCACCCGCGATCATCACGGTCCACACCGCCTCGAGCCGGACCCAGTTCGCGTTGACCTTCTGCATGCGCGGGAGCTCCTGCGCGACGAAACCCGTGACGTCGCTCGAGTAGAGCTGCACGAGCGCGTCGACCTGCGGACCGGTCTTCACGAAGAGCACGATGCCGCCGACCAGGCCGGCGAGGCCGACGATCGCGAACGGGATCGCGAGCCCGAGCATGAACCCGCCCGCGTGTACCCGCGAGACCCAGTACGCCGCCCCGAGCAGCACCACGCCGAACACCGCGAGCGCTGCTCCGGCCACCTTCTCCCCCTCGAAGTAGGCCCGCATCGCCCCGACGAAACCCGGCTCGACGAACTCCATGCGCACATCAGCATACCGCCCCGGGCTCGACACGCGCGGAGTTCCAGGCCAAGGTGTGCGGCGATGCGCGTAGGGGCCCTCGCATTCTGTTCGTGTGTCCTCGTCGCGTGCAACGGCGGGGGTGCGGACGTACCGGCCGAGAGCAGCAGCGACGCCGCGGACAGCAGCAGCACCGCACCGATCGAGACGAGCAGCAGCACGGCCCCGGCCGACGGCAGCTCGACGAGCGACGGCAGCAGCAGCAGCACGGGCCCGATCGAGCCACCGCCGCGACCGGCGTACGAAGAGTGGCTGAAGGTCGAGCTGCCCGACACCGTGTGCGGCAACGGCACGCAGTACAAGTTCTTCGTCAACTACAAGGAAGACGCCGAAGATCTCATGGTGCTGTTCGAGCCCGGCGGCGGCTGCTGGGACTTCGACAGCTGCTCCGGTCGCGAAGGCGTGCTCGGTGCGGCGAATCCCGACGGCATCCCCGACGATCACATGGAGGGCACGATCGGGCTGCACACGCCGCTGCTCGATCGCCGCGAGCAAGTCGACAATCCGGTGCGCGACTGGAACATGGTGTTCATGCCGTACTGCACGGGCGACGTGCACACGGGCAACGCGGTGACGACCTACGTCGATCCGCTCGGCGAGGAGCCGGATCTCGAGTTCCACCACGCCGGGCACGCGAACGTGCAGGCCGCGATCGGCTGGATGCGCGAGCAGTTCCCGACGATCCCCCGGCTGTTCGTCACCGGCTGCAGCGCGGGCGGGGCCGGCTCGCTGGCGAACTACTACTTCCTGCGCCAGGGGCTCGATGCGGAGCGCGGCTACCTGCTCGACGACTCGGGACCGATCTTCCCCATGTCGATGAACAGCACGCCCTTGCACGACCAGATCCGCGAGTCGTGGGACATCGACTCGATCCTCGACACGGTGCCCGAGTACGCGCAGCTCGGCGCGGACTTCGGGCTCATCAACGAGCTGCTCGCGGAGACGTTCCCCGACGATCGGCTCGCCACCACGTTCTTCCGCCGCGACTTCAACTTCTCACGCTACTCGTACGAGCGCTTCTTCCCCGGCATCACGAAGGACGAGATCCACGAGAAGTGGTGGGAAGACACCCAGAACCTCGTCGCGCAGTACGACGAGTTCGACAACCTGGCCTACTTCATCCCGTACTGGCGCTACGCGAACGACAGCCACTGCACGATCATCCTCACCTGGGACGGCACCGAGATCCAGGAAGCCGGCGACGTCGACGTCGGCGACTACATCGAGATGCTGCTCGACGACGAGCAACCGCTGCAGTCGTACCTCGAGTCGCCGCAGCCGGGCGAAGACGGCACGCCGGGGTGAGCGTCACTGCGTCGCGTCGGCGGGCGTGAAGCGGATCACGTCCTCGTGGTACCAGCTCGGTGCGAAGCAGCGCAGCTCGTCGTCGTCGAGCTGGCAATCGCTCGTGAACAGCCATCGCTGGTCGCACAGTGCGGCTTCGAGGTCCGGTGGACACTCGAAGTCGAGCGCGAAGTGCAGCACGCCGTCGTCGTGCTCGCTCGTCACTTCAGTGGCCGTGACCGCGTAGTTGCCCTGGAAGAGCGCGCTGGTCCAACGGAAAAGCGTCGCATCACCGTTGCCGTCCTCGTCGAGTCGCAGGGAATCCTCGAGAGCCATCTCGACCGCCTGCGCGCGCCACTCGCCCGCGATCACGGCCGTCGGAGGCGGCTCGTCCTCCCGGGCGACACAGCCGGTGAGCACGCCGAGGAGGAGGGCGACAGGCGTCGATCGCATGCGGACGTGACGTGTGCGGCGCCCGGATTTCGATCCATCGGGGCCTGCTAGAGTCCGCCCGGGATGACGCAGATCACGATCGAGCCCACGAGCTTCTCCCACCCGGTGAGCCGCAGGCTCGTCGACGCGCTGAACGCGGAGCTCACGGCCGACTACCCCGATCCCACGACGCGACACTTCGGGCTCGACGAGGCCCAGGTCTCGGGCGATCGCGGCGTGTTCCTGGTCATGTATCGCGACGGCGAGCCGGTCGGCTGCGGCGCGGTGCGGCGCATCGACGAGGAGACGGCGGAGCTGAAGCGCATGTACGTCGCCTCGGGAGTGCGCGGCGAAGGGCTGGGCCGCCGACTCGTCGCCGCGCTCGAAGAGCACGCGCGTGCGCTCGGCGTGCGCCGCATCGTGCTCGAGACCGGTATCCGCCAGGCCGCCGCGATCGCGCTCTACCGCGGGCAGGGCTTCACGGACATCCCGCTCTTCGGCGAGTACCTCGACTCGCCGCACACGAGCATCTGCCTCGCGAAGCAGCTGTGATGCGTCAGCCCCAGCGCTTGAGCGCGCGGCGGAACGCGCCGAGATCGCGATAGCCGAGCCGCGCGGCGATCTCCTCCAGCTCGACGCCTTCGCGCATGAGCTCGCGCACGCGATCGCGGCGGACCTCGTCGAGCACCTGGCGGAAGCTGGTCCCGTTCTCGGTGAGATGGCGCTGCAGGCTGCGCGCGCTGTGGCCGAGCCGCTTCGCCACGATGGCGAGCGACACTTCCCCCGTGCTCGCCGCGAGCACGCGCCGCAGCTCGAACAGCAAGGTGGGCGGCGGCGCAGCGGGGAGCTCGGCACGCACGCGCTCGTCGATCGCGGCGCGCAGCGCAGGATCGGCCTCGACGAGCGGCGCGTCGAGCCCACCGGCCGCGAAGGAGAAGCCGTTGCCGCCGGCGCCGAACTCGATGCGCTTGCAGCCGAGCACGCGCTGGTGCGTCGCGAGCGTGCTCGGCTGCGCGTGGCAGAACCACACCCGCTCGATCGCGACCGTACCCGCGACCATCGCCTTCGCCCACGACACGAGCAGTGCGACGAAGAACTCGTTGGCCTGGCGGCCGAGCGCCTGTGCGCGTCCGGGCACCGTCATCTCGACGCGCACCGAGTTGCCCGAGGTCGACCACTCGAGCCGAGCCACGCGGTTGAACAGCGCGAGCGTCTTGCACAACCGATCGAGCGCGGTACGCAGCGTCGACTCCGCACGCACACCGAACTCGAACAGGCCGTAGGCGCCGCGCGGCATCTCGGTCGCGAGCACCAGCCCGAGATCCGGCTCGTCGAGCGCGATCGCAGCGGCGTCGTAGAAGCGCGACAGCGCCGCGACCGGTGCGATGATCGTCGGCTCGTCCTCGAGCTCGATCGGCAGACCGAAGCAGCCCAGCAGCATCTCGACGTCGAGCCCCGCCATGCGCATGCGTGCGACGACGAGCCGCGGCAGCGGCGTGCGCATCGGCAGGCTGTCCGTCGTCTCGGTCATCGACTAGGGTGCGGTGCGTTCTTCGAGCGCGGTGCCGTTCCACGCGAGCCACGTGCGCGTCTTGCCGGACACGAGCACCACGGGAAACCACCCGGCGGCGCCGTCGGGGCCCTTCGTCGCACCGATCTCCACGGTGCCGTCGAAGCGCTCGCGGCGATGGATCGGCGCGTCGCCCTCGGGCCCGAACACGAGCAGCTCGGAGAGCCCCGAGTACCGCGGGCCCTCCGCGAGCACGACGACGAGCGTGTCGCCGCCCTTCGCGGCCTCGACGAAGTACAGCGCCCGCATCGCACGCGGCAACACCAGCTTGCGCGTGCGCGGCTGCATCGTGCAGCCCGCGAGCGGATGCACGTCGAGCTCGGTGCCTTCGCCCTTGGGCGGCGCATAGGCGATCCACACTACGCGCTCCGGGCCGCCGTCCTTCACGAGCTCCGTGATGCCGTGCAGCGCGAGCGACATGCCCTCGCGCGAAGCCGGCGGATCCACGCACCGCTCGGCCGGCTCGAGCGAGCGTCCGGCAATCCAGCTGCCGTAGGGAAAGCCGCCGACGAACGACCAGTGCTTCGCGCCGAGCCCCGACTGCGTGCGATCCACGGTGCCTTCGGCCGCGGCGAAGAGCGTGCCCGCAGGCAACACCGCGGACACGTCGGTCTTGCTGCCCGGCTCGGTGCGCGCGAGCACCTGCTCCTTCGCGCGCACGAGCACCAGCTTCGCCGTGGGCTCGACGAAGAAGCCGCGACCGACCGCCCTCGAGAACGTCATCAGCTCCGACGGCTCGACGTCCGGCGCGAACACGAGGCCCGCGGGATCGGGACCCCCGGGCGTGACCAGCCGCGCCTTCGCACGTAGCTCGGCGGGCAGGCCGAGCCACAGCGGAGTGAGCTCGTCGGCACCGAGCGCCCAGATTGCGGCCGACTCCGTGGGCAGCGCCACCTGTGTGCCCACCGGCGCGAGCGCGAGGCCCTCGGCGACGAGCGCGGGCGCGAGCGCACCATCGGCACGCACGTACGGTGCGATCGCTCGCCACGGCAGTCGCGAGGTGTCCTCGGGCTCGCCCCACGGACGTGTGAGCTCGAGCCCCGCGTTCGTGAACGTCGCGACGCGATCGTCGGCGCCCGGATTGTGCAGCAGCAGCTTGATGAAGTCCTGACTCGAGAGCCCGGGGTGCAGGAACGACCACGCATCGACCGTCTCGACGTCGCCGCCCACGCCGACGCGGAAGTGCGTCGCGTCGTGCGTCGCCTGCTCGCTCATCTCGTCGGTGAACGCGCAGCGCATCGACACGGCGGTCTCGAGCGCGAGCAGGACCTTGCAGCTGCCGATCCGCGCGCGCTCGATGCGTTTGTCGAGCTCGGCGCGCGACAGCGCGTCGGTGATTGCGACCGACGGCACCTTCGCGCGGTCGAGCTTGCGCTCGGAGATCGGCAACGACGGCAGTCGGATCGGCTTGCCGTTGGTGAACGCGGGCAGGCCGTCGACGAGCGGCACGGCGACGTCGGGCACGGGCGCCGGTGGCTCGGACGGCGCCACGGCGGGAGCGACCTCCGGCGTGGGCTCGGGCGGTGGCGGCTCGGGTGTCGGTGCAGCGGTCGTCGGCGGCGTGGGCTCGGGTGCCGCGGGCGTGGGCGTCTGCACGACGGGGGCCGGCGCATCGGCGGTCGGCGGCTCGCGGTCGCACGCGACCAGCTGCATCGCGAGCACGGGAGCGAGTCGACGCCGGCGCGACATCGCGACGAGCATAGCGTGTACGCCATCCGGCGTACGCGAGAAGCTGGCGCGTTCGGCCCGTGGAATTGGCGCGCTCGACCATCGAACCGCGCCCGTGCTCGTGTCACTTCGATCCCGCATGCATCGCCCGCTCCGCATCGCGCTGGCCCTCACTGTGCTCACCGCTTGCTCGGCCGAGGAGCCGCCGTTCGCCGGCAGCGTCTGCGCCGAGGCGAACCAGGCCGTGCAGGACTGCCTCGGCGTGCCGCCCGAGGATCCGCTCACGGCGTGCGGTGCCGACGAAGAAGAGACCGCGCAGGAGGTGCTCGATCAGCTGCGCGCCTCGGGCTGCGAGTCGGTGCCCGAGGGCAAGGAGGACTCGCTGTTCTGCAAGGGCCTGCTCTGGGATCCGTTCGGCTGGTGCACGCCGCCGGCGCCCGTGCTCGGTCCGGTGCCGTCGGGATCGCCGACGCGCTTCCCCATCATCCTCGCGCACGGCTTCAACACGAGCACCACGAACTTCTGGCGCTTCAACGACGTCGACATCGCGCTCGCCGCGGACGGCCACACCGCGATCCTCGGCAGCGTGCCGCCGTTCGACACGCCTGAAGTCCGCGCCGGCTTCCTCGCCGATCAGGTCGACGCGCTGCTCGCCGACACCGGCGCCGAGAAGGTGAACCTGGTGTGCTTCTCGATGGGGGGCATCGACTGTCGCTTCCTCGTCAGCCCGGCGGGACTCGACTACGGCAGCAAGGTCGCCTCGGTCACCACGATCTCGAGCCCGCATCGCGGCACGTTCGTCGCCGACGTCGCGACCAAGGTGCTGCCCGGCACGAATCACTCCGCCGCGATCGATGCGCTCGCGACGATGTTCGGCAAGACGTTCAGCGAGGTCGCCGACGACAGCCATGTCGTCGCCGCGCTGCAGTCGATGTCCGAGGCCGCGATGGTCGACTTCAACGCGACCATCGTGGACGCCGACGGTGTGTTCTACCAGTCGTGGGCCAGCTTCAGCAGCGTGGGTGGGCTGTCGCACCCGGACAAGAACGCCGAGCCGCGCGCGTGCACCGACGCGAGCGGTCAGGTGCAGATGATGCGCAATCCGGGCACGAACGATCGCATGGACGCGCTGCTCGTCGGCGCCGCGGGCATCGTCGCGCACGGCACCGAGCTGCGCCCGAACGACGGCGTCTCGACGGTCGAGAGCGCGAAGTGGGGCCTGTTCCGCGGCTGCTTCCCCGCCGATCACCTCGACGTGGTCGGACAGATCGACGACGTGCCGCCGATCCCGCAGACGGGCTACGACTACCTGCGCTTCTTCCGAAACGTCGCGTTCGACCTGGCGGCGCGCGGCTTCTGAAGGCGGCCAGCTGGCCTGACCATTCATCCAGCCCCCCGCGGGCGCCGTTTGCACGCGTGCCCGCGACCTCGCCCGCGCAGCTTGCTCCCACCCGACGCCTGGCGTCATGCTCTGCCGGGTTACGGGGAGCCGGCTGACATGGCATTGCGACATCTGTTGATCCCGACGGTGCTGACGGGGATGTGGTTCGCCGCGTGTGCGGCCAAGGACAAAGAGGGTGCAGCGATCGCGCACGACAAGATCGCGGCCGACGTCGCGACCGTGGTCTGCGACGCGTTCAGCTCGTGCGACTGCAAGTCGGGCTTGCAGGACGCCGGCGACTGCAACGACTCCGTCACGCCCGCGCTCGCGCACGCGATCTCGCAGGGTGAGCTGCTCGGGCTGCGCTACTACAGCGAGTGCCTCGGCAAGGCGCGGGCGTACATCGACGCGCTCGGTTGCAAGAAGGCCAACCAGGTCGCCGACGACGAAGAGCTGCAGCAGCTGCTCTACGACACGCGCGCGTGCAAGCTGCTCGCGGGCGACGCAGGTCCCGGCGACGCGTGCACCTCGGCCGGCGAGCTCGGCTTCCTCACCGTCGGCGACAGCTGCGGACCGGGCCTCGTGTGCGCGGAGATCTGCATCACGCTGCCCACCAAGATCGGCGATCTCTGCGACGTCGATCAGCTGTGCCCGCCGCAGAGCGCGTGCCTCGACCCCGAGGCCGACGGCGTCTACACCTGCGAGGCGCCGGCGAAGAAGGGCAAGAAGTGCAACCCGCACGATCTCGGCGGCTGTGGCGAGGATCTCGTCTGCGATCCGATGTCGACGAAGTGCACGGAGCTGCCGGGTGCAGGTCAGCCGTGTCCGGCGAACACCTGCAAGCAGGGCAACACGTGCGACGGCATCATGTGCCAGCCGAATCCCGGTGAGGGTCAGCCCTGTGCGGGCACCGGCAACTGCAACACCGGGCTGTTCTGCGATCTCATGACGGCGACGTGCGCGAAGCTGCCGGTGAAGGGTGAGCCGTGCCCCACCGGTCAGTGCGCCGAGGGCTTCGCGTGTGGTGCGACCGCGACGTGCATCGACACGCCGCCGGTCGCATGCGCGCTGCCCGAGGCGGTGGGCTTCTGCCTGTATCGCTTCGACGGGCTGTGCGACGAGCCCGAGGGCACCGGCCTCTGCAAGGAGGGCACGGATCCCGAGGACTGCGTGACGATGGACTGCCCGACGCAGCTCGACGGCAAGTGCGACGAGCCCGGCGGCGGCGGCACGAATCTGTGCCCGCCCGGCAGCGATCCGTTCGACTGTGGCGGCACGAGCAACAGCGAGACCGGCACGGGCACCGACAGCGGCACCGGCACCGACACCGGCACCGAGACGACGCTGACGACCACGAGCCCGGAGACGACCGACCCGACGACGGACACCGGCAACCCCGAGTGCCCGTACTACGGCGATGGCGAGTGCGACGAGCCCGAGGGCACGAACCTGTGCCCCGAGGGCACCGACCCGCTCGACTGCCCGTGACGCCCGCGGCTACGCCATCGCGACCAGGACGATCGCGGTGGCGGTGCCGACCGAGAGCAGCGGCAACGCCCACATGAGGAACAGATAGAGCTGTTCCTGCACCCAGCGGCCGAAGAGCCGCTGGATCACGTTGAAGCGGAAGAGCACCAGGTTCACGACGAGGCTCGTCGCGAGCGCGAGGTAGTTGAGCCCGAAGAGTCGCGCGACGGTGTTGTCGGCCGACGCGAGCGCGGGGTACTCGGCGCCGATCGTGAAGTTGAGCGCGATGACGGCGAACAATCCGCCGATGACGATGTTGGCCAGCTCGAACGCCTCGATCTTGAACTCGCCGTCCTCGACCTTGTTGAGCCACATCGACAAGAGCGGAATGAACAGCGAGGCGAAGAGCGGCACGAAGATCACCGGGATGCTCTTGCCCGACTGCCGCACGACCTGCAGCGACACCCACACGCGCGCGTGCGACTCGCCGTGCCAGCCGTCGATGGCTTCGCGACGGAAGTCGATGAGCCCCGGCGTCCACCCGCCGATGGTGGTGCCCTCGGCGAGCCGCGTGAAGTCGAGATCGTCCTGGCGGTAGTCGAGCACGACGACCTCCTGCGTCTCCCGGCGCGCGACGAGCTCGACGGTGAGCTGCTGGCGATCGAACGGGAAGCGCTCGAAGTCGAAGCTGCAGGCGAAGCTGCCGCTCATGCGCTGCATCAGCTCGACTTGGCCGTCGGGGTAGATGCGGAGCCCGCGGGTGAGCTCGCTGGGCTCGTCGACGAGGTTCGCGACCACGACGTCGGGCGTCCAGATCTCGCCGAGCTTCGCATCGGCCGCCTCGTCGCGCAGCTCGACGAAGCCCCGCGGCGTGTCGCTCGCCGGATAGCGCAGCCGCGGATCCTCCCAGCGCAGCCGGACGTCGAGCGTGCCGACGAACGTGCCCTCGTTCTCGTCGATGTCGTCGATGTCCGCGAAGTAGACCGCGGTGCGCACGACGATCGGCAGGCCCTTTCCGAGCGGGAGGTCGGGGCGCGCGTCTGCGGCCGACGCGGTGCGTGCGGCGCCGAGCAACGCGACGACGAACAGCACGAGGCTGCGCAGGCGGCTCATGCGGCACCGCCTTCGTTCGACTCGGTGCGCAGGCGCTCGTGCTGCGCGGCGAGACCCCGCAGCTCGTCGCAGAGCAGCTCGGTCTCGGCGAGGGGCGCGGCGGGCTCGTCCTGGCCGAGCTTCGCGAAGCCGGCGGTGATCACCTCGACGGGGCGCAACAGGAAGCCGCGCACGACGACGAGCGTGGCACCGGCGAGCGTGACGATGCCGAACAGCGCGAGCAGGGCCTGCCACACCACCGACTGGCCCGCGGCGGCGCGCGAGGGGCCGAAGTCCTTCGCGACGGCGATGATGCCGATCGCGGTGCCGGAGTTGTTGCGCAGCGGTACGAGCAACACGCCGTAGGGCACGTCCATCGCCTCACGGGTGTAGCGCACCGGCTCCTCGAGTCGCGCGACGTCGGGCGCGGCGACGAGCTGCTGCATGAGATCCCAGTGCGTCGAGTGGTACTTGAGGTACTTGCCGAGCCGGTTCTGATCGCCGAAGACCTCGCTCGGCACGCCGTTGGGATCGAGCAGGTCTTCCTGCATGAACAGGGTGAGCTCGAGGCCGTACGCGAGCTTGAGGTTGTCGAGCAGCGGACCGAACGCGATGCCGACCTCGAAGGTGCCGACGTGGTTGCCGTCTGTGTCCGCGACCGGCGCTACGCCGAAGATCGCTGGACCGGTGAGCCCGATCGACGCGCCGCGCACGGCGACGTGATCCTGGTTCACGGCGACGACCAGCGGCCGCGTCGCGGTGAGATCGTCGCTGTGCTTGTCGGGCGCGTGCAGGCGCAGGAACGACGTCGCGGGCGGCAGGTGGAACTGCATCTGATCGACGCCGTGCTTCTCGTGCTGCGTCGCGAACATCTCCTGGTACTCGGCGAGCATCGCCGGGCGATCCTGCGCAGCGAGCAGCTTCGCGGTCGCGGGAAGATCGGCGACCATCTCGGCGCGCGCGAGCGCCTTGCTCTCGGCGCCCTCGAGGTTGAAGGCGAGGATCGCCTCCATGGAGTCGAACTGGCTGGTCTCCACCTTGTCGGTGAGGCCCGCGAACAAGCGGTTGGAGATCACCCCGGTCAGCACGGTCACGATGGCCGCGACGCTGATCAGGATCACGGGAGCATCACGACGAAACCGCATGGAAGGGGATCGTAACGTTCGGCCTCGCGCGGGTGAGGCCCAAGACGGAACGTGCGATCGCGATCGCCGATGTGCGCGGCTCGAAAACGATCCTCGAAATCGATCGTGGCAATCGATCAGGGCGGACACGCGGCGGGAATCGGATCACCGGGCAGCTGTCCGCCGGCGACGCGCGTGCCCGCGAACGTCGAGCCTTGGAGATCGAGCATGAGCGGCTCGGTGACCGTGCCGAACGCGATGCCACACCAGAGATCGCCGCTCATGACATCGCCTTCGATGACCATCGAGGTGACGATGTCGCTGCCGGTGATGGGATTGGCGGCGCCGGGGATGCGGATCTGCGGGAGCTCGATGCCGAAGTGGCGGTCCTGGCCGAAGCCGGCCTGCACGACGGTGGGCTCGCCGACCGGGGTGCGGGGCGTGGTGGTGGCCTGGGGATCGAGCGCGAGCGGCTGCAGCGAGATGGTGAGCTGCGCATCGCCGCCGACGTTCTCCTGGGTGATGGTCGCGAGGAACTGCAGCGGGTGGGCAGGATCGATGACCGCCGCGACGGCGAAGAGGTGGTCGCCGGAGAGATCGGGCAGGCCGGTCGAGCCCCCGAGATCGAGGTGCGCGGAGCCGGTGGCGTCGTCGTCCGGCGAGGTCGAGGAGGAGACGCTGCTCGCGGAGCTCATCGTGCCGGGATCGCTGTCGGTCCCGCCGGTGTCGCTACCTTCGGCCGACGGATCGCCACCGTCGGCATCGTCGACGTCCACCGCCGGGCCGCAAGCGGAGAGCGCGAGCGCGAGTACCACCGTCTTCGTCCAATCAAAGCCAACCATGCGTACCAGGCTAGCCGACCCGGTGCCGGCGCGCTAGCGTCGACCGGATGCGCGCCCTACCCACCGCGATTGCCGGTGTCGTGCTCGCAGCGCTCGTGCTCGGCTCCGTCCGCGACGCCTCTGCCGACGCGCGCCTCCTCGTCTTCTCGAAGACCACCGGCTTTCGACACGACTCCATCCCGACCGCGATCGCGGCGCTCGAGGTCCTCGCGCCCGAGCATGCCTGGACGATCACCGCGACCGAGGATGCCGCCGTCTTCACCGATGGCACGCTCGACACCATCGATGTCGCCGTCTTCATGATGAACACCGGGGACATCCTCGACACCGCGCAGCAGGACGGGCTGCAGGCCTTCGTCGAAGCCGGGCATGGCTTCGTGGCGCTGCACTCCGTCACGAACGCCGAAGAGGAGTGGCCGTGGTTCGAGACGCTGCTCGGCACGCGCTTCGCCGATCATCCCGCGCAGCAGGACGCGATCGTGCACGTCGCCGATCCCACCCATCCCGCGTGCGTCGGCTTGCCCGAGCCGTGGCCGCGGTTCGACGAGTGGTACAACTTCACTTCCAATCCGTCGCGGGACGTCGACGTGCTGCTCTGGCTCGACGAGACCAGCTACACCGGCGGCACCATGGGGCGGCAGCATCCCATCGCATGGACGCACGTCGTGTCCGGCGCGCGCGTGTTCTACACCGCCGGTGGTCACACCCACGAGGCGTGGGCCGATGCCGCGTGGCTCGGGCATGTCGCCGGCGGGATCGAGTGGGTGATCGAAGGTGAGCCCGCCGGTGGCACCACGAGCACGACGTCGGGCGACGGTGGTAGCGACAGCGGCAGCGCGAACGAAGGCAGCAGCGGTGGCGACCGCGGCAGCACGGGCGGCACCGCGGGCGACAGTGGTGGCGCCACCGTCACGAGCACCACCACCACCGCGCCCACCGACGACAGCTCGGGCGCCGTCCCGCAAGACGGCGGCGATACTTCCGACGCAGGTTGTGGTTGCGCGCACACTGCTGCGGCGCCGATCTTCGCCGTGCTGGTGCCACTCGTGCGTCGACGCCGGCGAGAGCAGTCGATCGCGCGCGTGCATCCGTGCGAGCATGCCGGCGCCGATGCCGAGCGCTCGTAGGTTGGTCGTCTCCGTCGTGTTCATGGCCGCCTGTGATCCGCCGCGCGAGCCGCAGGCGGATGCCGAGCCGCCCGCGGAAGCACGCGTCGCGGCGCAGCCCACCGCGCCCGGCACGAAGGCACCACCCGTGGATCCGCCGACGCAGCCCGCGGCCGCGATCGTCCCCAAGCCGCTCGAGGTCACGTTGACCTCGCTCACCCAGCGCGGCGATCAGATCGAGATCGAGGTCGCGCTCGACACACGACTGCCACCGACTGCGACCAGTCGACCCACGCTGCAGCTCGGCGAGCTCACCGTCCGTCGCAGCCGTCGCGCGCAGGGCCAGCTCGATCGGCTGGTGTTCTTCCTCTCGGCCGACGAGCTCTCGCGCGTCGCCGACGGCACGCCGCTCGTCGTGCGCGACCGCGGCTACTCGAGCGAGCAGATGCAGAGCCCGGCCGTGCTCGACAAGTCGAAGCTGGTGGTGACGCCGTGAAGCGCAGCATCATCGCCGCCGCGCTCGCGAGCGTCCCCACCACGGTGTTCGCCGCCGATCCCGATCTGCCCGGCAGTCACGCCACCGTCCGCGAGTCCTACGATCTCGGCGACACCGCGTTCGTCCCCACCAACTTCAACGGCGCCCCCGTCGAGCTCGCGGGCGCGATCTGGCGACCCACCGATCTCGAGACCGGCCCTTTCCCGCTCGTCGTCGTGCTGCACGGTCGGCACTCCTCCTGCTTCGATCCCAACATCCCCACCAACTTCGATCCGTTCGCGAACAGCTCGACCGAGTGGCCCTGCTATCCGAACCACGAGCCCGTGCCGAGCCTCGACGGCTACGACTACTGGGCCGAGAACCTCGCGAGCCACGGCTACATCGTGGTGTCGATCGGGGCCAATGGCATCAACTCGGCCGACGATGCCGTCGACGACGGCGGTGCCGATGCGCGTGCGCAGCTGATCGCTGCGCACCTCGAGCTGTGGACCGCGTTCAACGAAACGGCGGAGTACGGCACGACGTACAACGATGCGGTCGATCTGGAGACCGTCGGCCTCGTGGGCCACTCGCGCGGTGGCGAGGGCGTCGCCGCCTATTTCACCTACGCCGAAGCGAATGGCCTGTCCTACGGCGTGCGCGCGGCCTTGCTGCTCGCGCCCGTCGACTTCGCGCGTCGGGTCGTCGACAACGTCGCGCTCGCCGTGGTGCTCCCCTACTGTGACGGCGACGTCTTCGATCTCGACGGTGCGCACTACTTCGACGACAGCCGCTACGCCGTCGCCGCCGATCTCGCGCCGAAGTACATCTTCGAGATGGGCGGGAGCAACCACAACTTCTACAACACGATCTGGAGCCCCGGGACCTACGATGACGGCGGCGCCGTCGACGACTTCGCATATCTCGCGTCGCTGATCGGGCAGAACGACGGCGCGTGCGGAGGCGACAGCCCGCTGCGGCTCTCCGAGGCCGAGCAGCAGCAGAGCTTCGTCGCCTACGCGAACGCGTTCTTCCGCACCCACCTCGGCAACGAGACCGAGTACGTCGATCTGCTGCGCGGCGACGAAGCCCCGCCCGCCGGTGCAGCCGCGGCCTCGGTGCGCACGAGCTACATGCCGCCCGATCTCCTCGTCGATCGGCTCGTCGTGAATCGCGTCACGAACGACGGCTCGCTCGCCACCAACGACCTCGGCGGCGCCGTCGCTGCCGATGCGCTCTCGACCTATGCGCTCTGCGGGGTCGGGCCCGACGGCAGCAGCGAGAACTACACGCACTGCGTCGCCGACCCCGGCATGTTCATGGGCGATCTGTTCGAAGGTCGCGAACCGCATGCGCCCGGGCTCGCGCAGCTGCGGCTCGGCTTCGCCGGCGATGCGCGCTGGACGAACGAGCTGCCCGCGGGCACCGATGTGTCGGGCTACACCGCGTTGCAGTTCAGAGCGGGCGTCGACTTCCAGGATCCGGCCGCGAACGGTTCGAGCGTCGAGTTCGGCGTCGCGCTCGTCGACGCCGCCGGCACGCGTGCGACCGTCGGCGCGCGCACGTGGAGCGCTCCGATCGTGCCGCCGGCCGGCAACCTCTATCCCATCGTGCCCAAGCTGCTCATGCACGGCGTACGGATCCCGCTCGCGGAGTTCACCCTTGGCACGCCGTCGATCGATCTGACCGATCTCGCGGCGGTCGAGCTCGTGTTCGACGGAGGCTCCGGCGCGATCATCCTGTCGGATCTCGTGTTCGCCGACGATCTGCCGTTGCCGCCCTCGAGCACGAGCAGCAGCGGCGACAGCGGTATGGTCGACAGCTCGGGCGAGGGCGAGAGCACCACCGCCGATCCGTCGACGACGACGGGGCCTGCCACCACCACCACGAACGCGGACGCCAGCGACGACGGCACCGCGGCGGGCTCCAGCGAGAGCGGCACTGCGGGGCAGGGCGGCAGCGACGACGGCTGCGGCTGCGCGCAGAGCCCTTCACGCCCCTCGGTTGCGCTGTTTGCCCTGCTCGCATTCGGCCTGCGACGGCGACGCCCGTCGCCCTCGCGCCCGTCGCAGCTCCGGGCGTAAGTCCGCCGCGCGCGCGCGCGTTCGGGGCGCGATGCTGCACGGCCGCCAGCTCCCGGTGCTCGCCCACTGCGATCGCTTCGTCGGCAGCGAAGCCACTGCGGAGCGCGAGGCCTACTGCACGAGCTGCAGCAAGCACGTGCACGATCTCTCGCGCATGACCGAGCGCGAGGTCATCCGCTTCCTCGCGCGACACCTCGACGAGGACGTGTGCATCTCGTACCGCATGCGGCCCGACGGTGCGCTCGAGCTCGCGCCGCGGCCCTCGCTGCTCGCCCCCGCCGCACTCGCGCTCTCGCTCACCGGCTGCGCGGGCCACATGGGCAGCGTGGGCGCGAGCGAGCCAGGCTGCGTCGACGCCCAGGGCTACGAGGTCGCGTGCCCGCCGAAGCAAACGCTCGGCGTCGCGGTGATCCCGGACAGCGCGTACGCGCTCGACGAAGATCCCGTGCTGCCGGACGACGACGTCGAGGCGCCCGCAGGCGCGGAGATGCTCGCGGACGCCGAGACGCCGGCCGTGCCGGTCGATGTCGCACCGAGCGAGCTCGGCCCCGACGACGCTGCACCGACGCCCGACGATGCCGTGGCCGCGGGTGGTCGCTCGTACGCCGACGAGCGCGCGCTCGCCGAGCGCATGTGCAATCCCAGCGATCGCGCGGTGCGGGCGATCTACCGCGAGCGCAGCTTCCGACGGGGCAAGTACGCGCCGCTGACCGCCGCCGACATCTGCGTCCACGAGGCGGTGCAGCGCGAGGCCGAGCGGATCGAGCGTCGCGAGCGTCGCAAGCGAGAGCGCGCAGCGAAGCGATAGCGCACAGCATTCGACGAGCACCGCCACGCGCAAGCGATTCGCCGGCACGCAGCGCGTTGCTACACCCGGGCTGCATCATGCAGCACGACGTCCGCCACGGTCACATCGCGTTCCTGCTCTCGCTCGGCACCGCCGCGCTCGGCTGCGACTTCGACGACGCGGGCGCGCGCTGCGATCTGCCGCACGATCAGGCCGACGACGGCAAGGACGACGACGACGACGCGGAAGCGAGCAGCGGCGGTACGACCGATGGGGGCGAGACCGGGGGCGACACCGGCGGCGGTGGCACCGGCGATGCGCCGGCGACCGAAGGCGGCGGCGACGATGCGCCCATGGGCACGTCGGGCGATTCGGGCGGCGGCGAGACGACCGGCGGGGGCGACACGTCGATGTGCCAGCCGTACGTCGATCACTACATCGAGTGCTTCCCGGCCGGCGACGCGCAGGCGCTGCTCGACGGCTGCATCTACTCGATCCAGGCCGGCCACGCGGCGAGCCCCGCGTGTGGCACTGCGGTCGAGGACTGGTACGCGTGCCTCGTGCAGACGCCGTGCGATGTCGTCTTGAACGGCGAGCCGTACTGCGAGGCCGAGCGCGCGGCCGTCGACGGCGAGTGTCCGGCCCAAGAGACCAGCGGCTGATCAGCGCTCGCCGATCGCGGCCGCCGGGTGCTTGCGCAGCCACATCGCGATCTCCTTGCGGGGCTCGTCGCCGCGTGCGCCGGCCTCCGCACAGATCGCGTCGGCCTGCGTCACCAGCTCGCGCGCACGCGTGCGATCGCGACGGGTCCGCCACAGCGCATCGGCGAGCCGCACGTGGACCTCGCAGCGCCCCAGCGGATCGCCTTCACCCGGCTTGCGCAGCGCGAGCGCACGCTCGAGCGGCTCGACTGCCTCGTCGGGACGACCGAGCAATAGCAGCGAGCCGCCGACGCCCGACAGCGCGCGGCCGAGCTCGGGATCGTCCTTGCCGCGCGTGCGCTCGAGGATGTCGGCCGCGCGCTGATAGCCGCCGAGCGCGATGGTCGACTCGTTCTTCAGGTTGTGCACGTCGGCCACGTTCACGAGCGTGCGCGCGATGTCGAAGTGATCGGGCGGTAGCGAGTGCTCGCGGATCGTCAGCGCGCGCGCGAGCAGCTGCAGCGACGCGTCGTAGTGATCGTCCATCATCTCGATGATGCCGAGGTTGTTGAGCGCGTTCGCGAGATCGGGGTGATCGGGGCCGAGCCGGTCTTCGCGGATCTTCACGCACCGCTCGAGCAGCACCCGCGCACCCGCGTAGTCGCCGAGCCCCACGTACGCGTTCGCGAGGTTGTTGAGCGCCGCGGTCACCTCGGGATGGTCCTCGGGCAGCGCAGCCTCGCGGATCGTCAGCGCGCGCTGGCAGTGCGGCAGCGCCCCGCGATAGTCGCCCTGGAACACGTAGAGGTTGCAGAAGCTCGTGTACGTCGGTGAGAGCTCGATCGAGTCCGGGCCGTAGGTTGTGACGAGCAGCTCCTCGGAGCGCCGCAGCAACCTTTCGGCCTCGACGTAGTCGCCGGCGTCGGTGGCGACGACCGCCAGGGCGAGCACGGCGACCGCGACCTCGGGATGATCGGCGCCGAACCACCGCTCGCGCAGCGCGAGCGAGCGCTCGTGCTCGAGCTTCGCCGCGGCGAGATCGTCCCGCGCACGCTGCAGGTTGCCGAGGTACGAGGCCAGGGTCGCCGCGCGGAAGTCCTCCTGCAGCTCGAGGCGGCCGAGCAGCATCTCGGCGTGGCGCGCCCACTCGAGCCCCTGCGTGTATCGACCGAGCCGCATGCCCAGCACCTGTACGAGCTGCGTCGCAGCATCGAGCGCGATCTCGTCGACCTCGGCTTCGCCGGCCGCGTAGTAGGCCTCCTCGAGCTGGGTCGCAGCGAGCTCGTAGTCGCCGCTGCGGCCGATCGCAATCGCATGACGCAGCCGCGCTTCGGCGGCGAGCCCTGCAGCCCCGAGCGACTCGGCGAGCGTGCGGGCCTCCTGCGCGGCTGCGATCGCGGCGTCGTAGCGGCCGGCGAGCTCGAGCTGCGTCGAGCGCACGAGTGCGCGGCGCACCGGCGCGACCGCTTCGGGTGTGGTCCCCGCGAACGCCTTCGCGCTCGCCGCCAGCCGCGTGTCGTCGACGCAGTCGTCGAGCCGCGAGAGCCGCAACACGCTGCGCTCGGCATGGTTGACCACGTCGCGCTCCGCTTCGCCGAGCACCTCGACCAGCACCGCGAGCTCTTCTCTGCGGGCATCGAGGCAGGCCTCGCGCAACGATCCGGCCGCTGGCGTGATGCTGGCGTCGACCTGCGCGGCCACGCAGGCGTCGACGCGCAGCTGGGACCAGCGCTCGGTCCACGCCGAGATGCGCGGCTGCACGCGCTCGGCGGTGGTGCTCGCGTGGGCCAGGCCGGTCGTCGCGAACGCCCGCGCGAGGCCGGTCGCGACGTCGTCGTTCCACACCGCGGCGATCTCGTCGCCGTGCCGCTCGCACGCCGTGCGCGTGCTCGCGATGCTGGCTTGCCGCGCGAGGACGGCCCCGCCCGCGAGCACCGCCGCGCCGCCGAGGATCGCGAGCCGACGTCGACGCCGCGTGGGATCGCGGGCGAGCGCGGCGAGCAGCTCCGTCATCGTGGCGTAGCGGTCGGTGCGGACGCGCGCGAGCCCGCGCTCGAGCACGCGACGGATCCAGCCCGGGACCTCGGCGCCGCGCGGTGGCTCCGTGATCGTGCCCTCGGTGACGAGCACGGCGAGCTGCGCGAGGCTCGTGCCGATGAAGGGCCGCTGTCCGTAGAGCAGCTCCCACAGCGCGACGCAGAACGCGAACTGATCGGTGCGTGCGTCGATCTCGAGCCCGAGGTGCTGCTCCGGCGCCATGTATGCCGGCGTCCCGGTGGCCCCGCCGGTGCGTTCGATGCTGCCGTTCGCGGCCTCGGCGAGCAGCTCGAGGCTCGGGGTCGAGAGCACGAGCGGATGCTCGGCCGACGGCCCGATGATCGGCCCACGCGCGAGCCCGAAGTCCATCACGCGCACGCGGCCGACGCCCAGCTCCGTCTGCGGGTCGGGGCTGATCATCACGTTGTCGGGCTTGAAGTCGCGGTGCACGAGCCCGACCTCGTGCGCGGCCGCGAGCCCCAGCCCCGCCTGCCGGAACACCGCGAGCACCTCGGCACGCGAGCGCGGCTGGGCGTTGCTCCACTGCGAGAGCGTGACGCCCTCGACGAGCTCCATCGCGAGGAAGACGCGGCCCTCGTGCTCGCCGACGTCGTGGACGCCGAGCACGTTGGGATGCGAGAGCCGTGCGAGCGCCTGCGCCTCGCGCAGGAGTCGACGGTGGTAGCCCTCCGAGCCGCTCGCGCCGCTGCGATCGAGGTGCAGCAGCTTGATCGCGATCCGACGCTCGAGCTCGGGATCGTGCGCCGCGTAGACGACGCCCATGCCGCCCGCGCCGAGCAGGTGCGAGATCACGTAGCGTCCGACCCGGTCGCCCTCCGCGAGCGCTTCGGCCCGGTGGGTGCCCGAGCCGACGACGGTCTCCTCGCCGCCCAGCGACATCGGCCCCGAGCGTAGCAGCCGACGCGCGGTCGGCTGCCGCTGCTCAGCCGAATTTGCCGGTGATGTAGTCCTCTGTCCGCTTGTCGCTCGGCTGGGTGAAGAGCGCGTTGGTCTCGGTGAACTCGATCAGCTCGCCCTGCAGCAAGAACGCGGTCTGCTGCGAGACGCGTGCGGCCTGTTGCATGTTGTGCGTGACGATGACGATCGTGTAGCGCTCGCGCAGCGTGTGCAGCAGGTCCTCGATGCGCGTGGTCGCGATCGGGTCGAGCGCCGAGCAGGGCTCGTCCATCAGCAGCACCTCGGGCTCGACCGCGAGTGCGCGCGCGATGCACAGCCGCTGCTGTTGCCCGCCCGAGAGGCTGACGCCGGGGTCGCCGAGCCGGCGCTCGACCTCGTTCCACAGCGCGGCCTGTCGCAGCGCGCGCTCGACGATCGCGTCCGCGTCGCCCGGCGGGAGCCCACCGGTGAGGCGCAGGCCCGCGAGCACGTTGTCGCGGATCGACATCGTGGGAAACGGGTTCGGGCGCTGGAAGACCATGCCGATGCGGCGACGCACCACGACGGGATCGACGGTGCTGCCGTGGATCTCCTGGCCGTCGAGCAGGACGGCGCCCTGATGGCGTGCACCGGGCACGAGCTCGTGCATGCGGTTGAGGCAGCGGATGAGCGTCGACTTGCCGCAGCCCGAGGGCCCGATGATCGCGGAGATCTGTTTCGCCGGAAGATCGAGCGTGATCGAGTCCAGCACGCGCTTGTCGCCGTACCAGGCCGAGAGCTCGACGGTGCGCAGCTTCGCGTCGCTCACGGCAGTCGCCGTCCCTGGGTGCGGTTGCGCCACACGATCGCGGCCGCGTTGAGCACGAGCAACGTCACGACGAGCACGATGATGCCAGCCGCCGCGTTCTCGACGAAGCCCGCCTGCGGACGACGGGTCCAGTTGAAGATCTGGATCGGCAGCGCGGTGAACGGCGAGTCGAGCCCGTCGGGGAGGAAGTCGACGTAGGCCGCGGCGCCGAGCACGACGAGCGGCGCGGCCTCGCCGAGCGCGCGCGAGAGCGCGAGGATCGAGCCGGTGAGCATGCCGGGCAGCGCCATCGGCAGCACGACGGTACGGATCACCCGCCAGCGCGAGCCACCCAGCGCGAGCCCGGCCTCGCGCATCTCCTGCGGCACGGCGCGCAGGGCCTCGCGCGCGGAGAGCATGACGATCGGCATGACCAGCAGCGACAGCGTGAGCGCGCCGGCGAGCAGCGAGCGTCCCAGCGCGAGCGCGCGCACGAACAGCTCGAGCCCGAGCAGGCCGTAGATGATCGACGGCACACCCGCGAGGTTCGCGATGTTGATCTCGATCGCGCGCGAGAGCCAGCCCGGGCGCGCGTACTCCTCGAGGTAGATCGCGCTGCCGATGCCGACCGGCAGCGCGATGAGGGCGGTGAGCCCGATGAGGTACAGGCTGCCGGCGATGCCGGCCAGCACACCGGCCTGGTCGGGATCGCGGGACGCGTAGCTGGCCACGAAGCCCCAGTCGAGCCGCGCGAGCCCGGTCTGCACGACCTCCAACAGCAGCACGAACAGCATCGCCACCGGCAGGAGCACGGCGAGCAGGCACACGATCCGGAACGCGCGCTCGAGTGCGCGGCTCGGCGTGCGCATCGGCCTCATCGCCGCCTCCGCAGCCGCCGCGCGAGCTGCTGGCTCGACAGGTTCGCGACGAACGTGATCGCGAACAGCGACGCGCCGATGACGAAGATCGTGAGGTACTCGTTCGAGCCCGCGGGTGCGTTGCCGAGCGTGACCTGCACGATGTACGCGGTCATGGTCTCGACCGGCACCTGCGGATCGAGCGTGAGCCGGGGCTGCTGGCCGGCCGCGATCGCGACGATCATCGTCTCGCCGATCGCCCGCGAGCCGGCGAGCACGAGCGAGGCGGCGATGCCGGAGCCCGCGGTGGGCAGCACGACGCGGAAGATCGTGGCGAGTCGTCCGGCCCCGAGTGCATACGCGCCTTCGCGCAGCGACACCGGCACCGCCCGGATCGCATCCTCGCTGAGCGAGGCGACGAGCGGCACGATCATCACGCCCATCACGATGCCGGCCGAGAGCGAGTTGAAGCCGGCGAGATCGGGCAGGAAGCGCTGCAGGAGCGGCGTGAGCGTGACGAGGGCGAAGTAGCCGTAGACGATGGTCGGCACGCCGGCGAGCAGCTCGAGCGTCGGCTTGAGGACGGCGCGCACGCGCGGAGGCGCGAGCTCGGCGAGGTAGATCGCGCTGAGCAGCCCGAGCGGCACCGCGACGATCATCGCGATCGCCGAGGTGAGCACGGTGCCGGCGACGAGCGGCCATACGCCGAAGTGCTTCTCGGCGAAACGCGGCGTCCACTCGTCGTCGAGCAGGAACGCCGACAGCGGCACGTCGCCGAAGAACTCGACCGTGTTGCCGACGAGGATGAACAGGATCGCCGCGGTGGTGGCGATCGACACCCACGCGCAAGCGAGCAGGCCGCGCTCGATCAGCAGCTCGCGGATGCGACTGGACGCGCCGTGGCGGGGGGCTTCCATGCTCGTGCGTTCATTCGGCCTTGAGCAGGCTCTCGACCGTGATGCCGACGGTCGCGCCGTGGGCACCGAATGCGGAGCCGAGGGTACGCGCAGCGTAACGCGCACGCACGATCTCGTAGGCGGCGTCGGGCAGGGGCATGTAGCCGACCTCCCGGGCCAGCTTCGGGCACTCCTGCAGGTAGAACTCGATGAAGCTCGCGACCTCGGTCCGTGCGACTGCAGCGCGCGACACATAGACGAAGATCGGTCGTGACAATGGCTGGTAGGTGCCGCCGAGCACGCTCTCGAACGACGGTGCGATCGGGCCCACGCCGTTGCCGGGTTGCTCGTCGTCGACCGGGACCAGCTTCAGCTTGTCCTTGTTCTCGAAGTAGTAGGCGTAGCCGGTGAAGCCGAGCGCGAGACGATCGGCCGCGACACCCTGCACGAGCATGTTGTCGTCTTCGCTCGAGGTGTAGTCGCCGCGGCTCGCGTGCTCGACCCCGACCGTCGCGAGCGTGAAGTAGTCGTAGGTGCCGGAGTCGACCCCGGCCCCGAACAGGTGCAGCTCCGCATCGGGCCAGCCCTCGCGCACGTCGCTCCAGCGCAGCACGCGTTCCTGCGCTTCCGGGGCCCACATCTTGCGCAGCTCGGCGACCGTGATCGACTCGATCCAGTCGGCCTGCGGGTGCACGACGATGCTGATGCCGTCGTAGGCGACCGGCAGCTCGATGAGCTCGACGCCGCCCGTGCTGCACGCGGCCAGCTCCTCGGCCTTGATCGGCCGCGACGCGCCGATGACCGGCACCTCCGCCCGACAGAACTTCTCGAAGCCGCCACCGGTGCCGGACATGCTCACCGTCACGCGGCCCTTGCCGGCCTTCTTGAACTCTTCGGCGACCGCCTCGCTGATCGGAAACACGGTGCTCGAGCCGTCGACACCGATGACGGTGTCGTCCTTGCGACCGCAGGACGCGATCAGACCGGCCGCGAGCGCGAGACGAAGCATCGCGGGAGCGAGCACAGCATGGGTGTGTGACATTGTTGTGACGCAGCAGCCGCGAAGCGTGCTGCCCCGTAAACGTGAACGTGCCCGTGCCCGTGCCCGACGGGTTGGCGTGGCCCGTGCGTGGCCTACCGCCGAGAGGGCACGATCGCCACGATCCGCAGCGGCGCCCCGG
>CAZFKC010000035.1:41089-86447 GCA_964519175.1 uncultured Nannocystaceae bacterium
TGCGTGGCCTACCGCCGAGAGGGCACGATCGCCACGATCCGCAGCGGCGCCCCGGTCCCGGCCCCGATCTTCATCGGCAGCGCGAGCACGAGCGCCCCGACGGGCGGCAGCATGTCGAGCCGAGTGACATTCTCGAACGTGGGCAGGTCGGCCGCAGCCAACGCCCGATGCGCGAGAAAATCCCGCGAAGGCCCGTGGTCGACGCTGGCCGTGTCGATCCCGACCGCCGCGACCTTGCGCAGCACGAGCGCCTTGGCGCCCGCCTCGGAGATCCCCGGGAAGTGCAGCTTGTCGGTCTTGCCGCTACGGCTGTCGCCGAGGTACGCGGTGCGATTGGGCCACCGCGAGCTCCACCCGGTGCGCACGAGCACGATGGTCGCGGGCGCGATCGGCCCGTGCTCCTTCTCGAAGGCCTCGATCGTCGCGGGCTCGAGCAACGCATCCGGATTGCGCTCGGCTTCGGCGCTGATGTCGATCACGACCGCAGGCCCCATCAGCCGCCCGAGCGGGATCTCGTCGACCGGCGTGTGGCCCTCGGCGAAGTGCGAGGGCGCATCGAGGTGCGTGCCGCCGTGCTCGGGTGCCGCCATGCGATTCGCGGCGTAGTACCAGCCGGCGTTGGTGCGCCCACGGTGCACGCTCGACAGCTCGAAGCCGGTCTCGTCGCTCGGCCAGTACAGCGTGCGATCGTCGAACGGGTGGGTGAGATCGATGAGCGACGCGCCCGGCGGCAGGATCGTGGCCGGTGCGATCATCGGCCGCACGTCGCCCGCGGCGATGTTCGGGCCGATGGCGTAGGCGTCGTGGTAACCGATGCGATCGGTGTGCACGATCGCGTCGTCGGTGGTGAACCGCGCGGAGTAGCAGCCGCAGAGGCCGAGCGCGGCGACGAGCAGGCGGCGCATGTCCCCAGGATACTACTACGCGAACAGCTCGGGGATGTGACCCTCGACGTCGCCGAGGTCTTGCTCGACGCCGACGGCGTGCATCGCCGAGATGAGCACGTTGGCCGTGTGATTCGCGTTGGCCGGCGCCACGATGTGCTGGCCCTGGACCAGCCCGCCGGCGCCACCGGCGACGAGCATCGCCATGTTGTCCGTCGAGTGTGCCGAAAAGGCGGAGCCGTTCTCGTAGCTGTGCCCGCCGCCGGCCTCGATGAGGTAGGCGATCGCGCAGCTGTCGAGCAGCGTGCCCGCACCCTCCGGCGTGTCGCGCAGCTTCGCGATCAGATAGCCGAAGTGGTTCATGTGCCACGCGATGACGTCGGTGAGCTGATAGGTCTGGCCCGAGTGCGTCATCGAGTGCAGCGCGTACTGGGCCCCGGTCAGCGGCTCGACGTTCATGAAGCACTGGATCATCGTGTTCATGAACGTGGCGACGCGGGTCAGATCGCACACGAACGCCATGTGGATCAGATCCGAGAACACTCGGATGCGGGTGTCCTCGCCGCTGTAGCCGGCGTTGACGTCGTAGACGCTGGGGTCGTCGCCCGTGAACGCGCCGCCGAGCGGCGGATCCTCGCCGGGATCGGGCAGCAGCATGCAGGCGCCGGTCTGATCGGGCGGGATGCTGTCGAGCAGGCCCTCGATGTGGCGGATCGCGTCGTAGTGCTGCTCGAGCCGGACGCGGTCGGAGGCGCCGAGCCGATCGAGCATGCCGTTCATGCGGCGATCGACGAGATCGAGCACGCTCTTGCGCTTGCCGATCTCGAACGCCTTCGCGGCGGCCTCGGCCGGATCGTCGGGCACGAAGCCGAGGAACAGCGCGTCGTAGGCCTGGCGCGGGCTCGCGACCGGATACTGCGGCTGCGGATCGCTGCCGTCCATGCGCCACGACATGAGGTCGCGGTAGTAGGCGCCGACGCCCGAGTTGTAGAGCAGCGCCTGCGCGCGGTACTGCAGCGACGAGAACGTGGTGTCGCCCGCGATCGCGTCGGCGACGAGCTGATCGGAGCTCCAGTTCGTGACGCGGTAGTCGAGCGACTCGCCCGCGAGCGGCGGCAGCGAGGCGGTGCCGGTGAACAGTGGGTTCGTATGCGCGTGGAAGTTGATGCCGCGGCCGCCGGGCGGGATCGGCCCGCCGAACACGGTCTGCGTGGGGATCGACAGCCCCGAGATCACCGTGATGACGTCCTGCACGTCGCCGTAGTCGGCGAACGGCATCATGCCCGGCGTCAGCGTGTAGCCGGGTCCGGTGTCGACCGGCACGAAGTTGTTGGGCTGGGGACCGGAGTCGCAGCCGAGCGGGAAGCCGCCGAAGCACACCGCGTAGCGCAGCGGGATGTCGCCGCCGCCCGCGAGCGCGGTGCCGTTGCCGTTCAGCATCGCGTCGAGCAGCGGCAGCCCCACGGCCGCGCCACCGAGGCCGCGCAAGAACGTGCGCCGAGGAAGTCGTACGGGTTTCATCAGCCCTCCTCCCGGCGGTACGCGAACGCAGGGTTCGCGACCAGCGCGACGAGCAGCTCGTCGAAGTGGTGGTCGGCGGCCTCGAACGAGGCCGAGATGTCGCCGACGAACGCGAGATCGTCGACCTCGACCGCGCGCCCGATCGCGTAGCGATAGAGCTGCTGCGCGACGCAGCCGTCGAGCACGTCGTTGTCGAGCAGCAGCTGCGCGAGCTCGTCGGGGCCGTTGAACGTGCCGATGCCGGTGAGCTCGCCGTCGCCCGGGATCACGCACTCGGGCTTACCGTCGTCGTGCGCGCGGTACTTGCCGGTCTTGTCGTAGTTCTCGAGCCCGAAGCCGATGGGGTCCATCTGGTCGTGGCACGCGGCGCAGGTGCCGGTCGCGTGCGCGTCGTACTGGTCGATCTTGCACTCGGCCGCCTCGGGATCCGGCGGGTTGTCGGCGTCGACGTTGGGCGGTGGCGGCGGGATCGTCTGACACATCAGCTGCTCGCGGATGAACTTGCCGCGGCGCGTGGGGCTGGTGTCGGCGACGTTGGCCGCGACCGAGAGGAACGAGCCGTGCGAGAGCAGGCCCATGCGCCCGTTGCCGTCGTAGGGCACCCAGCCCGCGCCGCCGGCGGGCGCCGGCATGTCGTAGAGCTCGGCGAGCGTGTCGTCGATGAACGTCTCTTGCGCGCTGAACAGCTCGAGCCACGAGCGCTGCTCGTCGAACACGATGCGCTCGAGCAAGGTGGCGCTCTCGGTGCGCATCGCCGTGGTGATCGCCTGCGCGTGGGGCAGCTCGGCGTAGCCCAGCCACAGCGAGTGGAAGCGATCGACGTGTGCGCGCGCGCGGGGGTCGGCGAGCATGCTGGTCGCGACGTCGCGCACCGAGGCGCTGTCGTCGAGCCCGCCGGACGCCGCCGCATCGAGCAGGCCGTCGTCGGGCGTGGTGCCCCAGAGCATGAAGGAGATGCGCGAGGCGAGCTCGTAGGGGCCGAGCGCGAACACCCCGGGCATGCCGTCGACCGGCGTCCCGAGCTCGACGCGGTAGACCAGCTCGGTGTCCTGCAACAGCGCGCGCACGACGACCTCGACGCCGACGAAGAAGTCGTCGCCCTGGCCGGCGAAGTCGAGCCCGAGCCCGACGTAGTCGGCGATCTCGTCGTCGGTCAGCGGACGGCGCAGCGCGAGCCGACCGAAGTGCTCGATGAAGCTGCGCATGCACGCCTCGTCGTCGGCCCCGGTGGGCGCGCAGCCCACGACGGTGGCGCGGCGATCGGTGTCGGCGACGAGATCCTGGGCGACCTCGCGGGCGAGCACCTCGATGCCGTCGACGAGCGGCTGCGTCGCGAGCTGCATCGTGTAGTCGTTGTCGAACGGCGTGCGCAGATCTTCGGGCAACAGCTGCGACGCGGGCCGCGAGGTGTCGAGCAGCAGGTCGCGCACGATGTTGTCGAACTCGTAGCGCGTGATGCGGCGCAGGCCGACGCGCGCGATCGAGGCCTCGTCGGGGACGTCGACGTCCCCGGTGCTCGAGTCTGCGCTGCCACCCTCCGACGTCGACGTCGGCGGACCTCCGTCGGTCCCGGTCGAATCGGCGACTGCGTCGCCTCCGCCTCCGTGATGGCACCCAGCGGGCACCCACAGCAGCGCCCCCCCGAGCGCCACCAGCGGCCAAGCTCTCATCATCGGCTTCATTTCTATCACGGTATGCACAGGTGTCCTGTACTTGTCGTAGCGGGCCGGACGCAATTCATGCCGTGCACAGCCAGATGTGCGCGGGCGGTCCGGCGCGGGCCGGCTTTGGTCGCGGTGCTCACACAATTCGAGCACGCGTAACGGTCCGTTCGCTGGAGCGCCATGGTGAAGTCGCTGGTGCGAAGGACGACGCTCGTGCGAGTCATGGATCGAGGGAACCGCGAGTGACGAGGCGCACCGGCATGGGCGTGGCGATCGGCATGGCCGCGGCGATCGGCAGCGCGTGCGCGTTGGAAGAGCCGGCGAGCACGACCCGGGTGGACAACGGCACGGAATCGAGCACGCCCACCGACGCAACGAGCGCCGCGGAGACCACGGGCCACGCGACGACGGGCGGGGATGGCCACCCCACGCGGCCGAGCGGTGACACGACGATCGCGGACGGCTCGGGCGGCTCGGACTCGGGCGAGCCGCCGGCGCAGCGCGGCGCGACCACCGAGAACCTGCGCGTCGCGTTCTTCGGCGATCACGGGCTCGGTCCCGACTCGCTCGCGACGTTGCAGCTCGTGCTCGCGGAGGACGCCGACTTCCTCGTGATCCTCGGCGACTTCGACTACCGCAACGATCCCGCCGCGTGGCACGAGCAGCTCGACGAGGGCCTCGGCGAGGACTTCCCGGTGTTCGCGGTCGCGGGCAATCACGACACCGCGAAGTGGGACGACTACCGCGAGGTGCTGATGGATCGGCTCGCGCCGATCGCCGACGTCGATTGCCAGGGTGCCATCGGCGTGCAGATGAACTGCCTCTACCACGGCCTCGATCTCGTGCTCTCCGGCGTCGGCACGATGCCGGCGCCGGCGGATCGCTCGCACGTCGACTTCATCCAGGACACGCTGGCCGAGAGCGACGCGATCTGGCGCGTGTGCGCCTGGCACAAGAACCAGCACGACATGCAGCTCGGCTACAAGTCCGACGAGGTCGGCTGGCCGGCCTACCAGGCGTGTCAGGCGGGTGGGGCGATCATCGCGACGGGGCACGAGCACAGCTACGGACGCACGCGCACGCTGACGAACCTCGGCGACCACGACGGCGAGCACGGCGTGGTCGGACCGCCGGAGCTGGTCTACGTGAGCCCGGGCAGCACGTTCGTGTTCGTCTCGGGCATGGGCGGCAACGAGATCCGCTACTTCGGAGGCGATCACGCCGACGACACGTGGTGGGCGACGCAGTACACCCGCGACGTCTACGTGGCGAACGGCGACCCGATGGGGGACTTCGAGCCGAAGCTGGGCGTCACGTTCATCGACTTCCACGTCGACGGCGATCCGTACAAGGCGCGCGGCTACTTCAAGAACGTCGCGGGCGAGATGATCGACGAGTTCACGATCTACGCGGCGCACTGACGCATCGCGCCGGCCCATTTCGACCGCCGCTGCTGCGGCGCCGCACGGCTTCGCCTAAGATGGGTGCATGAGATCTGCGCTCGGTGCGATTCCGCTCTTCGTCCTGCTGCTCGCGTGCTCGAACGACGGCGGTGCGTCGAGCCTCAGCGGCGGGATGGGCGAGGGCAACAGCGCGGGCGAGAGCAGCGATACCGACGCGACCGGCGGATCGATGACCGATCCGACGATGGGCAGCGAAGGGCCGACCGCCGGATCGATGTCGGCGAGCGGAGCGACGTCCACCGCCGACACGACGATGGGCACGTCGGCGACGGAGAGCGAGAGCGACACCGACGTCGAGCCGGGCGAGTGCGGCAACGGCATCATCAACCTCGGCGAAGAGTGCGACGACTGGAACGACGAGAACGACGACATCTGCATCGCCTGCGTGAACGCGTTCTGCGGCGACGGGTATCGTCTGCTCGGGGTCGAGGACTGCGACGACGGCAACGGCGTCGACGAGGACGAGTGCCGCAACGACTGCACGAACAACGTGTGCGGTGATGGCGTGCCGGGCGGCGCAGACGAGGAGTGCGACGACGGCAACGACGACGAGACCGACGCGTGTCACGACGACTGCACGGCGGCGTCGTGCGGCGACGGCGTGGTGTGGGACGACATGGAGGAGTGCGACGACGGCAACGCGAGCAACAGCGACGCGTGCACGGCGGAGTGCACCGACGCGTACTGCGGCGACGGGGCCGTGTGGGCCGGCATGGAGGACTGCGACGACGCGAACCAGAGCAACGAGGACGACTGCACGGCCTCGTGCGTGGCGGCGGCGTGCGGCGACACGTACATCAACGAGGGCGTCGAGGACTGCGACGACGGCAACACTGACGCGCACGACGGGTGCAGCTCCGACTGCGAGGAGGAGACGTACTGCTACGTGTTCAGCGGGCAGGTCGACTGCCCGACGGGCGCGACCGGCTACTGTCGCACCGACGAGGCCGACTGCAACAGCTCGGCGGATGCACAGACGGCGTGCAACGTGTGCATGGGCGGCGGCTGCATGATCGGCCAGGCGACCTGTGGCGACAGCGATGCCGCGGCGGATCCAGACGCGACGTGCCCGGACGACTACTCGTTCGTGTACGGCGACGGCACGTGTGCGGCGGCGGCGGTGGTCTACGAGTGCCTCGGCGGCGGCACGTTCGGCACCTGGTGCACGCCGTAGCGGCGCGGTAGATCTGAGCGGTGCGTCGCGCCGCGAGGAGACGATCGCTCGCGCTCGCGCTGCTGCTCGCGGGCTGCGTGGCGCAGGGCGCGACGCGGCCGCCGTCGGCGAGCGCGGTGGCCAGCGACGCGATCGAGATCCACTGGGATCGCTGGCAGGTGCCACACGTGTACGCGAGCACGCGCGCGGGGCTCGGCTACGGGCTCGGCTATGCGGAGCTGCGCGCGTATCCGGACGAGATCCTGCGCATGTACGCGGTCGCGCGCGGCGAGGCGGCGGCGATCTGGGGCGAGGGCGAGCTCGGCAGCGATCGCATGACGCGGATGCTCGATCTGCCGCGACGCGCCGAGCAGGCGCTCGCCGCCCGCACGCCCGAGGTGCGGGCGTACCTCGAGGCGTTCGCGCAGGGCATGAACGACTTCGCGGCCGCGCACCCCGAGCGGCTGTCGGCCGAGGCGAAGCAGGTGCTGCCGGTGCGTCCGACCGATCCGATCGCGCACTCGCTGCGCGGCATGCTGGCGTTCACGCTGCTCACCGGACAGCGGCCGTTCATCATGACGATCGACGGGCAGCCGCGCGCCGAGCTGGCCGGCAGCAACGTGTGGGCGATCGCGCCGTCGCGCTCGGCCAGCGGCAATGCGCTCTTGCTCGCCAATCCCCACCTGCCGTGGCGTGCTCCGGGCAGTCGCTTCTTCGAGGCGCACCTGGTCGGGCCCGATGCGCCGCTCTACGGCGTCGCGACGGTGGGCTCGACGGTGCTGGGCATCGCGTTCAACGACGCGATCGCGTGGTCGCACACGGTCAACATCCTCGACACCACCGACTTCTTCGCGCTGGTGCGAGACGGCGACGGCTATCGCTTCGACGGCACGAAGCGGGCGTTCGAGCAGCACGACGAGCGCGTGCGCGTGAAGCAGCGCGACGGCACGATGCGCGAGGAGAACGTACGCGTGCGTCGGTCGGTGCACGGGCCGGTGCTCGAGCTGAAGGACGGCTCGCTCTTCGCGGTGAAGAGCGGGATCGACGGCGCGAACGCGGGCTGGATCGAGGCGTGGCTGGCGATGGGGCGTGCGCGGGATCTGGCGACGTTCGAGGCGGCGCTGCGCACGTTGCAGCTGCCGATGTTCACGGTCGGCTACGCCGATCGCGACGGGCACATCCTGTTCCTCAGCACGGGGCGCGTGCCGAAGCGACCGCAGGGCGCGTACGACTGGTTCCAGCCCGTGCGCGGCGACGTGTCGGCGACGCTGTGGGACGAGATCCTGCCCTACGAGTCGTTGCCGCGGCTGGTCGATCCGCCCGGTGGCTTCGTGCAGAACAGCAACAGCGTGCCATGGTTCGCGACGATGCCACCCGCTTTCGATCGCGCGGAGTATGGCGCGCTGGGGATCCCCGAGGGACCGCTGAACCTGCGCGAGATCCACGGCGTGAAGCTGCTGATGGGCGACGACTCGGTCAGCTTCGACGAGCTGCGCACGATGCAGCACTCCGATCGCCTCGAGCTCGCCGATCACGTGCTGCCCGATCTGCTCGCGGCGACGAAGGGGAGCAAGGTCGCCGTGGTGCAGCGCGCGGCCGAGCTGCTCGCGCGCTGGGATCGACGCGCGCGCTCGCCGGGCGCGGTGCTGTTCGAGGCGTGGGCGCAGGCGATCGACTGGCGCACGGCGTATGCGACGCAGTGGACGAGCGCCGCGCCGCTCGCGACGCCGTCCGGGCTCGCCGATCCGAAGGCCGCAGTGGCGACGCTCGCAGAGGTCGCGGCTGCGCTCGAAGCGAAGCACGGTGCGCTCGAGGTGTCGTGGGGCGAGGTGCATCGCCTGCGCGCGGATCTCCCGGGCGTCGGCGCGTCGGGCCAGCTCGGCTCGTTCCACGTGGTCGACTACGAGGCGCGCGAGGACGGCACGTTGCTGCCGGATTCCGGTGACACCTACGTCGCGCTGGTCGAGCTGCGCAAGGAAGGCCCGCGTGCGGAGGTGCTGCTGACGTACGGCAATGCGAGCCCGAGCGCACCGTTCGCGGCCGATCAGCTCGAGCTGCTCGCGAAAGGCGAGCTGCGCGCCCCACTGCTCGAGCGCAGCGTGATCGCGGCGGCGGCGGTGGAATCGGTGCGACTCGTGCCGCAGCCGTGATGCGACGTCCGACATCGGCGTGCACGTGGATCCACGCATGCGGGGCCCTCGCGCGGGACGATCGTGCGATGCGAACGCGGATCGATCGCCGCGCGACGGAAGAATCCGCGCGGCGGGTGTCGATGGGTCGTGCGCGTGTCGACCCCCCGGATCTATCTCGTCCTCGCTCCGCTCCTGGCGCTCTCTGCCTGCACCGACTCCGAGTCGCCGAGCGCCGATGACGCTGGCAACAGCACGCCGGGCATCGTCACGGTCGGTGAGAGCGGCAGCAGCCTCACCGTCGATCCGACGGGCAGCGACTCGGTCGGTGACGAGAGCGGCACGAGTGGTGTGGGCCAAGACGATGACGACGGTCCGGGCGGGCCGCTCTTCGACATCGGGGGCTCGGGCGCGTCACCCGACATGGCGGTCGAGGTCGACTGCGATCCGCTGATGGCGGTGATCCGCGACTTCGGCTCCGATCATCCCGACTTCGAGACGTACAGCGGGCAGGGCGCGCACAAGGGGCTCGTGATGCAGGCGCTCGGCGCCGACCAGACCCCGGATCTCGATCCGAGCTACGCGGGCGAGCCGATGATCACGAGCGCCGCCACGTTCGCGCAGTGGTACCACGACGTCGCGGGCATCAATCAGTCGTTCCCGATCGAGCTCGTGCTCGAGCCCGACGACAGCGGGCTGTTCGTCTACGACAGCAATGCGTTCTTCCCGATCGACGACATGGGCTTCGGCAACCAGGGCAACGATCACAACTTCCACTTCACGACCGAAGTGCACACGAGCTTCACGTACAAAGGCGGCGAGGAGTTCACGTTCCGCGGCGACGACGATCTGTGGATGTTCGTGAACAACCAGCTCGCGCTCGACATCGGCGGGCTGCACTCGGCGGTCGAGGACTCGATCCAGATGGACACGCTGGGGCTGACGATCGGCGAGACCTATCCGATGGACATCTTCCACGCCGAGCGCCACACCGACGAGTCCAACTTCCGCATCGAGACGACGATCGAGTGCTTCGTGACCCCACCGCCGGTGGGCTGACGGGCGGCGCGGAGCGGTCGAACGCGGTAGGGCGCCGCGTCGGCGGCGGCCGAGTTTTCGCGCGGGGTGGCGGTGATAGCCTGCGGGGCATGGGTGATCCGTCGAAGCGCAGGCTCGTGGTGCCGAAGTTGCTCGCCGCGTTCGCGCTCGGGGCGGCGCCGTCGTGCAGCGAGGGCCCGAGCCGACCGCACGGCTCGGTGTCCGGAGAGACCGAGTGCTACGACATCCTCGACGAGGCGACGTGCGAGGCCGAGACCGCGTTCTCGTGCCGGTGGGAGGGCATCAGCTGCGAGCCCTTCTGCGAGCCGTACACGGAGCAGGACGAGTGCGAAGCCGACGACTCGTGCGAGTGGATCGGCGACGCGTGCATGCTCGGGATCAGTTGATAGCCCCGCCGCGGCCCGGTCGGGCCGCACGCGATCGCCGACAGCGCCGTGGTCGCGCGGGTTATCCTTGCGACGTGCGATCACGAGGGCACGCGTGGCTGCTCTGCGCGGCCCTGGTCGGTTGTGCCGACGAGGATCGCTCGAGCGACGTCGAGCTCGAGCCTCGCTGCGGCGGCGACGGCATCGTGAAGCTCCTCGAGCTCGATCCCAGCGAGGCGTCCGGCGTGGTGCAGCGCTTCGACGACGAACGGCTCCGCGTCACGACATACGCCACCGAGGGCGGTGGCTCGTTGCGCAGCCTGCTCGTGCCCGACTGCGGTGGAGAGCCGGAGTCGATCGCACCGAATCTGGCGTGGGTCCTTCTCGAGCAAGGGGTGCTGCTCGGTTGTGATCGCGACGGCGCGCTCGTTCGGCTCGCCAGCCTCGACGACGATGCGCCAGTCGTGCTCGCAGAGCGAGCCTGTGGGTATCGACCGACCAAGCACGGACTGGTGACGCTCGATGCTCGGCCGGGCGCAGAGGTGGCGCGGCTCGTCCGCATTCGTGCGGACGGTCGCGGGAGCGTCGCGGTCGACACGCTGCTCGACGACATCCCCATCGCCTCGAATGCCCAGTACTTTCCGGCGGTCTCCGATGACGAGGCCTTCGCGGTGCGCTCGGACGACGCGCTGTGGCGGGTCGACCTCGCGACCGGTGGGAGCGACGCCATCGTGCACGGCGTCGCCGACTACTGGATCTCGCCGACCCACGTGCTCTACCGGCGGATCGACGCGTTCCCGGACGGCGAGACCGCGGTGATGCTGCACGACCGTACGACCGGTGCGGAGACGGTGCTCGCCGCCGCCTTCCCCGCCTCCGTGATGATCGAGCTCGGCGAAGACGTCGCCGTGCTCGGTCGCAATCGCCTGCCGGCGCCGCTTTGGTTCTCGACCGCGGACGGGCATGCGATCGTTCCGCCGGCCGGAACACAGGTCGTGTGGGCGAGCGAGGGCGGTGTGTTCTGGCTGAACCGCATCGACACCGCGCGGCAGATCGTCGACGTGTTGCGGTGGCGCGAAGGGACGGAGCCGGAGCGGACGTTCACGTGTCGCGACTGTGCGACGCGTGGAACGGCAGGTAGGCCAGGCCTGCAGGTCGTCGTGGAGCTTCCTGGGCAGCCGCGCGAGCTCTGGTTCGCAACGGACACCGGCGGGCAGGCCAAGCGGATCGCCACGCCCATCGGTGAGGACTTCCGAATGCTCGCGGATGACCGCGTGCTCACGGTGCTCGACGAGACCGGAGACTTGCTGGTCTACCCGCCGGACGGCGGAGCCGGGCACAAGCTCGCTACCAGTGTGCGGCCGTGGTCGGTGTGGAGCCTCGAGAGCTCCGACGGCGGAAGCAATCGCGACCTCTTCTACGAGGTCGACGACGACGCCGGGGACCATGCGCTCTACAGCGCTCGGCTCGCCGATCCGCGGTGAGCCTGCGCCTCAAGGATTCCGCGCGTCGGCGACCATCTTCTTCGCCGCCACCCAGCCGTACACGCCGGGTGGGACCAGGCGCAGGATCACCACCGCGATCAGCACGCGCCACGAGGTCACGCCCGTGAGGCAGGTGATCACCAGCAGCACGACGAGCACGTCGAGCGTGCGCGACAGGATGCGCACGCGTGGGGCCCACAGCTCCACGAAGGCCTTCGCGCGTGGGCCCAGCTGGCTCGGATCCTGGTTCACCGGCGCACGCTAGCATGCCTCCCGCGCGATCACTCCGCGTAGATCATCTTCCGCGTCATGCCGCCGTCGCTCGTGAACACCTGCCCCGTCACGAAGCCGGCCTCGTCGGAGACCAGCCACGCCGTCAGCGACGCGATGTCCTCGGGCTTGCCCACGCGGCCCACCGGGTGCTGCGCGTGATCCTCGTGCGAGAGCTTCGGTTCCTTGCGCTCGCTGCGGGGCTTCCACGCGTCGGTGGCGATCCACCCCGGTGCGACCGCGTTCACGCGGATCTCCGGGCCGAGCTCGATCGCCAGCGCATGCGTCAGCGCGACCTGCCCGCCCTTGCTCGCCGAGTAGGGCAGGGTGCCCGGCTCCGACATCAGCGCGCGCGTCGACGTGATGTTCACGATCGATCCTCGACGTGCGCGCAGGTGCGGGGCCGCTTCGCGCGCGAACAACATCGGGGCCGTGAGGTTCACGTCGAGCGCGTGCTGCCATGCCGCGCGCGTGAGCTCCTCGACGGGCACGCGCTCGTTCGGCAGCACCGCCGCGTTGTTCACCACGATGTCGAGCCCGCCGCCCCACTCCACCGCGCCGCGCACCAGCGCCACGATCGCGACCTCGTCGGCGATGTCGGCGTGGTCGAAGCGCACGCGCCCGCGCGCCGCCAGCTCCGCCTCGGCATCGAGGCCCGCCGCCGCATCCACGTCGACGAGCACCACCTGCGCGCCTTCGTCGAGCAGACGCGCCGCGATCGCCCGTCCGATCCCCTGTCCTGCGCCGGTGACGAGCGCCACCTTGCCGTCCAATCGTGCTCCGGTCATCGGCGCGGATTGTCGCGCGATTGGCCCGGGCCGCGCTTCTTGGCTAGGATCCGCACGATTCTCGCATGACAGACGCGATCGGGGCCGTGCTCGGCGAGCGCTACCGGCTCGATGCCCCCCTCGGTCAGGGTGGCATGGGCACGCTGTGGCGCGCGCACGATCTCGTGCTGCACCGCGACGTCGCGGTGAAGACGCTCGATCCGGCGTGGGTCGGCGAGCCCGAGGTCGCCGAGCGCTTCGATCGCGAGGCACACGCGGTCTCGCAGCTCGACCACCCGAACTGCGTGCAGGTCTACGACGCCGGCACCACCCACGAGGGTGGCAAGTACATCGTCATGCAGCTGCTCGCGGGCGTCGAGCTGCGTGAGCTCCTCCGCGCCGGTGCGCTCGCACTGCCACGCGCGCTCGGCTTCGCGACACAGATCCTGCGCGGGCTCGACCACGCGCACCGCCGCGGGCTCGTGCACCGCGATCTCAAGCCCGAGAACATCTTCGTCGTGCACGACGACGACGGCAACGAGCAGCTCAAGCTGGTCGACTTCGGCATCGTGAAGGTGCTCGGCGAGGGCACGCCGAAGCTCACGCGCGCCGGGCAGGTGTTCGGGACGCCGCGCTACATGAGCCCCGAGCAGATCAGCGGCGGCACGATCGACGCACGCACGGATCTGTACGCGGTCGGCGTCTTGCTCTTCGAGATGCTGACCGGCCACGCGCCGTTCGAGGCCGACCACGCCGGCATGGTGATGCGCATGCACGTCATCACCGACCCGCCGCCCTTGCCGGCCACGGTGCCGCCCGGCGTGCGCGAAGTGGTCGCGCGCCTGCTGCAGAAGCGCGCCGCCGATCGCTACGCCACCGCGCGCGAGGTCATCGACGCGCTCGCGAAGCCCGCAGCGCCCGCCGAAGACGTGACGTGGATCATCCCGCCGCGCGACGTCCTGCCCTCGCGGCCGTCGAGCGTGCTGTCGCGGCCGCCGAACCTGGCGCTGCGGGCCGTGGCGATGGTACTGCTCGTGGTGCTCGTCGTGATCGCGGCGCTTCTGTTCAACTCGTGGAGGGACGGGCGTTGATCCGTCGACCACCACCACCGCCGCCGAAGAAGCGCCCGCCCGGCCCCTCCGCGGGCACCAGCTACGAGGGCTACGATCTGCTGGAGAAGCTGGGCTCCGGCACGTTCGCCGACGTGTTCGCCGCGCGCCAGCACGGCACGCACGAGCGCGTCGCGCTGAAGATCTCCAAGGAGCCGGTGCAATCCGAGGACGTCGCACTGCGTGCGCTCCGCGAGATCCGAATCCTCGGTGCGCTCGGCAATCCGCACGTCGTGCACATCTTCGATCACGGGCTCGGGGCGGACGAGCGCTGGTACATGGTGATGGAGCTGCTCGAGGGCAGCTCGCTCGGTGCGGCGCACGACTTCGACGTACCCATGGCTCCGCGCGATGCGGTGCGCATCGTGCAGCAGGCCTGCCTCGGGCTCGCCGAGGCCCATCGCGCCGGCATCGTGCACCGCGACGTCAAGCCCGACAATCTGTGGCTGCTGCCCGACGGCAACCTCAAGATGCTCGACTTCGGGCTCGCCCGTGCGTGGGACACCGACTCGACGATCGGTGCGAACGCGACCGCGGGGCACATGCTGGTGGGCACGCCGCACTACGCCCAACCCGAGCAGGTGAAGACCGGGCGGCTCACGCCGGCCTCCGACGTCTACAGCCTCGCGTTCATCCTGTACGAGCTGCTCGTCGGGCGCACGCCGCTGTTCGTCGACGAGCGCGTGTCGTCGGTGCGCGAGCGCCTCGTCGAAGAGCCGCTGCAATGGCTCGTCGCGCACGTGAAGCAGCGCGTCGTGCCGCTGTCGCGCTATCGCGAGGCCGCGGGGCTGCCGAGACGGCTCACCGCCGCGATCGAGCGCTCGCTCGCGAAGGATCCCGCGCGTCGTCCCGCCGACGCCGGCGTGCTCGCCAACGAGCTGGGCTGGGTGTTGCACGCGGATCTCGGCGGCAGCGCGGCGCTGATCCTCGAGGCCCACTACCCGAGCGGCGCGTCCCGCAAGCACGTGATGTGGCCCGGGGTGTATCGCGTCGGGCTCGGCCGCGGCTGCGAGATCTCGCTGCAGCCCGAGGACGAGCCGCTCGTCTATGCGGTGATCGAGTGGAGCGGCGCGCCGTACCACGCCGAGCTGGACCCAGTCGTGAAGGACGGCTCGCTCACCGTGAACGGCCACGTGCTCGACTACCGCGTGCGTCTGGTGCCCGGCACCCAGCTGCAGATGGGCCCGTTCCGCGTCGAGCTCACGTATCCGCCGGAGGCCTGATCCGGCGGCTGCGACGCGGCGCGCTTGCATGCGGCGCGCCACGCTCTAGCCTGGTCGGGTATGGCCCTCGCGCTCGCGCCCGGCGACGACTTCGCCGGATTCCGCATCGAACGACTGCTGCGCAAGCTGCCGCACGACTGGGTGTATCTCGCGACCGCGCCGGCCGCAGGCGTCGTCGATCTCGAGATCTCGCTCGACCCGGTGGGCTCCGACGAGACTGCGCGTCGAGTGCTGCGCGAGCTCGCGGTGCTCGATCGACTCACGAACCGTCACGTCGTGAAGGTGATCGGTAGCGGGCTCGGCCCGAACAAGCACTGGTTTCTCGCGATGGAGCACCTCGAGGGTGCGCAGCTGCACCACTGGCACGACTTCGACGTGCCGCTGCCCGCCGCCGACGCCGTGGGCTTCATCCACGACGCGTGTCTCGGGCTCGCGGAGCTGCACGCGGCCGGGATCGTGCACCGCGCGATGGAGCCGAGTCGGCTGTGGATCACGCCCGATCGCACGCTGAAGATCATGGACTTCGGCGCGGCGCGATCGTGGGATGCCGAGCCGACCGGCGACAACGTCACGATCGGCACCACCGTGATCGTCGCGCCGCCCTACGTCGCGCCCGAGCAGGTGACCGGCGCAGCGCTCACGCCCGCGACCGACGTGTACAGCCTCGGCGTGCTGTTGTTCGAGATGCTCTCGGGCCACTCGCCGCTGTTCCCCGGCAAGTCGTGGCGACGTGCGCGGGCCGACTTCGCCGACGATCCGAGCGGGTGGCTGCGCGCGCACGCGAACGTGCAGCCGGCGTCGCTCGGCATGCTGCCGCTGCGCACGAAGCTGCCCACGCACCTCGTGGAGCTCGTCGATCGCTGTCTTCGCAAGGACCCCGCCGCGCGTCCACCCGACGCCGCGGCGCTCGCGAACGAGCTCGGCTGGATCCTGCACACCGATCTCGGCGCTGCGCAGGCGGCCGTGCTGTCCCGGCACGGTGCCGACGGTGCGCCGAGCTTCCAGCTCATCCTGCCCGGCAGCCACCGACTCGACGCCCACGGCGCGCCGATCACCGCCGGCACGGCCGAGACCGCCTTCGTGCTCGACTGGGACGGTGGCACCGAGCCGGCCGACGTCGTGCCCGAGCTCGGCACGCTGCGCATGGACGGCGCGCCGATCACCGCGCGCACGCAGTGGCAGGCGGGTGCGCGCCTGCAGCTGGGCCAGACCGAGCTGACGCTCGCGTATCCCCGCGCGCGCTGACGCGTCAGCGCCACTCGAAACCACACTTTCGTTTGGTCCGACCAAACGCAAGTATGGTTTTCATCCGGTCGCGCTACTCGGAGACCGCGAACAACCAGAAGTCGCCTTCGTCGGTCAGCGCGCCGACGTGCCCGGCGATCACGATCGTGCCGTCGCTCGTGATCACGGCATCGCGCGCGTAGTCGGGCTTGCCCGCGCCGCCGTCGTAGGTGCGCGTCCACGCCAGCGCGCCGTCGGGGCCGTACTTCTGCACGAGCGCGTCCTGGTCGGCGATGCCCGCTTGCCAGCCCACCAGCACCGCCTCGCCCGCAGGTCCGAACGCGACGCCGTGCAGGCTCGCGGACGCGTTCAGCTCGGTGACGATCGCGGGGCCCTCGACGAGATCGATCCGCGTCGAGATGCGCGCGAGCCAACCGCCGCCCTGGACGTCCGAGCCGCCGACGATCCACCACCCGTCGGGCGAGCGCGCGAGCGCGAGCGCCTGCGTCCAGTCGCTGGCCAGCTCGAGCGACGACAGCAACGTGCCCTCGGGTGACGCGAGCACGGCGTAGGCGTGGCTGGTCTCGGTCAGCAGCTCTCCGACCGCGAGCACGTTGCCGTCGTCGATCGCGACGTCCCACGGGATGCTGTCGTCGCTCGGGTCGAGCGGATTGCCGGTGTGCTCGTACTGGGGATCGCCCTCGTTCGAGTACCCGACGACGCGCGCCTCGCCCTCGGCCGAGCGGCCCGCGACCCACACCGAGTTGCCGGTCGCGGCGCCGAAGGCCTCGCCCGGCTCGACGACGAGCCAGCCAGCCTCGCCATCCTTGTCGAAGTGCGCGACGACCCACTGCGGGGCTCCGTCGAGCTCCGCATCGCCGGCGAGCACGACGTCGCCGGCGGAGTCGAGTGCGAGCCCCCACGCATACGCGCTGTCCCACGCGACCACCGACGGCACGTAGCTCGTCCACGCGATCTCGCCGTCGGCCGACACGCTGCGCGCCGCGAGCTGCGGGCTCTGATCGATCGTGAACCATGCGCCGACGTACATGCGATCGTCGGCGTCGATGTCGATCGAGGCGGCGCCATCGGCGAGGCCGGACGGTCCGTCCTCGACGATCTCCCAGCGCAGCGTCCCCGAGGCTGTGCAGTCGCCGTTGCAGCCGTCACCGTCGATGCGGTTCTCGTCGTCGCAGTCCTCGCCCGGCTCGACGTCGCCGTTGCCGCAGACGCTCGCATCGCCGGTGGTGGGCGCGTCCGTCGTCGCGCTCGTCGCGGTGGCCTCGCTGCCGCTGCTGCTGTCGTCCTGCGGTCCGGTCGCGTCGACGCTCGTCGCCGTCGTCGTGGCTGCGGTGCTGCTCCCGCTCGACGTGTCGGTGCCGGTGGAGCCTGCGCCGGGCGGCACGCACTCGTCCGCGAGCGAGTCGCCCGCGAGCCCGCCGTAGCGCGCACCCGATGCGCAGCTCGGATCCGGGAAGCTGCAGTAGCCGGTCGCTTCGCACGTGCCGGACATCCCGCCCGAGCGGCAGTCGTCGTCGCCGTGGCAGACGAACACGCTCGAGCTGCAGGCCGCCTGCGCGAGCGCGCCACCGAGGACGGCGACACCGAGGAGCCCGAGCGCACGGTCGCCGAAGCGGACCATGCGAAGAGCATCGCACGGATCAGGCGAGCACGAGCCCCGCGAGCGCAGCGCAGCACGAAGCGAAGAAGAGCGCGACGGCAGCGAACGCGAGCCCGCCCCATGCAGCGGGCGTGCGCCAGCGCTGGCCGCCGAGCCGGTGCATGAGCACGATCGCGAGCGGGCACGTCATGGCCATCGCGAGCGGCAGCGTGGCGGGCAGGCCCATCGGCACGAAGCACGCGAGCGCAGCGTAGCTCGCGACGATCGCCGCCTTCGCGCACGCGACGGCTCGCGGGGCGCCGAAGATCACCACGAACGTGCGCTTGCCGGTCGCGCGATCGCCGGCTTCGTCGGGCAGCTCGATGACGAGCAGCATCACGAGCTGCAAGAGCGCGAGCGGCAGACACACGAACAACGCGGCGAGATCGATCGCGCCGCCCTGCGCGGCGAGCCCCACCAGCGGCGTGCCGATCGTGACGACGAGCATCACGGTGGGCTCGCCGAGCCCGCGGCCGTGCAGGCGCAGGGGTGGCGAGCTGTAGCTCCACGCGAGCACGAGCATGGCCGCGAGCAGCGGGACGACGACGGCGTGCGTGGTGATGCGCGCGAGCCCGATCGTGAGGGCGATCGCGATCACGGCACACACGATCGCAGCGACGAGCGCGGCGCCCTTCGGCAGCTCGCCGTTCGGCAGCACCCGGCTGCCGCCCGACCAGCGCGTCGGCGTCGCGTTCGCGACGTCGGTGCGGTAGTCGAAGTAGTCGTTGCTGTAGTGCGTCATGAGCTGGATCGCGCTCACGGCGAGCTGGCTCAGCACGGCGACGTCGACGGCGAGCGCGAGCCCGCGATGGTGCGCGAGTGCGACGCCGAGCCCGTGCAGCACGACACCACCGAGCAGGAACACCGGTCGTCCCAGCCGGACGAGCGCCCAGATCGGCGGCCAGACGCGCATGCCGAACGCAGGTTGCATGTTCCTCGTGTGCGCGGACGCGCGTCGAAGGACGCTACCAGCTCCGCGCGAAACGAGCGGTCGGGGCCGCGGGTTGCTACCATCGACGCCGCGATGTCGTCGCCTCCGCAGCGGGACGAGACGGTCATCGGCGTGCCTCCGCCGCCGAATGCGCCCGCACGCGCGGTGGACGACGATCCCAGCGGGTTCTTCGAGGACGCCGAGACGAGGATCGCCCAGGCCCCGCGTGCGCCCATGCGCGCGGCCGAGCCGGCCCGCTTCGACTCCGATCCCGGCGGCACGGTGGTGGGCGACGGCCGCACGCTCGTGGGAGTCGTGCTCGCGGGTCGCTACAAGCTCGTGCGCGTGCTCGGCGAAGGCGGCATGGGGCTGGTCTACGAGGCGCAGCACCTCGGCATCCGCAAGCGCTTCGCGGTGAAGGTGCTGGCCGAGGAGCTGTGCAGCCAGCCGATCCAGGTCGAGCGCTTCATCCGCGAGGCGAAGACCGCGTCGCGCATCGAGAACGAGCACATCGTCGAGATCAGCGACTTCGGCGTGACCCCGTCGGGCTCGGTGTTCTTCGCGATGGAGTTCCTCGACGGCGAGGATCTCGGCCAGACGATCCGTCGCGAGGGCGCGATGCCGTGGCCGCGCGTGCGCCACTTCATGCTGCAGCTCTGCGCTGCGCTCGGGGCTGCGCATGCGCAGGGCGTCGTGCACCGCGACATGAAGCCGCAGAATTGCTTTCGCATGTCGCGGCGGGCGGATCCGGATTTCCTGAAGGTGTTCGACTTCGGCATCGCGAAGCTGCTCGGCGACGATCACCAGCAGGGCGCGAAGCTGACCCGCACGGGGCAGATCTTCGGCACGCCGGAGTACATGAGCCCCGAGCAGGTGAAGGGCATGGACGCCGATCTCCGCATGGACGTCTACGCGGCGGGCGTGATCCTGTTCGAGCTGCTGACCGGGCGCACGCCGTTCGAGGGCGGCGCACCGCTCGAGGTGCTGTCGCGACACCTCGCGGAGCCGGTGCCGGAGCTGAGCGGGCTGCGGCGCGGCATGTCGACGCCGAAGGAAGTCAGCGCGGTGGTGGCGAAGGCGCTCGCGAAGGACGTCGCCGCGCGCTACCAGAGCGCCGAAGAGCTGGCAGCGGCGATCCGCGCGGTGCCGTACGTCGAGGGCGCGCGCGGGCTGACGCAGGTCTCACCGACGGTCGGACGCAAGCGCCGCTCCGAGGGCGGCACGACGATCGCGAACCGCCAGGTGCTGCTCGCAGTGGTGATCACGGCGGTCGCAGTGATGATCGTGGTCGCGATGGCGGTGGGCCTGGGCAAGCTCGGGGGCTGAGCGCCCGCGATGCGCACCGGCACCGCCACGCGTTACGTCCAGCCGCTGCGCGAGGGCGGCTCGTTGCCGGCGCTCGTCGAGGCCGACGACCAGCGGCTGTACGTGCTCAAGTTCCGCGGCGCGGGGCAAGGGTGCAAGGCGCTCGTCGCCGAGGTGATCGCGGGCGGCATCGCGGAGCTGCTCGGGCTGCCGGTGCCCGAGCTGGTACGCATCGAGGTCGACCCGAGCTTCGGACGCAGCGAGCCCGACGAGGAGATCCGCGAGCTCATCAAGGCGAGCGTCGGCACGAACCTCGGCATGGCGTTCCTGCACGGCGCGCTCGGCTGGGAGCCGGCGATGGCGCCACCGCCGGATGCCGTGACCGCGGCGCGCATCGTGTGGTTCGACGCGTTCGTCTCGAACGTCGACCGCACGGCACGGAATCCCAACCTGCTGCTGTGGCAACGCACGCTGCAGCTCATCGATCACGGCGCGTCGCTGTACTTCCACCACGACTGGCCGGGCCACCTCGCACGTGCTCGCTCGCCGTTCGCGCCGATCAAGCAACACGTGCTCCTGCCGATCGCGGCCGACGTGGCGGCCGCCGACGCCGAGCTCGCGCCGCTCGTCACGGACGCTGCGCTCGCCGAGATCCTCGCGCGCGTGCCCGAGCAGTGGTTGCAGGAGGAGTCCAGCCCGGCCGCGATGCGAGCGGGCTACGTCGAGCACCTGCGCACGCGCCTGCAGGCCCCGCGCAGCTTCGTCGAGGAGGCCGAGCGTGCCCGCGCCGTGCTCGTTTGACTACGCCGTGCTGCGCGCGGTGCCCTGCATCGAGCGCGGCGAGTTCGTGAACGCGGGCGTGATCCTCCACGCCCCGTCGGCGGATTTCCTCGGCGCTCGCGTGGCGCTGGACGACGCGCGCGTGCATGCGCTGTCGCCCGGAGCCGATGTCGAGGCGCTGCGACGAGCGCTGGAGATCCACGCGTGGATCGCCGTGGGTGATCCACGCGGCGGCCCGATCGCGAAGCTGCCGCGATCGGAGCGCTTCCACTGGCTGGTCGCACCGCGCAGCACGATCGTGCAGACCTCGCCCGTGCACGCGGGGCTCTGCGACGATCCGCAGGCGACGCTCGATCGCCTGCTGGGCGCGCTGGTGCTCACGGCGCCCTGATGGGACGAGTGGTCACCGGAGTTCCTGGCGTGCCTTGGCGCCTGGAACGAGGACATCCCGCGCCCAGCCTCGCGCGCCGTGGGTCGTTCCAAGAACGCGTTCGATCGCCGATGAAGTTCTTGCTCGACACCGACAGCGTCAGCTTCGCCCTGCGCTGCGTTCTCGTCTCGAACAACACCCGACAGTTCGCGAAGGTGCCGGGCCTCCAGCTCGAGGATTGGACCTGACGGACTCGGTGCGACGCTGGCCGCAGCGCGCTGATCAGCTGCGCGGCGCGAGCGTCGACAGCGGTGCAAAGCGTCCGCTGCGGAAGGACGAGTACATGCGCGCCACCTCGCGCTCCGAGCCTGCGACGAACGGGCCGTGCTGCATCAGCATCTCGCGCTGCGGTGCGCCGGCGTAGAGCACGACGCGTGCACCGCTCTCGCCCGCGACGAGCTCGAGTGGGCGCGGCTCGACGGCATCGCTGCGATCGAGCCAGCCCACCTGGCCGGCGACCACGTCGATCCCACCGATGCGCGCGGCGCCCTCGAGCGCGTACACGAAGCCGTTGTCGCTGCCCGGCAGGTCCTGCACGAATCGGGCACCGGGCTGCAGCTCGATGTCGACGAGCGTCACCGGCACATGGTTGTGCGTCGGCGAGCGCAGCCCGTGGCTCGTGCCGCTGTACAGCCGCGCGACCACACCGGGTGCGCGCACCGTCGGCAGCGCGTCGCGGTGCAGCACCTCGAAGCCGGGCTCGACGTCGCGCAGCCGCGCCGGCAGACCGATCCATAGCTGCAACACGCGCGCATCGCCGGTCGCGACCACGCTCTCGCTGTGGATCACGCCGCGACCCGCCGTCATCCACACCGCGTCGCCCGGTCCGAGCTCGCCTTCGTCGCGATCGCGCACCTTGCCCGAGAGCACCAAGGTCACCGTCTCGAGCCCGGCATGCGGGTGCGCACCGCCGACCTTGCGTCCGGCGCCGGCGTCGAGGCGATCGTCCATCAGCAGCACGAACGGATCGCTGTCGGCCAGCGCGTGCGGGCCCACCACCTCGACGGCGGTGTGGAACGGGCCCGCGAAGCCCGGCTCCGGCGGCGGCGTGGTGACCACGCGCGCGAGCGTGCGGCCGCGGGGTGCATCGGGGAGGTGTGGTTCGCGAGGCACGAACTGTGGACGTCGCCGCGCGGCCCGATGTTGCGGCGGCGCTCGCGGCGATGGGGCGCCGCGTCTATGATCGCGTCGATGAGCACGACCGCTCCCCTCGTTGCGCTCGGCCTGTTGCTCGGCTCGTCGCTCGTCGCGTGTGCTCCGCCGCATGCGACCGGAAGGGCCGCTGCACCAGCCGAGGCACCGGTCGTCGTCGAGCCCGTCGCTCCCAGCGAGCCCACGGAGCCGGTCGCAGCCACGCCCCCGGTCGAGGCCACGCCCACCGTGCTCGCGCCGCCGGTCGAGGTGCCCGAGCCCGACGGCAGCAAGCCCGCGACCGAGACGCCGCCGCCCGGGTGGAAGCCGATCCCCGCGAAGCGCAGCAAGGGCTTCCCCGGGGTCGCGTTCGCCGAGGTGCGCGCGTACGCGTTCGATCTACGGGTCGCGGAGATGCCGGTCTGCGGCATGCCGCTCGACGCCGACGGCACGCTCTGCGACACGGTGGAGCAGCCGGGCGTCGTGCTGTCGCCCGCGCAGACCAAGCTGCTCGTCGGAATGCTGAAGAAGAAGAGCACGTGGGGCTCGGGCTCGTCGTGCTTCCTGCCGCACCACGGCTTCGTGTTCTACGACGCCGAGGGTGTGCCGGTCGCGGAGATCTCGCTCTGCTTCATGTGCGAGATGATGGCGACGGCGCCCGGGATCCCCGGCGCGAAGAAGCTGGGCACCCAGAACGACTACGGGCTCAACGCGAAGTCGACGGCCCAGCTGCGTGGCCTCTGTCGCGAGCTCGGCCTGCCGATGTGCGACGCGACGCGCCCCGACGAGTTCTCGCGACACTGAGGCGCCCGGCATCACAGCTTCGCGCCGCAGAACTTGCAGTGGATCGCGTCGACGTCGTGTCCGTCGGCGGCGCACGAAGGGCACGATTGCGTGGAGACGGCGCGACGCATCCCCGCGCGCACGATCTCCGAGGTCACGATGCCGGTGGGGATCGCGATGATGCCGTAGCCGAGCAGCATCACCAGCGACGCGAGCATGCGGCCGATCGCCGTGACCGGCGCGATGTCGCCGAAACCCACGGTCGTCATCGTGACGATCGCCCAGTAGACGCCCGCGGGGATGCTGTCGAACCCGCTCGCCTCGCCCTCGATGAGGTACATGAGCGCACCCACGATCGACGCGACCGTGGTGACCCCGAGCAGGAACACGGTGACCTTCGGGCGGCTCGCGTGCAGCGCGTTGAGCAGCTGCTGGGCCTCGCCGAGGTAGCTCGACAGCTTCATCACCCGGAAGATGCGCACGAGCCGGAGCGCGCGGACGAGCAGCAGCGACTCGACGCCGACGAAGCCGAGGCTGAGGTACGAGGGCAGGATCGCGAGCAGGTCGACGATGCCGTAGAAGCTCACCATGTAGCGCAGCGGGCGCTGGATGGTGTAGAGCCGCAGCGCGTACTCGATCGTGAACACGATCGTGAACACCCACTCGACGATGCGCAGCAGGACGCCGTAGTCGGCGTGGATCGACGCGACGCTGTCGAGCATCACCGCGACGACGCTGATCACGATCGCGACGATCAGCGACACGTCGAACGCTCGACCCGCGGGTGTATCGGACTCGAAGACGATCTCGTGCAGCCGCGCACGGAGCCCGGCGGAGGTGCCCTCGGTCATCGCGCGCGAGTATAGGTGGGATATGTCCGGCGCCCCCACGACGTTGGGGTCGCGATGGGCGCCCGTGCAACCGCCGCTGCGACGGCTTCTCCGGAAATCGACACGGTCGAACCAACGCCGGGAGGGCGGCGGCATCTGGGGTCTCGAGTGATGCGGACCCCCTCCCATGCCGGCGCCCTCGCAGGGGCGCTGGCCGGCCACACCGACGAGCTGCGCAAGCTCGCCTGGTGTCTGGCGCGCAACGACGGCGCCGACGACCTCGTGCAGGACGCCTTCGTCGTCGCGCTCTCGGCGACCCCGCCGCGCGCGGATCGAGTGCGCGCGTGGCTGCGCCAGGTGCTGCGAAACGAGCTGCGCATGCGTGTGCGTCGCGACCGGCGACGGCTCGCACGCGAGCGGCTCGCCGTCCTCGATGCGCACATGCCTGCGCTCGACGACGTCGCGGTGCACGACGAGCTCGTCGATGCGATGCACGGCGCGCTGGCGGAGTTGGATGATCCGTATCGCTCGGTGGTGCATGCCCGCTTCCTGCAGGGGCGTGCACCCGACGAGATCTCGCGCGACGTCGGCCGACCGCCGGCGACCGTGCGCTGGCAGATCCACGAGGGTCTACGGCGCATCCGCGCAAGCCTCGACGAGCGCTACGGCGACCGCCAGCGATGGTGCGGCGGCGCAATCGCGCTCGCAGCCTGGCCCGGACGCGAAGCGTCGCGGGCGACCGGAGTCACGACCATGAGCAAGCTCGCCCTCGCATCCTGGGCTCTCGGCACCACGTTCGGTGTCGGTGCCGTCGCCGTCGCAATCAACCACTCTTTCGCGCAGCCGAACGAAGCGGCTCCGCCCCGCGCGAAGGCCCTGCCCACCGACGCCGCCGACGTGATCGTGCCTCCGCCGACCCTCGTGCTCGCTGCGAGCTCCGAAGCGGTCGACGCGATCGCCGACGGATCCGCCGCGAGCCTGCCCGCGCCCGCGCCCGCCGAGGGCTGCGACGGTGGCTGCGAGGGCTGCAACGGTGGCTGCGATCCCGAGGGTGGAGCGCCGCACGTCTCGGGTCAGGTGATCACCGACTCGCAGCACGCCCTCGCGACGGTGTTCGCGAGCTGCGAGCACCTCGTGCCCGCAGCCGAGCGAGGCAAGCGGCTCGAGATCACGGTGAGCGTGCAAGGTGGCAGCGCCGAGCTCGGCAACACGATCGTCGGCGCCGACGCGACGCGCGGGCGCAAGCTGCCCTGCCACGATCCCGACGCGGACTTCGATCAGAAGGACGGTCCCGACGTCGTGCACCTCGCCGCGCTGGCCGAATGCATCGAGCAGTCGGTCGAGCCCGACTTCGTCGAGGCGCTGCCCGAGGGTGAACGCATCGACATGACCTACCTCCACGAGCCGGCGGGTACGCCGAAGGTCGACTGGAGCTTGCCGGCCGCATCGGAGGCGGCGAGCAAGCTCGATCCGGATCAGGCGGTCGCGAGCTTCGATCTGCCGCGGATCGGTACCACCAGCGAGAAGGCCGCGAAGGTCTCGGTGGTCGAGTGCGGCGGCTACGACTGCACGTACTGCAAGAAGGCGCGCACGACCCTCGATGCACTGCAGGCCGCCTACGGCGATGCGCTCTCGCTGCACTTCTTGCAGATGCCGCTCGACTTCCAGAAGACGAGTGCGCTCGCGTCGCGGGCGGCCGTGGCGGCAGCGAACCAAGGCGCGTTCGCGAAGATGCACGACGCGCTGTTCGAGCATCCCGAGGCCCGCACTCCCGATGCGCTCGTCGAGCTGGCCGGCACGCTCGGGCTCGATCGCGAGCGCTTCCGCAAGGACCTGCTCGCTGCCGAGACGGCGCAACGCGTGGCCGACGAGCGCGAGGTCTGCATGAAGGCCGGCGCGGCGGGCACCCCGAGCTTCTTCATCAACGGCGATCTGCTGGTCGGCAGCCAGGCCGAGGCCGCGTTCCGCGAGATCATCGACGAAGAGCTGGCCGACGCGAAGTGACGGGGCGGCAGTCGCGAGGGCCGACCCGACGCGCGGGAGTTTCCCGCTCTGGGAAACTCGAAGCCCCTGACCTGCCCGAGACGCTTCGAGTTTCCCGGACACGGAAACTCGCAGCGTCAGAGTGGATCGCGACGGACTCGGACCACGCGTTCTTCCCCAGGAAGGAACGCCGAGGCGCCCGAGCGCCTCCGAGGCCGCGAGCTTCCCACCCGCGGAAACTCGCGACGCGTGCGTGCCTCCGCCCGTCCGCGTATCGGAGGCGCTCTGCACCAACCGGTCATCCTACGGGATCCGCGGGCTGAACGATCGTCACCCTGCGACGGTGCGTGCGCCGAGCCGAAGAACGACGAGTCGTGCGAAGCTCGGTGCGTGCCCGACCGCAACGCACGTGTCGTCCTCGTCTTCTCGCTGCTCCTCGGCTGCACGCCCAAGCCCCAGGATCCCGCCACGCCGCCACCGACGAAGGTGTGCACGGCGATGGGCTGCATCAGCGGGCTGCACGTGCAGGTGACGAAGCCGACGCCCTGGACGCCGGGTCCCTACGAGTTCCTGTTCGACATCGACGGCACGGCGGTGAGCTGCAAGGGCGCGCTGCCACTGCCGGCGTGCGAGCAGGGCTCCGCGATCACCTGCGACGTGGCGGACAAGGTGCAGATCATGGAGTCGGGTTGTGCGCTGCCGCCCGAGCAGCATGGCTTCGGGGACGTCACCTTCACGGGCGAGCCGAAGGCGGTGAAGGTCACCATCAAGCAGGGCGAGACGGTGCTGAAATCCGCCGAGCTCACGCCCGAGTACAAGACGCTGCAGCCGAACGGGCCCGACTGCGAGCCCACCTGCAACTCGGCGAACGGCAGCATCGCGCTGCCGTGAGGCTCGCTTCCGGAGGGCTCAGCGCCTGGGCGGCGCGTCGTCCTTGGTGTCGACGGGCGGCGGCGTCGGCTCGGGCGGCGTCGCTTCGGGCGTGCTGAAGGGCGGCGCATCGTCCTTCGTATCCGTCGGCGCGGCCTTGCCTTCGTCGCTCGTGTCCTTCGCGCTGTCGCTGCTCGGTGCCGCACCCTCGCTCGTGGGCTCCGGCGTGGGTCCGGCCATCTTGAGGCAGGGGCACGCGGTCGCGAGCGTGGTGCCGGTGATGCCCGCGAGGCCCGCGAGCGCCGTGGTCACGAAGCGACTGCGCCGCGCGAGGATGGCCGCGCGGTCCGAGCTCTCGTCGTCGTCGGACATGCGGCGATCCTAGCCGATCGCCGCGCCGCGACGACGGCTTCGCGCTCGTGCACGCGAGGGCGCGGGCGGCCGACCATGTGCAACCGACGCGCGCGCGATCGAGCATGCCGGTCGGCTATCCTGGCGGCCGATGGAGCCCGACGCGCGCGCGCACGCGTGGACCGAAGCCGAGGTGAGTGCGCTGGTCGCTGCGTTCGAGAGCACCTCGCTGCCGGTCGCGCGCTGGACCCATGCCGCGCACGTGCTGGTCGCGCTGTGGTACGCGCGGATGTTCGACGAAGCCGACGCGCTCACGGCGATGCGCATCGGTCTGCGTCGCTACCTCGCCGCGGTGGGCGGCCACGCACGCGCCTATTCCGAGCCGCTCACGGCCGCGTGGATGAAGGTGATCCACGCATTTGCCCGCGAGCACCCTGGGCTCGCGTTCAGCGAGCTCGCTGCGCGTGCGCTCGCGCAGCTGGGCGACTCGGGCTACCTCGGCCGGTCCGAGCAGCTGGCGATCCGCAGCGAGCAGCTGGCCGCCCTGGCCGCGCCGTTCGACGACGTCTTCTTCGCCGAGCTCGTCGCGTGGATGCGCGGCAAGTGGTGGGAGCAGACGCTGGGACGCTCGGATGCGCAGCTCGACGCGTGGCTCCGCACGGTCGCGCAGCGGGCGCTGCGGAGCGACATCCGGCGCGAATCGGACGTGCGCTCGTTCGTCGACCTCGAGCTCCGCCACGGTCCCGACTTCGAGCGCAAGCTGGCCTTCGCGCCGGCGATCCTCCGCGACGACAGCCTGCCGGGCGGCGCCAAGATGGCGCTGCTGCGCCAGCGTGCGAACGGGAGCGCCGTGCGTGCCACGTGACGTCGGTACCCCGGTGGTCTCGTGCGCGTGCACACCGGCGACGCTGATCGTCGAGGTCGCGCGCTGGGACGAAGAGCCGCTGTCCGGACCCGCCCGCGTGTCGCTGCGCGGACCGACCGCACGCGCGGCGACGACGACCGGCACCCCGGCACGCGCGCGCTTCGACAACCTGCAACCCGGTCTCTACGCGGTCGTGCTCGAGCTCGACACCGACGACGAGGAGCTCGAGCCCACCGGCGACCTCCACGAGTCGTTCACGCTCGCGGACTCGGACTGCACGGCGGTCCGCATCGAGCTACGCGGCGACTGGGAGGTCACCACCGCCGGCGTCTCGCTCCACGAGGACATGCTCGACTCCGTCGAGGACGACGACGAAGAGGACGACGACGACGGCGACGTGGTGGACGTGACGCTCGCAACGCAGCTCGACGAGTAGATCCATGGCCAAGCTGTATCTCAACGCAGAGTACGGAAACCCACGCACGGGCGTCGGCAACGTCGCCGGCGATCGGCTGTGGATCAACGCCACCGTGAAGCGCGGCAGCAAGCCACTGCCGCCGACCGTGCGCTGGTTCGCCGAGCGCGACACCGCCGGGGCCGACGACGTGTTCATCGCCGATCCGACCTTCAACGTGCCGGGCGGTCAGGGGCAGCAGAACACGTGGTGGGCGGAGGTCGGCCTGCCCGATGTGACCGGCCTGCGCTGGCGCTTCCGCGTCGAGCGGACCAAGGCGGGCAAGCCGGTCAAGACGATCACGATCTCCACCGAAGTGGTGACGTGGAAGCGCTACTTCATCGACGTCGAGGCCGACGACAACGGACTCTACAACATGTTCAGCGCAGCGCTGGCCGACGTGAAGGCGGCGTTCGCCGAGGCGCACATCGAGGTCGTCGAGAACCGCGTCAAGATCGGGGACGACTACAAGCGCTTCAAGTCGACCGACAAGTCCACGAAGGGCGGTCGACAGCTCGGCGACGTCTTCACGGTCCGCATGCACCGCCCGGCCCTCGATCGCGTGGCGCCGACGCTGCACGTGGTGGTGAACAACGGCGTGCCCAACTGTTCGCCGCCGGCGACGATCCAGGGCAACGATCTGGTGATCACGTTGAACGCGCGCGCGGTCTTCGATGATGAGCTGTGGATCAAGGAGGTGTCGGCGCGCCCGCAGGGTGGACAGGACTTCGTGTCGATCCGCCACTGGGGCGAGCAGGGCACCGACGCCTCGCACGCGCAGGGCACATGGGCGCTGAAGAACGCCACCGTGCGTACGGCGGACAACATCGCCACCGTGAAGCTCGACCACGCCTGCTTGCAGAACACCTGGAATCAGCAGGCCAACGCCTGGAGCACGCCGCGGCAGCTCACGATGCTGCAGGCGCTCGCGCAGGGTCCCGTGGAGATCGACGTGACGCTCGCGTACGACATCCGCGGTGCCTACGGCGGTCAGAACATCATGGGGCAGAGCGGCGTCGACACGTACATCGACGACGGCGCCGCGCATCTCGCCGCGGTGGTCTGCCACGAGCTCGGCCACGCGTGCGGGCTCGTGCGGCCGAGCTCCCACCAGAAGTACCTCGTGGCGCAGCAGCTGTTCGACTCGAACGCGGTCGCGCGTGTGGCCGGCGCCGTGCCGGTGGCGAACAACGCCTACTACGACGCCACCTTCGGGGGCTCGGGCACGCACTGCAGCCTGGGCGCGCAGCAGCAGGCCAGCTGCATCACCGACACGCGCCTCACGTACGGCCACCAGATCGGGCAGTACCTGTGCCTCATGTACCACGCGAGCGCGATGGGCCCGAACGGCCTGCTCAGCAACGGCGTACGCTTCTGCGCCGCGTGCATCCGTCAGCTGCGTGGGCTCTGACCGTCACGGCGCGTAGGAGAAGACGCCGAGATCGACGGTGCTCCCCGCGTTGCCGCAGCTCGCCAGCACGATCGCGTCGTCGCTCGGTGCGCTCGCGACCGCGACTCCGACCTGGCAGTCGCTGCGCTGGTCGAGCCAGCGCACGCTGCGATCCGCTTCGTAGCGAACCACCTGCATCGTGCTCGGGCACGGTCCCGAGGGCCCCTCGCACGCGTTCGGATCTTCGGGCGGCAACGTGAGCCCGTCGGTGAGCACGAAGCCGCCGTCGGCCGTGGCCGCGATCGTCTGCGAGCCGCGCACCTCGGTGGGCTCGAAGCTCCACAGCAGCGCGCCGGTGTCGGCCGCGAGCGCCTTCACGAAGGGCGCCTCCGCCACGCCGATGACGAGCACGTCGCCGTTGCTCGCGATCGCGACGCCCGTCACCGCGTCGGTGACGACGCCGTCGCTGAGCGAGGCCTCCCACAACGTGTTGCCGTCGGCATCGACGGCGACCGCCCACGCGCGGCCGGCCGAGCTCGCCAGCGCCGTACCGGCATGACCGCCCAGCACTGCGCCGCCGTCGGCCGTGCCCGCGATCGCGCGCACGTCGCTCCAACGCATCGCCGCATCGCCCCACTCCTTCGTCCAACGCACCTGACCGTCGTCGTCGAACGCGCGGGCCCACGCGACGCCGTGGTTGGAGCTCGTCTCGCGGCCACCCCCGACGATCACGCCGCCCTCGATCGCACCGACGCTCTCGGCGTACTCGAGCTCGGTGCTGGTCCAGCGCAGCGCGCCGTCGGCTTCGTGCGCAGAGATCCGCATCACGTCGCCTTCGAGCGAGACCTCGCGCCAGCCCACGAAGATCGTGTCGTCGGCCGCGACGTCGAGGCCGAGCGGCCAACGCGAGCCCTCCTCCCCGTCGATCGGCTCGTCGAGCACCCACAGCTCCGTGCCGTCGGGTGCGAGCTTGCCCAGCCACGAGCGCTCGAACGTGCCCCCGTCGCCTTGCCACATGAAGCCGGCATTGCCCGCGACGTGCACGCTGCCATCGGATCCGACCGCGAGGTACGAGCCCGAGACGTCGGTTCGCGTCTCGCTCCAGCGCACCTCGCCGGCGGGCGGGGGCAGGGTACCGCTCTCGCTGCCGCTCTCGCCCGACTCTCCGGAGCCGGAGCCGCCGCTGCCGTCTTCACTGAGGGATTGCGACTTGGGATCGCACGCGAGCGCGAGCACCGACGACGCGAAGAGCAAGCGAGAGGAGCGACTTCCAACCGTAATGACCATGTCGATTGAGTCCTCCGGCGCGATCGAATCCGTCACTGGGATCGATCGGAATCGTCCGAAGAGCAACGCGCGCGCACTTTCGCCGCGGCCGAGGTGTCCGCGTGGGTGCGCAGGAACGCGGCTGCGTCGTCGCGCGCACCGGCGCGATCGAGCACGCAGCGCGCGCTCAGCTCGATCGCTCGGCGCTCGAGCACGAGCTGGCCGTCGGCGAAGCGGCGCGCGTGGTCGGCGGTGAGTGCCAGTGCCTCCTCCGCCTGTCCGCGCGCGAGCGCACGGTCGGCGGCCGCGACGAGCTCGGTCTCGGCGACGAGCGTGTCCTCGACCGCGGCCGGGGGTGCACTCGTGGGCTTCGCGCGGCTGCGTCGCGGCACCGGGCCTTCGTCGGTCGGCGCATCGTCGATCGGCGCGGCCTCGGTCGGCGGCGCCGCGATCGGAGCGCTCGTCGGGGTCGGCGGCTCTGCGGGTGCGGGCACCGCGACGATCGCAGGCGCCTGCGGTGCGACCGCGACGGAAGGTGACGCGTCCGCGGCGGTGTCCTGCGACGACCGCCAGGCGATCGTCCCGGCTGCACCCGCGACGACGACGGCGATCACGATCTTCACGAGCGAAGGTGCGGCCGCTCCGGCCACGACCGCAGCGCCCGCCGGGCTCAGCTCCTGCGCCGCCGCAGCGACCATCGCGGCAGCCTCGCGCGCGCCGTCACCGACGACGGCACTCGGCTCGCGCATGCGCAGCACGAGGCCCGCGAGCGCACGCGACTCGGCCTCGCGTGGAGGCGTCGCAGCGCCCATCGCCCGACGGACGAAGCGACGCACGTCGTCGTCGTCAGCGCTCATCGTGCGCCTCCTCGTGCAGCGATCGCTCCACTCGCGCCCGCGCGAGCCGCAATCGCGAGTACACCGTGTTGAGCTTCACGCCGAGCAGCTCCGCGACCTCGGGCGCCGCGAGCTCGGCGACCTCGATCAGCACGAACACTTCGCGCTGATCGTCGGGCAGGCTCGCGAGCACGCGATCGAGCTGCCGCAATGCCTGCCGCGCGCCGAGCTCGTCCTCGAGCGGAGGATCGGAGACGACGTCGCGATCGACGATCGGCTCGTGGGTCCGGCGATCCATCTTCGCGCGGTAGCGCCGTGCGGTGTGCACCGCGATCCCGTGCAGCCAGGTGCGCACGCTCGACGCACCCCGGAACTCCGCGCGCTTGCGATGCAGCACCAAGAAGACCTCCTGCACGACGTCCTCGATGCTGTGCTGCGGCACGCCGAGCCGACCGAGCAGCGCCCACAGATAGCGCGCGTCCGCGCGATAGGCCGCGACGACCCAGTCCGACTCGTCGTCGGCCGCCTCGCCCTGCCCGTGCGGTTCGCGACGCACCTCTCGCTGCCTCGGAGGAGGCCACCATGATGAGTCCCGCGAGGCGACCGTTTCCGTCACCGGCCGCGATCGAGGCCGCGACCCAGGGTGACCGCGAGGCCGGCGAGCCCGCGGACGCCCACGCGCGGGCTGCGGAAGAGGTCGTCGCGCGCGCCGAGGTGGAAGGCCGGCCGCCGCACCGAGACCGGCAGCTCGGCTGCGAGGACCAGCGCCAGCCGACGGGCGAGCGCGATCGTGACCGCGGTCGAGGGCTGCAGCGCCACCCACAGCGGGGCCTTCGTGTCGGTGACCGGCGCTCCGATGCCGCGTCCGACGAGCGCCCCGAGCTCGACGCCGCCACACAGCGCGAGCGTCACGCGGCCGAGCTCCGGCGCCGCACAGCCACGCGCGGTCGCGGTCACCGACTGGAAGCGTCCGCCCACGCGCTCCGGTTCGTAGTCGATGCGTCGCGGCGTCGCGTAGAGCAGCATCACCTCGAGCTGTGCGAGGCCGCGGTGTGCCGAGCGAAGCGAGTAGCCGAGCTGCAGCGCACCGGAGAGCCGCGGGACCGGCACCCACGCGACACCGGCGCTGGCACGCAGGCGATGGACGAGCGCGCGCTCGCGCGGCTGCGGCCGAGGCGTCGGCTCGGCGCGCGCGCGGACGGCATCGCGCTGTCGCGGCCCCTCGATCTCCGGCGAGACCGGTGGTGGCGTGGGCACGCTGGGCACGATCGCCTCGATCCGCGCGGCCGACGGCAGCGGATCGATCGCGACCGCGACGACCACCGCGGCCGCGCGCGCGAGCGCGTCACACTCGCGCGCGTGCAGCTGACGCGGTGCAGCGGCGTCGACGGTGATGTGCGCGTGCCAGCCGTCGTCCGCGTCGGGCTCGATGCGCACACCCGCGCGGCCGTGCTCGGGCAGACGACCGCCGAGCCTGCGTGCGAGCTCGTCGCGCCCTTCGTCCGCGGTGGGACACCCGACCGGCGCCTCCCACTGCAGCGTGAAGGCCTCGTCGCGCACCGACGGCGGCTCGAGAAGCGCGAGCAGACCGAGCGTGGCGAGCACCACCTCCGCGGGTGTGCTCGATCCGCGAGGATCGGTCAACGGCGCGCGAACGATTCCCGGCCTCAGTCGTCCGGCGCGCCCGCTTCGATCCACTCGCGGACGAGCGCGATCGTGTCGTCGCCGAGCAGGAACGGGGCGTTGAGCGGCATGTGCGGCAGCACGCCACCGCTCGCGCTCGCCGGCTCGCAGTGCGCGAGCAGCTGATAGAGGTGGCTGCCCTCGGGATCACCCGGCGCGATCAAGGGTCGTCCGGTGTCCTGCGTGGGCTGGTGGTTCATCAGCTCCGCGTGCAGGTCGTCCGCCGCGAGCTCGAGATCCGCCGCCGCGTTCATGCCGTGGCACGACGAGTACGTGCACGACGGAGTGAACAGCACGTCCTCGATCCGCGAGAGCGTGGGCGCACCGTCGGGCGGCACCGCGGGGTTGCTGTCCTTGCACTGCGGAATCGGCGGGATGTCCTGGTCCTCGGGATCGACCGGCGGCAGGTAGAGCGGCGCGAGGATCTCCTGCTCGGTCGGCATGCCCTGCTCGGGTGGCTTCGCGAGCCCGATCGACAGGCAGGTGCCCTCGAACAGCTGCACTTCGTCGTCCATGCCGACGAAGTGGTTGCCGAGATCGACGCTCGAGCCCAGCAACGCATCCGACTCGACGAGCGCCAGCATCACGCACATCTCGCCGCCGCCGTTGCCCCACGTCACGTCCTCGCTGCGCCAGTTGTCGTAGCCGCAGCTGAACTCGATGCCGGTCGCGCCGGGCAGATCGAGCGGTGGATCGAAGGTGAGCCCGTTCGCCGAGCCGTTGAAGCCATCGAGCGAGTACACCACCTCGCCGTCGCGCAGCCCGCCCTTCACGCGCACCTCGAAGAAATTCCCGAGGTAGTGGTAGTGCGGCAAGATGTAGTGCAGCCGCAGCGCGAGCGGCTCCTGGTTCACGAGCCAGTACGCGGCGCTGAGATCGCAGTCGGCGGTGAAGCGCGACTGCTCCTGCGCCGGGATGTGCAGATCCTTGTACTGCATCGACAGCGCGGTCACGACCGCCGTCACCTCCGAGGGATGGATCGGATAGAGGCTGAGCCACAGCTCGGACTCGCTCGGATCCGGCGAGGCGTTCAGCGTGTGCAGCGTCGCGATCACCTTGTGGCGCGGAGGGATCTTCACCACCGCACCGGGCGAGAGCTCCTGTTCCTCGGTGTAGCTCTGCGTCGACTGGGCGAAGAGCACCGTCGCGCCGTTCGTCGACGCCGCGATCTCGTCGAAGCCGCGATCGGCACACGGCCAGTAGCCGTCCTCGCCCGCGAACTCGTCCTCGGGGATCACGAACCAGTTGCTGTGGTGGAAGGCGCCCTTGTTCGCCATCGTCACCTTGTTCACGTAGAGCGCGAGCTCGTTGTCGAGCGTCCACGAGGCACACGTCGCGACGTCGTCCTGGAACGGCGCGAGCGCGATCGTGCCGAACGAGTGCGTGATGTGGATCGCGTCGGGCTCGCCGCCGGTGCTCTCGCCCGACTCGTCGGACGTGTCCGGCATCGGGCCGCTGCTGCCCGAGGTGCCCGTGCCCGCGCCGGTGGGCTCCGCCGTCGTCGCCGTGCCGGTGCCGCTCGAGCTCGAGCCGGTGCCCTCCACGCCACCGCCGGCCGCCGTGTTGCCACCACATGCGGCCAGGGTCAGCGCCGAGCTCACTGCCACGATGCGAGGAGCGACGAGCATGGCCAACCATCCCACGGTGCGCGGCTCCGGGCGTAGCCGCCCGCGGTGTGCGAACACATGTCCGGGAACCGGACGGCGCCTCGTGGCACGGGTACGCGGGCGAGGTGCACCGATCGTCGTTTCGACCCTCAAGTCCGCAGGGAAGGTGTCGATGAGGGCCACCATGAACGCGTGCCCGAGGTGTGGTCGCACGATGCTGGCGCTCGCGCGCCGTCCGAGCCGGGAGTCGTACGAGACCCGCAAGCTCGCGCCGTGGGTGGCGATCCATGCCGGCGACGAGCGCACCTCGACCTGCCGCCTGCTCGACGCCGAGGCGATGTCGCTGACGCGGATCGAGGCCGCCGCGAACGACCTCCCGCCCGCCGCGAACGATCGCCCCGCTGCTTCTGCGGGGGGCCGAGCTGCCTGATCACGCGCGCGCGCGTTGCCGACGCTCGCCGAGGCGGTCGTCGAATTCGCGCTCGACCCTCGCGAGCATCCCGAGCACCGCATTCGGAGCCGGGGCCTCGCCACTCGCCGCGAGCTGCCGACAGAGCCACACCGCCGCGCCTTCGCGCCCGTCGAAGATCCGCAGCGGCGCGGGCTGACGCGCGACCATTCCGATCGTCGCCATCACGGTGCGCTTGGTCGCCGCGATGAAGCCGTCGCCGAGGATCGCCGACGCGATGCAGCGCAGGCCCGCGCCGTGGCTCTTCAACATGCGCGTGAGTCGATCGCGGACCTCGGGTGCGGGCACGGCCGCCACCCCGGGTCGCGAGACGCCGAGGATCGCGACGCCGTCGGGGAATCGCTGCGCGAGCTGACCGAATGCGTGATCGATGCCTTCGGCGGCGACGAGCGTGCAGTCGCCGTCCCAGATGTTGAAGAACACGCGCTGCCACGATGCGGTGCAGTGCTCCAGATCGACGGCATGCCACTGCAGATCGTCGCGCTCGCCCGCCTGGCCAGCTCCCACCACGCACGAATCCTAGCACGGGATCGCTTGACACGTTCGCGGGTGCGCGTCATATCTGCCGTTCGTCGATCGCCGTCCGCGTAGGGCGGCGACGGGTGCGAAAGGAGGTTCGATTCATGACACGGCACTTCATCACGCGCTTCGTTTCGAGCCTCTGCCGTTCGCGCTGATCTCCTGTCCGCGAGCGCGGGGGCGCTGTTCCCCTTCGCTTTCCAGGAGTCCGTCATGTCTACGCAATCCATGCGTGGCGACCCGCCGACGCGGGCGATCCGCAAGTCGCGGCAGCTCTGCCGCCAGGTCCACGAGGAGCTCGCGCTCACGCTCGGCGAGCTGCGCGACGCAGCGCTCGATGGCCTTTCGATCTTCGCTGTCGAGCTCGAAGGCGGCGGCACCACGCTGCGCGTCGGGTTGATCGTGCCCGACGATCGCGATCCGACGATCGTCCGCACGGCGCTCGAGCGCCGTCGCGGCGAGCTGCGCGCGGGCATCTCCGCCGCGATCCACCGCAAGCGTACGCCCCAGCTCACCTTCGCGTTGATCCCCGCGCACATCGTCGCGGGCACCGACGCGGTCCCGCAGGGCGATTAGCGCTCGAGCAGCCCGTCGAGATCGTCGGGCAACGCGTCGAAGTCCGGCACGGTGATCACCGCACCGGCTTCGCGCAGTCGCTCGGGCGACACGTTGGTCGTCACGCCGACGCAGGCGAAGCCACCGGCTCTCGCCGCGCGCACGCCGTTCTCGGCGTCCTCGAACACGAGGCACGTGTCGGGGGCACAGCCGAGGCGGCGTGCGGCCGCGAGGAAGATGTCGGGCTCCGGCTTGCCGCGCAGGCCTTCGTTGTCGACGACGACGTCGAACGTGCGCTGCCAGCCGAGCCCTTCGATCACGAGCGCGCGATTCTCCGCCGGAGCGGAGCTGGCGACCGCGAGCGCGACCTTGCGCGCGCGCAGCCGCTCGAGCAGCGGCACGAGCCCGCGCACCGGCGCGAGGTGGGGCCGATAGAGCTCGCGGTAGTGCTCTTCCTTTTCGCGGCCGAGCGCCTCGATCTGCTCGGGCGGCACCGCGCCGCCGAGCAGGCGCGGGAAGATGTCCTCGTTCTTCTGCCCGTTGAACGACTGGAAGAGCGCCTCGTCCATCGCGAAGCCGTGCCGCTCCGCGAGCATCGTCCAGGCCCGGTAGTGGTAGGCGATGTCGTCGACGAGCGTTCCGTTCATGTCGAAGATCGCGGCGGCGAGCGTCGTGCGGCCCTGCATGCGACGCGGAGCATAGCGCGGCCGACCGCGGCGGCCCCCGCGGCGGCGACCAAGTGTGCGATGATGCGCTCGGCTGGGAAGGGCCCCTTTCTCCGTGGAGCGCGTGCGTCCCGAAGGTCCAGGCTCGGATCCCCGCGTGCCGAAGTACGGCAAGCCGGGTGAGCTGATCGGCGGTCGCTACCGCCTGATCAAGAGCCTCGGCCGCGGCGGCATGGGCGAGGTGTTCAGCGCGAAGGACGAGCAGACCGACCGCGAGATCGCGCTCAAGCGCTTCCGCCTCGACCTCGAGCAGAGCGAGGACATGCTGCGATTCCGGCGCGAGTTCCACACGCTCGCGCGGCTCCGGCATCCGCGGGTCGTCGAGGCCTACGATTTCGGCGTCGACGACGGCCGGCCCTTCTACACGATGGAGCTGCTCGACGGGCAGGACTTCGGCGACCTCGCGCCACTGCCGTGGCAGCGCGCGTGCGGCCTGTTGCGCGACGTCGCGTCGGCGCTCGCCTTCTTGCACACGCGTGCGCTGCTCCATCGCGACATCGCGCCCCGCAACGCCCGCTGCACCACCGACGGCCGCGCGAAGCTGCTCGACTTCGGGATGCTCGCGACGATGGGCAGCGCCACCGAGATCGTCGGCACGGTGCACTCGATCGCGCCCGAGATGATTCTGGGCTTCCCGATGGACGGCCGCGCCGATCTGTTCGGGCTCGGCGCGCTCGCGTTCTGGCTGCTCACCGGCCGCCACCCTCGGCGCGCGCGCAATCTCAACGATCTCATCCGCGAGGGCCGCTCGCGTCCGCCGGCACCATCGACGGTCGTCGCCGACATCCCGCCGGAGCTCGACGAGCTCGTGCTCTCGCTGCTCAGCCACGAGCCGCTCGGTCGCCCGTCGTCGGCCGCGCACGTGATCGATCGCCTCGGTGCGATCGCCGGTCTGCCACCGGCCGAGGAGCCCGAGGTCGCCCGCGGCTACGTGCGCAGCGCGGACCTCGTCGGTCGGCGCCACGAGCTCGAGGTCGTACGCAAGCGACTCATGCGCGCGATGTCGGGCTCGGGCAGCACGATCGTCGTCGAAGGTCGCTCGGGCGTCGGCAAGACGCGACTGCTGCACGAGATCGAGCTCGAGGCGAAGCTCGCCGGCGCCCGCGTGCTGCGCTCGGGGCCGCAGAGCGGCGGGCCGTATGCGCTCCTGCGCTCGCTCGGCATCGATCGCCGCGGCTCGGCCTACGAGTCGATTCCGGGGCCCGAGCACTCGGTGATCGGGCGCTTGCTCGGCGACGAGGAGATCGATCCGAACGGCGCGACGTTCGTCGGCACGATCGCGTCACCGGCCGGGCCCAAGTCGACGGATCTGCGCGAGGAACGGCTCGAGCTGCAGCGCGCGCTGGCCGAGCGCGTCGCTGCGCTGGCCGAGCGGCGACCGCTCGTCGTGATGATCGACGACCTGCAGCGCGCCGACGAGGCCTCGGCGGCCACGCTCGCCGCGCTCGCGTTCGAGGCCCGCGACAAACGCATCCTCATCGTGTGCGCGCTGCGGACCGACGAGCCGATCGGGGCGCGGCGGGCCGTCGCGAAGATCCGCGAGCACGCGATCGTGCTGCACCCGGGCGGGCTCGGCAGCGCCGAGATCGAGCAGCTCCTGCGCACGATGTTCGGCACCGGGCCCAACCTCTCGCGGCTCGCGACCTGGCTGCGCCGCCAGGCCGGCGGCAGCCCGCTGCACGTGATCGAGATCGTGCGTCACCTCGTCGAGCGCGGGGTCATCCACGCCGAGGACGGCGTGTGGATCGTGCCCGAGCGCTTCGCCGACGAGGGCCTGCCGCGTGGGCTCGCCGAGGCGATGGATGCTCGCATCCGTGGGCTGGGCGACCACGCGCGCGCGCTCGGTCGTGCGGTCGCAGTGCACGGTGCACGCAAGATCCGGCTGCACGTGCTCGTCGCGCTCGCGGCCCCACTCGACGAAGACGCGGTGTTCGCCGCGCTGGCCGAGCTCGAGCGCGAGGACATCCTCGCTGGCTCGGGCGAGCGCTGGTCGATGCGCCACGAGGGCCTGCGCGAGGCGTTCCTGCGCGAGCTGGATCCGATCGAGCGTGCGCGGCTCGAACTGCACGTCGGGCGCACGCTGCTCGCCGACGGTGCGGTGAGTGCCGAGCGCGAGGCGGCGATCGGCTGGCACCTGCTCCGCGGCGGCGAGCGTCGCATGGGCGCGAAGCTGCTCGCGCGCGCGGGCAAGCGGCTCTACGAAGCGACCTCGTTCGCCGATGCGATCGCGCCGCTGTCGGCCGCGCTCGAGGTCTACGAGGAGACCGGCACGAACCCGAGCACGCGCGTGCGGCTGCTGGAGATGCTGCACACCGCGGGCTTCTTCAGCGATCGCGACACCGCGATGAAGTACCGCGACGAGACGATCCGCCTGCTGGGTCGGCACGCGGGCATTCCCATCGCACGTCGCCTGCGCTTCCTCGGGCTGCAGCTCGCGTTCCTGCTGGGGCTCGCGATCGCCGGGCTCGTGCGCAGCGTGTACCCCCGGGGTCGTCGCGGGCCCTCGCCGGTGGCGGCGATGCGCATGTGGCTGCGCGCGGTGGTGTACTCGGCCGGCGTCGCGGGTTTCTCGTTCGACACCGATCAGCTGCGTCGTGCGCTGCGCTGGCTCGCGCCGGTGTCGAAGAGCAAGCGTCCCGACATCAGCAACGCGGTGCGCTTCGTCGAGAACCTGCTCGCGTTCAACCTCGGGCGCATCAACACGGTGCGCGAGACGGGCACCGACGAGCTCGCGGCCTTCCTCGACAACGCGGCCGGCGAGTACTCGGTGGCCGAGCGCCGGCTGATCATGGGCGGCGTGGTGTTCCAGCGCGGGCTCGCGGCGGTGCGCAGCGGCACGCCCGATGCGCTTTCCGAGATCGCCGCGCTCGAGCGGCTCGACACGCGGCTGTGGAACAACGGCGCGCTGCAGCTGCGCTCGCACTATCACATGTGGCGCGGCGAGGACGACGAGGCCCGGCGCGTGTGGGCGGAGGCCGAGCTCGAGTTCGTGCGGCTCGGCTCGCAGTGGCAGCTCGAAGCGGTGCACCACGCGTCGGCGTGCGTCACCGCGGCGTACGCCGGCGATGCGCTCGGGCTCAAGCGCCACATCGAGGCGCTCGCGCGCCAGGTCGCCGCGGGGCTCAAGTATCGCGCGCACCTCGACGTCGCGCGTGGCGAGCATGCGCGGCTGCGTGGTGATTTCGACGCCGCGCTGAAGGCGATCGACGCCGGCATCGCCGCGATGCCACCCGACGAGGGGCTCATCCGCCCGTGGGCGCTCGCGGCTCGCGCGGACGTGCTGCTCGGGCTCGGCGATCCCGAGGCCGCGCGCGCGGCCGCGGAGCAGGCGCTCGAGATCTGCTCGGATCCCGAGCACGGGCAGGCCAGCTTCCGCCTGCGCGCGATCCGTGCGGTCGCGCTGTGCGAGTCCGCCGCGGGCGAGCACGACCTCGCGGCCGCGCGCATCGATCACGCGATCGAGGAGTCGGACGTGCTCGTCAATCCGCTGCTGCTCGGCAGCCTGCACGAGACGCGGGCGCTCATCGCCATCGCGGCGGGCAGCGAAGCCGCGGCTGCGACCGCGATCGCGCAGGTCGAGTTCTGGTTCCGACCGACGCGCAACCCGGTGCTCATCGCACGCTGGGAGCGGCTCGAGCGCGCACTGCATCCGGCGCCGGATCCGGAGCTCGAGGTCAGCGCGAACGACATCGTCACCGAGATGTTCGGGGCCGAGACGGTGCATCACGACACGATCGCGGAGGTGCTGTCGATCCTCAGCGACTGTCGCACCGCGAACGCGAGGGCCGAGCGCGCGCTGGAGATGCTGGTCGAGGCCTCGGGCGCGCGTGCGGGGCTGCTCTACCTCGCGCATCGTGGTCGGCTCGCACTCGCGGCTCCGACGCACGGTGCCGAGCCGCCCGCGGAGCTCACGCGCGCGGCGGTCGCTCGCTTCGCGAAGGCGCGCGAGTCGCCCGACACGGTCGCGCTGGGCTTCGAGCCGATCGACGACGCGCCGTCGATGGGATGGTGCAGCTCCATCATCGCGTGCGTGCGCGAGGGCCACACGCGGCTCGTCGGCGCGCTGCTGCTGCGGGCCGGCGAGCGCGGACTGGAGCTGCCTTCCGAGTCGCTGGGCGAGGCGATCGCGCAGCGGCTCTCCGACGATCTCGAGGCGGGCGCGCCGTCGGTCTCCGCTTCCGATCGGTGACGTGCTCGCGCGCCTGCAAGCGGTTGCTAGGCTGCTCGCGCGCGAGGAGCTGCCGATGGACCACGCAACGCCCCGTCTCCGACCCGCCGCCGAGCTCGCCCAGCACGAGCGCCGCTTTCCCAACGAGAGCGAGGCGTACCGCAAGGCACGCAACGAGCTGCTCGTCGAGGAGATCGAGCTGCGCCGGCACATCGAGCGCGTGGCCGCGCAGCGGCGCGCACTGCCCATGGGCGGCGAGGTACCGACCGACTACGTGTTCCAGGGCGAGCATGGCGAGGTGCGGCTGTCCGAGCTCTTCGGCGACAAGGACACGCTCGTCACGTACAGCTGGATGTTCGGGCCGCAGCGCGAGAAGCCGTGCCCGATGTGCACGTCGCTGCTCGACGAGTGGAACGGCATGGCGCCCCACCTGTTGCAGCGCGTCGGCTTCGTGGTGATCGGACGCTCGCCCATCGAGCGACTGCTGGCGTTCGCGCGCGAGCGTGGCTGGAGCGCACTGCCGATCGTGTCGTCGGCGGGCACCGACTTCAACGCCCGCTATGCGTTCGAGAAGCCGGGCGAAGACATGGCGGCGCTCAACGTGTTCGTGAAGCGGCACGGCCAGGTGCTGCACTCGTGGGCCGACGAGCTCGGGGCCGAGAGCATGGATCCGGGGCAGGATCCGCGCGGCGCCCCGGATCCCACCGCACTGTGGTCGGTGCTCGACAAGACGCCCGGCGGTCGCGACCCGAAGTGGTATCCCTCCCTCGACGACGGGCAGAGCACGGCGCAGCTCGTGCGTCGGCTCTACGCGGCGTGGCCGGCGAACGATCGCAAGACCGTCGAGTCGATCATCGCGCAGGATTTCCACTTCACGAGCCCGCTCGACAACCGCCTCGATCGGGCGACGTTCTTCGAGCGCTGCTGGCCGAACGCGAGCGGCATGGCGAGCCTGGACATCGACCAGCTCGTGGTGATGCGCGACCGCGTCTACGTGACCTACGAGCTCACGACGAAGGAGGCCAAGCGCTTCCGCAACACCGAGCTGCTCACGGTGCGCGACGGGCTCGTGCACGACGTCGAGGTCTACTTCGGCTGGGATCTGCCGCACCGCGCGAGCGCGGGCGGCTTCATCGACCCGCCGAAGTGAGCGTGGCGAGCAGGTCGTCGATCACCCGCAGCCGATCGACGACGGCATTGCGATCGCCGTGCAAGAGCATCGGCAAGAGCGCGCCGAACAGCGACTGCGGATGCGCGCACGAGCGACCGTCCTGGCGCTGGCCCACGGGACAGCGCACACACTCGAACGCGACGTCGTCGCAGAGCGCAGCGCAGAGCAGCAGCGGATCGAACCCGTCGGGCCAGTCGTCCGCGTTCCACGGATCCCCCGCGCGCGCGACGAGGTCCTGCAACCGCTGCCAGCCGCGCTCGTCCTGCACGAGCGTGCGCGCGGCCTCGACCTGCGCACGCGTCAGCGCCAACGCGAGCGGTGGACCACCGCGCGCCGCCCGAAAGCGCGCGACGAGCTCGACCGCGGGCACCAGGCGCGCATGCGGAGGCGAGGTCTCGCGCACGGGTGCGAGCACGCGACGGAGGACCCGGAGCAGCATCCATCGCGAGTCTCGCACACGTGCGACGCGGCGCTCGCTCGGATCAGCGCCCCACCGGGCTGCCCGCGGCGCGGGGCACCTTCGCGGTCGCACCGCTCATGCCCTTCACCTTCGAGCCGATCGCGCTCTTCTCGAAGGCGTTGCCGTCGTTGATCTTCCAGTCCTGCGTGCCGGGAATCCGCTCGAGGCCGCAGCTCGGGCACTTGTCCGGGTCGAGCTTGTCGAGCAGCTCCTGCGCCTGATTCGGGGTCAGCGCCTTGCCGCCGCCGCCTCGGCCGTGGCACTCGCCCGCGCCGCCGATCACGACGCCGCCCGCCGCCCACGGATCGAGGTTGCGATCGAGCACGACGCTCACGCCTCCGGACGAGAGCACCATCATGCGCTCGTCGAACTGCTCCTCGTTGAGCTTGTCCTTCAGCGCGCCCGCGCTCTCGAGATCGAGGATCGTCGCCTTGGGCAGGTCGTCGATCTCGAACTTGCACTCGTAGTACTCGTCGGTCTGCGTCAGGTTGCCGATCAGCTCGAGATCGCCGCCGGTCTTCCACGTCGTGCGCGCCTCGGCCTCGGGGCCGATCGCCGTGCGCGGGTTGGCGCCGAGGTAGATCTGGCGCGAGAGTCCGCTGCTCGCGACCACCTCGGAGCAGGCCTTGCCGACCAGGCGCGAGAGGCCCTCGTTCGTCGGCACCATCTCGAGCGGAATCTTCGCGCCCTTCAGCCAGCCGTTGTCGTTGCCGTAGGCGTACGTGCACTCCTTCTTCGGGATGCGGATCTTCCCGCTCAGCTTCCCGCCGGCGGGCGCACCGGTCATGCGCAGCGTCGCCGCGACCGCGAGGTCGTCGGTCGGCGTGGTGAGGTGCACCTCGATCGATGCGCCGAGATCCCCGAGCAGCTGCTGCAGCGTCTTGCCCGTGCCGGGCACCTGCTTGCCGAGCGCCTTGTCCTTCACGGCGTCCGCGGCCGCGAGCGCAGGATCCAGCTCCGCCTTCACGCGCTTCTCGACCTCGGCGCCGTACTTCGGGACCAGCTTCTTCAGCTCCTTGTTGAACGCCTTGTTGATCTCGCGCTCGGCGACGTCCGCGGCCTCGTTCGCGACGATGGCGGCGAAGGGCCCGAGCAGGAGCCCGCCCCCGAAGATGCCGGCGGGCGACAGGCCGACGACGACGCCGACCTTCGCACCGAGCTCCATCGCGACGCCGTTGAGCTCGAGGTCGACGTTGCTGGAGTGCAGCGCGAACTCGACGTCCACGTTCTCCGCGCTGATCGTCGGCCACAGCTTCATGCGCACCTTGCCGGTGGCGTTGATCTCGACGTACGCGGTGAGCGGGATGTCGACGGTCTCGGGGCCGACCTCGGCGTGCACGTCGATCTTCACGTCGGCGCGCACGCGGGTGTCGAGCTTCACATCGAAGGTCGCGTCGCTCGAGGGCCCGACCTTGGCGAACGTCGGCTGGTTCTTCTTGGTGAACTTGACCTTCGGATCGATCTTGATGCGGTACTTCAGGATCGGTGCGGGGTCGGGCAGATCGTAGCTGCCGGTGACCGGGCTCTGGATCGCGTCCTCGAGCGCCTTCTCGATCTGCGACTCGAGCAGGCTGTAGGGGATCTCGAACGAGCGCTCGATGTAGGGGTTGTTGCCGTAGCTCTCGACCGAGCCCAGGCTGGTCGCCTGCGGGTTGTTGAAATCGAACGGCACCTGCACGTGCAGGCGCGCCGACGGGCCGGCATGGCTGGGCGTGGCGATCGCGGCGGTGGAGGTGATCGCGAGCAGGGAGAGCAATGCGCGGCGGAACATGGCTGAGAGCTCCTCGGGGCGTCGGAGTCCGCCGGTCCGAGGAATGTGAC
>CAZFKC010000036.1:0-10945 GCA_964519175.1 uncultured Nannocystaceae bacterium
TCGAGGTAGGTCGGGAAGTCCTGCTTCGCCTGCTCGACGTACTCGTCGGCGGGGTTCGTGCCCGTCGGGTCATCGGGCTCGCCCGTCGAGCTCTCGTCGCCGCTCTCCGCCCCGGCCGTGTCCGCGCTGCCCGAGCCCGCCTCTGAGCCCATCGCGGTCGTGGCCTGCTCGACGTCGCCGAAGCTGCCGTCACCACCGTCGCCCACCGAGCAGGCGGCGAGCACGAACGTTGCGATCGTCACCCCGATGCGTCGCATGGTCCCCCGCTGGTTCGCTAGAAGAGCACGTTGATGGGATCGACACCCGGCCAGATCGGCTCGACGTCGATGTCGAGCAGCGCCAGCAACATCGCGTAGTAGTTGGTCGTGCCGAACACCGGCTCGTCCTGCAGGAGCTCCATCGTCATCGCATCGGTCTTGCCGAACTGCTTGCCGCGGTTGGCGACGAGCCCACCGGTGACGAACCAGGACTGGTAGCGCGAGCCGGGGCCGCCGGTGTGATCGGAGCCGCCGCCGGAGTTGTAGCCATCGGCGTTCGTGTTGTCGCGACCGAACTCCGTGAACATGCCGATGAGCGTGTGATCCCAGTAGGTGCCACCCTCGGGGTGCGGCATCAGCTTGAGCGCGTAGTTCAGGCCCGCGAGCACGCGCGCGAGTTCGTTCGCCGCGATCGGGTACGCCGTCATCTCGCCCGAGTGCGTGTCCCAGCCGCCGACCGATGCACCGCCGTCGCCGCTGTGACCGACGACCACCGCTGCCGAGCCGTAGCCGATGAAGCGCAGCGCGAGCGCGGTGTCGCGGCCGAGCTGGCTGGTGCCGAGGATCGCGGCGAGCTGCGCGTTGGTGAGCCCGTTCGCGGTACCGGTCGGCTCGGTCTCCACCTTCAGCGCCGGATCGAGGAACACGTTGCGGAAGGCCTCGACGTTCGCCTTGCCGTTCGCGAGCCGCGAGATGACCTGCTTGTGGATGTTGCTGCGCGACTTGATCGCGTAGCCGTCGAGGCCGGCCTCGAGCGCGCGCGCCCACTCGGGCTGGCCGCCGGCGTCGTCGCCGTTCTGCGCGACGAACTCCGAGTGCGACGGCACCATCACCGGCGTGATCGAGCCGTGCGGGATGCCGATCGGCGTCGTGGCTTGGCCGGTGCCGATGACCGCCGGCGGGAACACGAGCCCGCTGCTGCCCTCGGTGTAGTGCTTGTGGCTGGAGTAGATGCGGCTGATGATGCCGGGTCCGCCCTCGCCGAAGCCGCTGCCGATCCAGTTGCGCGCGGTCTGGTGATCGCCGACGCCCGAGCTCGCGCCCGGCGTGTGATCGATGGTCGCGAGGATCGAGATCTCGTGGGCGATCGCCGGCAGCGCGGGCACGGCCGGCATGCCGAGCGCGACCGTGTCCTGGTACGGCATGTTGTCGAACACCCCCGACACCGACCACTCGGTGCCGGCGCTGCCCGCCTGCATGCCGTACGGCGCCCAGCGCATGTCGAGGCCCGCGTTGAACATCGGCACCGTGCGACAGCCACCGTCGAGGCTGAACAGGATGACGTGGTTGTGCTTCGACGACGGGATCGGCAGCGCGGCCTTGCTCATCCGCGGGATCCACAGGTGCGGCGCGATGGCAGCCGCACCGAGGCCCGCGGCACCGAACTTCAGGAAGCTGCGACGATTGCCTTTGAACATCGACATGGTCGTTTCCTTCCGGTGGCCGCGTCAGTAGTAGAAGAAGTCCGCCGACTTGAGCACGAGGCGACAGGCCTGCACCGCGAACTCGTTGGGCGTGCAGTCGAGGTCGTCGCGGCAGAGCGTGATGCCCTCGGCGACCCCGTCGCCGGCGCCCTCCATCACGGGACGGATGAGCGCCGCCGAGTACACCTGATCGACCGCCTCCCACAGCGCCTCTTCGGACTTGTCGGTGGGGTCGTCGACGACCGCGAGCGGATAGATCGGCGCGCTGTTGCTGGCCATCGCGCAGAGATCGGCGGTGAGCGTCGCCTGGGTCAGCGCGGCGATGAGCCCCGTCCTCGACTCGCGGAACTGGGCGACGCGATCCGGACAGCCGCCGAGCAGCTGGGCCTTGTCGCGCAGCGTGTAGTCCGGCGCGCCGGCGGCCGTGGTCGCGTAGTTGTGCGGGTGGAAGCCCATCGCGCCCGACTGCACCTCGGGGTAGCGGTGATCGCAGGGCACCTGCGGCAGGCCGGCGAGCTTGAACGCGCTGCGCAACCAGTCCTCGGCGTCCATCTGCTTCACGGGGCCGTGCCAGTACGGCGGATCCCAGTCCTCCTCGTCCGGCGTGTCGGCCTCCTCGTAGCGGTTGGTCGACATGTAGAGGATGCTGGTCAGGATCTCGCGATCCACCGCGCGCACGTTGCCGTTCGTCGACGCCATGAGATCGACGAGCGCCTGACGCACGAGCGGCAGCTCGTTGCCGGCGTCGTAGCCGAGGTAGCGGACCAGCGCGCGGTCGACGTACGACTCGTAGAGGTTGACCTGCTCGGCGATGAGCTTGCCGGGCGTGCGCAGCGTGGTCCACTGCGCGTCGGTCAGCAGGCTCTGGTCGATGATGTTCGGGCCCGGATCGCTGACGTCGCCCGGCACCGGCGGAGCGATCGACACGGTGTGGTCGCCCCAGAAGTCGCTGTTGCACAGCGACTCGTTCGGGGCCGCACACACGAGCGTGTTCACGACGACGTTGCTCGCACCGCTCTGGTAGGGGTCGGCCATCGGCCGCTCCTGCCACAGCCGCCACAGCGGCATGAGTGCAGTGCGCTCGGCCGGCGTGGCCTCGCGGCCGAGGAACGCGCGGAAGCTGAACGCGACGAGGTCGGTGCCGTCCCAGCGCCCGAGGAACGCGGGATGCGTCGCGCCGAGCTCGGCGAGCTGGTCGAGCGTCATCGTGCCCGCGTACAGCTCGCCGACCTTCGCGTCGAGATCGGCGATGTACGCGTAGTGCGTCACCGCCGAGTTCATCTGGAACAGGTCGGCCCACACCCGCTGGCTGGTGCGGATGTACTCGGGCCGATTCATGAACGCGTCGACCAGCTCGACGTTCGTGAGGTACTTGCAGTTCTGCTCGTACTCGGTACCGGTCGGCGACTCGCCGAGCAGATCGATGTACACGCGGCGGCAGAGCTCGATCGAGTCGGCGGGCTCGGGATTCACGCCCTCGCCCTGGATCGACGGGCACGCGGCCTCGTCGATCACGTTGTCGAACTGCATGTTCATGCAGATCGTCTCGGGGTCGCCGGTCTCTTCGCCGTCCTCGTCACCTTCGCTGCCCGAGCCGTCGGCGGTGTCCGAGATCGAGGCGGTCATCGGAGCCGAGGCGGTTCCGGTGTCGCCCGCGGTGTCTTCGGTCTTCGCCGAGTCGCCGCCGCGGTGGCACGCAGACGAGCCGAGCACGAGCACGATCGAGAGTCGCGTTGCCGAGATGCGCATGACTGTTCCTCCCTGCTCGCTCGACTCGCGAAGACGCGAGGCACGAGCTCAGGCGGAGCGCACGGGCGACGGACCCGAGTGCGCGAAGATGAAGGGCCCGTCCGCGGACTCGGACGGCATCCCCCGCACTTGCTCCGACGTGTGAGACCCCGCTCCCTGTGGGGTTTCCGGCAGGGCGTGTGAAAAAGTCGCCGGGACCGCCACCGCGTTCCAGACCCGGCGAAAACCGGCGGGAACGCAGTCTCGGGAACCCCATCCACGCGCGTCGACGCGCGCTGACGCGCGCTAGAGGTGCGGAAGCGGCATGCCGGGCACGCCGACCGGCAGCTCGTAGACCTCGCCGCCCCAGTCGATCACGTACAGGTGATCCCGCTCCCAGCCGCCGACGCCCGAGCCGAACGACAGCGAGGGCGTGAACGCGGCGTTGCCGAGGCAGGCCACGATCTCGACCTCGTTGTCCGGGCTGACGCGGATCGTCGACGAGCCGGCGCAGAGCGGGCTGTTGACGTTCTGGGTGGCGATGTAGATGTTGCCGCAGACGTCGGAGGTCATCCCGTCGATCGTGCCCTGCGTGCCCGCGAGCGGCGGACCGAGATCTTCCACCTCGTCGAGCACGCCGTCGTCGAACGTGCCACGGAACAGCGAGCCGTCGCCCTGCTGGAAGATCTCGCCCTCGTTGAAGTAGAGGAACGCGTAGTCGGGGTCGAAGGTGATGCCGTCGATGCCGCCGAAGCCGCCGGCGGGCGCGTAGAGCACCTCGGCCTCACCGCTGTCGGGATCGATGCGCAGGACGCCCGAGCCGTACGACGCCGCGTACATCATGCCGTCGGTGCCGACGGTGAGCCCGTTGGAGCCGGAGAGCCCGTTGCTGCCGTAGGGGATCGGCGTCACCTGTCCGCTGTCGGGATCGACGCGCGCGATGACGGGTTGCCCCTCGTCCGCGACGACGATGTCGCCGTCGGGCAGGACTGCGCAGCCGGTCGTCGAGGCCAGGCCGATGTTCGGGTTCAGCAGGACGGGATCGCCCTCGCGCGGATAGAGGAACAGCGCGTTCTGACCACGCACGGGCACCACGAGATTGCCGAGCGCATCGAACTCGATGTCCTCGGCGCCGTACACGGTGCGCACCACGGTGACGAGCACGGGGAGCTCGGGGATGTCGTTGCAGTCGAACTCCGGCGGCTCGCCCGTGACCTCGCCGGACTCGGCCATCCCGCCGACGTCGAACGTGAAGCCTTCGGTCGTGTCCGAGCTGGTCGCGCCGGTGCCGTCGACCGACGTCGTCGTCATCGTCGCGCTCGTCGTCGCGGCCGAGGACGTCTCGCTCGACGTGGGCGGCGTGCCGCTCGATCCACCCTCGGAGCTGCTCTCGCCGCCGCCGCCCGCCTTCGCACCGCAGCCGGTGATGGACAGGGCGGCGCACACGAGGGCGTAGGCCAAACGCGCTGACATCGCCGTTCATGTCACGGCGAGGTGAATTCCTTCAGGCGACTCAGCAGGCATCATCGGGCGCCAGCGGGCACGGATCGCAGGCGTCGCCCACCCCGTCGCCGTCCGCGTCGCCCTGCGCCTGCTCGAGCGGGCGCACCGGGTCGAAGGACTCCGGGCAGCTGTCCTCGCCGTCGACGATGCCGTCGCCATCGGCGTCGCCCGGCACCACGCCGTTGTACTCGCCGGCGCGGAACGGCAGGCAGGTCGGCTCGTCGGTGGGCGCATCGCAGAAGAAGAGCGGATAGCTGGACTCGATCGCGCTCTTGACCGCGGCGAGGCTCGTGCTGCCCTGGGTGTCGCGGGCGACGCAGGCGCGCTTCGGCGTGCCACACACGTCGATGGCCTCGCACTCGGCCGCGCCGACGAAGCCCTGCGCGAGCAGTGCGTCGTCGCCGTAGAGCGGCACGCCGCCGCGCAACACGAGCAACACGTCCGCACTCGCCGCGTCGATCACCGCGCGGTGATCCTGCGCGGTCGCGGTGGCGCGGAACACGGTGATGTCGGCGACGTAGCCCGGCGCGAGCGCACCGAGCACGCCGGCCGCACCGGTCGCACGCGCGGCGTTCTCGGTGGCCATGAGCCACTGCTCGCGATCGGTGAAGTGATCGCCGAAGTGCTTGCTGTCGAGCTCGTCCGCGCACTTCAGCTCGCGCAGCATGTCCATCGAGCCCGAGGCCACCCAGTCGGTGCCGAGCGCGATCGGGACGTCGAACGCATCGACCATCGTGACCGGCGCGGTGTTGCCGTAGAGCACGATGTTCGAGCGCGGCGACCACACCAGCATCGCGCCGGCGCTCTTCATGTCGGCGACGTCCGTGGGGCGCAGCGCGACGCCGTGGATGAGCGCGGTGTTCGGGCCCAGCAGATCGTTGGGTCCGCGCGGGCCGGTGCAGAGCAGCTCGTTCGCGGCGGCGGCGTTGATGCCCTCGCCGACGTGCGGGAGGTAGGGATACTTGCTGGCCTGCGCCGCGGTGGTGGGGTTGCTGCCGTAGTTGCAGCCCTGCTCGACCTGCTGCCCGTCGGAGTCGTCGAGCGGGAACGTGTCGGAGTTCGCGAACGGGATGGTGAGCCCGAGCAGCTGGCCGGAGGTGTCGAGGTTGCGGAGCAGGCCCGTCTCGCCGCCGGCGCTCGCGGCCGCGGTCGCGCCGGCCATGATGAAGCGCAGCTCGGCGCCGAGCACCTCGTTCGGGCTCGCGCCGCCGTCGACGTGCAGCTCCTCGTGCCCGTTCTCGCCGCGCCGCCAGTCGTGGCGGTGCTCGTAGCGATCGACGCCGCCGCCGATGGGCGCGTTGTTGGCGTAGGTGATGTGATCGTGCGGGTTGATGAGCGCGGGCGAGATGACCGCGCTGCCACAGTCGATCACCGTGGCGCCGGTGGCATCGCAGTCACAGTCTACGCAGGCGATCGCGCCGTTGGTGCCGATGAGCACCTCGCCACCGCGCAGGACACCGTCGGGGCCGAGCACGGTACCGCGCAAGAGCGTGCCGGCGGCGCCCATCGATTCCACGGTGCAGGCGTCGGTGCTCGTGCCGAGCTCCGGCGCACCATCGCAGATCGTCGCGTCGTCGGTGCCGCTGTCGGAGCCGCTCTCGTCGCCGCTGCTCGGGCCGTCGGCCGAGCCCTCGCTGCCCTTGCAGCCGGCGAGCACGAGCACGAACGTGAGCATGGAATCGCGGGCGGCCGACATCGCGGCGGACCATAGCACGCGCCCATCAACAGGCCGGGACCTCGCAGGGTTGGCCTTCCTCGCCGCAATCCGATGCGCAGTAGTGCAACGAGCCGTTGTGCACCGAGCAGGGCACCCAGCTCTCGTGGGCGTCGCAGGTGCCGTCGCCGCACTCCGTCGAGCACGGCGCGTACTCCACGTATTCGCTCATGAGCTGGTCGCCCGAGCGCGAGACGTCGACCATCCCGTACGACGAGCCGTAGCAGTTGCTGCCCGTCATCGCGACGATCGCCGGCGCGCAGCTGCCCGCGCCGGTCTGCTGGCAGCCGAGCGTGCCGAGCGTCTCGCCGCCGATCGTGATCGTATCGCCTTCGACCACGCTGTCGGCGACCTCGAACACCTCGTCGCCGTCGACGTAGACCAGCGCGTGCGTGTCCGAGCGCACCCACAACCAGTCGCCCTCGTCGTCGTCGTCGACGAACGCACCGAGCCCCGCGCAGCCGACGTAGACGTCCGACCACGACTGCATCGGCGCGGTGTCCTTGCAGTCGCTCCAGCACACCGCCCAGCTCTCGTCGTGCTCGGGCTCGCAGCTGCCGTCGCCGCAGCACTGGCCGCAGTCGTCGGCACACGAGGCGCAGCTCTCGTCGGGATCGCAGCTGCCGTCCCCGCACACGGCCGGGCACTCGCCGCAGTCCTCGGGACACGTCGTGCACTGCTCGTCCGGATCGCACGCGCCGTCGCCACACAGCGGGGGAATCGAGGTGGTCGCACTGGTGCTCGGCGTCGTGGTCTGCGGATCGTCGGTGGTGTCGACGTCGTCGCCGGAGGATGATCCGAGCTCGCCCGGGCTCACGCAGATCGTGCCCTCGCACTCGAGCCCCGCCGCGCAGCCGCCGTCCGGCTGGCACGTGCACGCGAGCGTCCCGCGCGCGCAATCGGACGCGTCGGGCGAGTAGCAGGCCGCCACCCCGGCGACGAAGGCGAAGAGCGAGGATGCGAGCGCGCGGGCGGTGACGGGCATGGCCACTTCCGGAAGTGGGGACACCGCGGATTTCGATCCCCGGCTCTCCGCGCAGAACTGCGTACGCAATCGCGGCAGGGCCGCCCGCGGCCGTCCAGCGCGGCGTGCGGCCGGGTACCCTGGCGTGGGGGCCTGCCACGATGCTGCACGCGCTGATGCTCGCGTCTTCGATCCTCGTCCACGAGCCGGGGCCACAGTCGCAGAACTGCGGCCTGACGCAGCCGATCGATCCCGAGTACCACCCCAACTCCTACGACTGCACCGAGCGCCAGGACGTCGGCTACGACTCCGGCACTCAGTTCGACATCACGGTCGTGACGATCGACGACAACCCCGTCGAGAAGGACACCGCGAACGCATACTGGGTGATGCGCGAAGCGGCGGCCGCCGACGGCGTCGACATCCACATCAACTCCGGCTTCCGAACCATGGAGGAGCAGGAGTACTTCTACATGTGCTACACGTGTTGTTGCTGCAACAGCTGCAACCTCGCGGCGGAGCCCGGGTACAGCAACCATCAGAGCGGACACGCGCTCGATCTCAGCACCTCGAACGCAGGCGTGTACTCGTGGCTCGTCGCGCACGGGGCCGAGTACGGCTTCGCGAACACGGTGCCCTCGGAGGACTGGCACTGGGAGTGGTGGGGCGGCGGTCCGGGCGGAGGCATCTGCGATCTCGCGGCGCCGCCGGCCGGCACGCTCGACGCGGCCGCGTGCACGGGCGTGGCCGGCTGGGCGCAGGACCCCGACACCCCGGACCAGGCGATCGACGTGCACGTGTACTTCGACGGCGCCGCGGGTGATCCCGCGGCGATCGGCGTGCCGGTCACCGCGGACGAGCAGCGCGACGATCTGTGCGAGCAGCTGGGCACGTGCAATCACGGCTTCACGATGGACGTGCCGCTGTCGCTGCAGGACGGCGAGGCCCATGCCGTGCACGTCTACGCGATCGACAGCGAGGGCGCCGCGAATGCGGAGCTCGCCTCGAGCCCGGCGATGTTGTCCTGCCCGCGCCCCGAGCTGCCCGACGGCTTCCGGCGGCGCGTCCCCGACGAGGCCGCGCTCGCAGCGTGGCGCTTCGATCCGTTCTGGCAGCTGCTCACCGTCGAAGCGACCGCGCTCGACTCGCTCGACGAGTGGAACGATCTCGGGGCGGCGCCATTGCTGGTGAAGACCGCGGACGACCCCGAGGTGTGGCTCGTGGACTCCGGCTGGCGCCGGCACGTGCCGAGCCCCGAGGTCGCCGCGGCGTGGGGCTTCGACCTCGCGGGCGCCGAGATCGTCGAGCTGCCGATCCTCGAGCAGTGGACCGAGGGCACGCCGGTGCGCGACAAGCCCACGCTGGTCACCGCCGACGGGCTCGCGATCTGGCTCGTCGACGATGCGCAGGAGGGCAGCGCCGGCGAGGGCGGCGGCTCGGCCGGCGAAGGCGGGGGCTCGGCGAGCGGTGGGGGCAGCGGCGACTCCGACGACGGCGACTCGAGCGACGGCGACGGCGACAGCGATGCCTCGGGCGGCCTGCCCGGCCAGGGCGGCGAGGCCGGCGACAGCGGATGCGGGTGCAGCAGCGATGGCGAACGCGCACCGCTGTTGCTCTTCGTGCCCGTGCTCGCGCTGCTGCGTCGGCGCCGGCGCTGATCCGCATCAGCGCCGGATCGCGGAGGATGGGACGGTGAGCGTCGCACCGTCGAGCTCGATCACCAGGTGATCGAGCGTCTCGAGCTCGATGCTCGACACCGCGATCGACAGGAACGTCGACTCGGAGTCGGGCACGTTCGCGCGCTCCCAGGCGATCGTCTTCGGCTGGCCCTGGGCGAGGGCGATCCTCGCCGTGCCGTCGGTGCGCCGCGGCGAGAGCCCGGCGACGTAGTGCGCCGCGCTCACCTGGTCGTCGCGCACCACCAGCAGCACCGCCCCGCCGGGCTCGGGCGCCGTGTCGCCGCCGGCGTCGGCGATCTGCGTCAGCGCGTCGAGCACGTCGAGCGTACGCGACCAGCCGTAGGGCGACGCCCAGAGCTGCTCGCAGTAGCTCATGTAGTCGGCGTAGGTCGACGGGCGGAACACGCCGTCGTGGATGCCCCAGCCGAGCATGCCGGTCGCACCACCCGGGTTCGGATAGGCCGGATCGGTGCTGCCTTCGCTGCCCGAGCAAGCCACGTGCTCTCGACCGTGGTTGTGCCCGACCTCGTGCGCCATCGTCTCGTAGCTGAACACCGGATCGAAGTCGTAGTAGATGCCGATCGCGACGCGGTACGGGGCCTCGCCTGCGGTCGTGGGGCTCTGCGGCACGTAGCCGTAGCCGCCGTAGGTCGTGCTCGCGTCGCAGGGCATGAGCAGCCCGTAGTAGTAGACGTCGGCCGCCGGCGACTCCGATGCACGCAGCGCGGTCGTGTGGGCGAGGACGGCGTCCGGCGACGCCATGCTGTCGGTGTAGACGACCTCGGCGTGCACCGTGATCTCGACCGACTGCGCCGGATAGAACATCTCCATCGTCTTGCGGTATGCGTCCATCGTCGCCGCGTCGGTCGGCGGCACCTGGTTGCAGCCGCCGTACTGGTGACGATAGGGGATCACCACCACGCGCATGCGCTGCTCGCCGTCCTCGTCGTCGAACGCGGCGGCGCCGCTGGCCGGCAGGCGCGGCGGCGGGGATGCGCCCGGCTCGAGCGCCTCGAGCTCGTGCAACGTCACCGACCACTGCGTGCCCTCGGGCAGCTGCTCGGGCTCGAGCGTCCAGCCGAAGTTCCGCTCTTCCGGTGCGGTGCCCGACGGACCGTCGACCATCACCTCGCTCACGACCACGTCGCGGCTGCCGTCGGCGTGCTCGAGCAACAGCTCGGCGCGGATCATCCGCGGCACGAACGTCGGCGCGAGCTCCCAGGTCCCGAACACGAGGCTCCTGCGCCCGTGCACGAGCGGCGCGACGCGCTGCGAGGGATCGAGCGCGCTGCCACCGTCGGCGATCGTGACCGCGACGCCCTGGTTGACGTGCAGCCCCGTGGGCACGATGTCGAGCGCCGGCGCATACTCGCTCGTCGGCGGGCCATCGCCGCCGGTCGAGTCGCCGTCCGCTCCGTCGTCCGCCGATGGAGCGCCGCCGGAGTCGTCGTCACCGCTGTCGCCGTCGTCGATCGAGCCGTCGGTGCCGTCGTCGTCACCGCTCTCGCTGCCATCGTCGGCGTCGCCCGCATCGCCCGCGCTGCCGCCGAACGTCGCGATTCCGCCCGAGAGCTGCGAGCGATCGCGCTCGACCCCGTCGTAGCAGCCGCCGAGCAATACCGTTGCCGCGAGGGCGCAATGCGCCCGAAGCTTCGTGTCGACCATCTCGAACCCCT
>CAZFKC010000036.1:11045-66032 GCA_964519175.1 uncultured Nannocystaceae bacterium
GCGGCCCGTGTCCGCCTGGGTCATACGTGTGGGCAGCTTGGGCGGATCGCCCAGCGCCGATCGCGGGCCGACGAGCGCTACTTGGCGATCGCGATGCAGGCCGTCGTACCGCTGCCGCCACCTCGAGGGTGGTCGTGGGCCCCGAACCAGAGCGTCTGGCCGACGTAGCCGCTGATGTCGAACGGCATCGTGGCCTGCTCGGCGTCGCAGGTGAGCGCGGGCACGACGTAGTCGAGGTAGTCCCAGGGGTTCTGGCCCATCAGCTCCCAGCCGCTGCAGCGCTCGGCCTGATCGTTGGGATCGATCGACGTGTTCGTCGCGATGTAGATCTGTCCGCCCGTGGCCTCGAGACAGACGAGCACGTTCGGCAGCGACATCGCATCGACCACGAAGCCGGTGTCGTCGCACACCTCGCTGCCGTTGCGCGGCGTGTCGATCATGCAGTCGCAGAACGTGTAGTACGGCACCTCGGGACAGTCGGAGCCGCAGTCGGTGAACGGCTCGTCGCAGTCCTGCACGCCGTTCGTGCAGTGGCCCGCGCACGGCCCGACGTCGGTGGTGCTCTCCGAGCTCGCCGCGCTCGTGTCGTCGGCGGACGTGTCGGCCTCGCTGCTGCTGCCCACGCTCGCGTCGCCGCTCGAGCTGCCGGTGTCCGCGGCTGGGCAGCCCGTGCAGGCGTCGAAGCGATCGCCGGATGCGGCACATACCTGCACGCCATCCGGCGCGCCGCCGGGACATGCACAGCCGCGCTGCTCGCCCGGCGTGCACGGCTCGCCACCGCCGTTCGTGCCGAACGACTCGCTCCCACCGTCGCCGGCACTGCAGGCCAGGAGCACGAACAGCGTGATCGCTACGCGAGCTCGCGTGTGGCCGTCACTCACCGGCGACCAGCGTAACACGAGCGCGACCACCGGCGACCGCGCGCGTCACCTGCTGCGGGTCGAGCCCGGCCGCCTGCGCGCGTTCCCGCGGCACGCGGTGCAGCACCAGCGTCCAGCCGACCTCGTTGCTCCCGTCGTCCGGCAGCTCGAGTTGCTCGACGAGCTCGCCCTGCCCTGGCGGGGGCACGCGCGTGTCGTCGACCGTGCGCACGTGGAAGCCGCGGTTGTCCGCGTCGGCGGTGCGCGCGAGCCAGCGCTGCATCACGAGCTCGTCGCTCGCGCCGCGCTCCGTCTCCACCGTGAGCACCGCGCTGCGGAACACGTCGCCGGTGGGGAAGGCATGGCCGATCGCCGCACCGCGGACCTTCACCTCGACCGCGATCGTGCCCGCGTGTCGCCGCGCCGCGACGTCGACCTCCACCGCGCGTGCGAGCTGCTCGGGATCGTGGATCGCCCCGAACGCATGGCCGCCGCCCTCCGCCATGTGGCACGACGTACAGGTCTCACCGCGCGCGAAGGCCTCGCTGGCGCGGTGCTCCTCGACCGTGTTCTGCAGCGCTTCGGCCGGATCGTGCACGCCGTCGTCGGTGAACGCGAACTGATGACAGCCCGCGCACGACCGCTCGTCCGAGAGCCGCGCATCGACGCGCATCGCGTGCGCGGCGAGCCCCGCAGCGGTGACCCGGGTCGCGAGCACCTCCCCGTGCGCGACGTGGCAGCTCGCGCAGTCGATGCCCGTGCTGCGGCCGGGCGCCGAGCTCGGCGGCGCGTGACAGTCGCGGCACGACTGGGCCGGACGCGCGTCGTACTCGGCGCGGAAGACCGGATCGTCCCACGCGTGCGCGTGCATCGAGCCCCGCCATTGCGCGGCGACCTCCGCGTGGCAGCGCGCGCACGAGTCCGGATGCGGATCGATCGCCGGCACCTCGCGCGGCAGCTGGGCCGTCGCGGGCTCGGCTCGTGCACCCGCGTCACCGCAGGCGGCCGCGAGCACGCAAGCGAGCGCGCCGCGGCGCATCACTTCTGCCAGGCATCCTTCTTCGCGATGTACCGCCGAACGCGGCTGGTGATCTTGCCCAGCTCTTCGCTCTCGGACCCGCCCGGCCACATCTCGTCGTCGAAATCGAGGTCCGAGGTCGCCGTGACCTCGCGCGAGGAGACGATCATGTCTGCGTGGCCGTCGCCGTCGTCGTCGCGCAGCTCGAAGCGGCGCACCGTGCCCTCTCCCGGCGTCATCTCGTAGCCGGTCCACTTCACGTCGAACGCGAGCTGCGTGCTCCCGTCCTGCCGGAGCACCCTCACCTTGCGAGAGCTCGTGATGTCTTCGCCCTCGCGGAAGCCCGCCACCGCGAGCTGACCGACGACGTCGAGCAGGATCTCGTCCTTCCCGTCGGCGTCGAGGTCGAGCGCGTCGAGCCGGCGCACCCGCAACAGCGTGCATCCGACCGAGAGCTTCACCGGCTCGCCGAGCGTCGGCACGTCGAGTGGCGCGACGCGCACGAGATACTGCTCGGTGCACTCCAGCTCGCCGCCCTTTCCGTCGCCGACCAGCTTGTGCCGGCACTTCTTCTTGCCCTTCACACCGTCGGCGGCTGCCCCCACGCACGCGTCGTAGCGGCTGTACTCGTAGACGAGCCAACCCACGTTCGCGCCGGAATCGTCGGGGTGCGTCAGCGAGGCTCGCACCACCGGCGTCACGTGGTGGATCGGTCGCAAGCCGGCGAGGATCGCATCGAGCTGGGTCGCAGCGATCGGCGTCTGGCTGCCGCGCGGCAGCTCGACCTTCGCAGGACCGGCGGGCTCGACCGGCGCTGGGGGCTCTGGCGTCGGCGGAGCCACCGGCGTCGTCGGCGTGCTCGGTGACACCGCGGGCTCGGAGGGCGGCGCGACCGGTGTTGCTGGCGGCGTCTCACCGCGCAGCACCGGCTCGAACCACGGCTTCGATCGCACCGCCGCGAGATCGGCGTCGCGACGGGCTTTGGTCGCGACCGCCTCTCCGCCGCGTCGCACGGCCTCGACGAGCGCGACGCGTGCGACGGTCTCGTCGCCGCCACGCGATGCTGCGCACGCGAGGTTGAACGGATGCTTCCACGCCTTCGGGTCGTGCCTCGCCGCGAGCGCGAACGAGATCTGCGCCTGCGCGAAGCTCTCGGCGCGCAGCTGCGCGAAGCCCTGGCTCGACGCCTCGGCCGACGGCGCCACGCCCTCGGTCAAGCGCAGGGCGAGCGCGTCGAAGCCCTCGTCGGCGGGCGCGGCCGGTGGCTGCGGCGTCGGGCTCGGCGATGTCGGCGGTGCATCGAGCTTCGCCGGAACATCGACCTCCGCTGGCGCATCGACCTTCGTCGGCGCATCGACCTTCGTCGGCGTTGCGACCTTCGTCGGCGCATCGACCTTCGTTGCGACCGGTCCTGCGCCGGCGTCCGCGATCGCGCCGGCCGGCGGCTCCCCCCGATCGCACGCGATCGCCTGCAACAGCCCGACCGCGAGCCACCCCCTCAAAGGACGTCCGATGTCCGTCATGTCGTCACGCCTCCTGGCGTGGCGTGAGTCTGACTCCGGACGCGTCGGCGCGCCAGCGCGACCGTCCGCGCGCCGCAATGGCGCCGCGCGGCCGATCGGCCCGCCGCTCAGGCGAGCAGCGGCGCGAGCGGGGTGTTCGAGTAGCCGTTCGCCGAGCCGACCTCGGTCGCGTCGGGCACCACGCACTTCAGCATCGCGAGCAGGATGTCCGACGTGTTCTCGCCCGACGGCGAGCGGTAGTGGATGCCCGGGTGGGTGAGCGTGCCGCCGCCGCCACCGGCGACGATGATCGGCATGTCGTCGGTCGAGTGCGTGAGACCCGAGGCTGCGTCGGACGAGGCGAGCAACACCGCCGAGTCGAGCAGGTTGCCGCCGCCCTCGGTCTGGTTCATGAGGCCCTCGAGCAGCACCGCGAGCTGCTCCATCGTCCACACCGTGGTCGCGTCGACCATGTCGTTCATGCCCGCGTCGTGGGTCATGTCGTGGTGCCCCAACGTCGCGCCGGCCTCGTTGAAGACCGTGTAGCCCACCGAGCCGCTGAACTGCACGCTGACGATGCGCGTCACGTCGCACGCGAACGCCATCACGATGAGGTCGCTCATCGCCTGGTTGACCGCGCGCAGCTGCTCCTGACCGTCGACGTCGTCGTTGCTCTGCGTCGTCATCGGCGGGATCTCGCACAGCGGTGCGAGGGCGTCGATCTGCGAGCGGATCTGGTCGATGCTCGAGAGGTGCGCGTCGAGCCGGGTCTTGTCGGCTGCGCCCACGCGCATCTTCAGCCGCTCGACGTCGGCCTTGATCGCATCGAGGCTCGCGAGCCGGTGCGGCTTGCTCGGATCGTCCGGCACCGTGAACGAGCCGAACAGCTGGTTCCACGCCTCGCGCGGATCGAAGATCTGCTCGAGCGGCTCGTCGGGGCCCTTGTGCGAGAGAAACTGCAGAGTCGGGCCCTCGCCGCCGATGATCCGCTTGCTGACCGCGAGCTGGACCGAGGGCAGGAAGGTCTGGTCGCCGATCGCCGCGGCCGCGACCTGATCGATCGTGGGTCCGCCGAACTTGCTGGCGTAGTTCGCCCCGTTCGGCGGCAGCTCGATGAAGGGATGGCCCGCGAACAGCACGCAACCGTCGTGGTGACCGCGGCGGCCCGGGTTCGCCGCGCCGACGCGGAAGCCGGAGCAGATCGAGACGTAGTCCTTCACGTTCGCGAACGAGGCGAGCTGCGGCGTGAGCTCGTAGCCCGCGCCCTGCCCGGCCGGCGTCCAGCGCAGGCCGGAGCCGCCGTTGTTCGGATCGTTCAGCGCGACGCCGTTGCCCCAGAACCACGTCAGCATGCGACGCGGCAGCGAGCCACCGCCGGCGAGCGCCTCGCCGTGGTCGTCGAGCATGGCGTCGAGCAGAGGCAGTGCGAGCGCGACGGTGGCACCACCGGCGATGCCGCGAAGCATCGTGCGGCGGTGGAGCTGGAAGCGGGAGCTCTTGATCAGCATGGCATCGTCTCCCTTCTCACGGTTGTTCGCCGACCAGGCGGAAAGCAGGGCTGGCGACGAGCTCGACGAGCAACGCCTGCATGCGATAGCCGCCGTCGTCGAACGCGGCGTCGAGCTCGCTGAGCTCGCCGTACTCGCCCTCGACCTCGATGTGGCCGGTGGCGTGGCGGAACAGGTTGCGCACGAGGCAGCTCGCCGAGGCCTGGTTCTCGCGCAGCGCAGCGCCGAGCTGCCGCGCGCCGGTGAACGGCATGCCGTCGAGATCGCTGTTGGCGTCGATCGCCCAGCCGCCGGGCTCTTCGGTGCGGAACTGGCCGATGCCGTCGTAGTTCTCGAGCCCGAGCCCGATCGGATCCATGAGCTTGTGGCAGCCCGCGCAGGATTCCTCCTGCATGTGCACCTCGAGCCGCTCGCGCATGGTGTGGTAGTCGCCGGAGTCGGGCAGGTTCGTGTCGACGTTGTTCGGCGGCGCCGGAATCGTCTGGCAGAGGATCTGCTGGCGCACGAACTTGCCGCGGTAGGTGGGCGACGTCGTGGTGACGTGGGCGAGCAGCGAGAGCAGCCCGGCCTGGCCGAAGATGCCGCCGCGCAGCTGCTCGGCCGGCAGCGTGACCTGGGTGAACGTGTCGCCGTACTGCTCGGGGTTCGGCAGCCCGTAGAGCGTCGCGAGCTCGGCGTTCACGAACGTGTAGTCCGCGTCGAAGATGTCGCGGAAGTCGCTGTCCTCTTCCCACGCGATGTGGCCGATGAGCGCGAGCGTCTCCTTGCCCATCGCGTCCGCGAGGCTCTCGCTGAACGCGGGGAACACGGTGGAGTCCTTCGGCACCGTCGCGAGGTCGCGCAGGCGATAGACCTCGGAGGCGAAGTCGGCGAGCGACTGGCGTGCGTTCGTCGACTCGAGCAGGGCCGTCGCCGCCTCGCGCACGCCGTCGGCGTCGTCGAGCCCGCCCGCCTCGGCGAGATCGAGCAGCTCGGCGTCCGGTGTGGAGTCCACCATGAAGAACGACAGGCGGGTGGCCAGCTCGAGCCCGGTCAGCTTGCGGATGCCGGGCATGTTCGTCGGCTCGCCGACCTCGACCTGGTAGAGGAAGTGCGGCGACTGCAGGAACGTCGCGACCGCCGTGCGCACGCCGTAGTCGAAGTCGTCGAAGTCGAGCGCCGCCGCGGTGGCGACCGCCGCGTACGTCGTGATCTCGTCCTCGATCAGGCTGCGGCGGAATGCGATGCGACCGAAGCGCTCGACGAACTCGCGATGACACGCGGAGTCGCTCGGCCCGGTGGGCACGCAGTCGTGGTACGCGGCGATGCGCTCGGCAGTGGCGGCCAGCGACACCGCGCGCGCCGACTCTTCGTAGGTGTCGACCTTGCTGTCGGTGAGCGAGAGCTGCGAGGCCCCGACGGCGTCGAAGCCGTTCAGCGCGACGTCGGTCGGCGGGCTCGCGACCGCAGCCGCCTCGTCGCCGAGCAGGTCGCGGATCGAGTGCACGTACTGGCGCGCGAGCAGCAGGCGCAGCCGCACCTCCTCGGGCGCGTAGTCCTCGTCGACGCCCGGCTCGCCACTCTCGCCGCTGCCACCTTCACCGGACTCGGCGCCACCGGTCGGCTCGGTGCCGCCGATGCTCGCGCTGGCGGAGCCGCTGGCTCCTCCACCGCCGTCGATGCCGTGGTAGCAGCCCGGCAGCAGCGCTGCGAGCCCCAGTGCGATCACGATTCGATCGAACTGCACGTGCTTCACCCCCACGACGAGAGTGCCACGTCTCGCCCGCAGGATTGCGCCGCATTTCGATGTAAGAGCACGGGGCTGGGACACCAGAGCGACGATGGCAGCGGATCACTCCGCGAGCGCGACGCGCTCTTCGTTGCGGTCTTTGCGTAGCTCGCCCACCCACGCGTCGGCGATGGAGACCGTGCTCGCGTCCATCACGGCGCGTAACCGCTCGACGTGCTCGGGCCCTGGCAGCTCGCCGGGCTGCAGCGCGGGCATGCGATCGCCGAGCAGTCGCGCGAGCGCGCGCCAGCCCACGAGGCGCAGCGCCGGATAGGGATCGTCCATCGTGGTCAGCAGCAGCTCGGCCTGCCAACCGCCCGTGGACGCGCTCTGGGCGGGCGCCCACGCCATGTGCCACGCCGCGAGCGCGCGCTGACCCGCGTCGCCGGCGAGCAGCCACTGCACCGCGGCCGCCGACGCGAGGGGCTCACGGCCCCCGAAGGGCGGCGCGCCACCGCGCCACCAGTGCGAGAGCCATGCGCGGCTCCAGTCGCGCGAGCGATCCAGATGACAGAGGTTGCACGCGAGTGGTCGGCCGGTCTCGTCGGCGACGTCGGGATCGGGCCGATCGATTTGGTGGCTACGGATCGCGCCCAACAAACCCCAGCTGGTCCGCGGCATGTGGCAGCTCGTGCAGCGCGCACCTTCGCCCTCGGCCGCATGGTGCGTGTGCGCCGCGCTCGCGAACGCGCTCGGGTCGTGGCAGCCCGTGCAGGCGCCGTCGCCCTCGGCGTCCGCACGCAGCTGATCGTCGGGCGCGCTCGCGTGCATCGAGTGACACGACAGACACGAGAGCTCGCCGCCCTTCGCACACGCCGACTCCATCATCGCGCCGTGCTCGCGGCCGGTGACGCGCACCATGCCGTCGGACCAGAAGCGATCGACGAGATAGTCGGCGTCGGCCTCGAGCACGGCATCGAGCTCGGGCACGTCGGCATCGGCGGGATGGCGCACGAGCGTGCCCCAGCCCGCGAGCGCATCGGGGGGCGCGTGCGCGGGGCCGTGCGCGAGCCAGCGCTGCTCGTCGCGCTCGAGCGTGATCGAGTGGCACTGCGCGCAGATCTCCGAGGCCTCCGCGGGCGCGAGCCGGGCCGGGTTCACGATCGTGGGATCCGCGTCGTCGCGCGACGCGAGCAGGCGCTGCCACGGGCGCGCGTGCGCGTCGACGTGCGCACGTGCGGGCCCGTGGCACGACTCGCACGCGATGCCGAGCTCGACCACGCGCGTGTCGATCGCACCGGTGCCGGCGTGCCAGCCGGGGCTACCCGCGACCGTGTGGCAGCGGATGCACACGCGGTTCCACGTGTAGTCGACCGGCTCGCCGGCGGGGCGCAGGAGCGTCGCCTCGTTCGGGACGAAGCGCGCCTCGTCGACGAGCCACGCCCACTCGAGCGCGTGCAAGGTCTCGCCGGAGCGCGACGGCGTCCAGAAGATCTGCAGGTGGTGGGCACCGGTCGTGAGCACGATCGGATCGACGCGCGTGCTGCCGTCGTCGGCCGTGCGCACGACCACCGGACGCTCGCCGTCGAAGCGCAGCCGCGTGCCGTCGGGCAGCACGGTGTCGTGCCAGTCCGCGAGGATGCTCTGCTTCGACGCGAGCTGCGTCATCGTGCGGTGGTGGCTGTCGTGCCAGCTCTGCCACGCGGTGGGATGGCAGCCCTTGCACGCGTCGGAGCCCACGTAACGATCGCCGGCGCGCGGGCCGGGGGCGAGCTGCGCTCGCTCGGCGATCCATGCCCGCGCGGCGTGGACCCGCTGCACGCGGACCCACGCGGACACGCCGGCCACGAACGCGACGGCGCAGAGCAGCATCGTTGTCGCACGCACGCGCGCCGCCCAGGGTACAACGAGGGGCGGTGATGCACCTGCGCCTCGTCTCGATCACGGCCCTCTGCGCAGCGACGGCATGCGAGCGCCAGCCGGCGGCAAAGGCCACGGACACGACTGCGACGCCCATGAGCACGAGCGGACCCGACGCGGTGTTCCGACGCTGCCTGTCGTTGCCGCCCCCGACGCCGGCGGCCGGCGGGTTCGCACACCAGCGCAGCGCGGTGATCGCCGAGACGATGGCGCCGGTACACCACGCCCAGGATGCGATCGGGATCCCCGACGCGCCGTTCAAGCTCACCGCGAAGTTCACCTACGGGGAGATCGGCAAGGACCTGGAGGACGAGCCGGTGCGCGCGTGGATCGACGACTGCACCGAGCTCGTCGAGCTCGACGGCGCACGCACCGACGGGGACGGTCGGGCGAGCTTCGCGGCCGACGGTCGACCGCCGGGCGTGTATGCGCTGCACTTCGCGGTCGACGGCGACGGCTCGCGCACGCGCGCCGCCGCGTGGGTGTTGCCGGCGCACACCGAGATCGTCGTGTTCGACATGGACGGCACGCTCACCACCGACGACGCCGAGGTCAGCCACGACGCGATCGACGAGCACTTCGAGTCCTACCGCGACGGCAGCTACTCGGCCAAGGCGTACGAGCATGGTGTCGAGCTCGCGACGATCTGGGCGGACAAGGGCTTCGTGCCGGTCTACATCACCGGTCGTCCGTACTGGCTCGGGGAGCACAGCCGCGCGTGGCTGAACGACGGCGGCTACCCGCTCGGCATCGTGCACACGACCGATCGCCACCGCGACGTCGTGCCGCGCATCGACGGTGTCGGCCGCTTCAAGGCCGACTACCTCGCGATGCTGCGCGCGTCCGGCTACGCGATCGCGGCCGCCTACGGCAACGCCGCCACCGACGTGTGGGCATATGCGCAGGCGGAGATCCCGAACGCCCACACCTTCATCATCGGCAAGCACGGCGGCGAGGGCGGCACGGTGGCCGTCCGGTCGGACTGGAGTGCGGCCCTGCCCTGGGCGCGCCAGCACGCTGACGCCGCGCAGCCCTTCCGATGGGACCATTGACGGCCGCTTCCTGACGGTTCGGCGGGGGTGCGCACGAAACCCGCGGATTTCTTGGGCGGCACGACACGTGCTGAGAAGGTGGCCGAGCGAGGGACGCCATGCAGCACTCCAGCATCACCGCGTGCGACTTCAGCGAGCTCGAGACCCGCCTGTTCGCGTGGGATGCGGACGAGAGCACGCGGTCGGCCGACGCGTTCGTGCGCGGCGAGGTCCGCGGCGTGCCGGTGGCGATCGGCCGCGACACGACGAAGCGCTACCCGCTGCCGTTCCGCGTGCCCGCGCTGCCGGGCAGCTATGCGCGCATGGGCGGCGAGACCGTCGTCGTGCGCAGCAACGATGCCGCGCTCGCGCTGGCTCTCCGCGCGCCGCGTGCTGCGTGAGCCGAGCGGGCGCTCGCCCGCCGCGATGATACCGTGCGGCGAATGATCGCCGTGCTCGGGAGTGGGTTGTTGGGGTCGGGTTTCGTGCGCGCCGCGGTCCGGCGCGGCGAGACGGTGCACGTGTGGAACCGGACGCACGCGCGTGCGCGTGCACTGGAAGCGGACGGTGCGATCGCGTTCGAGGACGCCGCCGCCGCGATCCGGGGCGCGAGCCGTGTGCACGTCGTCGTGTCCGACGACGCGGCCGTCGACGCGGTGCTCGCTGCGGCCGCACCACAGCGCGGGCAGTCGATCTTCGATCACACCACGACCTCGACCGCCGGCGCCCGCGAGCGCACCGCGAGCTGGCACGCGCGCGGCATCACGTACCTGCACGCGCCCGTGTTCATGGGGCCCGGCAACGCCGAGAGCGCGACCGGCCTCATGCTCGTCTCCGGCGATCGCGAGGTGGTCGCGGCCGCCTCGCCGTTGCTCGCCCCGATGACCGGCAAGCTCGTCGATCTCGGTGAGCGCGTCGACGCGGCCGCAGCGTTCAAGCTGCTCGGCAACCTGCTGCTGATGGCGCTCACGGCCGGCTTCGCCGACATGCTGGCGCTCGCCAAGGCGATGTCGGTCGCGCCCGCCGACGTCGCGAGCTTGCTGCAGCACTTCAACCCCGGCGCCACCCTGCCCGCTCGGTTCCAGCGCATGATCGAGAAGCCCTGGGACGAGCCGTCGTGGGAGCTCGCGATGGCGCGCAAGGACGCGCGGCTCGTCGAGCACGAGCTCGCGGACAGTGGCCTGCCGCTCGCGATCATCCCGGCGATCGCTGCGCGCATGGACGCGGTGATCGCCGAAGGTCACGGCCAGCGCGACTGGACCGTGCTCGCCAAGGATGCGCTCGACTGATCCGCCGCCCGTGCGGCGATCGACGGCTCAGCCGCCCATGCGCCGCATGAACTGCTGCAAGCTGGTGAGCTGCAGCGTCGGGTTCGTGCGCCGCACCTGCGCGAGCGGGGCCCGCTCGCCGCCGTAGGCGTGGCCGGGCAGCAGCACCGTCTCGCCGGGCAGCGTCGCGAGGCGCTCGGACAGCGTGCGGTACATCTGCTCCGCGTCGCCGCCGGGCAGATCGACGCGCCCGCAGCCCTGCAGGAAGAGCGTGTCGCCGGCGAGCAACGCCTCTTCTTCGCCGTGGGTGAGCCCGGCGACGCGGAAGCACTGCGAGCCCGGCGTGTGCCCGGGCGTGTGCAGCAGCTCGATCTCGATGCCGCCGATCGCGACCTTGTCGCCGGAGCCGTGCTCGACGAGATCGCCCTTGCCGAGCCCGGTCATCGCGCGCACGCCCTCGGCCTCGAGCGCATGCACGTGCGCCTTGCACGGGCAGCGACCGACGAGCTCCGCGAGCCCTTCGATGTCGAAGCCGAACATGTGCCCGCCGACGTGATCGGGGTGGTAGTGGGTCACGAGCGCGCCGGTGATCTTCATGTCGTCGGCTTGCGCGACCTCCACGATGCCGGCGATGTCCCACGCCGGGTCGACGACCATGCACTCGCCCGCGTCGCGATCGCCGACGAGATAGACGAAGTTCTGCATGCCGGACGCCATCGCATCGCCGCGCCCGAAGTCGCGACCGGAGAGCAGCTGACGCAGGTAGAGCTGGGCCATGGGCGGCGCGAGCGTAGCATCGCGGCGGCCGACGTTCGGTGCGATGCTGACGCCTCGTGGAGCTCGCGCTCATCGCGTTGCTGCTCGGGCCGCCGGCCGATCCGGTCGTCCCCGCGCTGCCGAGCCCCGGCGACTACGCGCTCGTGTGGCACGCGCCGACCGAGTGCCCGGATGCGGCGGCGATCCGTGCGCGAGTGCTCGAGCTGCGGCCCGACGCAGCGAGCGGTGCCGACGTCGCCGAGATCGACGGCACGGTGACGGGGAACGCGACCGACGGCTACGAGCTGGTGCTCACCACACGCTTCGCCGAGCGCGAGCACGAGCGCCGCATGAGCACGCACGCATGCGACGAGCTCGGCGAGAGCACGGCGATCGTGATCGCGGTCGCGCTGCGAGAAGGGCTCGACGCCGCGATGGCGACGGTACCGACCGAGCCCGAGGTCGTGCCCGAGGCCGCGGTCGCGACCGAACCGCACGACACGCTCGCCGCTGCGCCACCCGAGCCCACGCTCGCGCCGGTGCAACGCTCGGCGCGGCCGCGTCCCGAGCCTCGTCTGCGCATCGCGGGGCTCGGCGAGATCGGCATGCTCGGGGCCGTCACCGGCGGTGTCGAGCTGGGGCTCGGGCTCGCGTGGCCCCACGCGCGCGTCGAGCTCGGTGGCCGCTACCTCGCGCCGCGCGTGCGCACGGATCCGGAGGCTCGCGTCGACGCGAGCTTCCAGGGCGGCACCGCGTCCGCACGCGGCTGCTGGGTGCCGACGCTGCGTCGGCTCGAGCTCCCGCTGTGCGGCAGCTTCGAGCTCGGGGCCGTGCGCGTCGCGCCGAGCTTCGCGTCGCGCCGCGTGCACACCGAGCCGTGGGGCGGGCCGGGCGTCGGCCTCGCGCTCGCCCGACCCATAGGCCCGGTGCGCATCTGGTTCGGGGCGGATCTGGTCGTGCGGGTGGTCGGCAGCACCTTCCGCATCGAGAACCGCCCGGTCTTCGCGCAGCTCCCGGTCTCGTTCCGCTGGCTGCTCGGCGTGGAATTCCGCCTGTCGCGAGACCCGTCGCGGAAAAGACCTGCGGTGCCGGACACTCAGGAATCGAGACGTGCACGCTGAGCACAGCACCGCGGTGACGGCCGGGCCGGCCGCCTTCCGCGGCTTCTATCGCGAGCACTACGGCTTCGTGTGGCACGTGCTCGGACGCTTCGGGGTCGCGCCCGCCGAGCACGGCGACGCGCTGCAGGACACGTTCGTCACGGCGTACCGCAAGCTCCCGGTGATGCGGAACCACGCGCCGCGCTCGTGGCTCTACGGCATCGCGCGGCGCGTCGCGAGCAACTACCGTCGCGGAGCCCAGCGCGCGAGTCGAAAGCAGGCCGCGTTCGCACAGGCCGGCGGGCGGGCGATCGCGCCGGCGACGAGCGAAGCGCTGGCGGTGCTCGATCAATTCCTCGACGGGCTCGACGACGGCGATCGCGAGCTGTTCGTGCTCTCGGAGCTGCTCGGGCTCTCGGGTCCGGAGCTCGTTGCGGCCACCGGCGTCGCGCAGCGCATCGTCTACGCCCGTCTGCGCCTGCTGCGACGACGGCTCGTCGAGGCCGCGCCCGAGGAGCTCTTCGCTGCGCTCTCGCAGCTGCGCGCCGATGCGCCGCGCGCCAGCGAGCGCACATGGTCGGCGATTGGTGCCGCGCTATCGGCCGAGCTCGTCGTGCCCGCGAGCGCGTCGTTCGGGCTCGCCAAGCTCGGCGCGATCGTCGGTGCGATCGGTGCAGTCGGTGCGGCGGGCATCCTCGTCACGGCGCGGCCGGAGCCGCGCATGCCGATGACGCCCGCGCTGTCGGGCATCGCGGCCTCGCCACCGGTGCAGCCGCGCGTACGGCCCGAGCCGAGCGCGGTCGTGCTCGCAGTGTCGCCGGAGCCGACGCCCGTCGTCTCGTCCGAGGCACCGCCACGCGCCACGGCGAAACCGATGTCCGCCTCGCCCACGCCACCGAGCACCTTGGCGCGCGACAACGCGATGATGCGCGAGATCGTGGACGCGATCGGGGCCGGCGATGCTGCGAGGGCACTCGCGCTGACCGACGCGCACGCGCGCAGCTTCGCCGACAGCCCGCAGTCCGACGTGCGCGCGGCGCTGCGGATCGACGCGCTGTGTCGACTGGGTCGCGGGCCCCAGGCCCGGGGCGAGCGCAACGCGTTCCTCGCCCGCCACGCCAGCTCAGGGGTGGCCGAGCGCGTGCGCGCCGCGTGTCCGGAGCCGTGAACGATCGCGCGCTACCGGACGCGGCGACGGAGAATTCGCCGACGACGGGCAGCTCATCGGGGGACGTTCCGACCGAAGGCGTCGCTCGCGGGCGACCGCCGCAGCGTCATCGTCTCCGTGCGCGTGCGGCGGACTTGGCCCGCGCCACGGGCTTTTTCTCGCGCTCGTTCGCACGCGCCGGAGCCAGCGTCTGCGCGAACGCAATCCCGCGCTCGACCCACTGCGCAACGGCTTCGACGGTCCTGCAGCCGGGCGACGCGACGTACACGTATCCGACCATCGGCCGGCCGGTGAAGTCCATGGGCCGCACATGCGGCCGTCGGAGAGCGTCCTCGAACGCGACGGGACCGACGCGCACCATGAGATCGTCTTTGACGATGCCGATGAACATCTTGCCGTTCAGCAAGAACGCGACGCCGCCGAACATCTTCTTCTCGGTGACGTCCGGGCGCCCTTCGAGCGCGGCGCGGATCCGGATGGCGAGCGACTCGTCGTAGGCCACGGTCGTTGCGCTCCGCGGGAGCGCCCGTCCAAGAGGCTACACCGCCGTCCGACACGTTCAAGCGCCACCGTTCGTCCGGTCGAGCGCGCCGCCGCCCGACCGCCCACGCCCGAGCCCGGGCCGGTGAGACGAGCTCCTCGTCCGCCCTACGGGCTCAGCCGGTCGCGGCGCGCGTCCGCGCCGCGTATACCGTGCCCTGAACAAACCGCGCGATGCCGGACACTGCATGGGTGGGATGACGAAGATCTACGCACGAAGAGGAACGCTCGCCGCGGTGTGGCTGCTCGGTGCGGGCTGCATCGGGGACGTCGAGCTCGGTGGCGACGACGCGTCTGCATCGGAGAGCTCCACCAGCACCGGTGGGCCCGGGCCGGACGCCACCGAGTCGACCAGCGCAGACACGAGCTCCGATGGCGAGAGCGGCACGCAGACGGAGAGCACGACCGCCGCCGCCGCCGAGTGCGATGGCGGCGTCGTCGAAGGCAACGTCGTGCTCGCGACGCAGGCCGACGTGGAGGCGCTCGCGGGCTGCCACGCGATCACCGGGTGGCTCGCGATCGTCGACGACGTGCAGTCGCTCGTGCCGCTCGCGGGGCTGAGCGAGATCGGTGGCGACCTCTTGATCGGTGTGCGGTCGGTACCGGACGCCGACGGGCTCCACGACCCGCCGCCCTTGACCAGCCTCGCCGGCCTCGACGCGTTGGACGCGGTCGGCGGTAGCCTCGAGCTCGTCGGTCTCGGCGAGCTGCCCTCCTTGGAGGGGCTGCAGAACATCGAGCGCATCGGTGGTCGACTGAGGATCGAGAACTGCACGGCCCTCGCCGACCTCCACGGGCTGCGCAACCTCGCGGTGGTGGGCACCGATCTCTGGCTCGACGGGCTGTCGATGAGCTCGTTCGGCGGGCTCGAGTCGCTCGCCGAGATCGGCGAGGACGGCAGCCCCGGGTACGTGCAGATCGACGCGAACCCAGCGCTCGTCGACCTCGCGGGCTTCGAGCACGTCGTCTGGCACGATCAGAACGGGCTCGGTCTGCACGACAACGACGCGCTCATCGATCTGTCGGCGCTCGGCACGACGACCGAGCTCGGTGAGCTCTTGCTGAGCAGCAACGACGCGCTCACCGATCTCGACGATCTCGCCGCGCTCGAGCGCCTCGCCGGCGACCTCAATCTGCACGACAACCATGCGCTCGCCGACATCGGCGGGCTCGGCGGATTGCAATCGGCGGCCGGGCTGAACCTGCTCGGCACGCACGCCTTCGACGACCTCGGCGGGCTCGACGGGCTCGTCGAGCTCGACAACGTCACGATCGCGGACTCCAACCTCGTCGACTTCGGGCCGCTGCCGGCCCTCGCGCAGATCGGCGCGGTCACGCTGCGAGGCAACCCCGAGCTCACCCAGCTCTCCGCGCTCGTGGGGGTCACCCAGCTCGCCGCGCTCACGATCGAGGACGACGATGCGTTCACCGATCTCGGCCAGCTGGATGCCCTCGCGATCGTCGACGACGGCTTGCGCATCGTGCTCGACGACGCGCTGCCGCAGCTCGACGCCGAGAGCTGGGCTGCCGCGCGCCAGGTGGGCGGACTGACCAAGGTCGCCGCCAACCTGGGCTGGACGATGCCCGAGACCTGCCCGTACGAGGACGACTTCGAGTGCGACGAGCCCGAGCTGTGCGCCGAGGGCACCGACGAGCACGACTGCGGCGTCGTCCCCGGCGGCTGAGCATGCTCCGGCTGCGTCGGCGCCATGCGATGCTCTCGGTCGCGTGCGGCACGAGCTCATCGCACTGCTGCTGACCGCCGAGCCGAGCGAGCGCTTCGAGCTCGCGTGGACCGCACCCGAGGGCTGTCCGGACCGCGCCCAGATCGCGGCCGCCGTCGCGCTGCAGCTCGGGCGCGCGCCGGGTCGCGCCGAGGATCCCGAGCTCGTCGCGGCGATCGTCGTCGACGAGCGCGACGGGGGTTGGCACGCGCAGCTCGAGCTCGTCGTCGACGGCAACGGTGGTGTGCGTGAGCTGCAGGCGGAGGGCTGCGACACCCTCGCGGATGCGGTCGTGTTCGTCGTGGCGGCGACGATCGATCCGGCCGTGACGCCGCGTGAGACCGACTTCGACGCGTTGCCGCGGGCGGACGAGCTGTGGCTCGCGCGTCAGGACGTGCGACTGCGCAGCCCGAGCCCGCGACGCGCAGCTGCATCGCTCCTGCCCCGTCGCGCATCACCGAGACCGCGCGCGCCCACGCCGTCGCTGCGCGTCGGGATCGCGGCCGCAGCCGTGCTCGCGATCGGACCGTTGCCCGGCGTCGCCGGTGGCATCGCCGGTGCACTCGCGCTGCTGCATCGGCGCGTCCGCGTCGAGCTCGGCGGCACGTTCCTCGCGGCGAAGCGCGCGCGATTCGACGGACGTCCGGCCGCGGGTGGCGAGCTTCGGCTCGTCGCCGCGGACGCACGCGCGTGCCCGCGCTGGTCGTGGGGTGGCTTCGGGCTCGACGCATGCGCCGGAGTGCAGGTCGGCGTGGTGCACGGCCGCGGCTTCGGCATCGACCAGCCGGCGACCACGCGTCAGCCCTGGGTCGCGCTCACGGCCGGGCCGCGGATCTCGTACGCGCCGCTGCGTCGGCTCGCCTTCGTGCTCGGCGCGGATCTGCTCGTGCCGATCGTGCGGCCCGCGTTCGGTGTCGACGGGCTCGGACGGCTGTGGCGACCGCTGCCGGCGGGGTTCTCCGGGGCCCTGGGCGTGGAGCTGCGGCTTCCGTGACGGATCGCCCGCGCCCCGGCCAATCCGGCGCGGTGGACCGCCCGCACGAGCTGCGCGTCGTCGACGGGGAGCCGCCGCCCGTGCCGCTCGAGTTCCGCGCCGTGTTCACCGAGCACTACGCGTTCTGCTGGCGGATGCTCGCGCACTTCGGCGTGCCGCCGGCTGCGCTCGACGACGCGGCCCAGGAGGTGTTCGCGATCGTGCACCGGCGGCTGGCCGACTTCGACGGCCGCACGAGCCTGCGCAGCTGGCTGTGGGGCATCGCGCGCCGCGTCGCCTCGGGGCACCAACGCACCGAGCTGCGCGCGCGTCGTCGCCTCGAGGTGGTGAGCACACCCGAGCCCCATGCGGCGCCCGACGAAGAGCTCGCGCGTGCGCAACAGATCGCGCTCGTCGAGCGCTGCCTCGCGAGCCTCGACGACGAGCACCGCGAGGTGTTCGTGCTCGCGGAGATCGAGGGCTGCAGCGCGCCGGAGATCGTCGAGATGCTCGGGCTCAAGCTCAACACCGTGTACTCGCGGCTGCGCAACGCTCGGGTGAAGTTCCAGCGCGCGCTCGGCCGTGAGCGTGCACGCGCAGAAAGGACCGGCGATGGACAGCCTTCCGCCCGATGAGCGTCGGTTGCTCGCCGAGTACGTCGCCGCGCGCACGCCCGACGAGGGTGCGATCGCGCGTGCGCTCGCGGCCACGCTGCACCGCGTCGAGCACGGACCGGCGGTGCCGGAGCCGGTGGTCGCGGAGGTGCGGCCGCAGGTGGTGTGGGCGCGCGTGGTGATGTTCGCGATCGCGGCGGCGGCGGTCGTGCTGATCGCGTGGCGGGGGTTCGCGGTGCTCGAGCGATCGGGGGGCGAGATCGGGCGGGAGAGTGCGGTGGATGTCGTCTCGCCTGCTGCGCAGGAGCGTGGAGAGCAGTCGAGCTCGCTCGGAGGGCGGGCTCGGGAGGATCGCCCTTCGGTCGATCCTCCCGAGATCGGTGCGTCTGCTCCTGCGCCGGCGCTCGATGTCACTCCGCCCGTCGTCGGCGAGTCGGCTCCGGTCGGGTCGGAGCTCGGATCGCGGCGGTCGAAGGGTAGCGGAGGGTCTCGCGGCGGCCTCGCGCAGGAGCTCTCGCTCCTGCGCGAGGCCGACGCCGCGCTCGATCGGGGCGATGCTCGGCGCGCGCTCGCGTTGCTCGACGAGCACGCTCGCACCTTCCCGCGCGGACAGATGGTGCCCGAGCGCATGCTGCAGAAGGCGATCGCGCTCTGCCGGCTCGGCAAGGGCGACAAGGCCCGCGCCGCGATCGCGAAGCTGTTGCGCGCCCACCCGAGCACGCCGCTGCGCGCACGCGCGACCGAGGTGTGCCGCGAGGACGCGCCTTGACCCGCACGCTCGTGCTGCTCGCGCTCGCATCGGGTTGCGCGGACCCGGCCCCCGACGCGACGCCGGGCGAGCGCATGATCGCCGAGCTCGTGCCGGCGGTCGACGTCGATCCCGATCCGGACGTCGTCGAGATCGAGCTGGTCGCGACGCCCACCACGTTCTCGTACGTCCCGGGCGCGCGCACGCAGGTGTGGGCCTACCGCGACGTCAACGCCGAGGACGGCGAGGTGCGCGTGCCCGGTCCGCTCATCGAGGCCGAGCTCGGCCAGACGCTCGTCGTCCACCTCGCGAACGAGCTGCCCGATCCCACCACGATCCACTGGCACGGCGTGCGCCTGCCCGAGCGGATGGACGGCAATCCCATGGTGAGCGGGTACGTCGCGCCCGGCGGCCCGTTCACCTATCGCTTCACGCTGCGCGATGCGGGAACGTTTTGGTACCACCCGCACGTGCAGCCCGACGAGCAGGTCGAGCGCGGGCTGCACGGCGCGCTCGTGGTCCACGATCCGAGCGATCCACCCGTCGATCGCGAGCGGGTGCTGATGCTCGACGACATCGAGCTGGACGAGGAAGGCGCGCTCGTGCTCGAGCCCAGCCCCGACGATCTGCGAATGGGGCGCCACGGCAACACGCTGCTCGTGAACGGCGGACTGCCCGGCACCCTCGCGGTCGCCGCGGGCACCGTCGAGCGCTGGCGCATCGTGGACGTCGCGAACGGCCGCCACTTCGCGCTCACGCACGGCGATGCGCCGCTGCACGTGGTGGGCGGCGACGGCGGTCTGCTCGCGTCGCCGCGCGAGCAGGACGAGCTCGCGCTCGCACCGGGCGAGCGTCACGAGCTGCTCGTCGCGATCGGCGGCGAGCACGACGGTGCGGTGCTGCGCTCGGCCCCCGACCACGCCGATCCGAGCACCGCCGAGCCCTACACGCTCGCGGTGCTCGCGGTCGACGGAGACGCGCGCGCGCCTGCGCTGCCCGTCTTCGCACGTGCGATCGATCCGTTGCCCGTCGACGCGACCACCGTCACGCGTCGCTTCGAGCTGCGCGCCGATCTCGATCCGCCCACCGCGCCCACCTACTTCGTCAACGACCAGCGCTGGCCGCTGAACAACCCCGTGCACGTCGAGCTCGGCGCGCTCGAGATCTGGGAGCTGGTGAATCTCGGCGATCACCCGCACCCCTTCCACGTGCACGGGATGTTCGCGCAGGTGCTCGGCGACGACGGCCGCCCCGCGCAGCCGCTCGCGTGGAAGGACACGGTGCAGGTCCCCCCGCGCGGGCGTACTCGCATCGCGCTGCGCTACGACACGCCCGGCATGTGGATGTACCACTGCACGATCCCCGAGCACGCCGAGCGCGGCATGATGGGCGACGTGCACGTGATGGAGGACCGAGGTGGCTGAGATCGCGAGACGGAACGCGCCGCGACCGGTCAATCCGCGGCGACGATGCTCGCGGCCCGCCATCTTCGTGACGACGCTCCTGCTCGCGTGCACCCCCGAGGGCTCGCTCGGGCGCGACGGGGTCGAGGGCAGCGGCTCCGGCGACGCGACGACGCAGGGCAGCAGCTCGGGCTCGAGCAGCTCGACCGGCACGACGACGACCACCACGACGACGGAGTCGAGCAGCGAGTCGAGCGCGACCTCCACGATGCCGGACGCCTCGAGCTCCGGATCGGACAGCAGCGGATCGAGCACCGGGCTCGCGAGCTGCACGCTCGACGGCACCGAGGACGCGTGCGAGACCTGCGTGAAGTCGCACTGCTGCGACGTGTGGCAGGTCTGCGTGGCGGACGACGTCTGCAGCTGCGCGAACGACTGTGTGAGCGACGGCGGCGCGCTCGACAGCTGCACGATGACGCACTGTCCCGACAGCGCGGACGCGTTCATGCCGCTGCTCGAGTGTGCGCATCTGCAGTGCATGGCCCTGTGTCCCTGGGCCGCTTGAACCTGGAGGACTGCCCATGAAGTGGAAGGACGGCCACCGCAGCGCGGTGGCGACGCTCACGTTCGTGCTCGGGCTGGCGTGTGGCGATCCCGACGATGCCGAGACCGGCGCGGTGAGCTGCGAGCACGGCACCACCATCGAGTGTGCGTGCGCGGACGGCAGCACGGGCACGCAGCTCTGCGCCCACGACACCTCCGGCTACGAGCCCTGCGTGTGCGGTGGCGACACCGACGACACCAGCGATCCGCCGTCGTCCACGGACGAGGGCACGACGACGATGTCGAGCTCCGCGGGCGAGAGCTCGGAGGGCGGCGAGACCACGTCGAGCGCCGGGAGCAGCGAAGGCTCGGCGGGCGCGTCCAGCAGCAGCGAGGGCCCGAGCGGCGCGCCGCCGACCGCGGCGATCTTCCATCCCAGCGATGGAGAGCAGCGCACCGCCGGCGACGACATCCCGTGGATCGGCAACGGCGAGGACCCGGAGGACGGCACGCTCTCCGGCGCAGCGCTGGTCTGGACCAGCGACATCGACGGCGAGCTCGGCCAGGGCGCGATGCTCGACGCACCGCTCGTCACCCTCGGCACGCACACGGTGACGCTCACCGCCACCGATGCCGACGGCAACACCGACGCGGCCGCGATCACGATCGAGGTGGTGGCACCATGAATCGTCGAGGACACCCTGCCCTGCTCGCCCTCGTGCTCGCGCTCGCGTGCACGAAGAGCCCCGGCGGGGATGCGGACGAGGCGTGCGTGCCCGGCCGTAGCCGCGCGTGCGACTGCGACGGCGAGCCGGGTGCACAGGTCTGCGACGCCGACGGCTTCGGCTACGGCGCATGCTCGTGCGATCCGGGCGCGCTCGACTCGAGCAGCGAAGCCGACCCCAGCGATGCGGGCGGTCCGACGGATCCCGACGGCACGAGCGACCCCAGCGATCCCAGCGATCCGGGCGATCCGACCGATCCCAGCGACCCCAGCGATCCCACCGACCCCGACTCGGGCGACACCACGGATCCGAGCGGCGACACCGGCGAGCCGGCGACGCCGAGCTTCGCGAACGACATCGTCCCGATCTTGATGGTGTCGTGCGGCGCGACCGACGGGGCCTGCCACGCACGCAACGCCTACGCCGCGAGCTCGAGCTTCGATTGCCGCGGTTGGCTGTCGTTCGAGAACGTCCCGCTCGGGGCCGAGATCTACGCGCCACCGGAGTCGGCCGGCATGCCGACGGGCTGCCCCGACATCCCGCTGCACGATCGCCTGCTCATGGTCGCGTGGCAGTGCGCGCCGGAACAGGGCGAGCCCGCGTTCAAGTACGTCGAGCCGGGCAACGTCGCCGACAGCTTCATCCTGCGCAAGATCGACGACGACTTCGCGGGCTGCGGCGTGCCGCCCGACAGCACCGTCATGCCGCCGCCGGGCGAGCCGTGGGCCCTCTCGGCCCAGCAACGCGACACGCTCGCGACGTGGATCGCCCAGGGCGCGCAGGACAACTGACGCGCATCGGCGGACACGGCCCACGCGATGGATCCACGCGGCGGCGGCCACCCAAGGGGGCGCCATGCCCCGCTCCCGGATCACCGCCGTCGTCGTGCTCGTGTGCGCCTGCAATGCCGACGTGCGCGACGAGGGCGACCCGCAGTCGCTGAGCGGCGGCGAAACCGGCGGCGGCAGCACGCTCGGCTCGGCCAGCGGCGCGGGACCGCACGAGGGCACCGCCGACGAGTCGAGCGCCGGCGCGGGCGAAGGCGCGCTCTTCGACGTGCCCTCGGGCACCGCCGAGGGCGGGACCACGCCGCAGCCGACCTGCGAGGTGGTCGACGGCATGGACGCGGTCGGCGACTGCGAGGACGAAGCGCCGCCCGACAGCTTCGAGCCCGACATCCAGTGGACCTGGACGCCCGAGCTCGAGAACTACAGCATCGTGACACCGCTCGTCGCCAACCTCACCGACGACAACGGCGACGGCGCGATCGATCTCTGCGACATCCCCGACATCGTGGTCGTCGCAGTGCAGGAGATCAGCGGCGACAACCCGCCAGGGCACATCTACGTGCTCGACGGCGCCACCGGCACGCTGCACACGCGGTTCGAGACCCCGGTCTACTCCGACGGCACGCCGGCGATCGCCGACTTCGGCAACGACGGCATCCCGGAGATCGTGACCGGCACGATGGACGGCCACGTCGTGATGTTCGACCCCACCGGCACCGTGCTCTGGCAGAGCGAGCCGTTCCAGCCCAAGTACTTCGGCTCCGCGATCGCGCTCGCCGACGTCGACCAGGACGGCGACATCGAGATCGCCTACGACGACATGCTGCTCGATCACACCGGGCACATCCTCTTCGATGCCGACCACCTCAACATCGTCTCCGAGGCCACCGCGCTCGCCGATCTCGACGGCGACGGCGACCAGGAGGTGATCTTCGGCAACCGCGCCGTGCACCACGACGGCACCGCCTACTACAGCCACGGCGAGATGACCCCGGGCTTCCCCGCGATCGCGAATCTCGACGACGACGACGCGCCCGAGGTGCTGCTGACCAACGAGCTGGGCATCACGATCCTCGAGCACGACGGCACGCCGAAGCTCGTCGACCTGCGCCCGACGGGCGACGCCCCAGACGGGCTCAACTGGTCGCGTCCCGCGACGGTGCACGACTTCGACGGCGACGGGATCTCCGAGTTCGCGCTGTCGTCGTCGTACCACTACTCGGTCTACACGCGCGGCGCGGACATCCTCTGGTCGGCGGAGATCCTCGACGACAGCGGCATCGCGGCGGGCACCGCGTTCGACTTCCTCGGCGATGGCGTTGCCGAGGCGATGTACGCCGACGAGTACCAGATGAGGATCTACGACGGCGTCGGGCAGGTGCTGCTGCAGACCCCGCGGATGAGCCGCACGATGATCGAGTACCCGGTCGTCGCGGACGTCGACAACGACGGCTCGGCGGAGATCGTGGTCGTCTCGAACGAGACCACCGACGACGAGAGCGGCTCACCGACGGTGCAGGTGATCCGCGACGCCGAGGATCGGTGGATCCAGGCGCGCCGGATCTGGAATCAGCACACCTACCACGTGACCAACGTGCGCGAGGACGCGACGGTGCCCCAGCACGAAGTGCCGCACTGGCAGACGCTCAACACGTACCGCACGAACGCCCAGATCGAGGGCGGCAGCGTGTGCCAGCCGGTCCCGGAGGGCTGACCGGCCGACGTCTCACACCGTCGGCTGCTCGGCCAGGCCCGGACCACCGCGGAGGTCGTCGAGCGCGGTCACCATCGCGGCGCGTGTCGCATCGCGCATCGCGATCACCTTCTGCTCGCGGCTGCCCTGCTCCGGCACGGGGATCGGATCGCAGACGTGCAGCCCGACGCGCAGCCGCCCGGTGGGTCGATCGAGCCGGCCCTTCGTCAGCAGCCGCTCGGTGCCGTCGAGCACGATCGGCAGGACCGGCACGTGCTCGTCGACCGCGGTGATGAACGCCCCGCTCTTGAGCTTCTGCAGCGCGCCGTTCTCGGAGCGCGTGCCCTCGGGGAACATCAGGATCGAGCCGCCGCCGCGGAACGTGCGGCGGAACTCGTCGGCGAGCCGCTGCATGTTGTCCTTGCGCCTGCGGTCGACCCAGATGTGCCCGGCCGCCCACAGGTGCCAGCCGATGAAGGGCAGGTAGAAGATCTCTTTCTTCGAGACCCACTTGTACTCGATGGGCAACACCGTGCCGACGACCGGCACGTCGAGCAGGCTGTTGTGATTCACCGCGATGACGCACGGTGTCGCGCCGGCGACCTTCTCGGTGCCGGTCGCGACCAGGTCGATCCCGAGCTGACCCATCACCTTGTCGAAGTAGCGATGCATCATCGCCTGCGGGACACGCGGCCCCGTGAACGGGCGCAGCGCGACCGAGGCCGAGCACCACACGGCCGTGGTCGTCATCACCTCGCGCCAGCTCCACAGCGCCTTCGCCCAGCGCGCGGCCTCTTCGGCAGGATTCACGGCCGTCCCGCGGGCGGCAACGTATCGAGCACCGTGCGGCGATACTGCGGCATCGGTCGGCGCACGTCCTTGTCGTTGCAGGCGAGCACGACGAGCACGGTGATGTTGTCGTCGCCGCCGCGTCGGTTCGCGAGATCGGTGCAGATCCGCGGCAGGTCGGCGTACCAGTGGTCGCGCGCGAGCTCGGCGATCTCCTCGGCCTCGACGTAGTTGGAGAACCCGTCGGAGCAGATGAGGAAGGCATCGCCGAGGTTGACGTTCAGCGGCACGACGTCGGGCTCGACGTGGCGCTCGAACCCGACCGAGCGCGTGATGATGTGCTTGAGGTCGCTCTGCGCGGCCTCCTCGGGGCTGAGCAGCCCTGCCTGCACCTGTTCGTTCAGCCACGAGTGATCGTTGGTGAGCTGGCGACACGTGCCGCCGCGCATCAGGAACGCCCGCGAGTCGCCGACGTGCACGACGTAGGCGCGCTCGCCGAACATGAAGAGGCCCGTGAGCGTGGTGCCCATGCCCTGGAGGCGATGGTCGGCGTTGGCCTGGTCGTGGATGCGCGCGCTCGCCTCGCTCGCGGCGACCCCGAGCAGCTCGGCGATCGCGGCGGTGCGGTGCTCCGGTGGGACGATCGTCAGTGCATCGAGCCCGCGCCGCACCACCTTCGACACGACGTCGACACAGAGCTGCGACGCGTGCGCCCCACCGGCATGCCCCCCCATGCCGTCGGCGACCAGGTAGAGCCCGAGCGCGGCATCGACGAGGTGGCTGTCCTCGTTGTGGCTGCGCACGCGCCCGACGTCGGTCGCCGGCCAAGCGATGATACGCACGTCACCGGCAGCCTATCACGCCCGGAGGGCGTGACTCGCACAAACCACGCCGGCGACGGCGCGTCCCGAGGAATTTCAGACCCGGAAGGCCTCGGGCTCGTCCGAGATGCCGATCTCGGAGCCGTCGAACCGGATGCGCTTGGGCTTGTCGTCCACGATGGTGAGGATGGAGACCGGCCGCCGCCACACCCGCTCGAGGTTGCGCAGCGTGTCCCTGGCGTAGTCCAGCTTGAGGTCGCTGCCCTCGTGCCGGTGGCCGAGCAGCAGCTCGCCGCGGTTCAGGTAGTTGCTGTCCACCACGTAGATGAACGGCTGCCCGAAGTTGGTGAGCTGACCGAGCAGCCGCGTCTTGATCTGCTGGAACTCGCGGCTCTCGATCTCCAGCCGCCCGCTGCGCCGGTTCTCGGTGAACGTGAAGTACTTCTGCTCGCGCGCGAACTCCATCGTGAAGAACTCGTCGATGAAGGTCACGTCGTTGTAGAGCCGACGCACCTCGAAGATCTTGGCCTTGCCGAGCCCGAGCTTCTTGTCCCAGCTCACGCGCTCGTCGAGCCGATCGCAGTTGTCCCACTCTGCGCCGAACTTGCCCTGATCCCAGCGGCGCTCGATGTCGCGGTACAGCTCGACGCCGAGCTTGTACGGGTTCAGCTGCCCGGGTGCGCTCGCGAACACGCCCGACACGACGTCGGCGTAGTCGATGAGCTCGTCGTCGCGCAGCGCTCGCTCGGTCATGATGCGGGAGTGCCAGTAGCTGGCCCAGCCCTCGTTCATGATCTTGGTCTGCATCTGCGGCAGGAAGTAGTAGGCCTCCTCGCGGATGGTGCCGAGCACGTCGGCTTCCCAGCTCTCGAGCGGCGCGTGCTGCATCAGGAAGCCGAGCACGTCGCGCTCCGGCTGCGGCGGGTTCTTGCGCTTGGCGACCTCGCGCTTCTCCTTCTGCTTCTGCCGCTGCGACTCCACGAAGTCCGGAGGGTTGATGTAGTCCTCCAGGTAGCCGCGCACGTTGTGCAGCCGCACGCGGTCGTCGTCCTGCACGTCCTGCTTGTCGGGCGTGGTGCTGCGCGGCCGGCTCTCGCGGAACGACGACCACGGGTCGATGAGGTTGTCGAGCGAGAGGCAGATGTCGATGAAGCCCTCGACGTTGTTCACGCCGAAGCGGTCCATGTAGCGCCGCACACGTGCGGCGTTGTTCGCCATCACGTCGATCATCCGGCGATCGGTGCGCGAGAAGTAGTAGTTGTTGCGGAAGAAGTCGTTGTGCCCGTAGACGTGGGCCATCACGAGCTTCTGATCGACCTGGCTGTTGCCCTCGAGCAGGTACGCGTAGCAAGGGTCGGTGTTGATGACCAGCTCGTAGATCTTGGAGAGCCCGTACGTGTGGCTCTTGATCATGTGGTCGTATTCCATCCCGAAGCGCCAATGCGGGTAGCGCACCGGGAAGCCGCCGTAGCTGGCGATCTCGCACATCTGCCGGTAGTTCACGATCTCGAAGATCTGCGGGAAGTACTGCAGACCGTACTGGTCGGCGTAGCCCTGGATCTCGGCCTGCAGCTCGCGCAGGTACTGGGGGATCGGTGCCATCACCGACCTCCCTTCAGGAACTCGCGGATCGAATCCATGATGTCGTCCTTGCCGGTGACCTCGCTGGTGACCAGCTTCGGATCACTCGGGAACGCCGCGCGGATGTCCTTGATGAACTGACCCGAGCCGTAGGGGCTCTCGACCTGCCCGTAGCCGAACTGGTTGCACGCCGGGATCAGCGTGTCGCGCAGCAGGTTGATGCAGGTCGCGGTGTCGTCGACCGACCAGTTGTCGCCGTCCGAGAAGTGGAACGCGTAGATGTTCCAGTTCGTGGCCGGGAACTCCTTCTCGATCAGCTCGGCGCACACGCGGTACGCGGAGCTGATCATCGTGCCGCCCGACTCGCGCGTCCGGAAGAAGACGTCGCGCTCGACCACGCGCGCGGTGGCGTCGTGGATGATGTAGCGCGACTCGATGCCCTGGTACTGGCTGCGCAGCCAGGTGTCGATCCAGAACGACTCGATGCGCACGATCTCCTTCTGCTCGTCGCCCATCGAGCCGGAGACGTCCATCATGTAGATGATCACCGCGTTGCTCGTGGGGCGCGGGTCGGTGCGCCACGAGCGGTAGCGCCGGTCGTCGCGGATCGGCACGATGATCGGCAGCTCCTTGCGGAACGTGCCGCTCGCCACCTGCCGCCGGAGCGCGCGCTTGAAGGTGGCCTTGAACGAGCGCAGCGACTCGGGGCCGGTGCGGCGCAGCGAGACGTAGCGATCCTTCTTGGTGTCGAGCGACTCGGTGCCCTTGGGCTCGATGCGCGGCAGCCCCAGCTCTTCGCCGAGGATCGCCGCGAGCTCGTCGAGCGTGACCTCGACCTCGAGGTTCTTGTCGCCCTCGCCCTGCCCCGCCTGACCGGCGCCCTGCCCCTGCTGCGGATCGCCGCCGCTGATCGGATCGCCGGGCTCGCCCTCGCCCTGTCCGACGCCCTGCTTCTGGTTGCCACCGAGCAGGAAGCGCGGGATGTCGATCTGCGGCATCGGGATCGTCACGGTGTCCTGGCCCTTTCGGCTCATCAGGTCACCGCGCGAGATGTACTTGCGCAGGTTCTGGCGGATCTTCCCGCGCACGATCTCGCGGAAGCGGCTGTGGTCCTTGTCGATGCGAGAGATCATGGGCGGGCTCGCGGACCCCACGCGTGGGCGCGGTGGGGAGCGCACCACCATGGTAGCAGCGGCAAAGGCGGCGCGCTCGGACGCGCGGGGCGCTGCCCGTGCCGGGCCTTCGGACGCGCGTCCGGGGAACTATCACGGGAATTGCGGGTCGGTGCAGTACTGGGCGAACGAGAGGTTGTCGATGAACCAGCCGCGCTCGAAGTCGCAGCACGCGTCCTGGGTGTTGTAGGTGAAGCGCAGCTGGCCGACCAGCCCGGCGAACGCGGAGACGTCGATCGCGACCGGATCCCACACGTCACCGGCGCGTCCGTCGACCACGTAGTTGCAGAACGGGAACGGGTCGGGCGGGCTCGTGCAGTCGGCGAGCATCGTCCAGCTGACGCCGCCGTCGACCGAGATCTCGATCTGCTTGATGTCGGTCGTGCCCTCGTCGACGTTCCACGAGTCGAAGGTGAGCGGCGACGCCACGACGTCGGGGGTGGTGGTGACGCGCGAGAACTCCGACTCGATGTTGAACGGGTCGGCCATGACGTCGTACGGCGCGACGCGATTGCCGTCGGTGCCGAACGCCGGTGCCGTGCCGAGGAAGACCGGCACCGATCCGGCGAGCCGGTTCAGCGGTGCCTCGTTGTACGTGCGCCAGTCGGGCTCGCCGCCGTCGAGCGACTCCACCACCCAGCCGAGCTCCGCGAGCGTGGTGTTGGCGAAGTCGTTCAGCGGAGCGAGTGCCGTGCAATCGCTGCACGTGCCCTGCTGGCAGGTCTGACAGGCGCCATCACCCGCCGGGCACTCGGTGCAGAAGGTCAGCCCCGTCGCGGCGACGTTGGTGAGGCAGTAGCCGGCGCCGTCGCAGGCGTCGAGCGCATCGCACTGCGACGCCGAGTCGTCGCCGCAGCCGGTGCCCGCAGCGACCGGGTCGAGCTCGCACTCGCCCGCGGCCCCGCACACCGGATCGCCGCACTCGCTACCGAGCTCCGCACACGTCGCGTCGTCGCCACAGCCACACTCGGTCGCGAACTCGAGGACGTCGACGTACCAGCCGCGCTCCCACTCGCAGCAGTCGTCGCCGCTGACGTAGCGCAGCTCGACCCGACCGCGTTCACCGACCATGTCGGCCGGCACCGGGATCGAGAGCGTGTCCCAGTCGTCGGCCGCGCGCTCCATGCGTTGCACGCAGAACGGCAGCGCCGGATCGATGAAGCAGTCGGCGACGACGACCCACGTCGCGCCGTCGTCGACCGAGACTGCGATGCTCTTGTTGTCGTAGCTGCCACCGCCGCCTTCGTCGATGTGCCACGACAGCAGGTCGAGCGTCGCGGGCAGCGTGGTCTCGGCGCTGCGCGCGTGGGAGTCCTCCAGCTCGCCGCCCGGGTAGGGCTGCGAGCGGTTGCCGTCGGTGCCGAGCACCTGGCTCTCCATGCGGATCGCGACGCCGCGCTCGCTCTGCGGGACCTCGCGGTAGAGCGCCCAGCCGCCGGTCAGCTCCCAGCCCGCGATCGCGCGCGTGGTGATGAAGTTGTTGGCCGGCGCGAAGCTGCAGTCGCCGCACTCGCCGGCGTCGCAGCTGCACTGCCCGAGGTCGCAGTCGGTGCACGCGGTGCCGTCCTGCGCATCGTTCGCGACGCAGGCGCCCTTGCCGTCGCAGGTGTCCGGCGCGGTGCACTCGTCGTCGGCATCGTCACCGCAGGGCGTGTCGGCGTCGGCGGGGACGACGGCGCACACGCCGGCTTCGCAGGTCGCGACCTCGCAGTCGTCGGGTGCCGGGCAGTCCTCGGGGACCTCGCACGCGGTCCCCGCGGTCGAGCTGCTGTCGTCCGGATCCATGGTCGAGTCGACGGTCGACGGGTTGCCGGTCGGCTCGGTGGTCGGCGCCGTGGTCTCGAGCGTCGTCGACGTCGGCGTGTCCGTGCCGCTCTCGCTGGCATCGTCGGTGTCGGTCGCCACGCGGATGGGGTCGGGGTTGAAGCAGCCGAGCAACGGCATGCTCACCACGAGCAGTAGCGCGCGAGCGTGATCGAGACGACGCGGATGCACGGTGACCACCTTAGCGGCAGGCATCGGCCATCGACAACATGCTAGCGTCCGCGACGTGATCGGCCTGCCACCGCGCCTTCCGACGATCCTCTATATCGCCGTCGCCCTGCCGTGCGTCACCACCCTCCCGGCCTGCTCCGACGCACCCGCCGACGCAGCGGGCTCGAGCGAGTCCGGCAGCGAAGGTGGTGGGCGCTGCGTCGCCGCGGCGGACGGCCGCGCATGCCGTTGCGGCGCGGACGTCTCCGAGATCGAAGGCTGGTCGGAGGTCCCGGCGTGCGCCGATCCTCCGGCCGCCGAGCCGTGGACGTGCTGCGAGGCGACGGGCACGTGCGCGTGCGGAGTGCCGCGCTGCCTGACCTTCGCCGGCGATCGATGCCTGTGCGCCGCGTTCGTCGAGACCCCGGCCGATGCGATGGGCGAGGTCGAGTCGTGCAGCGCGCTCATCTGCTGCGACCGGGGCGACGACTGCGAGTGCTCCGGCACGGTGCTGACGTGCGCGGCCGCGGACACGGTCGACGAGTGCGTACCGCCGCAAATCGGCGTTTGTGCCGAGAACAGCGCGCCTGCGGCGGCGTGCCAGGCTCCCTAGGATTCTGGTAGCATCCCCATCTCCGAGACGATCATGGCCAACCTCGTCGAACGCATCGCCGCGCATCAGGACTACAAGAAGTACGAGGACCTGCACTGGAGCGGGTCGTTCGAGGAGTACCTCGAGCTCGTGCGGAAGAACCCGCGCATCGCTCGCACCGCGCACGAGCGGCTCTACGACATGCTCATCTCGCACGGCAGCGAGGAGTACGTCGACAACAAGAAGAAGGTCACCCACTACTGCTTCTTCGACGACGAAGCGCACGGTGGCCGCGATGCGATCTTCGGGCTCGACATCCCGCTCATGCGTCTCGTCGCCGTGCTCAAGGCGGCCGCGATGCGCTACGGCACCGAGAAGCGCATCCTGCTCCTGCACGGTCCGGTCGGCTCCGCGAAGAGCACGATCGTCCGCCTGCTCAAGCAGGGCATCGAGGAATACAGCCACACCCCCGAGGGCGCGCTGTTCACGTACGAGTGGGTGCTGCCGCCGGACCTCCGCTACCTCACCGCCGGCCAGGAGATCTTCCCGTCGGCGATGCACGAGGAGCCGCTCAAGCTGATCCCGCCCGAGTGGCGCGAGAAGGCGATCACCGAGCTCGGGCTCGAGCGCGACGGCTACCGCCCGCACGTGCGGGGCGAGCTCAACCCGGCGTGCCGCTACATCTTCACCGACCTGCTCGCCCACTACAAAGGCGACTGGGCGCAGGTCGTCAAGCACATCCGCGTCAAGCGCCTGCTCATCAGCGAGCAGAACCGCGTCGGCATCGGCACCTTCCAGCCGAAGGACGAGAAGAACCAGGATTCCACCGAGCTCACCGGCGAGATCAACTACCGCCGCATCGCCGAGTACGGCAGCGACTCCGATCCGCGCGCCTTCAACTTCGACGGCGAGTTCAACGTCGCCAACCGCGGCATCGTCGAGTTCGTCGAGATCCTCAAGCTCGACGTCGCGTTCCTCTACGACCTGCTCGGCGCCACGCAGGAGCAGAAGATCAAGCCCAAGAAGTTCGCGCAGACCGACATCGACGAGGTGATCATCGGCCACACCAACGAGGCCGAGTACCAGCGTCTGCTCGAGAACCGCTTCATGGAAGCGCTCCGCGATCGCACGGTGAAGATCGACATCCCGTACATCACGAAGCTCACCGAAGAGATCAAGATCTACACGAAGGACTACAACCCCAAGAAGGTGCGCGGCCGCTTCATCGCCCCGCACACCCTCGAGATGGCCGCCATGTGGGCGTGCCTGACGCGGTTGGAGGAGCCCAAGAAGCACCAGCTGTCGCTCCTGCAGAAGCTCAAGCTCTACGACGGCAAGACCCTGCCCGGCTTCACCCAGGACACGGTGAAGGAGCTGCGCAAGGAGGCCAACCGCGAGGGCATGGACGGCATCAGCGCCCGCTACGTGCAGGACAAGATCGCGAACTGCCTGGTCAGCGATCGCGGGCAGATGAGCATCAACCCGTTCATGGTGATGAACGAGCTCGACTCCGGCCTGCGCAGCCACTCGCTCATCAACTCCGAGGACGACCGCAAGCGCTTCGGCGAGCTGCTCGCGGTGGTCAAGCAGGAGTACGAGGACATCGTGAAGAACGAGGTCCAGCGCGCGATCAGTGCCGACGACGAGGCCATCGCGCGCCTTTGCGGCAACTACATCGACAACGTCAAGGCGTACACGCAGCGCGAGAAGGTCAAGAACCCGTACACGGGTCAGGACGAGGAGCCGGACGAGCGGCTGATGCGGTCGATCGAGACCAAGATCGACATCCCCGAGAGCCGCAAGGACGACTTCCGCCGCGAGATCATGAACTACATCGGCGCGCTGGCGATCGAGGGCAAGCAGTTCGACTTCCGCACGAACGAGCGGCTCTACAAGGCGCTCGAGCTCAAGCTGTTCGAGGATCAGAAGGACAGCATCAAGCTCACCAGCCTGGTCTCGAACGTGGTCGACAAGGAAGCGCAGGAGAAGATCGAGGTCGTCAAGCAGCGGCTCATCCGCAACTACGGCTACGACGAGATTTCTGCGACCGACGTGCTGACCTACGTGGCGTCGATCTTCGCGCGTGGGGAGATCAAGGGCGATTGAGCTTCGATCCCAAGTCGGCGACGGCGCCCGGTGAGGCCGGGCCCGTCGCGATCGAGCTCCCCGGCAAGACCGCGATGCTGCTGGTGAGCCTCGCGCAGGAGCTCGGGGCCACCACGCCGGGCGCAGTGGTGTCGCAGGCGTTGGGGCTGTTGCAGCTCGTGCGACAGGCGAAGGCGAAGGGCCAGCGCATCGTGATCAAGGACGGCGATCGCGAGATCGACCTCGCGCTGTAGCCGCGCTACGCTTCGTCGCCATGGATCGCACCCTCGACGATCTCGCGTTCTTGTTCATCGCCTTCGCGCATGCCACCGACGGAGCGCTGAGCGGCGAGGAGATGCGCACGCTCGCGACCAAGCTGCGCGAGTGGGCCCCGGACGCGCCGCTCGAGACGGTCGGCGAGACCATCAAGCGCACGGTCGAGGCGTACAAGGCGATCCCGGCGCGCGGCGAGAAGCTCGCGAAGGCGGGCAGCTGCGCCGACGCCCTCGCGAAGTCGCTCGACGCCGGCAAGAAGCAGACGGTCGTCGCGCAGCTGCGCGAGATCGCGGAGGTCGACGGCAAGGTCACCGTCGACGAAGACGCGTTCCTCGCCGAGATCCGCGGCCGGCTCGGCGCCTGAGCGACGCCCGTCGATCCTCGCCCCGCGCCGCCGCGTATCGGTGCGGCGGTGGCTCGGCGCGCGATGGGGATCGGACTGTGGCTGTGCGCCTGCGCCTCGTCCGCGCCCGTGGGCGGGAGCGCCGGCGCGGCCGCGGCGTCCTCGGAGGGCAGCAGCGCTACGGGCCTCGCCGGCTCGTCCGACGGCGACGGCCACGCGCGGCACGACGCGACGCTCGTGATCCGTGGCGCGGAGGTGCTCGGAGTCGGCCCGGTCGACATCGTGGTGCAGCACGGCCGCATCGTTCGACTCTCGGACGAAGCCGATGCGGAGCTCGCGGACGCGACGATCGCCTACGAGCTCGGGAGCTTCGTCGTGTCCGCGTTCATCGACAGCCACGTGCACCTCGCGTACGCGTTCGATGCGAAGACGCTCGCGCGCGGCGGCATCGCAGCGGCGGTGGATCTCGCGGCGCCGATCGAGACGCTGCGTGAGCCCAGCGCACCGCTGCAGCTGCTCGCCTCGGGGCCGATGATCACCGCCGTCGGCGGCTATCCGACGCAGACGTGGGGCGCGGGTGGCTTCGGCCGCGAGGTCGCCGGCGTCGGGGAAGTGCGCGCGGCGGTCGACGAGCTGTGCGAGGCCGGTGCGGACGTCATCAAGGTTCCGGTCGGCGAGCTGCCGGGGCTCGGCGACGACGAGCTCCGCGCGCTCGTCGAGCGCGCGCACGAGCGCGGCCGCAAGGTGATCGCCCATGCGCTCGACGATGCCGCGGCGCGCCGAGCCGCCGACGCGGGGTCCGACGTGCTCGCGCACACGCCGATCGAGCGGCTGGGCGACGCCACGATCGCGGCGTGGGCCGAGCGCGCGGTGATCACCACGCTCGATGCCTACGGTGCCGACGCTGCCACGATCGACAACCTGCGGCGACTGCGGGCCGCGGGCGCGACCGTGCTGTACGGCACCGACCTGGGCAACACCGGGATCCCCGGCATCGACCACAACGAGATCGATGCGCTCGTCGCCGCGGGCATGACCGGCGACGACATCCTGCGGGCCGGCACCGCGACCCCGGCCGGCTTCTGGGGCTTCGCGGACACCGGCGTGCTCGCCGAGGGCGCGCGCGCGAGCCTGCTCGTGCTCGACCGCGACCCACGGCTCGACCCGCAGACGCTGGCCGAGCCGCTCGGCGTCTACATCGACGGCGAGCTGCAGCCGCCGGGATTCACGGGCAGCGGCGAGATCGCGCCCTAGCGTTGCCTCCGTCACCGCGAGGTGCAAGCTTGGCGCGATGAAGCTCTTTCTCATCGCCGGCTGTCCGTTCGCCCACCGGGCCTCGATGGTGCTGCGCGAGAAGCACGTCGAGCTCGAGCCGGTGTTCTTCGAGGGCAAGGCGCGGCCGCCCGAGCTCGAGGCGCTGGGTCCCAACGCGAAGTCGCCGACGGTGAAGGACGGCGACGAGGCGGTGTGGGACTCGCAGATCGTCATCGAGTACCTCGACGAGCGCTTCCCCTCCCCTTCACTCTCGCCGAAGGACGCGTTCGGCCGCGCGACGATGCGCATGCTGATGACGAGCGCGGAAAAAGAGCTGGGCGCGAAGCAGGGCGTGCTCGTGCACGAGCTCGTGCTGAAGCCGAAGGACGAGCGCGATCCTGCCAAGGTCGAGGCGACGAAGCGCGAGCTACTCGCGCTGCTTCCGGCCTGGAACGCACGCGTCGAGCCCGGGCCGTTCCTGCTCGGCGAGCAGCTCACGCTCGCCGACGTGACGCTCTACTCGATCCTCGCCGCGGTGGGCCGCGTCGGCGACGTGCGGATCCCCGACGAGCTCGGCGCCCTCGTGCGCTGGTATGCCCGGATCGACGAGCGCCCGTCCGCGCCGATGCTGCAGAAGCGTTGAGCTTCAGCAGACCCCGCAGCCGAAGCTCTCGACCTCGCTGCCGCAGAGCTCGTCCCACTCGACGTCGCAGCACCACGAGTCGCCGGCACACACGCACGACTCGACCTCCGCATCCGCGGCGCAGCCCGTGCCGCCCTGCGCGACGCAGCACTCGCTCGCACCGCCACCGTCGTCGGTGCCGCCCGCATCGCTCGCACCACCGTCGTCGGTGCCGCCACCGTCGGTCCCACCACCGCAGCCGCCGCAGCCGAGCGAGTCGACCTCGCCGACGCAGACGTCGTCCCACGCGGTCGCGCAGCAGTAGCTGTCCTCCGCGCACACGCACGCTTCGACCGTCGCATCGGCGCAGCCCGGTTCGGCTTGCTCGACGCAGCAGTCGCCGCCGCCGCCCGCTTCGCCGCCCTCGGCCCCGCCGTCGTCGGTGGTGCCACCATCCTCGGTGCCGCCTTCGGTGCCGCCGCCACCACACGCGCCGCAACCCTCGGAGTCGACCTCGCCCGCGCAGATGTCGTCCCACTCGGTGTCGCAGCAGTAGCTGTCGGCCGCGCACACGCAGGCTTCGATCGTCGGCGCAGTGCAGCCGGTGCCCGCGTGCGCGCTGCAGCAGTTGCCCAGGCCCGCGCCGCCGCCTTCGTCGCCGTCGCCCGCACCACCGCCATCGTCGGTGCTGCTGCCACCGTCGTCGGTGCCACCGTCGTCGCCCGCCCCGTCGCCGCCGCTCGACTCGCCGCCGTCTCCGGCCGACGGATCCGGCGGGGCCTCGTCACCGCCGCCCTCGTCGGTGCCGACGTCCTCGCAGATCCCACACATGTTCTCCTCGACCAGCGACGCGCACAGATCGTCCCACGTGTTCTCGCAGCAGAACGGATCCTGCGCGCACACGCAGCCTTCGATCGCCGCGTCGCCGCAGCCCGGGCTGTCCTGACCGACGCAGCAATCGCCGGTGCCGGGCGCCGGCGGCTCACCCGAAGGATCGTCGCCACCACCGTCGTCGTCGACGGGCCCGGTGATGCTCTCTTCGCCGGTCTCGTCGTCGTCACCGGTGTCTTGCCCTCCACCGTCGCCGCCGATCGTGTAGCTCGAGCCGAAGCTGTCGACGAGCCCCGCGCCCTTCGTGCAGGAACCAGCGACGGCGAGCAACAAGCAGGGCATGGCAGAGCGCAGCGCGAAGATGGTGCGGCGAGGCATGTCGGCGGAGTCCTCCTCGGACGCACGCACGATAGCGGCGCGCTCGCGATCGAGACCGCGCAGTCGAGCGCGCTACGTCGTTTGCTCGAATCGCCCAGCAATGCATGCACGCCCTGGTCGAGTCGCCCAGCGTTGCACGGGGTCACGGCCCGTCGTCTGGGCGATCTGCCAAACGCGGAGGACGGTGTCCGAGGCCCCCGCCCGGGCCGCGCGCGACGCGGCCACCGGCGATCCTGTGATCTGCAGCGCACCGTGGTCAGCCAGCGCGATCGTCCGAGGTCCGGGGGACACCGACGGAGCGTGATGCGATCGTCGTCCACGACACCGATGACTCCGCTCCGCGCCAGCGCCCTGCTCGTGCTGCTCTCGCAACTCGCAGCGTGCCCGTTCTTCGGCGGGCCCGGTGGCGGAGGACCCGAAGGCGCACAGATGGGCGGCGAGTTCGAGCTCGACCCCGCCTGCGTGCTCGACGACGCGCTCGACGTCGAGCTCGGCGACGGCAGCGACGGCTTCGCGGCGCTGGGCGACGGGGTGAGCCCGCAGGTGCACCACGGCTCGCAGGGCGGCACGCACATGTGGATCGGCGTGCGCATCGGCAACCTCGCGCTCGACCGCTACGACATCGTGCGGGTGACCACGGGTGTCTTCGATCCGGCGCAGTGCGAGCCGCTGGGTGCACCGTGCGAGACCCCGGCCATGTGGCAGACCGGGCAGTGGGTGCTCGGCGACGTCGAGCCGCTCGACCCGATCGACGAGCACACGATCGAGCAGGACCGGCTCACGCACATCTTCGACATCCACGGCCAGGAGCTGGTGCTGCAGGCGTGGGTCGAGGATCCATGTGGCCAGGTCGGGCTGGCCCAACACCGCTTCGTCGCCGCGCAGTGATCACGGACGCGCACGCAAGGTGCGTGCGTGCGGGTGCACGAGCGCTCGCTGGCGCGCGGCCCAGCGCGGGCGCTCGGGCAGCCGCCCGTCGATCGCCGGATGCGGGAGCACGAGCTTGCGCTCGGCCATGCGTCGATGGACGCGCGACGGCGAGATGCCGAGGTCCATCAGGATCGCCATCGCGACCAGCATGCCCGTCTCGGCCGCGCCCTCCATGAAGCCCTGGAACTCGAGCGAGGTGTGCTCGCCGCAGAAGTGCACGTTGCCCTCGCGCGCGCCCTCGAGCCCGTAGAACGCCCACTGCCCGGGGCGGTAGCACGCGTAGCTGCCCAGGTTGTGCGTGTAGCTGGGCCAGTGCATGCGCACCGCGGTCATCGGCAGGTACTCCGCCGCGGTGCCGGGGAACACCGCCTCGATGCCGGGCACCACGACCTCGGTGTACCAGGTCTCGGCCTCGCCCTCGCCACACGCGATGCCCTGATCGCCGCCGAGGAAGTTGGTGAGCAGCCCGCCCTCGCCGGCCTGTCCGACCGACGTGTCCCAGGTCTGCTGCATCGGCAGATCGCTCGTGACGCTGCCGGTCGCATCGTGCTGCGTCCGCCACACGCGCGAGCCGAACGCGCCCATCACCTTCGCGTTCGTGCCGTAGCCGAGCTCCGCGATGATCTGGCGCTTCTCGTCGGAGAGCGTGAGCTCGGCGAGATCGACCTGGCGCAGCCGCGTGAACGGCAGCGCGAAGACGAGGTGATCGGCCTCGACCTCCATCGGTCCGCTCGTGCCGTCGAAGGTGAGCACGAAGCCGCCGCCCTCGCGATCACGCGCGCGCACGAGCGCGACGCCGGTGTGCACGTAGCCTTCGATCGCGGCCGCGAGCCGATCGGGGAAGCTACCGTTGCCCTCGTGGGTGTGGTAGCGCTCGTCGGAGATCCCGAAGATGTGGAAGGCGTCGGTCTCGGTACCGATGAGATAGATGAGGTTCAGCGCCGACTGCTCGTCCAGCTCGAGCCCGTACTCGCCGCGGTACGCGTTGCCCAGGATCGCGCGCAGCTCGAGCCCGGGCACGTTGTCGTCGAGCCACTGCGACAGCGGGATCGCGTCGAGCATCTCGAAGGCGGCGTCGTCGGAGTCCGCCATCTCGACGAGCGAGTCGAGGAGCGGCGCGATGGGCACGAACTGCTCGAGCACCGTCGCGTCGGAGACCGCCGCGCCGTCGAGCCACCACGTGTCGCGCACGGTGGTCTCGTCGAACGAGGCCTCGCGATCGTCGAGCGCGAGCCCGAGCTCTTCGGCGAGATCGATGAGCGTCACGTGCACGGAGTCGATGAACTCGCCGCCGAGCTCGGCGACCTGGCCATCGGGGAACATGTCGCGGGCCGTGAACATGCGGCCGCCCGTGCGATCGCTGGACTCGTAGACGATCGCGTCGACGCCGACCTCGCGCAGGCGGTATGCGCAGTGCAGGCCGGCCGTGCCACCGCCGATGATCGCGACGCGGGGCATGGGCTCGTCGCCGGTCTCGCCGCTCTCCGACGACGCGTCGGCGCTGTCCTCGGAATCGCTGCCGCCGCAGGCCGTGACGACCGCCGCGCCCAGCATCCCGCGCACGAGCTCGCGCCGACCGAGCGTCGCCTGGATCCAAGCCGCGACCTCACGCGGCTCGGTGATGCCCTGCTCGCGCGCTGCACGGCAGAGCGTCGCCATCCTGCGCAACCGGGAAAACAAGCTCGTTCTCGCCATGGCCGGGCTTTTAGCAGGTGCGCCGCGCATCGGGAACTTCGCGGCGCCGAGGCTCGTCATGCCCGGGTTGCGTCGCCTGCTCGCCGCCTGCTCGATCGCGCTCGCCTGCGCTGCGCAGCCGACCCGCGAGCACGTGGCCGCGCCCAGCGTGGCCGTCCCCGCCGATCCGCGGCTCGCCTGGCTCGATCTGTTCGACCGCGCCGGTCTGCCCGACGTGCGTGGCTGGCAGCGGATCGAGCAGGTGTTCGCGACCGACTCCGAAGGTCGGCCCCGCTGTCGCCGCGGCTGGGCGCGCGACGATCACGGTCACCACATCGTGCTCACCGACGAGCTCGACATCGACTGGGACGGGCGGTGGTTCGCGCAGTGGCCGATGCACATGCGGGTCGCGAAGGCGGCGTATCGCGACGTCGCGCTGCCCGTACGTGCGGCGAAGGCGACCGTGCTCGGCGGCCGGCAGGACTCCAGCGAGCGGCCGAGCGATCTCGTCGCCGACGTGACCGCCACGCTCGCCGGCCGCGACGGCTGCGCGAGCTCGTCGACCCACTCCGTCGCATCGGTGCTCGCACGCGCGAGCTGGATACGCGCGCTCGGCCATGCGGAGCTCGCGATCGCATTGCTCGAGCGCTCGCCGAGCTGGAAGGAGGACTGGGTGCGCGATCACTTCGCCACCACGCTCCTCGAGGTCGCGCTCGAGGGCCTGCGCCAAGGCCTGCCACGCGCGCGTGTGCGCGAGCTGCTCGCCCGCGCGCGCGAGGTCGCCCGCGGAGAGCCGCGCACGCATGCGGAGCAGCTGGCGGCGCTGGTCGGTGACGATCCGCTCGCGCCCGCGGCGAGCGACGATCCGGAGGCGCTCGTCGAGTGGCTGCCGGACGATCTGTTGTATCCGCTCACCGTCTACGAGCCGCAGCGTGCCCGAGACGAGCTCGGCTGGCCCGACGATCGGATCCCGCGGAGCCCGGCGCTCGAGCTCGTCGTGCTCGGCTGGGCCGCACTGCCGGCCCTGCTGGATCGCGAGCTCCCACCGCGCCTCATGCGGTCGGCCGGTTACGGCGTCGCACCCGACGGGACGCTGCAGACCGCGACGACGAGCGCGGTGATCCGGCGCGTGGCCTCGAGCATCGCGCTCGTGCCGTTCGAGGACGACGCGGCGATGCGACGCTGGTGGGCCGCCGCGCGTCCACGCACCGAGCTCGCGACGCGTGGGGATCAGCTCCGCAGCAACGATGCGTACCTCGGCCTCGTCGCGGTGCGCATCCTCGAGCTCGACCCGGTGCACGGCGTCGACCGCATCGTCGGCGCATGGCCGGAGCTCGACGATGCGCGGCGCGGCGAGCTGGTGGCCGCCGTCGTCGAGGCCGCGTGGCCGTCGGGTTCGCGCCGTCGTCGACTCGATGCGGACGCGATCGCCGAGCTCGACGCGCTCGCCAAGGTCGCGAAGCGCTCGCGTGCGATCGAGGTGCTCGCGCCGGGCGCCGAGCTCGCGCGCAGGCTCGGCCAGCGGGACTGGATCTCCCACGCGATCGCCCGCGCACGCATCGAGCTCGTGCGGGCGGAGACCGACGACGAGCACGCGATCGCGGTCATCGAGCTCGTCGCCACGATCGCGCGCGCGGATCCACGGCGGGGCGCGACCTTGCTGCGCGAGGGCCTGCGCGGCAGCCTGCTCGCACGCGAGCTGGCTGCGTCCGCGCTGGGCCTCGTCTGCGAGGAGGCACCGACCCCCGAGTGCGCCCCGCCGCTGCGGCGCATCTACGCCGCGCGACACGACGAGTGAACGCGTCCACGCGGCCCGGCGATCGACGCGCCCGTGCCGTGCTCGCTGCGTGCGCGAGCGCGGGGAGATCTCCGCCGCCTGCCCTTGCGCGCGCGGCCCCGCACCGGCAGGTTGGGGCCGCGCCATGGCGCTCGTCGTCCACCGCAGCAACCGCACCGAGGTGCTCGCGCTCGAGCTCGCGTGCGTGCTCGAGGCCGCACCGCTCGGACCGCTCGAGTCGGAGCTGGTCGTCGTGCAGGGCCGGGGCATGGGCGCGTGGCTGTCGATGCGCCTCGCCGAGCGCTTCGGCGTGTGGTCGGGCGCGAGCTTCCCGTTCCCGCGCCGGTTCGTGACCCAGGTGATGACCGCGACCTTGGCCGAGCGCGCCGACGCGCTGATGCTCGACGAGCGCGCCCAGCTGCAGTGGATGCTCTTGCCGCTGCTCGAGCAGCGGCTCGACGACGCGTCGTTCGCCGAGCTGCGCCGCTACTGTCGCGACGATCCCAGCGGCGTCGCGCGCTTCCAGCTCGCGGCGAAGGTGGCCGCGCTCTTCGACGACTACGTGGTCTACCGCCCCGAGCTCGTGCTCGGCTGGGAGCGCGAGCAGGGCGACGTGCCCGAGGCCGAGGAGTGGCAGGCCCAGCTCTGGCGTGCGCTCGCGACCAAGCGCGGCGGCGAGCACTTCGCGCGGCTCCACGCGGCCTGCATCGAGGCGCTGCGCACGGCCAGCCAGCGCCCCGCCGGCCTGCCGCCGCGCATGGCGGTCTTCGGCGTCGCGAGTCTCCCGCGCACGTACCTGCAGCTCCTGCACGCGCTCGCCCACACCGTCGACGTGCACTTGTTCGTGCCGTCACCGTCGATGGCGTGGTGGGCGGAGATCCGCTCGCATCGCGAGCAGCTGCGCGCGAGCGACGATCCCAGCACGATCGACGTCGGCCATCCGCTGCTCGCGTCGCTGGGCACGCTCGGCCGCGACTTCCAGGGGCTGCTCGAGTCGGTCGGCGACTACCACGAGCCTTCGAGCTCGCCGATCGGTGGCTACGTGGAGCCCGGCGAGGCCACGATGCTCGCGGTCCTGCAGTCCGATCTGCTGCACCTGCGCGCGCGCGGCCACGATCCCCTCGGTCGGCCCACCGCGCCGGCGCTGCCGGTCGCCGACGACGACAGCTCGATCGCGGTGTTCTCGTGCCACTCGCGGCTGCGCGAGGTCGAGGTCTTGCACGATCGGCTGCTCGAGCTGCTCGCGGCCGATCCCACGCTCGAGCCGCGCGACATCGTCGTGCAGCTCGCGAACGTCGACGAGTACGCGCCGCTCGTCGAGGCCGTGTTCGAGCGCGAGCGCGACGACCCGCGCTTCCTGCCCTATGCGATCGCCGATCGCTCCGCGCGCGCCGAGAATCCCACGCTCGAGGCGTGGTTGCGCGTGCTCGCGATGGTCGGCGGACGCATGGCCGCGAGCGAGGTGCTCGATCTGCTCGCGCTCGAGCCGGTCGCGCTGCGCTTCGGGTTCGGCTCCGACGAGCTCGACACCGTCGCCGAGTGGCTCGGCCAGGCCGGCATCCGCTGGGGCGTCGACGGCAGCCACCGCGGCGAGCACGGGCAACCGAAGCTCGACGAGACCACGTGGCGCTTCGGCCTGCGCCGCATGCTGCTCGGCTACGCGATGCCCGGCGAGGGCCGCCATGGCTTCGCCGGCGTGCTGCCCTACGACGAGATCGAAGGCAGCCGCGCCGAGCTGCTCGGCCGTCTCATCGACGCGTGCGAGCGACTCTTCGCGCTGGTCGTGCGGCTCGCGGCGCCGCGGCCGTGGAGCGCGTGGCAGCTCGACCTCGAGGGCGTGCTCGACGAGCTGCTCGCGCCGCGGCCCGCCGCGCAGTGGGAGCTCGACGAGATGCGGGCCGCGGTGTCGTCGTGCGTCGACGCGGCCGCACGCGCGGGCTTCGACGGCGAGGTCCCGCTGCCGGTCGTGCGCGACGCCGTGCTCGACGCGCTCGAGCAGCGCCGCGGCGCACGGGGCTTCGCGAGCAGCGGCGTCGCGTTCTGCGGGCTCATGCCGATGCGGGCGATCCCGGCCCGCGTCGTGGTGGTGCTCGGGCTCTCCGACGGGGAGTTCCCCCGCCCGACCGGCGGCGTCGACTTCGATCTGCTGCGGCGATCCCCACGCGCAGGCGATCGCAACGCGCGCGACGACGATCGCTACGCCTTCCTCGAGGCGATCTCGAGCGCACGCGAGCGGATCTTGCTCGGCTACGTCGGGCAGAGCAGCCAGGACGATCGCGATCTGCCGCCCTCGGTGGTGCTGGCCGAGCTGCTCGATCTGCTGGGCGACGCGTTCTACGTGCCCGGCACCGAGCAGCTACCTGCGACGCTCCGCTCGGCGAGGCTGCGCGCGCGGCTCGTGGTGCGGCAGCCGATGCAGCCGTTCAGCCCGCGCAACTTCGGCGCCGATCCGGATCCGCGGCTGTTCAGCCACGCGGCCGAGTGGCTCGACGGTGCACGCGTGCTCGCCGGCCTGCGCCCGAGCACCGGTGCCGTGCCGCTCTTCTCCGGCCCGCTGCCGCCGTTCGCTACCGATCAACCGGTGCGCCTCGATCGCTTCGTGCGGCTGTTCCAGTCGCCGGCGGGCGAGCTGCTGCGCCGACGGCTCGGCGTCGAACTCCGCGAGTGGCGACGCGAGCGCGGCGATCGGGAGCCGATGGAGCTCGACCCGCTCGACGAGTGGCGGCTCGGCGCCGAGCTGCTCGCCCATCGTCGCGAGGGCATCCCCGCCGCACGCTCGCGCGAGCTGCTGCGCGAGTCCGGCGCACTGCCGCTCGGGGCGGTCGGCGAGGCCGAGCTCGATGCGCTGTCGCTCGAGGTCGATCCAATCGTCGCTGCGCTCGCGAAGACCGAGCGTGGCCCGGCCCGCACGCCGCTCGAGGTCACGCTGGAGGTCGGCGGCATCACGCTCGTCGGCCACCTGCGTCACCTGCACGAGGGCGGGCTCGCGTTCGCCCACTACGCACGGCCGAGCGCGCGCCACCTGCTCGAGCTGTGGATCGAGCACCTCGTGCTGTGCACGCTGCACCCCGAGGCGCGGCCGACGAGCGTGGTGGTCGGGCGCGGCGACAGCTCGGGCAGCGCGACCGGGTTCGCGATCGACCCCGTCGACGATCCGCGCGCTCGGCTCGAGGAGCTGGTCGCGCTGTGGCGCATCGGCATGTGCGAGCCGCTGCCGCTCTTCCCCCGCACGTCGCTCGCATTCACCGAGGGCTTCGCACGCACGCGCGACGTGCTCGCGGCGCAGCAGCTCGCGCGCAGCACGTTCACAGGCCGCGGTGGTGAGGCGCACGACCCGGTGATCGAGCGGATCTGGCAGGACCGCGATCCGCTGGGCAAGGGCGACGTGCTGTTCGGCCGCCCCGATCACCCGCACGACTTCATGCAGCTCGCGGTGCAGGTGTTCCAACCCGTGCTCCTGCACAGGAGCGAGCCATGAGCGACGCGCTCGATCCCATGGCGGTGCCGCTCGTCGGCACCACGCTCATCGAAGCGAGCGCGGGCACCGGCAAGACCCACGCGATCGCGACGCTGTTCGTGCGTCTGTTGCTCGAGCAGCGGCTGGCGGTGGACGAGATCCTGGTCGTCACGTTCACGGAGGCCGCGGCCGCCGAGCTGCGCGATCGCGTGCGCAGCCGCGTGCGTGCGGCGCTCGATGCCGTGCTCGATCGCGGCAGCGCCGATCCCGATCTCGAGCGGCTGTTCGCGGGTCGGGTCGCGCAGCGCCAGGAGGACCTGCTCCGGCTCGTCACCGCGCTGCGCAGCTTCGACCTCGCGCCGATCTCCACGATCCACGGCTTCTGCCAGCGCGTGCTGCAGCACAACGCGTTCGAGACCGGCGTACCGCTGTCCTCCGAGCTGGTCGTCGACGAGACCCCGCTCGTCGACACCGTGGTGCGCGACTTCTGGGCGCAGCAGCTCTACGACGCCGACCCGCGCTTCGTGATCCACCTGCAGCAGGCCAAGGTGGTGCCCTCGCGGCTGTTGCGGCTCGCCCGGCTCGCCGCGTCGCGGCCGGATCTGCCGCTCGTGCCCGCGCGTACCTCCGTCGACGACGATCCGGATGCGAGCGCGTTCGTGTCCGCGTATCGCGAGGTGCGGGCGTTGTGGCACCGCGAAGGCGCCGCCGTGCAGGCGCTGTTGCTCGGCACCAAGGTGCTGCACCGCACCCACTACGACCCCGAGCAGATGCCGGCGTGGTTCTCCGCCATGGACGCGTTCCTGCGCGCGCCCGATCCCGGCGCGCTCCTGCAGTTCGGCGGGCTGGCTCGCTTCAGCGCGGACACGCTGGCCGCGCGCACGAACGCGGAGGGCAAGCGGCGCGGGCTCACCCCGAAGCACGAGTTCTTCGACGCCTGCGCCGAGCTCGAGCGTGCACGCGCGCCGCTCGTGCGCAACTACGACCAGCGCATGCTCGCGTTCAAGACCGAGCTCGCGCGGTTCGTGCGGCGCGAGCTGCCCAAGCGCAAGCGCGCGGCGGGCCTGCAGTCGTTCGACGATCTGCTGCTGTCGCTCGACTCGGCGCTGCGCAGCAAGAGCGGCAAGCGGCTCGCGGAGCAGATCCGCCGCCGCCATCGCGCGGCGCTCATCGACGAGTTCCAGGACACCGACCCGATCCAGTACCGCATCTTCCGCACGCTCTTCGGCGCCCGCGACCGCACGCTCCTGCTCATCGGCGATCCGAAGCAGGCGATCTACGGCTTCCGCGGTGCCGACGTGTTCGCGTACCTCGAGGCCGCGCGCACGACCGGCAAGCGCCGCATCACGATGCGGCACAACTGGCGCTCCGATCCGGCGCTGCTCGTCGCGATCGATCGCCTGTTCGGCATCGAGCACCCGTTCTTGCTCGAGGAGATCACGCTGCCGCCCGTGCTGCCGCGCCCGGGCGCGAAGCCGCGGCTGTTCGCCGACGGCGCGCCACTGCCCGCGCTGTCGTTCGCGATGCTCTCGCGCACCGGCGCCGAGCTGAAGGGGCGGCACCTGCTGAAGGAGTGGGCGGAGGCGGTGATCCCCGAGCGGATCGCCGACGACATCGCGGCGCTGCTGGCCCGCGGCGCGACGATCGACGAGGGCGAGCGGGCGCGGCCCGTGCACGCCGGCGACATCGCGGTGCTCACCCGCAAGAACGCGCAGGCACTGCTCGTGCAGCAGGCGCTGCGCCGGCGCGGGATCCCCAGCGTCGTCTACGGCGACTCCACCGTCTTCGAGACGCGCGAGGCCGGCGAGCTCGCGCGCGTGCTGTCGGCCGCCGCCGAGCCCACCCACGTGGGGCTGCTCCGCTCCGCGCTCGCGACCGAGCTCGTCGGGGTGGCGGCCGACCAGCTCGTGCGCCTCGACGAGGACGATGCGAGCTGGGAGCACTGGGTCGAGTGCTTCCGCAAGCTGCACGAGCTGTGGACGATGCGCGGGTTCATCTCGGCCTTCCGCGCGCTGCTGCAGATCACCGGCGCGCAGGCGCGGCTGCTCGCGCAGAACGACGGCGAGCGGCGCATGACGAACCTGCTCCACCTCGCCGAGCTCTTGCACGCCGAATCCAGCAACGCGCACCTCGGACCTGCGGGCCTGTTGCGCTGGCTCGACGAACAGCGGCGCCTGAAGAACCCGATGGTCGAGGCCTTCAAGCTGCGGCTCGAGCGCGACGAGCGGGCCGTGCAGCTCGTCACGATCCACCGCAGCAAGGGGCTCGAGTACCCCATCGTCTACGTGCCCTACGCGTGGGACGGCGAGGACCTGCGCAACGACGACAAGGCCGAGCTGCTCTACCACGACCCCGAGGCGGGCCTGTCGACGGTGCTCGACGTGCGTCGTGCCGACGATCCAGCCAAGCAGACCGCGCTCGGCCACGCGCGGCGCGAGCACGATGCCGAGGCGCTGCGTCTGCTCTACGTCGCGGTCACACGCGCGCGCCATCGCTGCGTGGTGGTCTGGGCCGCCAGCACGCGCGCGTATCTGTCGGGGCTCGGACGGCTGTTGTGGTCGCCGCTGCCGACCTCGCGCATCCACGATGCCAGCGATGCGGAGATGTTCGAGCACATCCGCGAGCGCGGCCAGGGCGCGTGGACAATCGACTGGCTCTCGCCAGATCCGTTGGCGAGCACGGGCGCACCCGCACCCGAGCCGGGCCCCGCCACCACGCTCGCGCATCGCCGCCCCCGCGCCGCGATCGATCGGCTGTGGCGTACGTCGAGCTTCTCGCACATGGCCTCGGCCCAGGCGCTCGCCGGCCCGCTGTTCGTCGACTTCACCGACGTGCGCGCGCACGACGAGGCGCTCGTCCCCGACGAGCTCGCGCCGTGGTCCGCACCGCGGCCCGCGAGCGGCCCGGCGGTGCCGCTCGCGACGTTCCCGCGCGGCGTGCGAGCGGGCAACTTCTTCCACGATCTGCTCGAGCACCTCGAGTTCGACGCCGAGCCCGAGCTGCACCACGCGCGCGCAGTCGAGACGCTGCGCGCCCACGGCTACGACGGAGCCCAGTGGTCGAGCGTCGTCGACGACGCGCTCGCGGCGATCCTCGCGACGCCGCTCTCGCCCACCGCGGCCCCCGGGCTCGAGCTGCGCCGCATCGCCCGGCGCGTGCGGCTCGACGAGCTCGAGTTCATCCTGCCCGTCGCCGGCGCCGACACTGCGCTCGGCCGTCGCGCGATCGCCCAGGTGCTGCGCGAGCACCCCGAAGGCCTGCCGGTCGGCTACGCCGAGCGCGTCGCACAGCTGGGCTTCCTGCCCCTGCGGGGCTTCCTCAAGGGCTTCATCGACATGGTCTTCGTGCACGAAGGTCGCTGGTACCTGGTCGACTACAAGACCAACCACCTCGGCGATCTCCCCGACGACTATCGCCACGACCAGCTCGCGGTCGCGATGGCCGACGATCACTACGTGCTGCAGTACCACCTCTACCTGGTCGCGCTCGTTCGCTTCCTCGCGCTGCGCCAGCCGGGCTTCGACTACGAGCGCGACTTCGGCGGCGTGATGTACCTGTTCCTGCGCGGCATGTCGCCTTCGCACGGCGACGTCGGCATCTGGCGCGAGCGTCCGCCGAAGGCGCGCATCGACGCGCTCTCGCGGCTCTTCTCGCGCACGGGAGGTGAGACGTGACCGACGTGCTCGCACGCCTCGCCGAGGCCGGCGTGCTCGCGCCGCTCGATCTGCACTTCGCGCGGATGCTCGCGGCGCTCGACCCCGCGGCCGCGCCGGAGGTGGTGCTCGGTGGCGCGTGGGCGAGCCGGGCCGTCGCGTTCGGACACGTCTGCGCCGACCTCCGCCGCATCGTCGCGCGCACGCTGCTCGACGCCGACGGCGCACCGATCGAAGGCGTGGAGCTGCCGAGCCTGTTCCGCTGGGTGATGGCGCTCGGCGAGGGCAGTCGCCTCGTCGGCGACGGCACCGGGCACACCCCCCTCGTGTTCGACGGCGGCGCGCGGCTCTATCTCTGGCGGTACTTCCGCTACCAACACGAGCTCGCGCTCGCGCTGTCGCGTCGGGCCGCGCGCGTCGACGACCTGCCCGTCGCGGAGCTCGGCCCTCGCCTCGATCGCCTGTTCGCCGCCCGCGGTCCGCTCGCCGCCGATCCGCGCCAGCGCGAGGCGGCCGCGGTCGCCGCGATGCGCGGGCTCACCGTGCTCTCCGGCGGACCCGGTACCGGCAAGACCACGACCGTCGTGCGCATGCTGGCGCTCCTGCAATCGCTCGCGCTCGCGAAGGGCGGTCCGCCGCTGCGCATCGCGCTGCTCTCCCCCACCGGCAAGGCGGCGGCGCGCATGGTGGAGACGATCGGTGCGCACGTCGATGCGCTCGACTGCGACGACACCACGAAGCGCGCGATCCCCCGCACCGCGTCGACGATCCATCGCTTCCTCGGCTGGCGGCCGGGCACGCCCACGCGGTTCCTGCACCACGCGGGGCTGCCCGTCGCGGCCGACGTCGTGCTCGTCGACGAGGCTTCCATGGTCGACCTCGCACTGCTGGCGAAGCTCGTCGACGCGGTGCCGGAGCACGCGCGCATCGTGCTCGTGGGCGACAAGGACCAGCTCGCCAGCGTCGAGGCCGGGGCGATCCTCGGCGACGTGTGCAACGCCGGTGCGCGCGAGCGCGGCGGACGATCGGCGGCGTTCGTGCAGCGACTCGCGGCGCTCGGCGGCGACTCGACGATCGACGAGCATGCGCCCCCGGTCGCGGACTGCGTCGTCGAGCTCGCGCACAACTACCGCTTCGGCAGCCAGAGCAGCATCGGTGGGCTGGCCGCGGCCATCAAGGCCGGGCGCAGCGACGAGGCGCTCGCGCGGCTGCGGGCCGCAAGGGACGACAGCCACGGTGATCTGCAGCTGCTCCCGCTCGGCGAGCCCGAGGCGCTGCCGCAGGTGCTGCGCAGCGCCGTCATCGACGGCTACCGCGGCTACTTGCACGCGCAGGATCCGGAGGCCCGCCTCGCGCGGCTCGGTGAGTTCCGGCTCCTGTCACCGCACCGCCGCGGCGCGTTCGGCATCGAGCGGCTGAACCTCGTGGTCGAGCGCGTGCTCGCCGAGGCCGGGCTCGTCGCGCCGGACGGTGACTGGTACGACGGCCGCGCGGTGATGGTGACGAGCAACGACTACCAGCTGCAGCTGTTCAACGGCGACGTCGGCGTGGTGTGTCCCGACGAAGATGGTCGCCTGCGCGCGTGGTTCGGCACGCCGGGCGCGGAGCTGCGCTCGTTCGCGGTGGCGCGACTGCCGGCGGTCGAGTCGGTGTACGCGATGACGGTGCACAAGAGTCAGGGCTCCGAGTTCGATCGGATCGCGATGCTCGTGCCGCCCCAGCTCTCGCCGATCCTCACCCGCGAGCTGCTCTACACCGGGCTCACGCGTGCGCGTCGCGAGGTCCTGCTCTTCGGCACGCCCGAGATCGTGGCCGAGGCGATCGATCGTCGCATCGAGCGCGCGTCGGGCCTGCGCGATGCGCTGTGGGGCACGCAGGGCGCGTGAGTCGGCCGGCTCGCGGCCGATTTCTGTGCTCTAATGCCCTGCTCGCTCGTGTTGCACGTCGTCGCCGCCCTCGGGCTCTTCGCCCTCGCACCCGCTTCCGCCCCTGCGCCGGTCGACGGCGTGGCCGCGGCGCCCGTGGCCGCGGCGCCCGTGACCGCGGCGCCCGCGACCGCGGCGCCCGTGACCGCGACGCCGGCAGAGCCGACGACGCCCGAGCCCGAGCCCGAGCCCGAGCCTGAGTCGGCATCGGTCGGCGACTCCGAGGATCACGGCGACCCACCGATCGTCGGGGTCGCGCCCACGCCACCGCCAGCGCCGCCCGAGGAGCCCGCCGTCGAGGCCGAGCTGCCCGAGGCGTGGCAGCTCTCGTGGCCCGAGCAGCTCGAGCCACCGAGTGGTCCCGAGCTCGCGAGCGAAGATCGTCCGCTCTTCGCGATCAAGGCGCTCGTCGGGCTCATGGGCCTGCTCGTGCTCGCCTACCTCGGCGGCCATCCGCGCGTGCAGCAGCTCGAGCGTCGGCTCGGCATCTCGCGCGTGGTCGCGGCGGGCTTCCCGTTCCTCGGCCTCGGCATGCTCGCGTACCGCGGCGACGTGCTGAACGACGCGGTGCTCGATCACCTGCGTCCGGTGCTGCACCTCGCGCTGGGCTGGATCGGGCTCGTCATCGGCATGCGCATCGAGCTCGGCAAGCTGGGCGCGCTGCCCCGGGGCGCGGTCACGATCATCGGCATCGGCACCGGCATCCCGCTCGTGGCGATCCTGGCCGGCTGCGCCGCGACGTTGCTCGGCATCCGCGCCTACCTCGGGGCGCCGCTGCTCGATCCGACCATCGTGCGCGACGCCCTCATCCTCGGCGCGGCCGGGGCGATCGCGGCCGACACGGCCACCCTTCGCTACGGTGCGCGCAAGGCCTCGCCGGCCGCACGTCGACGACTCGTGCTGCTCGCGAACCTCGACGAGCTCGCCGCGCTCGTCGGGCTCGCGTTCCTCAACGCCTACTTCCGCCCCAGCGGCGTCGCGGTGACGTGGCAGCTCCCGAACACCGCGTGGCTCTTCGTCACGTTCGGGCTCGCGCTCGTGGTCGGCGTGGTCGTGTACGCGATCGCGCGGCTACCCGCCTCGCGCAACGAGTCGGTGGCCCTCCTGCTCGGCTCGGTCGCGTTCACGTCGGGCATCGCCAGCGAGCTGCACCTCTCGCCGCTCGTGGTCTGCTTCATCGTCGGCCTGTTGCTCACGAACTTCCCCGGCGACTACAAGGCGCGGCTGGTCGACAACCTCGCGCGGCTCGAGACGCCGATCTATCTCGTCTTCCTGATCGTCGCGGGCGCGATGTGGCGCCCCACCGGCTTCGGCTGGATCGTGATGCTGGTGCTGCTCGCGACCCGCTACTTCGGTCGCTGGGCCGGCGGGCGCATCGTGTGGCGGCGCGTCGACGCCGAGCTCCCGCTGCACGCTCGCCGCTCGCTGGTGTTCGCGCCGATGGGCACGCTGCCGATCGCGGTCGCGGTGAACGCTGCGTTGCTCTACCCCGACGGCGAGATCTCGCACATCCTCACCGCCACGATCGGCGGCGCCATCCTCTGCGAGATGGCGCTCTCGGTGCTGTGGCGCAGCGAGGAGCTGGGTCCGGGCAGCGCGCAGCCCGGGGTGCAGCCATGAAGGCCATGCGATGCAGATCCTGATCCTGCTCGCCATCGTCGGCCTCATGACGGCGGCGCGCAGCTTCGAAGTCGTCGGCGCGACGATCGGCTCGTCCACCGCGCTCGCGGTCGGGTTCCTGCTGCTCACGGCCTTCCTCATGGGCTGGCTGGCGAAGCAGCTGCGCATGCCGAAGCTCACCGGCTACCTCGCCGCGGGGCTGGTCGCCGGCGACTCGGTGCTGCACCTCCTGCCCGAGGCGTCGACCGGCGATCTGCGCATCTTCACCGGCGTCGCCGTGTCGATGATCGCGCTGACCGCCGGCACCGAGCTCGAGATGCGAACGATGCGGCCGTTGCTGCGCACGATCGGCTGGCTCAGCGGGCTCGCGAGCATCGGCACCATCTTCGTGATCGGCGGCGCAGCGTACCTCATGCGCCCGCTCCTGCCGTTCATGGCCGAGCTCGACGCCTCCGGTACGATCGCGATGGCCGCGGTGCTCGGCGTCGTGATCTCCGCGAACTCGCCGGCGGTCGTGGTCGCGCTGCGCACCGAGATGAACGCCGACGGCCCGCTCTGCCGCACCGTGCTCGGCGTGGTGGTGGTCGGTGACCTCCTCGTGATCTTCGCCTTCGCGGTCGTGGGTGCCGCCGCCGCGCCGTACCTCGGCAACGCCGCCGATCAGGACGCGCTCGTGCACCTCATCTGGCACATCGGGGGCTCGCTCGCGATCGGTGCCGGCGTGGCCGGGGTGCTGTGGCTGTACCTGCGCTGGGTCGGACAGAGCACGGCGCTGTTCGTCGTCGCGCTGTGCTTCGTGGTCGCCGAGGTCGGCGCGCGCATCGGGCTCGACCCGCTGCTGGTCGCGTTGTCGGCGGGAATCCTCGTCCGCAACGCGACGAAGCACGGCGACGCGCTGCACGAGGCGATCGAGGGCTCGTCGCTGCCGGTGTACCTGGTGTTCTTCGCGGCCGCGGGCGCCTCGATCCACCTCGACGTGCTGCTCGTCGTCGGGGTCCCCGCGCTGCTGCTCGTGGGCGTACGCGCGATTTCCTACCTGGGGCTCGCGCGCATCGCCACGGCGATCGCGGGCGCCGAGCCGGTGGTGCGCCGCTACGTGGGCTTCGGCTTCCTTCCCCAGGCCGGGCTCGCGCTCGCACTCGGCCTCTTGATGGTGAAGACCTTCCCGGCGATCGGCGAGGCCGCGGGCACGCTCGTGCTCGGCATCGTCGCGATCAACGAGATGCTCGCGCCCATCATCTATCGTGCTGCGCTCGTGCGCGCCGGCGAGGCCGGCCGCACCGTCGCCGAGCACAGCGCGGCCTATCCCATCGTGCCGCCGGACTCGACCTCCTCGGGCGCGCTGCATGATCCGGGCTCGTGGGATGCGGCGTACGAAGGCTCGGCGTCGGGCTCGAGCGAGCAGCTGCTGCCGCAGCCGGACGCAGCGGTCGCCCTCACCCCGCCGTACGGCAACCCGCTGCCGTCCTCGCGCACCGGTCAGACGCTCGTCATCGATCCGGAGCTCGTGGCCCGACGACCGGGTGACACGCAGCCACCCGTCGACGACCCGGACGCTCCGCCGGTCGCGGGTGGCTGATCAGCGCCGGCGTTCCTGCACGCGCTTCTGGATGAGCTGCGCCAGCGCGTCGACACCCTTCAGTGACTCGATCTGCTTCGCGAGCTGCTGCATCGTGCTCCGCAGCGCTGCGATGTCGTCGGCGATCGCGGCCAAGCGCTGCTCGACGCGCCCCTCGAAGTCGAGCTCGAGCTCCGGCTCCGGCTCCGGCTCCGGCTCCTGGGGCACGGTCGGCAGCCGTCCGGTGACATCGGTCGGCCGCACGCTCGTCGCCGCGACGACCGGCACGGGCACGGGCTCGAGCGCCGGCGGCTCGAAGCTGCACTCGATGCGATGCCCCGAGAGCACCAGCACCTGACCGTGCTCGATGGGGTGATCGTCGACGCGCACGCCCTCGACCTGCACGCCGTTCGTGCTGCCGAGATCGGTGACGTAGAAGATGCCTTCGCGGCGCTCGATCGCGCAGTGCTGGCGCGAGACGTTCGCGTCGATGATCGCGAGGTCGCACTGCGCGGACACCCGCCCGATGACGAACCGGTCCTTCGCGACCACGTGCACGCGGCCGTCGACCAGCAGGTAGAGCCGCCGCGGATGTGTCGGTTCCTCGGGCGGATCGGCGTTCACGTCCAGCTCTTCGATGTCCCCGTCGCCGACGAGCTCGGCGTCCTCGACGAGCTCGTGCTCGTCCTCTTCCTCCTCCTCGTCGAGCGGATCGTCGGGCTGATCCTCCACGGTGCGGCTGCGCTGCAGCGCCGCGGCGAAGTCCTCGATGTCGATGTCGAGCGCCGAACGGGTCGGCGCCTCGTCGTCGTCGTCCTCGGCGAGCGGATCCTGGTCGGCCATCACCAAGGCCGAATCGTCGCACGAAAGCGGAGGCGACGCTTCAGGCTGCACGGAGGTGCAGCGCCGCCCGGGCTTCTTCGGGGCTGGCGATCCCGCGCCCCGCTCGGCGGGCACACTCGGCGATCGCCTCGATGAGCTCGCCGTTGCTCCGCGCACGTGCGCCGTCGGGCAGGTAGAACGTGTCCTCGAGGCCGGTGCGCAGCGAGCCCCCGAGCTCGGCGGCGCGCTGGTGCAGCGGCCACACGTCGGCACGGCCGATGGCGGTGACCTCCCAGGTCGCGTCCTTCACGGTGTACTTGCGCAGGAGCGGCAGCAGATCGACGTCGGCCGCCATGCCCGACGCGACGCCCATGACGAAGTTGTAGTGGGGGTGCTTCGCCATCCCGTTCTCGACGTAGAGCCCGACGGAACGCACGATGCCGGTGTCGAAGCACTCGAACTCCGGCATCGCGCCGACCTCGTGCATCACGTCGAGGAACTGCTTCACCTTGGCGACGGGGTTGTCGAACACGAGCGGCGGCCAGGCCCACGCGCCGTCGGAGCGGGTCTTGAGGTAGTTGAGCGTGCCGGCATTGCACGCGGCGATCTCGGGCTTGATGCGACGCATCGCGGCGGCGGGCTCGTCGATGGACGGGCCGATCACGCCGGTCGACATGTTGATGATGATGCCCGGACACGCGCTGCGCACGGCGTCGCAGATCGCCGCGCATACGTCGGGATCCCACGTGGGCAGGTGGCCGAGCCCGGGTTCCTGGCGACGGAAGTGGAGGTGCACGATCGCGGCGCCGGCGTCGTAGGCCTGCTTGCACGAGGCCGCCATCTGCTCGACAGTGACCGGCACGGGGTGCTGCTTGGGATCGGTGAGCACGCCGGTGATCGCACAGGTGATGATGGCCTTGTCCATGATCGTTCGCTCCTATTGTTGCTCGGGCACGATGACGACGACCACCTCGCGCGCGGCCACCTGACCGCCCGCCGCGACCGCGACGCGCTCGACCACGCCGGCGCAGCTCGCCACGACGCGGTGCTCGATCTTCATCGCCTCGATGATCGCGATCGCCTGACCGGCGGCGACGCGATCGCCGGCCGCGACGCTCACGGTGATGACGCGGCCGCCCATCGGGGCGCGTACGGTGCCGCTCGAGGGGCCGGCCTCGCCCCGCTCGCGCAGCGCCGGCTCGCTGAACGCGAACGCCTGGCCCCGATCGTCGAGGTGGACGTCGTCGCCGTCGCGCGCCACCG
>CAZFKC010000036.1:66132-86307 GCA_964519175.1 uncultured Nannocystaceae bacterium
AGCTCGAGCAGGTAGCCCTTGTTGCTGCCGACCCCGAGCAGCACGGTGTCGCGTAGACCTTCGCGCACGCTGCGGATCGCGTGCGCGCGCGTCTCACCGTGCGCGATGATCTTCGCGAGCATCGGATCGTAGTGCGTGCCGATCTCGCCGCCCTCGCGGATGCCCGCGTCGACGCGCGCGTGGGTGCTGGGCCGCCAGCGCAGGATGGGCCCGCTCTGCGGCAGGAACTCGGCGTAGGGATCCTCGGCGCACAGGCGCACCTCGATCGCGTGGCCGCGCATGTGCACGTGCGGCTGCCCGACCGGCAGCGGTGCGCCCTCGGCCACGCGGATCTGCCACTCGACGAGATCGAACCCGGTGACGAGCTCGGTCACGGGGTGCTCGACCTGCAGGCGAGTGTTCATCTCGAGGAAGTAGTAGCTGCCGTCGTCGTCGAGCAGGAACTCGACCGTGCCCGCGCCGACGTAGTCGATCGAGCGTGCAGCCGCGACCGCTGCCGCGCCCATCCTCGCGCGCAGCGCCTCGTCGACCGCCGGGGACGGCGACTCCTCGATGATCTTCTGGTGCCGGCGCTGGACGCTGCACTCGCGCTCGCCCAGGTGGATCGCGCGGCCGTGCGTGTCGCAGAACACCTGGATCTCGACGTGCCGCGCACCCACGACCAGCTTCTCCAGGAAGACGTCGCCGCGGCCGAACGCGTTCGCGGCCTCGGAGGTCGCGCTCGCCACCGCGTCGGCGAGCTCGTCGGCGGCGCGGACGATTCGCATGCCGCGGCCGCCACCGCCCGCGCTCGCTTTCACCAGCACCGGGTAGCCGATGCGCTCGGCCTCGGCGCGCAGCTTCGCGGGATCGTCGGTGCTGCCGTGGTAGCCGGGCGCCGTGGGCACACCGGCCTCGATCATCCGCTGCTTCGCGACGACCTTGTCGCCCATGAGCCGGATCGCCTGCGCGGGCGGGCCGAGGAAGCGCAGCCCCGCGGCGGCGACGCGCTCGGCGAACTCGGCGTTCTCGGACAGGAAGCCGTAGCCGGGATGGATCGCATCGGCGTCCGTCTTCGCGGCGGCGTCGAGCAGCTTGTCCATGTCGAGGTAGCTCGCGCGCACGGCCGGCGCGCCGATGCAGACCGCGAGGTCGGCCATGCGCACGTGCGGCGCGTCGGCGTCGGCCTCGCTGTAGACGGCGACGGTGCGGATGCCGAGCCGGCGCGCCGTCTTCATCACGCGCACGGCGATCTCGCCGCGGTTCGCGACCAGCAGGGTGTCGATGGGCTTGCCCGCGCTCATGCGTCGGCCGCCCAGCTCGGCTTGCGCTTCTGCACGAACGCCAGCATGCCCTCGGCGGCCTCCGGTCCGCGCGTGGCCGCGGCGAAGCGCGCCGCCGCGTCGTCGAGCACCGCGTCCAGCGGCACCACGCCGACCTGCTGCATGATCGCCTTGGTCGCCGCGTTGGCCCCGGGCGCGCAGCGGCGCACCTGCGTCAGCGTCTCGGCGATCGTCTCGTTGAGCGTGCGATCGTCGCAGACCTCGTGGACCAGGCCGAGCGCCTTCGCGTGCTTGCCGTCGAAGCGCGCACCGGTGAGCGCGAGCCGCTTGGCCTGCGACAACCCGATGCGCTGGACGACGAACGCAGCGATCTGTGCGGGCGGGATCCCGAGCCCGGTCTCGGGCAGCCCGAAGCTGGCGTCCTGCTTCGCGATGGCGATGTCGACGACGCACGCGAGCCCGAAGCCGCCGCCGAGCACTGCGCCCTCGAGCACCGCGATCGTGACCTGCGGCGCGCGCTCGATCGCGGCGATGACGGTGCCGAAGCGGCGGTTGTAGGCCGCGATGGGATCGACGCCGTTCTCGACCGGTGCCCCGCGGGTGGCGACCATGTCCTTCACGTCGCCACCGGCGCAGAAGTTGCCACCCTCGCCGCGCAGCACGACGATCCGGACCGAGCGATCGTCGGCGATCGCCGCGAACGTGGCCTCGAGCTCGCCGATGAGCACGCCATTCATCGCGTTGCGCACCTCGGGCCGCGCGAGCCAGACGTGCAGCACGTCGCGATCGCGTTCGAGTCGCAACGTCGTCGTCGCCGGAAGCTCCATCGCGGGCATTTTTGCGGTGCACGGCAGGAGTGTCAATCGCGGCACCTGCGTTCCAGCAGCACCCCGCTGCACGGACTCGGTCGCACCGCGACGTCGCCGTGGTACGCACGCGCGAGGGCTCGTATGGACGTCGAGATCATCCACATGGGAGCGGCCGACACGAAGCTGCTCGATCGTGTCGCCGAGGACGTGTTCGACGCGCCGCTCGATCGCGGCCGCTTGGTGGCCTATCTCGCGCGCGAGGGCCACCTCCTGGTCGTCGCCCGCTGCGACGGCGAGGTGATCGGCCGCGCTGCGGCGGTGATCCACCTCCACCCGGACAAGCCCACCGAGCTCTACGTCTCCGAGCTCGCAGTGACGCCGACGTATCGCCGCCGAGGTATCGCGCGGCGGATGATGGAGCGACTCTTCGCGCTCGGACGCGAGGCCGGCTGCGAGGGGGCGTGGGTGGTGACGGAGGCCGACAACACCGAGGCCGAGCGGCTCTACACGACGCTCCGCGACACCAGTTCGGAGCCGTGCGTGCTCTTCGCCTACGAGCTGTGATCGCCGCGCCCGCGGCGTCGGCCGGATCGCTCGACCATCCGTGCAACCATGAGTGCCGAATCAAGCCGCGCTCGGCACTGCGTCGGCGCGCAGCGGGCCTCCCGCCCGACGCCAGCCGACCGCGAGCAGCCACGTCGCTGGGGCCGACGTGACGGGCATCGCCTCGCCGTTCCGCTCGAGGTCGCCGAGCCAGCCGTCGAAGACCGCGGCACTGCTGCGCGGATCGAGCCACGAGGCGGCCATTCGCACGCCGCGTTCCGCCGCGTGCTTGCGCGCATTGAGCAGCACGTACTGCAACGACCACCGTACCTCGCTCGGCGAGGCGAGCACGCGCATGTGGAAGCGATGGTCGAAGAACCGACCCTTGCGCTGGAAGAGCGCGTTGAGTCGTTTCGCGAGCAAGGTGCCGAGCGATCGCATGCCGAGCTCGAACGCCTCGGCGGAGTCTGCCTCCACGATCGCGTGGATGTGATTCGCGAGCACCGCGTAGTGCACGAGCCGAAAGCCGACGCGAGCCCGCACGACCGCGAACGCGCCGAGGATCACCGAGAACGGCACATCGCCTCGCAGGCTCGGTAGGCCGCCGACGCAACGCCACGTCACCTGCACCGGGTGACGCGGCACGAATGCCGCGCGTTCGACGTGTGGCACCGTGGGCCTCGCCGTACCGCGCTTGCGCCCCGCTCCTTCACGCAGGCCACCATGCATCGGGAGTTGCAGCTCGAGTTGCTTCACCGCTCGTCTCGCCATCGCGCGGCATGTAGCACTCGACCGCGAAGCGGCAACCGAAAACGAGCCGTCATTCGCGCGCGGGAGCTCGTGATCGACGCCTGCGTGCCGGCACTTGATTCGGCACTCTTCGTTGCGGCGGACAGGAATGCGCTCGGAGCACGACGACGCCCGGAGTCGTCGGCATTCGCGATAGCCTGCGATCATGTCGCGCTTCGCGGTCGGTGTGTTGCTCGTGGCCTGTGGGCCGCGCGTCCCAGCCGACGATGCGACGGATTCCACTGCGAGCACCTCCACCGCGTCGACGACGTCCTCCACTGCCGCCGCGGAGTCATCCACGGGCACGACGGTCGTCGACACGAGCGGCGGCACGACCGACGTCACCGGTGGGAGCGTCGACTGCGAGGCCTCCACGCCCAACTGCGCCGATGGTTGCACGGTCGTGTCGGCGCACTTCGCCACGTGGGACGATCCTCGCGTCCGCGGCATCGAGCACATCTGCGTCGCGGCTGGGCCGCCGGTCGGCGACCATCGATCGACGTGGTGGAAGATGGTCGACGGCGAGCTGCGCGTCATCACCTCGACCCCGGAGTGTCTGCTCGACCATCCTCCAGAGGAGATCCCCGTGGAATGGAGCGAGTGCAGCGGCACGCCCGACGAACCCGCGGCCTGCCGCTACCTCTGCGCGCAGGACGTGTGCCCGGGTGAGGTCGACATGGCGACGCTGCAGGACTGCGTCACCGCGGCGCCGTGCGCCGACACCACGGGCGTCTGCATGCCCGGCACCGATTGCCTGATGGGGGCGCTGCGCGATCGCACCCCGGGCCGCTACAGGTTCCGTCCATTGCTCGCCAATGGGGAGATCGAGTGGCTGCTCGTGGTCGAAGCCGACGGGGACGTGCGCGCGACCTATATCGAGACGTTCGGCATCGTGTGCGCAGCTGCGCTCTGGCAGCCCGCCCGAACCTGCCGTCTCGCCGAGCCCCAGCTCTTCGATGCGTGCTCGTCCACCGGGAGCTGCGCGCCGAGCTGCGACGTCAATCTCTACACACTCGAGCCGTGGCTCGTCGAGTGTGTCGACGAGCCAGCGGCCTGCGAGTAGCTCAGTCCCGCTTCGCTCGCGGCAGCGTGCCGTCGAGCTTGCAGATGATCGACAGCATGATCTCGTCCGCGCCGCCGCCGATCGAGCACAGCCGCCCATCCCGGTAGAACCGCGAGATCGCGGACTCGGCCATGAAGCCCATGCCGCCCCAGAACTGCAGGCACGTGTCGGCCACCTCTCGCGCGAGCCGGCCGGCCTTCAGCTTCGCCATCGAGGCCCAGCGCGTGACGTCCTTGCCGGCGATGTAGTGCTCGGTGGCGGTGTAGATGAGCGCGCGCAGCGACTCGATCTCCGTCGCGCACTCGGCCAGCTTGAAGTGCACCCACTGGTTGTCGAGCACGCTCTTGCCGAAGACCTGGCGCTCGCGCGTGTACTCGATCGTCTTCGCCAGTGCGTGGTCGAGCCCGCCGAGCGTGTTGGCCGCGCCCCAGAGCCGCTCCTCCTGGAACTGGATCATCTGCAGCATGAAGCCCATGCCCTCTTGCCCGATGACGTAGCGCCGCGGCACGCGGACGTCGTCGAAGAAGATCTGCGCCGTGTCCGAGCTGTGCATGCCGATCTTCTCGAGCTTGCGCGCGATCTCGATCCCCTTGCTCTTCATCGGCACGACGATGAGGCTCTTGTTCTTGTGCGGCGGACCGTCGCTGGTGTTCGCCAGACAGCACATCCAGTCGGCCTGGGTGCCGTTGGTGATCCACATCTTCCCACCGCTGATCACGAAGTCGTCGCCGTCCTTGCGGGCGGTCGTCTTGATCGCCGCGACGTCGGAGCCGGCATGCGGCTCGCTGACGCCGATGCAGCCGACCAGATCGCCGGCGATCGACGGCGCGAGGAACTCCTGCTTCAGCTCGTCGCTGCCGAACTTCGCGAGCGCGGGCGTGCACATGTCGGTCTGCACGCCGATCGCCATCGGCACGCCGCCGCAGTGGATCCGGCCCAGCGCCTCGGCCATCACCACCGAGAACGAGTAGTCGAGCCCGAGCCCGCCGTACTCCGGGGGCTTGCACACCCCGAGGAAGCCGGCGTCGCCGAGCTTCTTGAACAGGGAGTGCGCCGGGAAGATGCGCGCGTTCTCCCACTCCTCGACGTACGGGTTGATCTCGCGCTCGATGAACTTGATCAGCGAATCGCGCAGCTCTTCGTGCTCTCGGGTGAGTTGCATGGCGGGCTTCCTCTTCTCTCACAGGCGCGCGACGCCGAAGGTCGACGGCCGCAGCGTGCGGGCCTCGGCCTCGCGGCAGGTCGCGAGCGTCATCGCGATCACCCGTCGGGTGTCGCGTGGATCGATGATGCCGTCGTCCCACAGTCGCGCAGTGGCGAACAGCGCGTCGGACTCGGACTCCAGCTTGGCCTTCACCGCGGCCGACATCTTCGCGAGGTTCTCGTCGTCGATCGTGACGCCCTGCCGCGCGAACTTGGCCTTCGTGATGATCTCCATCACCTTCGCGGCCTGCTCGCCGCCCATCACCGACACGCGCGCGTTGGGCCACGAGAAGATGAAGCGCGGGTCGAACGCGCGCCCGCACATGCCGTAGTTGCCGGCGCCGAACGAGCCCCCCACCACGATGGTGATCTGCGGGACGTTCGCGTTCGCGACCGCCTGGATCATCTTCGCGCCGTGCTTCACGATGCCGCCCTCTTCGGCGCGCTGCCCCACCATGTAGCCGGTGGTGTTCTGCAGGTAGACGATCGGCGTGCCGGACTGGCAGCAGGCCTGGATGAAGTGGCCGGCCTTCGCCGCGCCCTCGGGGAAGATCGGCCCATTGTTGCCGATGAACCCGCACGCCCAGCCCTCGACACGCGCGTGGCCACACACGGTCTGCTCGCCGTAGCGCGGCTTGAAGTCGAGGAAGTCGGAGTCGTCGACGATGCGACAGATGATCTCGCGCACGTCGTAGGGCTGACGATAGTCGACCGGCACGACGCCGCAGAGCTCGTCGGGATCGTGACGCGGCGGCGCGAAGCCGGTCGGGCTCGGACGCGGGGCGTGCTCGTCCCAGGGGATCTTCGCGATCAGCTCGCGCGCGATCCCGATCGCATGCGCGTCGTCGTCGGCCATGTACTCGGCCGTACCCGCGATGGTGGTGTGCATCTCGGCGCCGCCGAGCGCCTCTTCGTCGGCGTCCTCGCCGAGCGCCGCCTTCACGAGCGGCGGACCGGCCAGGAAGATCCGGCTCTTGCCGCGCACCACCACGACATAGTCGGAGAGCCCCGGCAGGTACGCACCGCCGGCGGTCGACGAGCCGTGCACCACCGTGATGTGCGGGATGCCGGCCGCCGACATCCGCGCCATGTGGCAGAAGATCCTGCCGCCGTCGACGAACAGCTCGCTCTGGTAGAGCAGGTTCGCACCCGCGCTCTCGACGAGGCCGATGCAGGGCAGCTTGTTCTCGAGCGCGATGTCCTGCGCGCGCAGGCTCTTCTTCAGGCCCATGGGCGAGACCGCGCCGCCCTTGATCGCACTGTCGCTCGCGCTGACCAGACACCGGCGCCCGCCGACGAAGCCGATCCCGCTGATGCTCCCCCCGCCGGCGATGTCGTTGGCGCCGTCGTCGTCGTGCATCTTGTAGCCGGCGAGCGTGGCGAGCTCGAGCCACGGCGCGCCGCGATCGAGCAGGCGAGCGACGCGATCGCGGGGCAGCAACTGACCGCGCTTGGAGAATTTGCCGGCCTGCCGCGCGGAGTGCTCGCGCACCTTGGCCTCGAGCCCGCGGAAATGCTCGACGAGCGCGAGCATCTGCTCGCGGTTGGCGGTGTAGCTCTCGCTCCTCGGACCGACGCGGCTCTCGATCACCGGCATGACGTCACCGCCCCAGCACTTCCGGGGTCTTCGCGCGATGGAAGCCCTCGAACGGCTTGCTGCGATCGTGATCGGGCATCGGCCACAGCGCGCTGTGCAGAGGCGCGCCGCCGTCGATCTTCATCGTCTCGCCGGTGATGAACGCGGCCGCGTCGCTGAGCAGGAACACGATGCCGGCGCTCACCTCGGCCTCGGTCGCGAGCCGCTTGAGCGGCACCGCCTCGCGCAGCTTCGGGATCATCTGCCGCACCGGGCCCTCGTAGGTATCGAGCCCCGACGACGCGACCCAGCCCGGTGCGACCGCGTTCACGCGCACACCGGCGGGCGCCCACTCGAGCGCCGCGGTCTTCGTGAAGTTGTCCATGCCCGCACGTGCCGCGCCGGAGTGGCCCATGCCGGGCATGCCGTTCCAGAAATCGGCGACGATGTTGACGATTGCACCGCCGTGATCGACGAGCGACTGCGTGAAGCACTCGCGCGCGAACAGGAAGCCGCCGACGAGGTTCGTGCGCACGACGGTCTCGAAGCCCTTTTGCTTGATGAGCGCGAGCGGCGAGGGAAACTGTCCGCCGGCGTTGTTGACGAGCGCGTCGATGCGGCCGCGCGCAGCGACGATCGCCTGTACGGTCGCCGCGACCGCGGCCTCCTCGCGGATGTCGCAGACCTGGTGACTGGCCTGGCCGCCGTCCTCGACGATCTCGGCGGCCACGGCGACGAGCCGCTCGACCTTGCGACCGACGAGCACGACGTGGGCACCGAGCGCGGCGAGCTCGTGCGCGGTACAGCGGCCGATGCCGCTGCCGCCACCGGTGACGACGACGGTGCGATCGCGGAAGAGGTCGGGACGGAACACGGATCGATACGGCATGGGACGCGGGCGAGCGAGGCTCAGCGTACGCGAAATCGGCTGGCCGGCGCGTCGGGACCGCGTCGGAACCTCACCGGCGCGAACGTCCGCAAGGGCGCGCACGGCCCTGGCACCGTGCGCACGAATGCAGCCACGGGCGCGTGCGCAGCGGGTCCGTGCAGTTTCGCAGCCACGCGCATGACGCTCCGCGTCGGCGTGGACGGCCGCGCCGCGATGGGCTAATCACGGCGCAGAGGAACGCACCATGAGCATCGAGAGCATCACCGAGACGATCAAGACGAAGGTCGGCACCGATTGCGGCCTCGGAGCCACGCTGAAGTTCCACCTCGGCAACGACGGCGTCGTCCTCATCGACGCGACGCAGGTCCCCAACGTCGTCAGCAACGAGGACGGCGCGGCGCAGTGCACCATCAAGATGAAGCTCTCCGATCTCGAGGACATGCTCGTCGGCAAGCTCGACCCGATGGCCGCCTTCTCGCTCGGCAAGCTGCAGCTCGAAGGCGACCTCGGCGTCGCGATGAAGCTCGGCAACTTGATGAAGCGATAGGCCCGAGCCCCGAAGGGGCCGCGGGCCTCCGTGCCCGTGCCCGTGCCCGTGCCCGGTTCGCGACGGCCGGCCTCACCGCCTTGCGCATGTGGATCGCATGCTCCATCCTGTGGCGATGGCGAAGATGATCCAGGTCCGCAATGTCCCGGCGGCCCTGCACCGTGAGCTCGCACGACGTGCGAAGACACGCGGGGAGACGCTCACGCAGTACGTCCAGGGAGTCCTCGAGCGAGAGGTCGCACGACCGCTCGCCGAGGAGGTCTTCGCGCGCGTGCATAGCCGCTCCCGCGTCCCGCTCGATCGCCCGGTCGCCGAGCTGATCACCACGGAACGTCGACGGCGCAGCGCGTGACGAGGATCGTCGTGGATGCGTCCGCGCTGGTGGAGTACCTGTTGGGCTCCGCGCGTGGCGATGCCGTCGCGGCGGTCATCGAGTCGCACGACGTCGATCTTCATTGCCCTGCGCTCTGCGACGTGGAGGTCGTGTCGGCACTGCGCGCGCTCGTGCGTACGCGGAAGCTCGATCTCGCGCGCGCGCGTCAGGCCGTGACCGACCACGCCGATCTCCCGCTCGCCCGGCACGGTCACCTCGAGCTGCTCGGGAGACTGCTCGAGCTTCGTGACAATTTCTCAGCCTACGACGCGACCTACCTCGCGCTGGCCGAGCGGCTCGACGCCGAGCTGTTGACCTGCGATGCCGCCTTCGCGGCGTCGATTCGGCGACACGCACCCGGCACCCCGCTGAGCGGTGCGTGAGTCCGCCGCGCACCGGCGCACCTGCAGCCACCGCGAGCGCTGTTACGCCATCGGCAGCATTCGGCCCGTCCGCGGCGGTGCGCCCCCGCCCCATCGCACGCACGCGTGCCACGGCGCCGTCGAGCGTCGGGCTACACTGGGCCATGGCCTCGATCACGCGCCGTGCCCCGCTCTCCTCGCTCGCGTGGCTCGCGATCGCGTCGTGCTACTCCGGCCCCGTCGACGCGGTCGATGGCACCTCGAGCAGCAGCGGCGCGACCACGACCGCGCCCACCACGACCTCGGTCGGCACCACCGTGACCACGGTCGACGACGCGTCGGCCACGATGACGACGTCGATGTCGACCACGATGTCGACCACCGACGCGCCGACCACGGGCGTCGACACGACCGCGGAGGGCACGACCACCGGCGGCACGACCACCGATGCGAGCGAGAGCAGCAGCAGCAGCGGCGGGGACGAGGGCCCGATCGTGCCGCCCTGCCCCTACGACGCCGTCGTCGGGCCGAGCGGCTACGACCTCGAGATCGTCGCGTCCGGGCTGAGCTCGCCGCTGTTCGCCATCGGGCACCCGACCGAGCCCGACCGGCTGTTCGTGCTCGAGCAAGGCGGCACGATCGTGATGTTCGAGCCCGGCAGCGACGTGCGCGTCGAGCCGCCCATCCTCACGATCGACGACGTGCTCTCCGGCGGAGAGCGCGGGCTGCTGGGGATGGCCTTCCATCCCGACTTCCCCGACGACCCGCGCATCTACGTCGACTACACCTCGGACAACGACGGGAGCACCGTGATCGCCGAGTACGCGCTCGATCCGGACAACGACTGGGTCGGCGACCCGCTCTCCCAGCGCATCATCACCGAGATCCACCAGCCGGAGTCGAACCACAACGGTGGCGGCATCGCGTTCGACCCGCTCGGCATGCTCGTGATCGGCATGGGCGATGGCGGCACGTCGAGCACGAGCCGCAACTTCGGGATCCTGCTGTCGAAGTTCCTGCGTATCGGCGTCGAGCCCGACGGCACGCCCGACGACACGCCCGCCTGCGACGGCTGTCCGCAGTACGGCCCGTTCGACTACACGATCCCGCTCGACAATCCGCACGTCGGCCAGGTGGGCTATGCCGAGGAGATCCTCGCGAGCGGCTTCCGCAACCCGTGGCGCTGGTCGATGGACCCGACGAACGGGCAGATCTGGATCGGCGACGTCGGCGACGGCAGCTGGGAGGAGATCGACATCCTCGAACCGGGACGCGACTACGGCTGGGTCGACATGGAAGGCTTCCACTGCCACGACCTCGGCGACTGCGACGACGAGGCCGGGCCGCACGCCGTGAATGCGGACGGGTACTCGATGCCGCTCATCGAGATCAGCCACGCCGACGACTGCGCGGTGATCGGCGGCGCGGTGTACCGGAGCTGCCAGGTGCCCGAGTGGGACGGCACGTACATCTACACGGACTACTGCAACAGCGACGTGCGAGCGTTCGACTGGGACGGCAGTGCCGTCGACGACCTCGGCGTCGTGATCGATCCGGGCAACGGCTTCCTCGGCAACGGCTGGAACAACTGGGGCGACGTCTACTTCACGGGCGGCTCGTTCAACGGCCACGTGTGGCGCGTCGTGCCGGCGCAGTGAGGGTCGCCGCGCGGATGCCCACCAAGGCCTCGAGCGCGCCGCTGCGGAGGTGTCGTTGGTCGACGGGCAGTGATCCGTCGCGTGCCGACCCGCGCATGCTCGCCTATCACGACACCGAGTGGGGGGTGCCGGTGCACGACGATCGCACCCACTTCGAGTTCATGGTGCTCGATGCGTTCCAGGCCGGGCTGAGCTGGGCGATCGTGCTCGGCAAGCGCGAGGGCTTCCGGCGCGCGTTCGCCGGGTTCGATCCCGCCGCGGTCGCGCGCTTCAACGCGCGCAGCGTCGAGCGGCTGGTCGGCGACGCGGGCATCGTCCGCAACCGCCAGAAGATCGAGGCGGCCATCGGCAACGCGAAGGCCTTCCTCGCCATCCAGCGCGAGCACGGCTCCTTCGATCGCTTCATCTGGCAGCTCGTCGGGGGCCGTACGCTACAGGGCCACCGGGCCACGATGGCGGACGTTCCGGCCAAGACCCCCGAGTCCGACGCGATGAGCAAGACGCTCGTCCGCGCGGGCTTCAAGTTCGTCGGCTCGACGATCTGCTACGCATACATGCAGGCCGCCGGGCTGGTGAACGACCACGAGATCGGCTGCTTCCGTCACGCCGCGCTCGCGGGTCCCGACCGGGCTTGAACGCCGCTCCGACGCGTCGTGGTTGGCGGACGTGTGCGCACCACCACGCACCCGCGACAGGGATGCGCGCGCGCGTCGGCGTGGGCTCGGTTATCCTCCGTGCATGCGACGCCTAGCCCTACCGATGTGCATGCTCGCGGCCGCCTGCCCCAGCGACCCAGCGCCAGTCGACACCACGTTGCCGGAGTCGTCGAGCTCCGGCGATGCGATGACGATGACGACGACGGCGACCACGGAGTCGGGCTCGACCAGCGAAGTCGACACCAGCAGCAGCTCGACGGATCCCACGGTCGATCCCACGACGGAGTCCAGCAGCACGGACCCGACGATCGCACCGGAGAGCACGGGCGAGCCGGCGGTCTGCGGCGACGGCGTGATCAGCGGCGAAGAGGCCTGCGACGGCGACGTGTTCGCCGACGACACCTGCCAGACGCAGGGCTTCATGTCCGGCTTCCTGGTCTGCAGCCAGGACTGCCTCGGCTTCAACACGCACAACTGCTACATCTGCGGTGACGGCGAGATCCAGGGCACCGAGGAGTGCGACGGCCCGCTCGACAACGACGTCACCTGCGAGGGGCTGGGGTTCACCGAGGGCCCGATCTCGTGCGACATGAGCAACTGCCAGTTCGACATCTCGCAGTGCACGCTCTGCGGTGACGGCGTCGCCGAGGGCGCCGAGTACTGCGACATGAACGATCTGTTCGGCGAGTCGTGCGACACGCTCGGCTTCAGCGGAGGCACCCTCGCCTGCCACAGCGACACGTGCGGCTACGACTACACGCTGTGCGAAGGCGGCATGTACATCCAGGACTTCGAGGGCTGCGCGCTCCCGCCGGAGTTCACGTTCACCGGCAACGCCAACTGGACGGCGGATGCGACCAGCCCGATCACCGGCAGCTGCTCGGCGCACAACCTGGACATCGGCGACAGCCAGACGGCGGGCATGGTGCTGAACACGATCTGGGCGATCGACGGCACCTGCGACTTCAGCAAGCGCACGGACTCCGAGGGCAGCTTCGACTACCTCGAGTTCTACATCGACGGCGTGCTGCAGATGGAGTGGTCGGGCGTCGCGGGTGCGGTGACGATGGAGAGCTTCCCCGTCACGGCCGGCAACCACACGCTCGAGTGGCGCTTCATCAAGGACGGCAGCGTCACCTCCGGCAGCGACACGGTGTTCGTCGACGACATCGTGCTGTTCGGCGGCGTGCCGATCTGAACGCGCGGCGCCGGGGAGATCGCCGCTGCGGCGGCGCTCCTCGGCCGCGATCGACGCACGCGCCGTTTCGACGCGTGCGTCAGGTCGCGAAGATCGGCGTGGCCACGACAGGAGCGTCAGGATTCGCGTCCAGCGATGCGCGACACCGCGCCTGTCGCAGGACGCGCCGACTCAGGTCATTGCAATCGACGTGGCGTCTGTTGCTACTCTGCCGCCATGCGACGTCTTGCGCTGCCCTTGTGCCTGATCGCCACCGCGTGCCCGAGTGAGACCACACCCTCCGGCAACGACACCGAGCCCGGAACCAGCTCGGGCGGGATGACGACCGAGGCGATGACCAACGCCGACTCGAGCTCGAGCGGGCCCGGCGAGACCAGCAGCAGCGAGACCTCCGAGGATCCCACGCTCGATCCCGGCACCGAGTCGAGCAGCACCGATCCGACGAACGCGGCGGAGTCGACCACCGACGAGCCGCCGGCGGTGTGCGGCGACGGCATCATCAGCGGCAACGAGGCCTGCGACGGCAGCGTGTTCGCCGACGACACCTGTCAGTCGCAGGGCTTCATGGAAGGCACGCTGACGTGCAGCCAGGACTGCCTGGGATTCTCCACCGTGAACTGCTTCATCTGCGGCGACGGTGAGATCCAGGGCACCGAGGAGTGCGACGGCCCGCTCGACAACGACGTCGCGTGCGACACGCTCGGGTTCACCGAAGGCCCGGTCTCGTGCGACATGAGCACCTGCCAGATCGACATCTCGCAGTGCACGCTCTGCGGCGACGGCGTCGCGGAAGGCGACGAGTTCTGTGACATCGACGACCTGTTCGGTGAGGACTGCGCGTCGCTGGGCTTCGACGGCGGCTCGCTCGCGTGCAACAGCGACACCTGCGGCTACGACTACACGCTCTGCTCGGGCGGCCAGTACATCCAGGACTTCGAGGTCGGCGACATCCCGCCGGAGTTCGCCTTCTCCGACACGAGCTGGGTCATCAACTCGACGGCGCCGATCAACGGCTCGTACGACGCGAGGAACGGCGACATCGGCGACAACGGCATCTCGACGATGTCGCTCGACGTGGTGTTCTCGATCGACGGCACGGTCGACTTCATGCACCACGAGGAGACCGAGGGCTGCTGCGACTTCCTCGAGTTCTACATCGACGGCAGCCTGCAGGACGAGTGGTCGGGCACGAACGCAGCGGTGAACGCCAGCTACAACATCACCGCCGGCAACCACACGCTCGAGTGGCGCTACACGAAGGACTTCAGCATCAGCACCGGCCAGGACTCGGTGTGGATCGACGACCTCGCGCTCTTCGGCGGCGTGCCTACGGGCTGAACCGCACGACCAGCGGCGCGTGATCGCTGGGCACTTCCCAGCGCCTTGGTCCGTGGTCGTAGTGCGCCGACACGCACCGCTCTGCCAGCGGTGCGGTCGCGAGCGCCAGATCGATGCGCATGCCCTCTTTGCGCTGGAAGCCGTTCGTGCGGTAGTCCCACCAGCTGTAGTGCCCGCCTTCCGGGTGGAACTTGCGGAAGCAGTCCACCAGCCCGAGCCCGACCAGCCGCGCGAGCGCGTCGTGCTCGACGTCGGTGAACTGCAGCCGCCCCTGGAAGTAGTCGACGTCCCACACGTCGCGATTGTCGGGCGCGACGTTGAAGTCGCCGAGCAGCACCACCTCTTCGCCCGCGCCGTGCAGCCGCTCCACCTGCGCGCGCAGCCTCGCGTACCACTCCAGCTTGTACGCGAACGCGTCGCTGCCGACGCTCGTGCCGTTGGGTGCGTACAGGTTGTAGATCCGCAGCCCGTCGATCACCGTCTCGAGCACGCGCGGCGCCCGATCCTCGTCGCCCTCGCGGAAGCCCCGGTGCACCTCGTCGGGCTTGCGCTTGCTGAGCGTCGCGACCCCGGCGAGCGCACGCCCGCCGTGGATCGTCACCTGGTAGCCCAGCTCCATGAACGGCACCCGCGGGAACAGGGCGTCCTCGACCTTCGTCTCCTGCAGACAGACGACGTCGGGCTCGTGATCGGTGATCCACGTCAACACGTGATCGAGCCGTGCTCGGATCGAATTGACGTTCCAGCTCGCGACTTGCAGCGGCATGCGCCCGACCAGAGGGACAACCCTCGGGACCGAGATGCTACCCTCGATCCCGCCGTGCGCGACAGCGATGCCGAGTCCGCCGCGCCAGCGGCCGACACCCCCGGAGGTGGCGAGCTCGCGGTGCTCCCGCTGCGCGGCGGCGAGCACGTCGGCCGCTACGTGATCCTCTATCGCCTCGGCAAGGGCGGCATGGGCGTCGTCTATGCCGCCTACGATCCGCAGCTCGATCGCAAGCTCGCGATCAAGTTCATGCGCCCCAAGGGCGGCGCCAAGGCCCGCATCGGACAGCAGGCGATGCTGCACGAGGCCCAGGCGCTCGCACGGCTCTCGCACCCCAACGTCGTCGCGATCCACGACGTGGGCCTGGTCGGCGATCGCGTGTTCGTGGCGATGGACTTCCTCGACGGCGTCACGCTGCGGCGCTGGGTCGTGCAGAGCAAGCGCCCGCGCGACATCGTTGCCGCCTACGTGCAGGCCGGCGAAGGCCTCGCCGCGGCGCACCGCGCCGGCATCGTGCACCGCGACTTCAAGCCCGACAACGCGATCGTCAGCGAGGCCGGCGCGCCGAAGCGCGAGGGCGCTGCGCCGCGCGTGCAGGTGCTCGACTTCGGGCTCGCGCGCGTGCACGACCCGGCGCTCGGCGACGCCAGCACGGGGCCGGGCATGCGCGACGGCGAGCCGCACGACAAGCCGGCGCGCCCGCGCGGCACGCCGATGTACATGGCGCCCGAGCAGCACCGCGGCGAGGATGCCGGCCCGCCGTGCGATCAGTTCGCGTTCTGCGTGTCGCTCTACGAGGCGCTGTGGCGGCGGCTGCCATTCCCCGGCGACGACAACCTCGCGATCGGGCGTGCGATCGTCGAAGGTCGCGTCGTCGATCCGCCGCGCGGCGACGTGCCCACGCGGGTGCGCAAGGCGATCCTGCGCGGGCTCTCCACCGATCCGCGCGCGCGCTTCCCCAACATGGACGCGCTGCTCGCCGAGCTGCGCAAGCAGGGCGGCAAGAAGCGCCGCATCGCCGCCGTGGCGGCCGGCATCGCCGTCATCGGCACCGGCGCGTGGGCGTTCGGGCGCCTCGGCGGCCAGGGCACCGATCCGTGCGCCGACGCCGAGCAGCGCATCGCCGACGTGTGGAACGACGCGCGCGCCGACGAGGTCGAGCGCGCGCTCGTGGGCACGGCGCGCGCACACGCGAAGCACACCGCCGAAGGCCTGCGCACGCGGCTCGATCGCTACGCTGCGGGCTGGACGACGCAGTGGAGCAGCGCATGCGCGGCGACCCACGAGCAGCACGAGCAATCCGAGGAGCTGCTCGATCTGCGGATGGCGTGCCTCGATGCGCGGCGCGGCCAGCTCGAGGCGCTCGTGCGACTGTTCGCCCACGCCGACGGCGAGGTGGCCGACCACGCGCTCGAGGCCGCAGACGCCCTGCCCGCGTTCGATCCATGCGCCGACGCGACTGCGCTGCGCGCCCGCGAGCCGCTGCCCGACGATCCCGCCGTGCGCGCGCAGATCGAGGAGCTGCGGGCGCGGCTCGCCCACGCCGAGGCGCTCGAGCACGCCGGGAAGCCCGACGATGCGCTCGCGATCGCCGAGCTCGCCTCGCGGCGTGCCGACGAGGTCGGGTATGCGCCGCTGCGGGCCGAGGCCGCGCTGCGGCTCGGCAACGTGCTCGAGGTGCTGGGTCGCTGGCAGGCCGCCGAGACTGCGCTGCGTCGCGCCGAGGTCGCGGCCGAGGCTGCGCGCGACGACGCGAGCCTCGCGGATGCCCGCATCGCGCTCGTGATGGTCTCGGGCGATCGACTGCTGCGCCAGCGCGAGGGCGAGCTGTGGGCCGAGCTCGCCCGCGCCGCGCTCGATCGGCTGGGCCACGACGCACCGCGCGAGGCATTGCTCGAGAACAACGTCGCACTCGCGCTCGAGCACTCGGGCCGCCCGGAAGAGGTGCTCGAGCACCAGCGCCGCGCGCTCGCGCTCGCGGGCGAGGACGGCGGCATGGCCGAGCTACGGCGCGCGTCGCTGTACATCAACATGGCGACCACGCTGTCCGATGCCGGCATGTTCGACGAGGCGCTCGCACGCGCCGAGGCCGGGCTCGCGATCTGGCAGACGGCCTACGGCGACGAGCACCCGAGCACCGCGACCGCGCTCGGGGCCATCGGCATGATCCACGATCACCGCGGCGACCACCGCGAAGCGCTGGTCTGGTACGAGCGCTCCTACGACACGCTCGTGCGCGTGCTCGGTCCCGACAGCCCGCGCAGCGCGGCGATGCTGAACAACCTCGCGATCGCGGCGATCGAGCTCGGCGAGGTCGAGCGCGGCATCGCGGGGCTCGAGCGCGTGCTCGCGATCCATCGCGTCGCCGACGGCGAGGACAGTGCCGATGCGGCGCAGGCCCACCAGAACCTCGGCAGCGCGCTGCGGCTCGTCGAGCGCTTCGACGAGGGGCTGGCCCACCACCGCCGCGCGCTCGCGGTGCGCGAGCAGCTGTTCGGGCGCGACGATCCTCGCATCGCGCGCTCGCTCGTCGGCGTCGCGAACATCCTGGAAGAGGATCTCGGCCGCGCCGCGGAGGCGCTCGAGCTGCGCCGCCGAGCCATCGCGCTCTCGGAGCGCGGCTACGGGCGCGACTCCCCCGAGCTCACGCTCGAGCTCGCCAACCTCGCGCACAACCTGATGATCGTCGGCGAGCTCGACGAGGCCCTGCTCGCCGCCGAGCGCGGCCATCGGCTGTCGAAGGACGAGTCGGTCGAGCCGACCACGGCGGCGTTCGCCGAGCTGGTGCACGCGCGCGTGCTCGCGGAGATCGGTCGCGACGATGCACGCGCACGGGCGCTGCTCGAGGACTGCCGCGGCTCGCTCGGCGAAGACGTCGATGGAGCCGGAGCACGGCTCGTCGCGGCCACCGAGAAGGCGCTCGCGCGGCGGCGATAGCAGCCGACGGCGTGCAGCTCGACTGCGGGAGTGCCCCGCCTTTGGGCCTTGCGGCGACCCGCCGGGACCGACATGCTCAGGCCTCGCGCATGCGCCGCCCGCTGTCCCTCGAGCCTCTGCTGCTCTCTCGCCGCATTCGTCGCAAGCTCGCACGTCGGCTCCTGCCGATCGTGAACCGCACGCGCGCCCGCGTCGTACCGGATCCGATGCCCGGCGGTCGACCGCTCTCCCACCTGCTGTTCGACTGCGCGAGCCTGACCGTCTTCACCGCGCTGACGTGGTGGTGGGTGCTCTCGTGGACGCTGCCCACCACGCTCGGCGACGCGGCGGTGCTCGCCGGCGCCGCGCTGTGTGCCTCGCTCGCGGCCGACTTCGGCAGCGGGCTCGTGCACTGGTGGGCCGACACGTGGGGCAGCGAGAACTGGCCCGTCGTCGGCAAGGCACTCATCGGTCCCTTCCGCGAGCACCACGTGGATCCGCAGGCGATCACGCACCACGATTTCCTCGAGACCAACGGCGCGAGCTCGTTCGTCGTGCTGCCGTGGCTCGCCGGGGCGATCGCGTGCGCGCACCAGCCCGGTGAGATCGCGATGTTCGCGAGCACGCTGCTCGGCGTCACGGCCTGGCTGACGCTGGGCACCAACCAGATCCACAAGTGGGCCCACGCCGATGACGCGACGGCCACGATCCGCTGGCTCCAGCGCTGGGGCGTGTTGCTCTCGCCCGAGGTGCACGCGCAGCACCACGCGGCGCCCTACGACCGCTACTACTGCATCACGCACGGGTGGCTGAACCCGGTGCTGACGCGCGTGAAGTTCTTCCGCGCGCTCGAGTGGATGATCGTGCGCACGACCGGCGCGGTGCCGCGTGCGGAGGACCTCGGCAATCTCGCTGCGGGCCGTCGCGCATCGGCGTTGCCCCCCGACGGGCGCACCAAGGCGGCGGCGCGCGTCGTACGGCGCCCCCACGGCCGCGCCGCGAGCTCGTGAGCGACGACGACGAGGCGCTGCTCGAGGCCTGGCGCGCCGGTGACGAGCACGCCGGCCGCACGATCGTGGAGCGCCACCTGCCGGCGGTCTATCGCTTCTTCGCGAACAAGCTCGGCAGCGACGTCGACGATCTCGTGCAGCAGACGTTCCTCGCGCTCGTCGAGGGTCGCGATCGCGTGCGCGAGGCGGCGGGCTTCCGCGGGTTCCTGTTCGGCATCGCGCGCAACAAGCTCCTGCGTCATTTCCGTGATCGCGGGCCCGCGCCGGCCGAGCAGTCGATCGCGCAGCTCGCCGCGAGCGGTGCGTCGGTGGCCGAAGGGCTCGCGCGCAAGAGCGAGCAGCGCGTGCTGCTGCAGGCGCTGCGGCGGATCCCGCTCGATCTGCAGATCGCGCTCGAGCTCGCGTACTGGGAGGGGCTGTCCGATCGCGAGGTCGCGGCGATCCTCGAGATCCCGGTGGGCACGCTGAAGAGTCGGCTGCGCAAGGCCCGGGGCCTGCTCGATGCGGCGATGGCCGAGCTCGCGGGCTCGCCCGAGCTGCTGCGCTCGACGACCCGCGGCTTCGACGGCTGGGTCGCGGATCTACGCGACCAGCTCGGCGGGCTCGCGCGCCCGGCCGGCGGTGGCCGCCGCGGCTGATAGAATCGCGCGCGCATGTGGAGCACGCAGCGGGTCGTGGTCGCGTTCCTGGTCGGTGGGATCGTCGGGGTGCTGTGCGATCAGATCCACGTGCACTACGGCGTGCTGTACTACGCGAGCCCCTGGCTGTGGGGGCAGGCGTGGTGGGTGCTGCCGCTCTTCGGCGCGACGACGGTCGGCGTGTTGCAGGGCGCGCGGCTGTTCATGCGCGCGTCGATCGGCGAGCACGAGCTGCTCGGCTCGGCGGCGTGGTTCTTCGCGGCGTACTGGGCGAGCGGCATGTGGCACGGACACCCGTACGGGCTGGCGGTCTGCTACGCGCTCTTCCTCGCGCTGCGCACGACACACGGCGTGACGTGGTTGTTCGGCCTCGGCATCGCCGCGGGCGGCGTGCTGGTCGAGTGGCTGCTGACCTCGCTGGGCCTGTTCACCTACCGCCACCCGGATCTCCTGGGCCTGCCGCTGTGGCTGCCGGGCCTGTACGCCCACAGCGCCCCGTTCGCCCTGGCGCTGGCGCTGCGGCTGCGCCGTCCGTGATCGGCGGTGTCGCTGGACGCGACAGAAACGCCGAGCGAGTGA
>CAZFKC010000037.1:0-12788 GCA_964519175.1 uncultured Nannocystaceae bacterium
CATGAAGCTCTACTACTCCCCCGGTGCCTGCTCGCTCTCTCCCCACATCGTCGCGCGCGAGAGCGGCATCGAGCTCGAGCTCGACAAGGTCGACTTCAAGACGAAGCAGACCGGCGGTGGCCGCGACTTCATGGCGATCAACCCGAAGGGCTACGTGCCGGCGCTCGAGCTCGACGACGGCTCGCTGCTGACCGAAGGCCCCGCCATCGTCCAGTACCTCGCGGATCGGGCGCCCGAGCGCGGGCTCGTGCCGCCGGCCGGCAGCACGGCCCGCTATCGCGTGCAGGAGATGCTGGGGTTCATCAACTCCGAGCTGCACAAGACCTACTCGCCGCTCTTCTCGCCGGCGACCGGCGAAGAGCAGCGAAAGGAGCGCATGGCGTACCTGCACAAGCGCTACGCGATCATCGAGCGGCGGCTCGCGACCGGTCCGTACCTGTTCGGCGAGCAGTTCACCGCGGCCGACGCGTACCTGTTCGTGGTCACCAACTGGGCGCGCACGGTGAAGCTCGATCTCGCCGACTTCCCGAACCTGCGCGCGTTCCAGGCCCGCGTCGCAGAGCGCCCGGCCGTGCGGGCGGCGATGGACGCCGAGGGCCTGAAGGCGGCCTAGCTCAGCGCCGCGCCGCGAGGTGGAAGGCGTCGAAGGTGAGCGCCTCGATCGGCTTGGGCAGCTCGCGATCGAGCTGCACCACGCCATCGAGGTAGCGCCATCCGCCTTCGGCCTTCGCGAAGCGGCTGTCCTCCGCGAAGGACCGCTTCTTCCCGCCCTCGCTGATGTCGGCGTGGAAGAGCACGTGCGCGAAGCCGTCGGCGTCGGGGCCGGCGCTCGCGAGCACGGTCAGCTTGCGGTAGCGCAGCGCCTGCGCGCCGGCCTCCACGCCCGCGCGCCAGTGCTCGAACGGATCGCTGCGATCGACGTGATCGGGATGCAGCGTGCGCCAGAGGTACTCCCAGTCGCGCACGGCGAACGCGCTCCAACGAGAGCGCATGAGCGCCTCCGGATCCGGGGGCTCGGCCCCGGCGTGGAAGCGGCCGCAGCACACCTTCAGCGGACGCGCAGAGCCACACGGGCAACGACCGAGCACCCGCAGAGCATCGCGCAACGTTCGCGCGCGGGCCAGCGGTATGCTGCGCCGCGCGTGCGTCCGCCGACCCCGAGCGATCCTCCGCTCCGCGCGTGCGTGCTGCCGAACGCGACGATCACGTACACCGACGAGGGCGAAGGGCCGACGCTGCTCGCGATCCACGGGCTGCCCGGATCGCAGCGCGACTTCCGTTGGCTCGCATCCGCGATGGGTGCCCGGATCCGGCTCGTGCGGATCGACATGCCCGGGTTCGGCGGCACCGCGATGCGCGAGCCGCCGACGTCGTGGCCCGAGCTCGCCGCCCTCGTCGCCGAGTTCGCCCGCGCAGTCATCGGCTCGGGCTACGCGGTGCTCGGGCACTCGTTCGGCGCACCGGTGGCGACCCACGTCGCCGCGAGCGACCCGAACGTGCGCGCGCTCGTGTGGCTCGCGCCGGTCGGCCTGCGCCCGCATCGCATGATCCGCCGCGTCCCACGGCTGCGCTCGATCGACGCCGCCGCGCGCAGGCGCGTGCTCGGCCCGGCGGTGCTGCGCCTCTACCGGCTCGGCATGCGCGCCGCCGGCTTTCCCTCGTCGATCACCGTGCCCGAGGTCGCGCGCTGCCTCGCCGTGCTCGCGCGCTTCTCGTTCGCCGAGCACCGCGATGCGCTCGCGCGCGTGCGGGTGCCCTGTGCCGGGGCGTGGACGGCAGACGACACGTTCGTCGAGCCCGAGGTCGTCGAGGAGCTGCTGGCGGCCGCGCCGGCCGGACAGCGGCTGCGCTTCGCCGACGGCGGGCACAACCTGCAGAAGACGCGCGCGATCGAGATCGCCGATGCGCTCGTGCCGTGGCTGCGCGAGCTCGGCGGCTGACGCGGCATGGTGCGAGGGCCCGCGCGCCTTCATTCGGCGATCGTGTGGAGCCCCGCACGCGCATCGCTTGCACCGCGACCGCCCTGCAGTAGCTTCCGCGACCGATGAGAGCTTCGCTTGGCCTCCCCTTCCTCTTCCTCGTCCTCGCCTGTGGCGACGACGGCGGCGCCACCCCCACCGACGAATCGAGCGGCAGCTCGAGCGGCGCACCCACGACGGGCTCGGTCGAGACCACGCTCACCACGACGGCGACGACCGAGAGCAGCTCGGACGAAACTTCGTCGGGCTCCGCTGCGTCGACGAGCGGCGCCGACGAGTCGAGCAGCAGCAGCACCGGTGCGCCGGACGAGCTCGATCCGCGCATCGTGGAGTGTCTGCGCATCGACGCGTGCGAGGCCGACGGCGGCACGCCGATCGGCGTGCAGGCCTGCCTCGCGCACGCGCTCGATCTGCCCTGGCTGTGGGCGAGCACCGGCGTGCAGCGGCTGTCGATCGAAGCGCTCGAGTGCAAGCTCGCGGCGAGCGATTGCGAGACCGTGCGCGCATGCACGCCGGCGCTCGACGACTTCGGCACGCTGTGCGGCGAGAATCCCGGTGGCGACGCGTGCGACGGCGACACGTGGGTGCTGTGCGATCCGCTGGGTGAGCCGGTGGCTGCGCTCGACTGCGCGGCCGCGGGGCTGTCGTGCAACAAGGACATCTGGGCCGGCTGCGGCGCCGAGAGCTGCACGTTCGGCGCGACCGAGCCGAGCTGCGAGGGCGACACGCTCGTGCAGTGCGATCCGAGCGGGCACGTGCAGCGCATCGACTGCGCGACGCAGTACAACTACGTCTCGGTGCACGGCCAGAAGGGCGACGAGACCTTCGCGATCGCGGGCACGACCTGCGGCATGGACGAGATGATGAGCGCGCTCGGCTGCATCGGCGAAGGCGAGCCGTGTGGCTTCTTCGAGCAGAGCTGCGACGGCGACGTGCTCACGACCTGCGCGGGCGGCTCGCTGGCCGAGCGCGACTGCGCGGCGCTCGACCCCGAGGGCCAGAGCTGCGGCTACTGGCAGTCGGGCCCGTTCGCGGGTGCGGCGACGTGCGGCTACGTGGAGCCGGCGTGCGCGCTCGATGCGGACGAGACGTGCGAGGCCGGCGTGATCGGCTTCTGCGCGTGGGACGAGGCCGCCACGATCGACTGCGTTGCGCAGGGCTACGGCGGCTGCGCGACGTCGGAGGCCGGCGGCCGCACGATCGCCCACTGCACGCCGTGAGGCGCGTGCACGCCGGGGCTTGACGAACGGGCCCCGGCTAGGCAGTCTCCCGGCCCGACATTCCGAAGTAGCTCAGTCGGTAGAGCAGGCGGCTGTTAACCGCCGGGTCGGGGGTTCGAGTCCCTCCTTCGGAGCCCACTACGGTTGGTGTGGTACGTGCGCGAGGCCGGTGCCCCGATCCCGCGTGCGCGTCATCGGCGGGCGGTGGCGGGTCCGATGACGCCGCGAGGACTGTACGCCGTGCAGGTTCGGGTTCGTCGCGGTGCGATACTCGCAGCATGGCGAAGCGTCGCGATCTTCCGCCGACTCCAGCGCTGCGTTCGAACCCGTTCGCGGGGCTCGCCGAACGACGCGACGCACTTCCGGACGCCGAGGTGGACGCGATGCCCGAGCCGGCACCACCTCCCGTCTCGCCACGCGGCCCCGCGCGAGCGATCGTCCGCTACGAACGCGCCGGCCGCGGTGGCAAGGAGGTGACCGTCGTCGAGCGACTCGGCCTCGGTCCCGCCGACGCCGAGACGTGGTGCCGCGAGCTGAAGCGGCAGCTCGGCTGCGGTGGCAGCGTCGAGGGCGACGACCTGTGCTTCGCCGGGGATCAGCGCGCGCGTCTGCCGAGACTGCTCGAAGCGCGCGGCGTCGCACGCATCACGGTGTCGTGATCGGGACCCTGTCCCGTCACAACCTCCGGCACCGGGGCTCTACCGGCTCGATTCGTCTGCCCGCGAGCCCGCTCGTTCCGGCGTGCCTCGTGGGCCAGCGGCCTTGATATCGTCCCGAGCCGGACGAGCCCCGCATGCAAGCTGCCCAGCTCCCCACCATCGCCCAGAGCATCGTCTCCGACCTCGACGCGTTCGAGTTCACGCGTGCGCTCGCACGTCTCGCGGATCCGAAGGAAGGCGGTGCGCTCGATCCCGTCACCGCCGGCCTGCTCCGTGCGCGCGCGCTCGTCGGACGCGAGCAGTACAACGCCGCGTACGACACGCTGCAGCAGGTCCGTGGGCGGCGCGAGCTGACGACGGCGACGCGGCTCGAGTACCAGGTCGCCACCGCTCGCGTGCTGCGGCTCGGGTGGTGGTCCACCGACGCGGCGATCGATCTCGCGCTGTCCGCCGCGCGGCAGGCGATGCGGATCGGTGCGCCGGCGCTCGCGGCCGAGGCCCACCTCGAGGCCGCGCTGCTCTTCGGTCGCAAGCGCACGCGCAAGCTCGCCACCGCGCAGCTCGATGCGGCGGATTCGATCGGCGCGCAGCCGGCCCGCACGTGGTGGACGCGCGGCGAGCTCGCGATCGCCTTCGACGAGCGCCCGGCCGCCCGCGAGGCCTTCGAGCGCACGCTCGCGGTCGAGAGCACGGACGACACCGAGCGCGCCACGGCGCAGCGGCTGGGCCACTTCGGGCTCGCGCGGCTGTTCACGGTGCTCGGCGAGTTCGATGCGGCGGCCGAGCACATCGCCGCGCTGGGTCAGCGTCCCGCGGGTGACATCGCCGCGCGGCGACTCGCGTGGCAGCTCCACGCCGCGAAGGCCGAGTGGGCGCCGGCCGCCGACGCGCTCGCGCAGATCGTCGCGGCCTCGCCCGACGGCGATGCCGCACGCTCGCTGATGCTCGAGCACGCGTCGGCGCTCTACCGTGCCGGCGATCTCGACGGCGCGCGCGCGGCATGGACGAAGATCGCCGCGACCGGAGCCGGCGACTTCGCGGCACGCATCGCCGCCGGCGTGATGGACAGCATCACCGCCGGCAACACGCGCCGCACGCGGCTGCAGGCGTTCCCTTCGGTGACGCAGCTGCGCAATCACTGTGGCCCGGCCTCGGTCGAGCTGTGCCTGCGCTTCTTCGGCATGGCGGCGGAGCAGGTCGACGTCGCACGGGAGATCAAGCACCCCGACGGCGGCACGCCGGTGCATCGCATGCGCCAGTACATGGACAACGCCGGCTTCCACACCCGCCGCATCGAAGCCGATCTGGAGCGGCTGCGCGCGATCCTCGACGCCGGCATCCCGGTGATCCTCGAGGAGGACTACTCGACGACGCGGCACGTCGCGGTCGCGATCGGCTACGACGATCGCCGGCAGCTGCTCGAGGTGCAGGATCCGATGACCCACGAGGTCCGCGAGACCCGGTACGCCGAGCTGCCGAAGCTGCGCGAGTTCTCCAACCACGGAGCGCTCGTCGCCGTGCCCGGTGGTCGCAACGACCTGGTCGAGGCGCTCGACCGCATCGGCGCCACCGAGTGCGCGTACATCAGCACCACCGACCGCGCCTGGGAGGCGCACGATCAGAAGCGCGAGGAGGATGCGGACCGGCTCGTCGCCGAGGCGATCGCGCTGCACGAGGCCTACGAGCTCGCGTGGGTGCTGAAGTTCGTGCGCGCGCAGGATGCCCATCGCCGCGTGGGGACGGCCGAGAGCGCCAAGGCGCTCGCCGACGTGCTCGCGGCTATCGTCCGGCTGTGGCCCGACGACGAGTGGCCGCAGCAGTTCGTCGGCCGCGTGCGTGATTCGGAGGGCAAGTACGGCGAGGCCCTCGCGGCGTTCGAGCGTGCGCGCGACCGCGATCCCGGCGACGCGAACAACTGGTGCTCGATCGGCGACTGTCACCTGGCGCTCGGCAACTATCGTGCGGCGCGCGAGGCCTTCGAGAACGCGCTGCGTCGCGACTGGTCGCACGTGCGCAGCAACGAGAACCTGTCGGAGCTCGCGAGCGACGACGGTGACGCGTCGCTCGCCGCGATCCTGAACGACGTCGCGCTCGAGCGTGCACCGGACAACGCCTACAACTGGTACGTGCGCGGCAAGATCCTCGGCCGCGCCGACGACTTGAACGGCGGCATCGCGGCCTTCGCCCGCTCGGTGGAGCTGCGCCCCGGCTCGACGGCGTTCGCGCTCGAGCATGCGCGCCTGCTCGCGCGCGCGGGCCATGTCGACCAGGCGCTCGAGGGGCTGACGAAGCTGAGGGCCGAGCGGCCCAAGGACGTCCACCTGCTCGCCAACACCGCCGATCTCGCCTACGTGTACGGACGCTTCGACGCGTGCCTCGAGGTCTGTGCGCAGCTCGCCGAGATCGATCCTTCGATGCCGAGCTCGCTCGCGCTCGGCGGCGCCGCGAAGTGCAGCCGTGGCGAGCTCGAGGCCGGTGTCGCCGATCTCCGCAAGGCGCTGTCGATCCGTCCGACGTACTCGTGGGCACAGCGCGAGCTCGGGGCTGCGCTGGCGAAGGCCGAGCGCTGGGACGACGCGATCACCTCGTGCGCCGCGGCGGTGGGCCTGGGCAGCTCGCCCGAGGCGCTGTTCCGGCTCGGCGACGTGCTCGCGCGCGCGGGTCATCCCAACGACGGCCTCGGCTATCTGCGGCGCGCCGCAGCCAGCGGGGGTCTCGACCTCGCGCAGCTCGATCGCGTCGGCGAGGTCTTTGCGACGGTGCAGGGCTTCGGTGGGGCGCACGAATTCTTCGGGGCGTTGGCGCGCGATCTGCCGCGCATCGCCGCGATCCCGCGCGCGCATGCGCGGCTGCTGCTCGAGGTGACCTGGGCGCCGCATCCGGCACGGCAAGTCGTCGCGCAGCTCGCCGAGCTGGCGCCGCAGGATCCGTTCGTGCTCGCGCTCGAGGCCGACGATCTGATGACCGCAGGCGGGCCGGACGAGACGCGCGGCGAGGCGCTCTTCCGCCGCGCGATCGAGGCCGCGCCGGCGCTCGTGGCCCCGCGGCGGCTGTTCGCGCGACAGCTGCTCGATCGCGGTCGGCATGCCGAAGCGCTCGAGGCCTTGGCTCCGTGCGTGCCGACCTCGTACATCATGGAAGCGAAGGTCGAGGCGATCCTCGCGCTCTCCGGCGCCGAGGAAGCACGCCGGGTGGTCGACGAGTGGGCTGCGAAGATCCCCGAGGAGCGCCGCGAGCTGCGACGACGGCCGCTGTCGTATCGCATCGCGAAGGCGAGCCGACAGTGGGAGGACGCGCTCGCGCGTGCGCTCGAGCTCGGGCAAGGCGAGGGCGAGCTCGACGACGACGGCAAGCTGAGCCGCTGGGAGGTGTCGCGCTTCGAGGCCCTCGTCGCACTCGGGCGTCACGAAGAGGCGCTCGTGTTCGGCAAGGCGCAGTGCAGCAATGCGGCCGATCTCGGCGAGCTGGCCTATACGGCGCTGGCGGTCGAGGGCTGGGCGGCGGCGCGCGAGCTGGCGACGGCGGCCCATGCCGCGGATCCCAACGAGGTGCATGCGCTGGCCGTGCTCGCACGACTCGCCGATCGCGACGGCGACGTCGAGAAGGCGGAGACGCTGTGGCGGCGCATGAAGGGGATCACGCGCTGGCACATCCACGACGAGAACCTCGGCCGCCTCGCGCTCTCGCGTGGCGAGCTCGATGCCGCAGAGCCGCTGCTCGGTGCCGCGTTGCGGGCGGGTCACACCTGCTGGATCGCGCAGCAGCTGTCCGCGGAGCTGAAGCTCTCGAGGGGCGATCGCGAGGGCGCGCGCGCGCTGGCCGAGCGCGCGGTGGCGTGCCGGCCCCTGCACTACCGCGGCGTGTCGGACGAGCTCGACGCGTTGCTCGCGGCGCTGCAGGGCAAGCGCGACGAGAGCCGCGCGCTGTTCGACCGCTGGCTGTCGGGCGAGCACGCGGCCTCGGATCGGGCGCGGGTGACGAAGGTGATCGAGGCGCTCGGGGGGTGACGCAGGCGACTCCCGCGGGCCCCGGAGCACGGTGTTCGCGCGACCACGGGCCCGCTATCCTCGGAAGCCTCGGTGGACGAGGACACGCTACTGCGCAGGGTCGACGAGCGCGGGCTGCGGATCGATTCGGTCGAAGCCGCACGCATGCAGCGGACCGTGCGTGCGGGCGTGTTCGACGAGCCGCTCGAGCCGACGATGATCGGCCGCTACGAGGTGATCCGGCGGCTCGGTGCCGGCGGGATGGGGGTCGTCTACGTCGCTCGCGATGCGGAGCTCCATCGCGAGGTCGCGGTCAAGCTCGTGCTCGGCCCCGCGAGCTCCGGCGTGCGCGAGCAGGAGCGGTTGCTCGAGGAGGCGCGCGCGCTGGCCCGCATCGCGCACCCGAACGTCGTCGCGATCTACGACGTGGGCGTGCATTCGGGGCGTGTCTTCATCGCGATGGAGCTGATTCGTGGCGAGACTCTCCGGGTGCACTGCGCGGAGCGTTGCGCGACGTGGCGCGAGTGCCTCGCCGCGTATCTCCAGGCCGGGCGTGGCCTCGCGGCGACGCATGCGGCTGGTCTGGTGCATCGCGACTTCAAGCCCGACAACGCGTTGGTCGGTCCGGACGGTCGCGTGCAGATCCTCGACTTCGGCCTCGCGCGCCCCGAGTCGGCCGAGGAGGCGACGACGACGTCGGAGAGCCCCGAGCAGGCCACGAGCACGACCCCACCCAGCACCGTCGCGGGCACGTTCCGGTACATGGCGCCGGAGCACCGGCGCGGCCGGCCTGCCGACGCGCGATCCGACCAGTTCAGCTTCTGCGTCGCGCTGTGGGAGGCGTTGTACCGCGAGCATCCCTTCACCAGGGCCGCGCGCGAGCACGACACGCCGACGTCCGTGCCCACGCGGTTGCGCAGGTTGCTGCAGCGCGGGCTCTCGTCCGATCCGGCGCAGCGATTCTCGAGCATGGACGAGCTCCTCGCCGCGCTCTCGGACGATCCGAGGAGGCGGCGACGCCGACGGATCGCGATCGTGCTCGGGATCGCGGCGATCCCCGCTGCATGGGGCGCTCGAGCATGGTCGGACGCCCGTGATCGCGAGGCGTGCGCGCACGAAGGACAGACGATCGCCGAGATCTGGAACGACGGCGCGCGCAGGGCCGTGCAGGCGGCGATTCTCGGACCCCAGCTCAGCTACGGCGCGGCCACGTGGGAACGCGTGGAACCACGGCTCGATGCCCACGCCGCCGACTGGGCGGCGATGCGCACGTCGACCTGCCTCACGGCGCTCGAAGGCCGTCGACAAGCCGACCTCGCCGCCCGCAGCCGCGAGTGTCTCCTCGAGCACCGCGACGAGCTGGCGGCGACGATCGACGAGCTCGGTCGCGCGAACGAGGACACGATTCGCAACGCGGTGCAGGCGGTGGCGGAGCTGCCGAGCCTCGCGCCGTGTGACGACGTCGCGGCGCTCGCCAAGCGCTCGCCACCGCCCGACGACTCGGCGCGACGCGAGGAGGTCGCCGAGCTGCGACGAGAGCTCGCGCGCAGCCGGGCGCTCTGGGCTGCCGGTCAGAGCGAGGCCGCACGCGCACTTGCCGACGTCGTGCTCACGCGGGCAGAAGCCCTCGACTGGCCCGCGCTGCGCCTCGATGCGCTGATGCATGTCGGCCTGTGCTCGGAGCGCAACGACGACGAAGCCGCCGCCGTGGCGCTGTACGAGGAAGCGTTCGCCCTCGCGGTGCGGTTGGGAGACGACGAAGTGGCGATGGACGTGCTCGCACGCCTCACCTTCGGCCATGGCGAGCTCGGGCGCCCGGAGCAGGCCGAGCTGTGGGCGCAGGTGGCCGACGCGTTCGTGGCGCGGGCCGATCCCGACGAGGGGCTTCCGACCGCGAGCCTGCTCAACTCCCGCGCTGCGGTCTGGCATCGGCAGGGCAACTTCTCCGCTGCGCTCGAATACTGGCGACGCGCGCTCGCGATCCGCGAGCGCATCCTCGGACCGGACGACGCGCGAACGCTGCAGGTGCTCGCGAACATCGGCGTCGTGCAGGTCGACCTCGGCGACATGACGGCGGCCGCCACGACGATGCAACGCGTGCTCGAGGGCAGAACGCTCTTGCTCGGCCCAGAACACCCCGACGTGGCGAAGGCGTTGACGAACCTGGCCGGCCTACGTGGCGCGCAGGGGCATCTCGTCGAAGGCCGCGCGCTCCTCGAGCGCGCGCTCGAGATCGAGGAGCGCGCACCCGGCAAAGACCACGCGCGATTGGTGAGGACGCTGCACAACCTGGGCCTCATCGAAGAGCGCCTCGGCGACAACGTGAAGGCGCTCGCGACCCTCGAGCGCGCGCTCGAGCTCGTCGAGCACGCGGATGACGTCGACCCGCTCCGGGTCGGCCACGCTCTGCTCGCGGTGGCTGGCGTGCGCAGCAAGCTGCACGACGTGTCCGGGGCCATCGCCGCGGCGGAGCGGGCCGAGTCCATCATCGAGACCGCAGTCGGATCCGACCACCCCGAGTTCGCGCTGGCGCTCGACGAGCTCGCGTTCGCGCACGAGCTCGCCGGCGAGTACGAAGTGGCGCAGACGGAACGCCGACGCATCGTGGAGATTCGCGAGGCGACGCTCGGGCCCTGGCACCCCGATACGGGCTCTGCTTGGCTGGAACGGGGGCGGAGTGAGCTGCTCGCCGCCAATCCCGAGGCGGCACTCGCCGACGTCCGCCGCGGTCTGGCGATCACCTCGAGGATGTACGGCCCGCGACATCCCAACGTCGCGTTCGCGCTCACCGACATCGGGCTCGCGCATCGCCTGCGCGGCGAGCTCGACCTCGCGTTACGGTGGATGCTCGACGCGAACGCCTTGGCCCCGCTCGCGTTCGGGCCGACGCACGAGCGCGTCGCCGAGTCGTTCGTCCACGTCGGCGACGTACTCGTCGCTCGCGGTGAGCACGCTGCCGCACTCTCCGAGCTGCAGCGCGCATGGGCGATGCTCGAAGCGCTGCCGGAATCCGAGCGCGGCGAGGCCGACCGATTCCTGACCAGCATCGCGGAGGCCGAGCTCGGCCTCGGCCGCGTCGACGAGGCCGAGACCCACGCACGCGCCGCCGTCGAGCACGCGAGGGCACGCGGCCGACTGCCGTATGTGTTGGCGGAGGCGGAGATCGTGCTCGCGGACGTCCTGCGAAGCGAGCACAAGGGCGACGCAGCTCGGGCGCTCGCGAAGCGTGCGTGCGCCGTCGCGCACCCGACCGTCGCATTCAGGTTCGCACGCTGCGCGGCGTGGGGTCGCGCGCGCGATCAGTCCGCCTCGAAGATCGCGCGCTCCCAGCCGCCGTCGCCGTTGAGATCGTTGCTGCCGCAGCGGTAGCCCGAGTTGAACGTGCCGTCGCCCGTGTGCCAACACAGGCGTTGCTCGGGCACCGTCTGACCGCCGTCGTTGTAGTCGCACGAGTTGCGGTTCACGGCCTGACCGCCGGGCGCGAAGCCCCACGAGTACGAATCGGAGTAGTACCAGCCGACGCCGTTCGATTGCATCGTGCAGTTCTGCGCGAATCCACACTCGAACAACACGTCGGCGCGCGGTGCCATCGCCAACAACGTCCAGCTCGCGGCGCCGACCGGACGGCACGCGAGCAGGAGGTTCGCGCCATCGCAGCTCGAGAGCACCGTGGGCAGGGCCGCGCCGGAGTCCGCGTACGTCTCGGTGTGGCACTGCGACCACCCGACCAGCGCTGCGTCCGGCACATTCTGTTGCACGCCGCTCTGCCAGTACAGGCAGTCACCGTCGGTGCCCGCGGCGCAGCCCGCCGGACAGCACGCGTCGTCCGCCACGCACGCGAGGATCTCGTCCGTCGGATCCGTGCACACCCCCGATGCGCACGTCGTGCCGATCGTGCACCCGTCGTCGTCGTCGCAGGCCGCGCCTTCGTTCGCCGGTGCACCGCCGCTGCAGGCTCCGCCAGAGCAGGTCTCGCCGCCGGTGCAGAGCTCGCCGTCGTCGCACACGGCACCGTCGTTGCCGGGCAAGCTGATGCAGCCCTGCGCCACCTCGTCGCAGACGCCGATCATGCAGGGATCGTCCGGTGGTGCGCAGTCGTTCGGCGCCCCGGTGCAGCTGCCCGACATGCAGCTGTCGGCGACCGTGCAGAACAGGCCGTCGTCGCACGGCAGCCCCTCGTCGGCGGCCTGTTCCTGACAACCGAGGCCCTCGACGCAGACGCCGACGACGCAACCGCCGTCGAGGAACGAGCAGTCGAGGCCCGGCCCGGGCGCGCAGCTGCCCGAGCTGCACACGTCGTCGATCGAGCACGCGTCGCCGTCGTCGCAGCTGCCGCCTTCGTTCGCCGGCACCGGTACGCACGCCTGCGAGTCCTCGTCGCAGACCGCATCGTTGCAGGCGTCGGGCGCGTCGCAGACCAGGGGCGCACCCGCGACGCAGGTCCCCGCGCTACAGACGTCGGCGGTCGTGCAGAAGAGGCCGTCGTCGCAGTCCGCACCGTCGTTGGCGGGCAGCGTGTCGCAGACGCTGTCGATGCAAGCGGCCGTGCGACACGGATCGTCGCTCGGCGGGCAGTCGTCGGCGACGTCACAGCCGTCGCCTCCCGTGGACTCGCTGCTCGAGCCCTCCGAGCTGCTGCTGCTCTCGGTGGCGTCCGACGTGGTCGACGTGCTCTCGTCGGTGGAATCGACGGGGCCGCTCGAGCTGGTCGGATCCGACGATGCGCTCGTCGTCGGGCTCGTCGTCGTCGCGGTCGTGCCGGTGTCGGCCTCGCCACTGCTCGAGCTCTCCTCCGCGGTCGCGACGGTCTCGTTCGTGTCGGGGCAGCCGACGATGCCGAAGAAGACGAGGGTTGCGAGCCGTGCGGCACTCGGGCTTCCTGCGCTGATCGCCATCGCGTCAGCGTAGCGAAGATCGCGATCGCCTCGGCGACGATGCGTCGAG
>CAZFKC010000037.1:12888-57251 GCA_964519175.1 uncultured Nannocystaceae bacterium
CGCCATCGCGTCAGCGTAGCGAAGATCGCGATCGCCTCGGCGACGATGCGTCGAGCTCGAGCGGCCCGATTCGGGCTCGCGCGGCGCACTGGCTCACGCACGCGCGAAGTGGATCCGCTGTCCGAGCTCGAGCCGTCCGCATCGTCGTGCTCGAACGGACGCGCGACCACTCCCTCGACGAGGATGTTCGGCCGGAAGCGGCGCACGTCGGACGGTTGCCCCGCGATTCCTGCCGAGCTCGACGATCGTCGCGTCGGCGATCACCGAGATGCGGGTCTCGTCGAAAATGCCGTGGCCCGAGCGCATCCGCTCGACCGGTGCGCCGTAGCGACGACCGAGCTTCCGCCGCGATCGTCTCCAGCGCGCGCGAACGGAGGATCGAGTTGCTCGGCAGCGATCATCGGCACGCAGCACGCAGGGCTGATCGACGCCGCTACGTAGTCCACGCAGCCGGGCCACCCCGTGCTTTCGGGCCGCTGGACCTCCTCAGCGCCTCGATCGCGCGTGAAGCCCAGCCCTGGCCGAATTGCCCAGCCCCAGGGAACCCATGTAGGTCGCGGTACCACTACGTGCGGCCGGGCGGCACCCATGACCACCACGCGACGCACCGACCTCACTCCCTTCATGACCCTCGCCGGACTCGCGCTCTTCGCTGGATGCAGCGACGAAGGCGGCCGCGGCGGGGCGCTGCGCTCGAGCCTCGGCTACGACGAGAACAGCGGCGATCTGCTGATCGTGCTCGACCGGGATCTCGCCGACGGCGAGGTGCTGCACACGCGCGTGCGCTCGCTGGCCGAGGGCGACTCGCTCGACTGTGCGATCGAGAGCGGATCGATCCCGACGGTCGGTCGCAAGCACAGCACGCCGCACGCCTATGTCGGCCCCGCAGTGGCCCCCGAGCAGTTCGCGGACCCGACCACGCCCGAGACGTTGCTCGGCGAGAGCGACGAGGCCCATGCGGATCGCCTCGCGCGCAGCTGGTTCGTCGACATCTGCATCACCTCGGACGGCGCGGTCACCCACGAGGCGCGCTACGACCTCCGGCAGGCGCTCGATCGCGTCGGTGCGAACGGCAAGTTCGACGTCGACGACGACGGCGTGCGCATCGTCAGCAACCAGGCCTACGCCGAGGCCTGCGTCGCCGAGATGGGCGACATCCCGTTCTGGGGCGAGCGCCTCGGCGACGGCGAGGCCCCAGACTACAAGACGATCAGCTGCCTCGAGATCGGCACGCCGATCCCCACCACGCTCACCGATCTCGCCGGCAACGTCACGAAGAGCACGAAGAACCGCTCGTTCGAGTGCGACGACCCGCAGTACATCTACAGCCACTGCGAGGCCAACGCCGACGACGAGGCCGGCATCAACGGCCCGCGGGTCGCCCATGCGCGCAACGATCAGGGCACGCACTGGGTGCTGCTCTGCCGCAAGTCCCACGAGGCGCTCGGTCGCTACGAGGACATGGCGATGATCGGGCACAACCCGGCCACGGGTAAGACCTGCTTCTTCCAGAACCAGCTGCCCGGCGGCACGACGCCGGTGCCGTCGAACGACGGCCAGGCGATCCCGCACCCCGCCGACAACGTGCAGAGCGAGGCGTCGCCGCAGCAGTGGAACGACATGTGGATGGGCATCCAGGGCGGCATCGGCCCCAACGGCGGCATCCAGTGCGCCGGCTGCCACAGCACCGATCCGTTCATCCACTCGCCGTGGATCGACAAGGCGCTCGATCAGAACGGCAACCCGGTCGTGCCGAAGATGGGTCACGATCCCGACTTCGTCGAGGGCTACAACGGCCCGTACACGCTGCTGGACTCCGCCGATCAGGGCTGGACGATGCCGCAGCACCTGGTGTCCGACGAGGCCGCGGCGTGCACGAAGTGTCACCGCATCGGTCGTGATCAGTGGTCGTCGTCGTCGTCGCTCTCGGCGCGCTCGAACGAGGAAGGCGGCTGCGTGTTCTGTGGGCAGTCGCCGTGGCTCGATCGTCTGGTCGGCGAGGACTCGGCATGGGAAGGCCTGCGCACCGAGAGCCACCACGGCTTCGGCGAGGTGTTCTGGATGCCGCCGACCGCTCGCGACGTGCTCGACGACGAGCTGTGGAGCTCGTCGGAGTTCGCGAAGTCGCTCGACTTCATCCGCAAGTGCGGTGCGAACCCCGAGGACGCCGCGTGCAAGTGGGCGGATCTCCCGACCACGCCCGGCGATCCGACCGAGCTGCCCGAGGTGACCGAGCGTGGCACCGAGCTCGCGACCGAAGCGCTCACCGTGCTCGGTGCGCCGATCCAGGTCGACGGTGTCGACGTCGGCTCGCGGCGCTGCTCGGAGTGTCACCCCGTGTCGCGTCGCGGGCTCGAGAAGTGGGCCGAGCTCACCAGCGCCGCGCGCAGCGAGGTCGGCATCGATCTGCACGCGATGGTCGACGACATGGACCCGGCCAAGGCGCTCGCGATCGTCGATCGCATGCGCACCGACGGTGCCGGCACGGTCTTCTCCGCCGAGAAGCTGGGCGTGTTCGTGGCCGGCGTGCAGTTCGGCTACTTCCAGAAGCTGTTCGCGAAGGCCTTCGATCCGGCCGTCGGCCCGCTGGAGTACGGCGCGTTCCGGCAGCGCGTGAGCATGCCCAAGGGCAGCCACCCGCCGCTCTCGGCCCGCGAGTTCGCGGTGCTGACCAAGTGGGTGCTCGACGAGGACCTCGATCAGCTCGACGTGTTGCTGCAGGAGGCTCCGGCACCGGCGACGTGCGACGAGGCCGCGATGCGGGCCGGCGTCGCGACGATCAGCCCCGACATGCTCACGCACATCGAGGACATGAAGTTCGACGGCTGGGCCGCGCGCAACCAAGAGGCCGGCATCGCGCCGTTCGGCTGCACCGGCGACGATCCGCTGACCGGCTGCTTCGCGGGCACGACAGAGCAGAAGAGCTGGGCCGCCGGCGACATCGACGGCGTGCGCGTGGTGCAGGTGCGCGAGCTGGGCTTCAACACCAGCTTCTGGACCCGCAGCTCCGCCGACGGTCGCTTCGTCGGCAACGGCGGCCGCAGCCCGAACGACAGTGGCTTCGGCGCGACGATCACCGACCTGCAGACCGGCAAGGACATCGGCGTGCGCGGCTCGTACGACCCGGGCTTCTTCCCGAACAACAAGGGCTTCATCATGCAGGGCGGCGGCGCCGGCCTCTGCAGCCAGTCGGTGCTGACCGACGCGACCGCGCTCTCCGGTGGCATCGACTTCACCGAGGCCGGCTGCAGCACCGCGCAGGGCATCAACCTCTACCAGCACGTCGCGGTGAACCTCGACGGCGGCGACTACTTCGTCATCAACAGCCAGTTCACCAGCGACTCGGGCACCAGCAACCACGATCCCAGCGCCGGCTTCAGCGACACCTCGACGATGAAGTTCTCGCCGCTCGTCCACGACGGTGAGACGTGGGTGCAGAAGCCGGCGGTGGTGGTCGACTCGCCGTTCGAGGGCGACTCGGTGCTCTCGCCCTCGGGTCGGCTGGTGATCAGCCGCGTCGCGAAGGGCGACGGCACTGCCCACGGCTACATGGTGCGCAAGGTGAATGCGAAGCCCGCCGGTGACAGCTACTCGATCGACATCGACAACGCGCTCGAGTTCCTGTGCATGCCGGGTGCGAAGGCCAACATCTCGTTCGACGAGCGCTTCGTCGTCACGCACCACTACGAGAACGGGGTGTCGAACCTCTACGTCGCGGATCTGCGCGACGGCAGCCGCGTACAGGTGACGAACATGCCCGAGGGCACGAAGGCGCTGTTCCCCCACTTCACCTCGAGCGGCTGGATCTACTTCCTCGCGAAGGGCGCGGACGGGGATCGCCTGATGGCCACCGACGCTGCGCTGCGCCTGGCCGCCGCGAACCCGTAGCGCGCGAGCAAACCACTCGATGCGTGCACGGATCATCACCGCGCTCTTCTGCGCCGCGCTCGTCGTCGCCTGCGACGACGGCGGTGACGCGGCGGCGGAGGGCGGCCCCGCGACGCTGCCGTGGGACGACGAGGCGCCGAAGGCCGACGTGTTCGGGCGCTCGCTGGTCGGACCGCCGAGCCCCTACCCCGCCGACGCGGCGATGCTCGCGGATCCGGAGGCCAGCGCGACGCGTCTGGCCGGCAACATGCGAGCGCGCCGGGAGCAGGCGTGGGCGACGGCGAAGAAGGTGCTCGAGCCGGTACCGCTGCTCGGGCTCGCCGATCGCATCGACGCGCGTCCCGCCTGCGCACCGAACGTGGCCGATCGCGAGCTCGAGGGCTGCGCGAAGCGAGCGCAGGGCACTTGCGCAGACGCGAAGTCCGGGGACGTCGCGAACATCTGCGCGTGGGACGAGGCGGCCGCGGCCTGCGTGCCCACCTGCGACAACCTCTCGCTGCCGGGCGGCGGCGAGATCCCGATGATCCCGCGCTTCGAGTCCTGGTACGGGGTCGAGGATCTGAAGCTGATCTTCGGCGACGCCTATGCGCACCTCGGCGCCGAGGGCCAGCTCGCACAAGATCGGCTCGACGACGCGCTCGTCGGCGCCGCGATGCTCGGCGACCACAGCGAGATCGATCGCTCGCGGCGCTGGCCGCTGCAGCGCTACACCGCCGCGGTGCTCGCATTGTTCGGCTGCGACCTCGAGCGCGGCAAGGACGAGAGCGAGGAGTCCTACGGCGAGCGCTGTGCGATCGCGCGGCAGAGTGCGTTCAGCGGCGCCGCGGGCCCCGGCGGTGGGATCGCACGGATCCTCTACAGTCCCGCGATCGCGCTGCACACCGCGCGCAACTACGCCGAGGTGCTCGGCTGCCGCAACGACGTGCTGGCCGACACGTGGTGCACGCCGGGCGAGCCCTGCGAGGAGCCGCCGGATAGCTTCTCGAGCTGCTTCCGCACCGAGTTCCCCGGCGACGCGGGCGATCCGTGGGCGGCGCTCGATCCGGCCGCGATCGGCCAGGCGCGCTTCGACGCACTGTCGGCGCTGCCGGAGCAAGGCGGCTCGGCGATCGTGAAGGCGGTGTGGTCCCGCGTCGGCTTCGGCTTCGAGCTGCCCGCCTACGACACCGACGCGCAGAGCCTCGCGCGGCGCATCGGCCCGGGTGCGCGCGCGGAGTGGGAGGACAAGGGCGATCGCAGCTACGGCGCGGAGCTCCCGACGCCCGAGGACATCTACACGATCGAGACCGCCTCGGGCGCGCGCTACCGACTCACCGCACTGCACGTGATGACGAAGGAGCTGCGCCACTGGCAGTGGGTCACGCTGTGGTGGAGCGACAAACCGAACGACGACTTCGGTGCGGATCGGCCGGCGAGCTTCGATGCGCTGCCCGAGGTGTGGAAGAACTACAAGATGTGCGTGGTGGTCGACTACCTCGAGTCGGATCCCGACGTGCTGGGGCGATTCGCGGATCTGCCGTCCTTGCAGGCCGCGTTGGCGGCGACGGATCCGGCGGCCGGCAACCCGACGTGGTGCAGCAATCCGTATGTGGAGCACGAGCCCGGCAACGCGCGCACGAACTGCATCGGCTGCCACCAGCACGCGGGCACGCGCATTGCGGAGGACGGCGAAGCGTTCGAGCTGACCGACGTGATCCTGCACGAAGATCTGCTGCTCGGCGACGACAACCGCTATCCCGGTAACGGTCGACTGCGGCGGCGTTCGAGCTTCGCGACCGACTATTCGTGGGCCTTCAGCCGCATCGACGATCTCACGGAGCTGATGCGTACCGAGGTCGAGGCTCGCGGCGCACAGGATGCGAAGTGGAAGCGCATCGATGCGATCGTCAACGGCGGTGGTGATGCGGTCGCGGGCGAGCAGGTGTTCCGCGCGACGACGGCGGAGCAGCGCTGCGTCGACTGCCACGGCGACGATGGCGAAGGTGGCTTCGGGCCCGCGCTCGAGGAGCGCTTCGCGAGCAAGACGGCATGGCAGCTCGCGAACACGGTGGTCGAGGGCCGCGGCGGCATGCCGGCGTGGGGGCAGCGGCTGGACGATCGCCAGCTCGCGGACCTGTTCGCGTTCCTGCAGGGGCGCTTCGGCGAGAAGTGAGGATCGTGGCGGCGCCACGCGCCCCTCTCACCCTGCCGTGCGCAGGAACTGCAGGTTGCTCGCACCATCGGCCAGCAACACGAACCCGCACAGCCCCGGCACGTAGCGGAACCTGTTGTTCACGCCCGAGCCCGGCGAGGGCGGTGGCGTCACCGAGCCCTTGCCGAGCGCGAGCAGCTCGATCGTGCGCGTGTCCTCTTCGCTGGCCTCGACGACGTACACGCGGCCCGCGGCCTCGCCCTGCCCCGAGTAGAACAGGAAGCGATCGTTGTCGGGGTCGTAGTCCATCGCCGAGTAGGTCGGCATCTCGGTCTCGAACGTCGTGAGCGCTTCGCTCGGCTCGAGCGTGACGATCGTCTGCACGCCGGCCGCCATGTCGACCTGGGACGAGTACACCTCGGGGCCGTCGTAGCCCTGGCCGTCGCCCCACTGCAGCGTGAGCACCCGGTCGCGCATCGTGTCGTGCGCGAGCGGCCAGCGCACCGGCACGGGCGCGATCGTCCCGATCGGCTGCGCCCAGCTGGCATCGCTCGCGCGGAACGTGAACAGCGTGCTGGTCAGCACCTCCTCGGTGGTGCGCAGCGTCAGCGCGCCGGTGCTGCCGCCCTCGGGCACGTCGGGCCAGGTGCCCTGCGGATCCCAGAGGTTCGTCGACAGATCGAACGCGTCGACCGTGGGGAACGACACCGCCGAGCCATAGACGAAGCGCGCGTAGACCAGGAACACGCGGTCCTGCGAGTCGACGACGTGCGCCGACTGGTACACGTGGCGCGCCGACGGCAGCCCGTCGGGGTAGTAGGGCACGTCGACCGGCGTGTCGGTGCTCGAGGCGTGGCGCAGCGTCCACGTCGGTGCGTCCTCGGCGAGCGCGAGCGTGACGACGCGATTGTCCGCGCTGTCGCCGTGACCACCCGCGGCCGCGATCACGATCTCGGAGGTGCTGTCGCGCAGCGCGAAGCCGCTGTACGCATCGATCGCCGCACCACCCGCGCCGGCGGTGTCGGGGATCTCGAACCATTCGTGCGTCGGCTTGCCGTCGAGCCACGCGGGCAGGTCGGCGTCGGCACAATCGACCGGCGAAGGTGGGCCCTCGCTGCCGCTGTCGCTGCTCTCCGGACCAGCGCCGCTCGTGCTCGTGTCGACCGCGGTCTCGCTGCCGAGCGAGCTCGAGGATTGCGGAGCGCTCGAGCCCGACGTCTCGCTCGCCGTCGACGACGCGGTACCGGTCGTGGTGCCGGTGCCGTCCGCGGCATCGCCATCACTCGTGCTCGCGCACGCGACGAGCATCGACGAGAGGAGCAGAGAAGCGGATGCGCGCGGTGGAGCAGATGGCATGGACGTGCGTCGATGATGCAGCCCCGCGGCCAGCTCCGTCGCTCACGAATCTCGTGCGATCGTCCGAGGCCGGCTCGGCGCAGTGGGTCGGCGATCCCCCCAGCGGGGCTCGAGGCCCCCACGGTCGCGCGCAAGAGACCGGGGTCTCGACGAGGGCACGCGGCGAGCAGCGCCACGCAAGGCAGCGCGAGCAAGAGGAACCTCGCGGGTAGCGGCACCGTTCGAGGAGCGAGCCGTTCCGAACGTCGATGAGGAAGCCGAGCATTGCTACCCTCCCCACATGAGCTCGGTCCCACGCACGGTGCCCGTGATCGCGCTCGCGCTCGTCCTCGACACGGCGTGTCGGCCCACCGCGGACGCCTCGCGGTGCCCCGAGCCCGCGAAGCCACCGCCCGAGACCGTCACGACCGAGACGTACGCCGACTGGCGAGCGGTGTGGAAGAGCTTCGACGCCGATGCGGAGAGCATCAGCGCCGCAGAGGCCGAGCGCCGCCTGTGCAAGGGGGCGTGTCGCGGCGACGGTCCGTGGCCCCTCTATCTGCAACAGGCCGACATGTCCCAGCTCGCGGTCGCGCGCCGTGAGGCGGGCGGCATCGTCGTGAGTGGGATCGTCGCGGACGTCGCGAGCGGGCAGTGTCCGTCGAGCCTGGACGACGCGCTGCTGACCACCCTCGCGGACGCCGTCGTCGTCGTCGAGGTGGAGCGGCTCAGCGGCACCCGCATCTCCGAATGCAGCGAGGACGACGAGGGCGGAGAGGAGCAGGAGTACGGCGTCGAGTGCGGCAGCTGCACGGACACGCCCGTCGAGTGCCTGCTGATCCTCGACCGGCGAACGCTCGACGTGCTCCACGAGAGCGGCGTCTGCACCGACTGAGCCGCGTCGCCCACCCGAGCTCGACTTCGCGCGGTTTTCCGCGGCCGGTGCGAATCCAATCGCGCGGACCTGGCTCTCACCGACGCAGGAGCCCGCGATGCAGATCGAGACCTTCTTCGACCCCGCGACCTCGACGTTGTCCTACGTCGTGTTCGACCCGCAGAGCCGCGACGCCGTCGTGATCGACCCCGTGCTCGACTACGATCCGCTGTCCTCGTCCACCGCGACCGACTCGCTGGAGAAGCTCGCGGCGTTCGTGCGCCAGCACGAGCTCCGGATCCACCATGTGCTCGAGACGCATGCCCATGCCGATCACCTGAGCGGCAGCCAGTACCTCGCGCGGCGCTTCGGCGCGAAGATCGGCATCGGCGCAGGCATTCGCGCCGTGCAGAGCCTCTTCCGCGAGGTGTTCGATCTGCCGGCCTCGTTCCCGACGGACGGCAGCCAGTTCGACCGCCTGTTCGACGACGGCGAGGAGGTCGCGGCCGGCACGCTCGGCTTCGAGGTGATGGCGACGCCAGGGCACACACCGGCCTGCGTCAGCTACCGGTTCGGCGATGCGGTTTTCGTCGGTGACGCGCTGTTCATCGAGGACGCGGGCACCGGACGGTGTGACTTCCCGGCCGGGAGCGCCGACACGCTCTACACGTCGATCCACGAGCGGCTCTACGCACTGCCCGATGCGACGCGCGTCTTCGTCGGCCACGACTACCAACCGAACGGACGCGAGCTCCGTCACGAGACCACCATCGGCGCATCGAAGGAGCGCAACATCCAGCTCCGCGCGAGCACGACCCGCGCCGAGTTCGTGGCGCTGCGCACCGCCCGGGACGCCACGCTGGCGCCCCCGCGGCTGCTCTACCCGAGCCTGCAAGTCAACGTCGACGCCGGCCGTCTGCCGCGCCCGCACGCGAACGGTCGCCGCTATCTCGTCATCCCGCTCGATCCGAAGCGGACCACCGACGCGGACGGCACCGCCGTCGGCACGCGCGTGACGACCACGCTCTTCGAAGCCGCAACGCCACACCCGGGTGGGTACCGCGAGGTGCTGCCCGAGCAAGTCGCCGCCCGCGCGACCGACGTTCGCATCATCGATGTCCGCGAGCCCCACGAGCTGACCGGCGACCTCGCGCCCATCCGCGGCGCCGAGCCCGTGCCGCTCGCGATGATCGCCGAGGCTGCACGGCGCTGGTCCAAGGACGATGCGCTCGTGCTCGTCTGCCGCTCGGGCCGGCGGTCGGAGCATGCCGCCGCGACGCTCGCGGATGCGGGCTTCCGCCGCGTGATGAACATGGTCGGCGGCATGCTGGCCTGGAAGGCCTCGCGCCTGTCGGTCGCGGATGCGGGCTGACGGTCGCCGCGCGCGTATGGACGCGACGGCCGCGTTCCCGTGCTCACCCTCTACGGCGGACGAGCCCGACGATCATCGAGACCACGGCGAAGACCACGAAGACGAAGAACGCGATCTTCGCGAGACCGGCAACGCTCGCAGCAATGCCTCCGAATCCGAAGATTGCAGCGACGATGGCGAGGCAGAAGAGGACGATGGCAGCGTACAACATGATGGCGTGTCTCCTGCGCGCCTTCACTTCAAGACCTGTGCCGCTCGAATCGCTTTCGTTTCCGCTCACGCTGCCCGCAGCTCCTGCGGCAGGACCCGAGAATGCGCAGCCGCTGCGCACGTCGAGGTCGAGCCACGCTCGCGTGCTCCGCAAGCTGCGATCGAGGCTCAGCCTACAGCGAGCCCGCGCAGCGCAGCGCGGATCGAGGCCTGCAGCGCCGGCGGGACTTCGGCGGTCGGCGTGGTCTTGCAGAGCGCGAGCGTCTGCCGCAGCGAGTCGCAGGCGCCGCGGCACCGCGGACAGCCCTCGACGTGGCGCTCCATCTCGGCGCAGAGCTCGGAGCTGATCTCGCCCTCGAGGTGACGCGAGAACAGCGTCGAGACGTCGGGGCACGACGCCACGCGGGGGCTCTCCGGCACACCGAGCAGCGGCGCGACGTGGTCGCGAACGGCGAGCCGAGCGCGGTGCAAGCGGCTCTTGACCGCCTGGACCGAGATGCCCAGCACCTCGGCGACCTCGGGTGCCGTGAGTCCCTCGGCATCGCGCAGGACCAGCACGTCGCGCTGTGCCGGATCGAGCGCCTGGATCGCGCGCTCGATCGCGTCGCCGATCTCGCCCGCCGCCAGCGCTTCGTCGGGTGCGCGCGCGGGGTCTCGGATCTGCTCGGCTTCGTGGCTCGACGTGCTGGTGCGCGCGCGCTCGTCCGGGTCGTACTTGCCCACTCGACGCTTCTTGATGCAGAAGCTGCGCGCGACCGAGTAGAGCCACGTGGAGAGCGAGGACGCGCCACGGAAGTCGCGGATGCCACGCGCCATCGCGAGCAACGTGTCCTGCAGCACGTCCTTCGCGTCCTCCTGGTCGCGACACATCCGCAGCCCGAAGCGATAGACCTGCGCCTCGTGTCGCTCGAGCAATCGCTCGAGCGCGCCCGGATCGCCCGCACGCGCGGCCGCGAGCAAGGCCTCGTCGGACTCGCCCGTCGCGTTCGTTTCGCCAGCCGACGACACCGGTGCCTTCACCTCGCAGCGTGCCCGAACGAGGACGGCTCCTCAACCGGTCGCGGTCCTTCGAAGCGTCCGCAGGTCAGAGCGCTGCGGGCTCGTGCAGCCGCCGCTCGATCGCCCGCAGGAACGCGGCCCCGCGGTGTCCATCGCTCACGCGGTGATCCGCCGAGAGTCCGATCTCCACGACGCGCCGCACGGCGATCGTGCCGTCCACCACCCAGGCCCGCGCGGCGATCGTCCCGAAGCCCACGATCGCCGATTGCGGCGGATGGATCACCCCGAGCACGCCGTCGACGCCGCGGTCGCCGAGGCTCGTGACCGTGATGACCGCGTCTGCGAGCTCCGACGCACGCAGACCGCCGCTGCGCGCCCGCTGGGTCACGTCACGGATCTTCGCCATCAGCTCCGCCAGCCCACCGAGATCGGCGTCGTGGATCGCCGGATTCACGAGACCGCCGTCGCGCAGCGACACCGCGAGCCCGACGTGCATCTGTGTGGCCCCGCCGGCGAGCTCGGGGAACTCGCGCAACGCCAGCGCCACGGCCCGCAATAGCGGCGCGATCGGCAGCACTCGGTCGGCGACGCGGCGCGACTCGTTCTCGCGTTCGAGCCACAGGAGCATCGGCTCGAGATCGATGGCGTGCCACAGGTAGTAATGCGGGATCTCGCGCTTGGAGCGGGTCATCGCGGCTGCGATCGCACTGCGCATCCCGGTCTGGGGCTGGCCGCGCTCGCTCGCGATGCGCTCGACGTCCTCCGCGGTGATCGGGCGATCGAGCCCGGCCAGGAGGCTCGGGTCGAGCCCGAGCTCCTGGGCGCGCTTGCGTGCGCGCGGCGAGAGCTCGAGCCCCGGTGGCGTCGGCTCGGTCGGCGCCGACGACGATGGCGTGGGCTCCGTCGGCGCCGACGACGATGGCGTCGACACGGGTGGCGGCACCGCGACCGGCTCCGCCGTCTCGTGGTCGCCGTGCAGGCGCGCGAGCACGGTGCCCACCGGCACCTCCTTGCCGACCTCGACGAGCAGCTCGTCGACCACGCCCTCGTCGAAGATCTCGATGTCGATCGCGCCCTTCTGCGTCTCGACGACCGCGACGATCTGTCCTTTCTTCACGCGATCGCCGGGCTTCATCTGCCACTCGACGAGCGTGCCCGCCTCCATGTCGGCGCCGAGTGACGGCATGCGGAACTCGATCATCGTGCGACTCCCATGGCGCCCAGCGCTGCCGCCACGATGCCCTCTGGTTGCGGCAGCGCGGCCTGCTCGAGATGACGTGGATACGGGATCGGCACCTCCGCGGTACAGACGCGCGCGACGGGGGCCTCGAGCTCGTACAGACAGCTCTCCATCAGGCGCGCGGAGATCTCGGCCGCGAAGCCGCACGTGCGCCAGCCCTCGTCGATCACCACCGCGCGGTGCGTCTTGCGGATCGAGGCGAAGATCGTGGCGTCGTCGATCGGACGCAGCGACCGCAGGTCGATCACCTCGGCATCGATGCCCCGCTCGGCGAGCGTCGCGGCGGCGGCGAGCGCCTTGGGCAGACAGCCGCCGTAGGTGACGAGCGTCAGATCGCGCCCTGGTCGGCGCACGGCCGCGCGCCCGAGCTCGACCTTCGTGGGCTGCTCGGGCAGCTCGCCCTTTTGGTTGTAGAGCGCGACGTGCTCGAAGACGACGACCGGATCCGGATCCTCGAGCGCGGCCCACAGCATGTCGCGGGCGTCGTGCACCGTCGCCGGCGCCACGACCTTGAGCCCGGGAACGTGCGCGTACCAGACCTCGAGGCTGTGCGAGTGCTGGGCAGCGAGCTGGGCTCCGGCCCCCGTGCCCATGCGGATCACCAGCGGCACGCCCACCTGCCCGCCGGACGTGTGCCGCAGCGTGGCCGCGTTGTTCACGATCTGATCGAGCGCGAGCATGCTGAAGTTGACCGACATCAGCGGAGAGCACGTTGGCGATCACCCACGACGTCGGGCCGTGGATCGGCGCGCTGCAGGCCGCGGATACCCGCGTCGTCGCGTCGACCGGCACGGGTCTCGCGATCGTGGACGCGTCCGACGCGACCGCGCCGAGCGTCGAGGTCGCCCCGCTGTTCGGCTACGGCTGCTGGGACCTCGAGGTCGCCAACGGACAGGCCTACTGCGCAATGGGGGAGTACGGCGTGCAAGCGGTCGCGCTCGACTGACGTGATGCTGCAGCTTTCGCGCGTGCCTGCGGAGGCGTGCGCGAACATGGCGGCTGCGGCGGGTGTATCGGCCCGGGCATTCCCCGCGCCGCAACCTTTGCCGACGGCGCGCTGCCGTCGCGCAGGCAGTGTCCTTGCCGCGACGTGCGGCCGACGCATGCTGCCGAGCATGACCCAGCAAAGCACGGTGGCGACCGAGGTTCGCCGCATCGCCGACGAAATCCGCGTGCGCATCCATCTCGCCGGAATGGAGGCGAAGGACGCATGGAAACGGCTCGAGCCCAAGGTCACGGAGCTCGAGCACCGCATCGAAGGCCAGTTCGATCGCAACGTGAACGACACCACCAACGATCTCGACGAGATCGCGGATGCGCTGCACGCCGAGCTGCAGAAGCTCCACGCCCGTCTGTTCCCGGCCTAGCCGGGATCATCGCCGCGGCCGCAGGAGCTGGACGAGCACGAGGCCGGTCACGAAGCCGCCGACGTGCGCGACCACGGCGACCCCGGACTCGACGTGCACGCCGTGCAGCTGCGGCAGCATGGCGATCACCTGCACGAGGAACCACCAGCCGATCACCAGCAGCGCCGGCATCGGGATCACGAACGGGAAGAACCACATGTCGATCCGCACGCGCGGGAACAGCCGCGCGTACGCACCGAGCACGCCCGCGATCGCACCCGAGGCTCCGACGACCGGCACCGGTGACGCCGGATCGATGGCGATCTGCGCGGCCGCGGCCGCGAGCCCGCACACCACGTAGAACAGCAGGAAGCGCCCGCGGCCCAGCGCATCCTCGATGTCGTCGCCGAACACCCAGAAGAACAGCGCGTTGCCGAGCAGGTGGCCCCATCCGCCGTGCAGGAACATCGACGTGATCGGCGTGACCAGGTTCACCGGATCGCGGTCCACCGCGCAGACGAGACCCGGGGCGATCGGGACGGACTGCCCGACCGGTGCGAGGCCGGTCAGCTCGCCGGGCACCATCCCCAGGTTGCACACGGTGCTGGCGAGCACCACCACGTCGGCGCCTGCGGCCTGCACGAGCACCCAGACCAGCACCATCGCGCCGAGCAAGACGTAGGTGACGATCGGCGTGCGCCCGACGATGTTGTGGTCACGGATGGGGATCACGGGTGCCTCGCATTCCGCACGCCCATGGCTGCGCCACTCGGGCGGTCGCGCAACACGAGGGCGATCGGGACGACGATCGCCGCGATCACGAGACCGAGGTCCTCCCAGATCCCGAACTTGAGCGGGGCCATCGCCGCGATCGCCGTCCAGGCCACCGGGATCACCACGAGCGACCACGGCACCGGCCGCGCGGTGAGCAGCAACATTCCGAGCGTGAAGATGGTCGTCGGACAAGGCAATCCGAACGACGGCGAGCGCGGATACGCGTGGTCGCTCCACATGCCCAGCAGCGGATAGACGAGCAGGGCGTAGACGATCAGCGCGAGCCCGAGCACCTTCGCGCGATCGCGGCGGGCACCGAAGCGCAGCTGGCCACGGATGACCGCGCGGGCGAGCAGGAGGGCCTGGCCGACGAAGAGCGCGCCGAAGAGCCACGCCGCGGGCGTGACGCGCACGAAGTAGATCCAGTGGTACGCGACCGCCATCCAGGCCCACAGCGCGACCAGCACACCGCCCGCGAACACACTCGAGCGACGCGTGCCCCGCAGTGCACCGAGGACCGCGGCGATGGCGAGCGCGACCAGAACGATCTCGGCGGGCCACGCCGCCGAGTTGTAGGCCCGGAACGCCTCGATGAACGCCTCGCGGGAAAAGGGGATCACGCTCGCAGGATAGTCAGCTCGACTTCGACGCGCGCATCGGCCGACGCGCACGAGTTGCGCCGACGATCGCGACGACGCGCCGACTTTCCGCAGACGACCGGCACATCCGCGACCGCAGCGGCTCGCCGGATTCCGCGCGTCGCGGACGCAGCTCTTGCGCGTGCCGTCGACGACGGCCACGGCACGGTGTCGGAGTGCACGGCTGGCTGCAGTCGTCCGAACACTCCCGGGTCGGGGAGACGACGCGGCGCTGCCCGAGCTGGTGCACACACGTGCACGCGCCGCTGCGCGAAGAGGTCGGGGACGGGCTCTGGCAAGGACCCGCGCCCACGATCGGCGATCGGATCGCCGAAGCGTGGGTGCTCGGGCCCCGAGTGGCCCGCAGCGCGCGCGTCGACGTGCATGACGGCTGGGCCGTGCGCACCGCGATGCCCGTGACGATCGAGCTGCTCGGGCGTGGCCACCGCGGGGAGGACCTCGAGCGATTCGCGCTGAAGGGGCGAGTGCTCGCGCGCATCCGCCACCACAACGCCTTGCGCATGGTCGGCCGTGGTGTCGATCGCGGGCAGCCGTTCATCGTGCTCGAGCGCGTCGAAGGACGCACGCTCGTCGGCGCCGAGCCCTGGCCGATCGCGCGGGCGCTGGAGGTGCTGCAGGGCGTGTTCGACGGCCTGCAGGCGATCCATCGCGCGGGCGTCGTGCACGGCGACCTGCACGACGGGAGCGTCGTGGCGTGCGGCGACGGACGTGTGGTGCTCGGCACGCTCGGGTGCGCGAGCCCGAGCTGTGCATGCAGGCCATGGATCCTGCCGGGCAGGTCTGCGCGCGCCACGGCCTACCTCGCGCCGGAGCTGATGATCGGTGGCGCCGCCACGATCGCCTCCGACGTCTACGCGTTGGCGGCCTTCGTCTACGAGATCGTCACCGGCACTCCGCCGTTCGGCGGAACGCGGGCGGAGATCGTCGACGCTGCGCTGCACGGATCCGCACCGCCGCCCTCGAGTCTCCGCGTCGACCTCCCGCGTGCGCTCGACGTCGCCCTGCTGCGCGGCCTCGACCGGCGCATCGAGTCGCGAACCCCCTCGGTCGCGGCGCTCCGGCACCAGCTCCGTGACGCGCTGCGCAACGGCCTACCCACGACATCGCCGTCGGCACTCGTCGCGGTGGCCGCGTGACGCCGGCGACATCGCGCCGCCGCTGGACCCTCCGATCATGCCAGACCCTCGAGCTCGGCAAGACTCTCGCGCGCGCGCGTTCCCGTCGCCGTCCAAGGTCGGCCCATGCGACGCGCACTTCAGATCATCCTCGCGATCGGCCTGTTCGGTGAGACCGACGGGCTCTGGTTGCCCGCGACGCGCCGATGTTGCGCGACCCTCTCGCGACCCCGCGCGCTAGGCTCGAGAAATCATGCCCAACGATCTCGTCGAGCTCGTGCAGCAGAGCGTGCAACGCTTCGCGGAGCGACCGGTCTTCGGCCACAAACGCGCGGGACATTGGGAGTGGACCACCTACCGCGAGCTGGGCGCGGCCATCGACGCGGCGCGCGCGGGCCTGCACCGGCTCGGGCTCGCGGCCGGCGAGCGGCTCGCGATCATCTCCGAGAACTCGAGCAACTGGGCGAGCGTCGCCCACGCGGCGTGGGGGCTCGGTGCCGTCGTCGTGCCGATGTACGAAGCGCAGCGCGAGCAGGACTGGCTGCACATCCTGCGTGACAGCGGTGCCAGCGTGGCATGCGTCGCGGGCCCGAAGGTCGCTGCACGGCTACAGCGGATCGCCGCCGAGCTGCCCGGTCTGCGCGAGGTCGTCTCGCTCGCCGAGGCGCACGCGAACGCGCGCGGCTGGGCGGATCTGCTCGCAGCGGGGCGCGCCACGCCGATCACCGCCACGCATCCGGGGTCGGAGGCCCACGCGGCCATCATCTACACCTCGGGTACCACCGGGGTGCCGAAGGGTGTCGAGCTCACGCACGGCAACATCGCGAGCAACGTCGCGGCGATGCTGGAGGCGTTCGATCTCGGGCCCGACGACCGCTCGCTGGCGTTCTTGCCGTGGGCGCACGTGTTCGGCCTCACCGTCGAGCTGCACGGGCTGCTCTCGGTCGGCGCCTCGATGGCGCTGGCGGAGTCGCGCGAGGCGATCGTCGCGAACCTCGCGGAGGTGCGGCCCACGATCCTCATCTCGGTGCCGCACGTCTTCAACCGCATCTACGATCGCGTGCGCGAGCGCGTGGACGAAGAAGGCGGGCTGCGCAAGCGACTGTTCGACGCCGCCTTCCGCAACGCGGCGACGCTGCGAGACGCGCACCTGCACGGACGCCGGCGACCGGGGCTCGCGCTCATGCACCGCTTCTACGACGCGCTCGTGTTCTCGCGCGTGCGTGCGCGCTTCGGTGGACGGCTGCGCTATGCGTTCAGTGGGGGCGCGACGCTCTCGCCCGTCGTCGCGCGCTTCATCGAAGATCTCGGCATCACCGTCTACGAGGGCTACGGGCTCACCGAGACCTCGCCGGTGGCGACCGCGAACTCGCCGCACGGCCGCAAGGTCGGCTCGGCGGGCCGGCCGATTCCCGGCGTGCGGATCGAGATCGACGAGCGTGCCGGCGAGCGGCCCGGCGAGGGCGAGATCGTCGTGCACGGCCGCGGCGTGATGCGCGGCTACCGGGGGCTGCCCGAGGCGACTGCGGCTGCGCTCACCGATCGCGGTGGACTGCGCACCGGCGACCTCGGCCACGTCGACGACGACGGATACCTGTGGATCACCGGACGGATCAAGGAGCAGTACAAGCTGCAGAACGGCAAGTACAGCGTGCCGGGCCCGATCGAGGCGCGGCTCGTGCTGTCGCCCTACCTGCTCGGCGCGCTCGTGTGGGGCGACAACAAGCCGTTCAACGTGGCGCTCCTGGTCCCGAACCGCGAACGTCTGCGGGCGTGGGCGAGCCACGAGGGCTTCGTGCTGACAGACGACGCCGCGATGCTCGCGGACGATCGCGTGCGCGCGCGGATCGCCGACGAGGTGAAGCGGCTCACGCACGACGTCGCATCGTTCGAGCGCGTCCGCGAGTTCGCGCTCTGCGGAGAGGAATTCACCGTCGAGAACGGGCTGCTCACCCCGACGCTGAAGGTCAAGCGCGGCCGCGTGCTCGACCGCCACCGTGCACTGCTGGAGGCGCTCTACACCGACCGCGAGCAGAGAGCGGCGCCGACTGCCGACACGCGTGCGTCCGCCCACTGACCGCGAGCGCCATCACGCCCGCGCGTCGCTCCAGCCGACACGACCCCGCAGCCGCAGTGAGTGCCCCCGGCCGTCGCTTCCGCGACTGCCACCGCGCGCCGCTTGGCGCGACACAGCGGTTCGCGGTATCCCCGTTGCGCATGCGCGCTGCGTCTCGCCGAGCTCGACCGATGCGGCAAGGAGTGCTCCGGCACTTCGTGCTCGGTCCGTTCGCGCGGCTCGGACTCTTGTTCGGATTCCTGGTCGGCACGCTGGCGCCGGTGCGCGCCACCGCAGGCACCGCGGAGGCCGAGGAGGTCGTCGAAGAGTGCAGCGAGCGTGGCGAGGCCGAAGCGGGCCACGTGCGCGCGGCCGCGCGACCGCACTCGCGCCGCCATCACCACGTCGGCGCCGTCGTGTGTCTCGCGTTCGACCGACCGACGACGAGCTCGCCTTCCGCTCGCGCTCCGGTGTGCGTGCGCGCGCAGGTCCGACTTCCGCGTCCCGCTGCGCCGCCCGACGAAGACGCTCGCGGTTGATCGCACGGCCCCGCGGCGCGTCCTCGAGATGCGCTCGGCCTGCAGCCGTTCGTCCTCTCGTCGACGCGCGTCGCTCCCGAGCGATTGCGCGATCCATCGTCGTCCTCGATCCGCGCGCGAAGTGACCATCCGTGACCGACTACAAGAGCCCCCCCGACCTCGAGATGCCCAGCGCGCCTGCGCCGACCGCATCGTGGATCTCCGCAAACCTCTCCCCCACGAAGAACCTGCGCCACGACGCGCCCGCGGGACTCGTCGTCTTCCTGGTCGCGCTGCCGCTCTGCCTGGGCATCGCGCTCGCCTCGGGCGCACCTCTGTTCGCCGGGCTCGTCACCGGGATCGTCGCGGGCCTGCTCGTGTCGTGGCTCTCGGGCTCGTCGCTCGCGGTGAGCGGACCGGCGGCCGGCCTCACCGTCATCGTGTTCGACGGGATCCAGAGCGTGGGGTTCGCGGCGTTCCTCGCCGCGCTCGTGATCGCAGGCGCACTGCAGATCCTGCTCGGCATGGTGCGCGCAGGCGTCATCGCCTACTACTTCCCGTCCACCGTCATCAAGGGGATGCTGGCCGCGATCGGCGTCATCCTCGTGCTCAAGCAGATCCCCCATGCCATCGGCTGGGATCCGGACTACGAGGGCGACTTCTTCTTCGAGCAGCTCGACGGGCGCAACACGCTGAGCGAGCTCGTCGCTGCGGTCGAGCACCTGCACCTGGGCGCATGCATCATCGCGATCGTCGGCCTCGCGATCCTCGTGGCACACGGGCGCTTGCCTTCGCGTCGCCGGCCGAACTGGCTGCCGGGCCCGCTGCTCGTCGTGGTGGCCGGCATCGGGCTCAACGAGGCCTTCCGCGCCTTCGCCCCGTCGCTCGCGAACGAGGCCGAGCTGCTCGTACAGATCCCGCGGCTGCGCGACGGGCTCGCGGGCACGCTGAGCTTCCCGGAGCTCTCTGCGCTCTCGATCGGAAAGGTGTGGAAGCTGGCGGTGGTGCTCGCGATCGTCGCGAGCATCGAGACGCTGCTCTGCATCGAGGCGACGGATCGACTGGATCCGTTCCGACGCCCCTCCGATCCGGATCGCGAGCTGCGAGCGCAAGGCGTCGGCAACATGGTGTGCGGGCTCATCGGCGGCATCCCGATGACGGCCGTCATCGTGCGCACCTCTGCCAACGTGCAGATGGGCGGTCGGACCCGGATGGCGGCGTTCATCCACGGCGCGCTCCTGCTGGGCAGCGTGGTCGCGCTGGCGGGCGTGGTGAACCGCGTGCCGCTGTCGGCGCTGGCGGCCGTGCTGCTGTACGTCGGGTACAAGCTCACGCCGTTGCAGCTGTTCCGCGAGATGCATCGTCGGGGGCCGGACCAGTCCCTACCGTTCCTGATCACGGTCGTCGCGATCGTGTTCACGGATCTGCTCACCGGCGTGGCGATCGGGATGGCCGCCGGCGTGTTCTTCATCCTGCGCGCGAATGCGAAGACCCCGTTCTTCATCACGCTGACGAACGCGAAGGCGGGGCCGGCGAGGCGACGGACACACATCCGGTTGTCCGAGAACGTCACCTTCCTCAACAAGGCGGGCGTGAAGCGCATGCTCCGCGAGCTCCCCGACGGCGCGAACGTGGTGCTGGATGCCTCGGAGGCGCGCTGGCTCGACCGCGACGTGCTGGAGATCATCCACGACTTCGCCGCGCACGCCGGCGCGCGTGGGATCGAGCTCGAGCTCGTCGCGATGCCGGGGCCGGACGCACCTGCCGCGGAGCTCGAGGAGCGGCTCCCGCTGGTGTCCCGCACGGTCGATCAGCGCCCCGGCGCAGAGCCCCGAGGGTAGCGGGCTCGTCGGAGCGCGCTCCGCCCAGCGGCGTCACTCGCTGCGCTCGGCGATCCAGAGGTCGTAGTCGTCGCCGTCGGGTCGTCGGCTCGCGAGATAGAGCCGACAACCATCGGGCGAGACCCACGTGGGCCAGTCGATCGCATCCGAGCCGACCTCGGGCACGTTCGTCGGCGCGTCGAAGCCCTCGTCCGTCGACGACCTCGTCGCGGTCCACACGTCGAGGTCACCCGTGCCGCCGACCCGATTCGAGGCGAACCAGATCGCGAGGCCGTCGGCGCTCGGGACGGGCGCGGCTTCCACGGACGGGGTGTTGAGCTCGTCGACGGGCTCGGGCTCCGCGAACGGGCCGTCGCCGCTGCGCTGGGTGCGGTAGATGTCGCCGAGCCCCGTTCGTTGCGAGTCGAACCACAGCGTGCTGCCGTCGGCGCTGATCCAGGGCGCCGAGTCGCTGACGTCGCTGTTCACCACGGCGACCGGTGCGAGCGCGCCGAGCTCGGCGAGCGGGTTGTCGCGGGTGGCCACCATGATGTCGTAGTCGAGCGCGCCGATCGGCGACGACGCGACGTACAAGGTGAGACCGTCGGCGGTGAGCGCCGGCCGGCGATCCTCGCCGGCGGATCCGGTCAGCAGCGCGAGCTCGCCGAACGGCGCATCCACATCGTCGCGGACGCCGACGTAGACGTCGTAGCCGGGCAGCGCGTCGTCGCGATTGCTCGACACGTACACGGTGAGCTCGTCCGGCGAGAGCCAGGCGTGATCCTCGTGCAGCTCCGAGGCGAGCTCGAAGACGAGGGTCGGGGCGCCGAACGGTGTCGCTGCACTGCACGTCGTCGGCTCGCCGGTGCTCGTCCCCGTGTCGGTGGCGTCGCCGGTGCTGCTGTCCGCGGCCGTCGACGTGTCGACTCCGCTCGACGATCCGCCGTCGCTGGTGCCGAGCCCGCTCGAGCCCGACTCGGACGCGGTCGTGGCGACGCCGGTGGTGCCCATGCCGTCCGTGGTCGAGCTCTCGCCCACGCCCGCGACGTGCGCGGGCGAGAAACAGCCGGGCAAGACCGAGAGCGCGAGCACGGACCATCGAACGAACGTCGCCACCGGGGAAGCTGCGAGCACGCCGATGGAGAGGCGGGCCGTCGCCGCTTTGATCACCCGAGTGCCGGGCTGATCGCAGTTCGATCCGTCGATTCGCGACGGGACGGCGCCGGTCGGCTTTTTCGCAAGCCGCGTCAAGTCGTGCGGCCGCGAATCGAGCAGAGTGCCCCGCGGTGAAGCCCACGACGCGCAGCTACTACGAGGAAGCCGTCGCCCGTGCGGTGGCGGAGATCCGCGCATCCCTCGACGACGCGCTCGAGCTCGAAGGGCTGGCTCGGCGCGCCGCGCTCGCGCCCTTGCACTTCCACCGCATCTTCCGCGGGCTCGCCGGCGAGACGCCGCTCGCACTGCACCGCCGCCTCCGACTCGAGCGCGCCGCGACTGCGCTCGCCTCCCGCGACGCCGCGGTCACGCGCATCGCGTTCGAGGCGGGCTACGAGACCCACGAGTCGTTCACGCGCGCGTTCCGGGAGGCGTTCGGCGCGTCGCCGACGGAGTTCCGCGAAGCCGCGTCCTCGCCTGCGACGCCCTGGACGACGGCCTCGCGTGCTTCGCTGCCGTCGCCGTCGGGCATCCACTACGCGTCACCCGTCGACGAGCTCGTGCACCTGCGCGGACGCGACGAGACGGTCGCGGTCACGATGCATCGGCTGCCCGAGCAACGCGTGGTCGCGGTCGCCCATCGCGGTCCGTACAGCGCCATCAGCGAGGCGTTCGCGGAGCTCGACCGCCTGGTCCGGCCCTCGACGCTGCTCTCGCTGCCGGGCCTGCAACTCGTCGCGATCCACCACGACGATCCCGAGGCGAAATCTCCGGCCGAGCTCCGTGCCGATGCCGGGCTCGTGGTACCCGCCGACGCCGTCGCCCCGCCGGGTCTCGACGAGGTGCTCATCCCCGCGGGACTCTACGCGCGTGCGGTGCACCTCGGTCCGTACGAGACGCTCGGCGACACGTGGAGCCGGTTGATGGGCGGATGGCTGGGCACGAGCGATTACCGCGTCGGTCACGGGCCGTCGTACGAGCGGTATGTCAACATGCCGATGGACGTCGCACCGAGCGAGCTCGAGACGGAGCTGTACGTTCCCATCGTCGAGGCCGCGTCAACGCCAGGAACGCCCGCATGAACCCCACAACGCTCGATCCGACCGTGACAGCGGCACGCAACAAGGCTCGCTACCTCGAGGCCAAGGCAGCGTTCAACCGCAACGACCTCGAGGCGTGCCTCGCCTTCTACGCCGAGACGCACGAGATCAAGTCGAAGCCGAGCACGAAGGATCGAGCCGAGATCGCGGCATTCCTCGCCGGCATCCGCCAGCAGTGGCCGGACCTGCAGATCGTCGTCGAGCACGCGGTCGCGGAGCACGACTGGGTGATGGGCCGGAGCCGAGCCACCGCGACCCACTCCACCACCGTCTTCGGGGTCCCGCCGACACAGCGGCGGATCGACACGACGTTCTGGGATCTGCATCGCTTCGACGCCGAGGGTCGGATCGTCGAGACCTGGAACCTGATGGACAGCCTCGCGATCATGGGCCAGCTCGGGCTCCTGCCCGGGCCGAAGTGAAGCACGTGGCGAAGCTCGCTCCAGCCGTGCCGCAGAGCGCCATCGACGGCAATCGCCGGGCGCTCGCGTGGTACGAGGAGAACTACGACTACTACGCGAGCCTGATCGACCGCGAGCCTTCGAACGAGCGCGAAGCAGCGCTGCGCCAGCTCGTCGAGCACGTGCCGCGCGACGGAGTGATCCTCGAGCTGGGCTCGGCCACGGGACGCGACGCCGACTTCGTCGAATCGCTGGGCCCGAAAGTGCGCCGCACCGACATCACGCGCGGCTTCATCGATCTGCAAGCCAAGCGCGGCAAGCAGGTCGATCGCCTCGATCTCCTGACCGACGACTACGGCGGTCCCTACGACGGCGTGCTCGCCATGTGCGTGCTGTTGCACGTCGCGCCGGAGGCCACGGATGCGGTGCTCGTTGCGATCGCCGAAGCCCTGAAGCCCGCGGGTGTGTTCCTGGTCTCGGTCCGTGAGGTCGGCGACGAGCGTGCCACCGCGTGGAGTCGCGACGCGTTCGCCGACCGACTCGAACGCGCCGGCCTCCACGTCGTGTGGGACGCCCGTGACTTCGACGGCGATCGATGGATCGAATTCCTCGCGCAGAAAATCTGGTGAGCTCGTCCGGCGAGAGCCAGGCGTGATCCTCGTGCAGCTCCGAGGCGAGCTCGAAGACGAGGGTCGGGGCGCCGAACGGTGTCGCTGCACTGCACGTCGTCGGCTCGCCGGTGCTCGTCCCCGTGTCGGTGGCGTCGCCGGTGCTGCTGTCCGCGGCCGTCGACGTGTCGACTCCGCTCGACGATCCGCCGTCGCTGGTGCCGAGCCCGCTCGAGCCCGACTCGGACGCGGTCGTGGCGACGCCGGTGGTGCCCATGCCGTCCGTGGTCGAGCTCTCGCCCACGCCCGCGACGTGCGCGGGCGAGAAACAGCCGGGCAAGACCGAGAGCGCGAGCACGGACCATCGAACGAACGTCGCCACCGGGGAAGCTGAGAGCACGCCGATGGAGAGGCGGGCCGTCGCCGCTTTGATCACCCGAGTGACGGGCTGATCGCAGTTCGATCCGTCGATTCGCCGGCGTCGGTCACACCGCGACAGCGGCGCGCAACAAGGCCCTGCAGCCGTCTGGGCGAGCGCGACTTCGACGGCGGCATCCACACGTCACAGCCGGCGACGCTCACCGCTCGATCGCCGCGGCCTCGAGGAGCTCGAGCACGAACACCGCCCCGCCGTCTCGTCCGGGCTCGACCCACACGCGTCCGCCGTGGCGCTCGGCGACCTCGCGCACGATCGCCAGGCCGAGGCCCTTGCCCCGCGCCGCGTGATCGCGGCGCTCGAACGGCTCGAAGATCCGCTCGCGCTGTTCGACTGGGACGCCGGGTCCGCGATCGGTGACCCGAACGCGCACGTGCCCAGGCACGAGCACGACCTCGACCTCGACGCGACCACCGGCGGGCGAGTACTTGATCGCGTTGTCCAGCAGGTTGTCGATCGCCTGGCGGAGCACCGATGGCGCGAACTCGGCCGAGGCCCGCGTGGCACCCACGACCTCGAGCACCACGCCGCGTTCCTCAGCGAGGCCGAGCGCCGCCTCGACGGCGTCGGCGACGAGCTTCGCGACGTCACCGGGGACGCGGTCCATGGGCGCGGCACGCAGCGCGGCCATGTCGAGCAGACGCGAGGCGAGCGCGGCGAGTCGGTCGACTTCTTCGCGTATGCCCGAGAGCACGCGCTCGAGCTCCTCGACGCTCCGTGGTCGCCGCAGCGCAACATCGATGCCGGCGCGCATCGCCGTCAAGGGCGTGCGCAGCTCGTGGGCCGCGTCGGCGAGCAATCGATCCTGGGCCTCGCGCGCCGCCGCGAGCTTGGTCGTCGTGATCGCGATCGCGTCGCGCAGGCCGCCCAGCACGTCGCGCGCCGGATCCCCGGGTGGCGCGTGCGCGTAGTCCCCGGCGCGCAGCCGCTCCATGTGATCGGCCAGCGCGGTCACCCGGCGATGCAGGCGACGCGCGTGCACGCTCTGGATCGTCACGAGCACCAGCATCACGACGAGCACAGCGCCGCCGGTGACCTGCCAGTACGCGCGCACGGCCGCGTCGTGGTTCTCGAGCGATGCGGCCAACCACAGCCCGTGCGCCGAGCCATCGTTGGCGAGCACGCGCATACCCACGACCCGGTGGGGGACTCCGCCGAGCACGGTCGTCGACAGCGTCGGCTGCAGATCGAGCGCCGCGGGATCGACGGTGACAGGCACGTCTGCACCCTCGGGGTAACGCGTGATGATCCGGCCGCTCGGATCGTACAGCGCGCCGCGGGGCGCGAACTCCCGCACGCTCGAGTCGAGCGGCGAGTCGATGAGGTGCAGGTGCGGCGCGCCAGCGCGGTCGAACAAGCTCACCGCCTCGACCGCCGCCTGGGACAGCAGCGCCTGATCGACGCTCGCGCGGAGGATCCGACCCAGCGCGATCCCGCCTACGACGAGCGCAGTGCCCAGCAGCAGCGCCGGAAGCAGCGCGCCGACCAGGAGCAGCCGAGTCCCGAGCTGCACCTCAGGCCCCGCCGACCTCGAGCCGGAAGCCCACGCCCCGCAGGTTCCGCAGGGTCACCTGTGTCGAGGCGACCCGCGCGAGCTTGGCCCGCAGATAGCCGACGTACACGTCGAGCACGTTCGGGTCGCCCTCGTAGTTCGTGCCCCACACCGCCGCGAGCAGGTGGCTGCGCGAGAGCACGTCGCCCACGTGCGAGAACAGCTCCTGGCACAGCGCGTACTCGCGGGCGGTCAGCGGCGCCTCGGCGGTGGTGCCGTCACCGGCGTCGCGGACGAGCACTCGGCGGCGACCATCGATGTGCACGTCGCCGGCGCGGCGCAGCTCGATCTGTCCGCTGCCGCGGCGGTGCAGCGCCTCGATCCGCGCGACCAGCTCGGCAAAGTCGAACGGCTTGACGAGGTAGTCGTCGGCGCCGTTCTTGAGCCCGGTGACGCGCTCGCCGATCTGCCCACGCGCGGTGAGCATGAGCACTGGCGTGCGCAGGCCCCCAGCTCTCCACTGCCGCAGCAGCTCGAGGCCGTCCATGCCCGGCAGCATCCAGTCGAGCACGATCACGTCGTAGTCGATGTCGCGGCCCTGATCGAGGGCGGCGCGGCCGTTGGCGCACACGTCGACCTGGTGTCCCTCTTCGACCAGGCCGCGGCGCACGATCTCGGCCACGCGATCTTCGTCCTCGACGAGCAGGAGCTTCATGGCGGTAGTCTCGACGGCCGTCACATCGCCTTCGTCGAGCGCGCGCGAACGAGTCGGCCGAAGCCATGATACAGCGCCGGCAGCACGACGAGCGTGAGCGCGGTCGAGGTGATGAGACCGCCGACCACGACCGTCGCCAGCGGCCGCTGGACCTCGGCGCCCACGCCGGTGGCGAGGGCCATGGGCACGAACCCGAGGGCGGCCACCAGGGCGGTCATCGATACCGGCCGGACGCGCTCGCGCGCAGCGAGGACCACGGCGTCGCCGATCGCGTGGCCCGCACGCTGGAGCTCGCGCAGCGCCGACACCAGCATCACGCCGTTCAGCACGGCGATCCCCGAGAGCGCGATGAATCCGACCGCCGCGGAGATCGAAACCGGCAGGCCGCGCGCCGCGAGGGCGAGCACGCCTCCCACACCCGCGAACGGCACGTTGAGGAAGATCATCAGCGCGGGGCCCACCGCGCGAAAGAGCAGCACGAGGGTCAGCACGATGCCGATCATCACCGCGGGGATCACCCACATCAGTCGAGCTCGCGCCTGTTGCAACGACTCGAACTGCCCGCCGTAGCGCAGGCGCATCCCGCGGGGGATCTCGACCTGGGCGTCGATCGCCGCCTCGACCTCGGCCACCACGTCGCCCAGGCTGCGCTCGCGGACGTTGAATCCGACGAGCACGCGGCGCTGCGCGTCGTGGCGGTTGACCAGCGCCGGGGTCAGCACCGTGTCGATGTCGGCGATGCGCGACAGCGGGACGACGGTGCCCGCCGGGGTCGCCACGGGCAACGACGCGAGATCGAATGCCGCGAGGTCGCCGTACACGCGCAGCCGCATGGGGATGCGCACCGGCCCGTCCCAGCTGCCGCCGACGTCGATGCCGACGCGGATCGCACGGACGACGTCGAGCACCTGCGCGGCATCCATGCCGAGCAGTGCCGCCTCGACCACCTTGGGTCGCACGTCGACGACCGGCACGTTGGGTGGCGCGAGCACGCGCACGTCGTGGGCACCCTCGACCCCGGCGGCCGCTTCGCGCAGCTCGCCTGCGACGCGCTGCAGCTCGGTGAGGTCCTCGCCGTAGAGCTCGAGCGCGACGTCGGTCACCGCGCCGCCGAGCAGCTCGTTGAAGCGCATCTGGATCGGCTGGGTGAACCCGAGCTCGACGTTGCGCTCGCCGGTCCGATCCGGGTCGAGCAGCGCGTTCAGCTCGGCGATCAGTGCGTCGCGATCGAGCCCCTCGCGCCACTCGTCGCGCGAAGCGAGATCCACGAACACGTCGGCCTGCTCGAGGCCCATGATGTCGGTCGCCACCGCCGGCGAGCCGATGCGCGAGGTGACGCCGCGGACCTCGGGGACGGTGAGCAGCCGCTGCTCGAGCCGGCCGGCGTCCTCGATCGCGTGCTCGAGCGAGATGTCGGCCGCGCGAGTGACTTGGATGACGAGATCGCCCTCGTCCAGCTGCGGCACGAACGACGTCCCGAGACGGGCGTAGACCCAGCCGCCGAGGCCGAGCGACAGCGCCGCGGCCCCCAGCACGATCGTCGGGCGGCGGACGGCGAACCGCAGCACCGGCGCGTACGCGGCCTCGATCGCGCGGGCCAAGCGCGGCGGCCGCGTCGGTACGTCCTTGGGTCGCAGTCGCCCGGCCACCGCGGGCACCCACGTCAGCGAGAGCACCAACGCGCACGCGAGAGCGAACACCACCGTCAGCGCCATCGGCCGGAACATCTTCCCGTCGACGCCCTGCAGCGCGAGGATCGGCGCGTAGACCAGCACGATCACCGCGACCGAGAACGCCATCGGCGCGGCGACGTTGGCCATCGCGCGCTCGACCACGCCGCCGCGGCTCTCGGCGCTCGCTTGCTCGAGCTCGCCGCGGTGATCGTGCAGCACGTGGAAGACCCGCTCGACCACGACCACGGCCCCGTCGACGAGCAGCCCGAAGTCGATCGCGCCCAGACTCATGAGGTTGCCGGGGATGCCGAACACGACCATGCCCGCGCCTGCGCCGAGCATCGACAGCGGGATCACCGATGCCACCAGCAGCCCCGCGCGTACGCTGCCGAGCATCGCGACCAGCACGATGATGACGAGCACCGCCCCCTCGGCGAGGTTGCGACCGACCGTGTGCAGCGTTGCGGTGACCAGCTCGCTGCGGTCGTAGACGATGTCGACGCGGACGTCCTCGGGCAGCACGCGCCAGATCTCGGGCATGCGATCCCACACCGCTTGGACCACCTCGAACGCGTTGGCGTGCAGCGCCATCTGGACCATCACGTAGGTGGTCTCGCCGCGGCCATTCGCCGTCGCGGCGCCGAGGCGCAGCAGGTCGCCCCACGCGACGTCGGCGACGTCGGCGACACGCACGACCCCGGCGGCATCGCTGCGGACGACGGCCGCGCCGAGGTCGACCGGGCCCGCGGGCCAGTGGACCCCGCGCAGCAAAGCCGCGCCGGCGCCAGCGGGGACCGATCCACCGGGCGCCGCACCCGATGCCCGCGACAGCGCGAGCGAAAGCGCGTCGAGAGTGACGCCGCGCCGCGCCATCCGCATGGGGTCGGCACGGATCTCGAGCGTTCGTCGACGTCCGCCCCAGGTGTTGACCTCGACGACGCCCTCGACGGCGCGCAGCAGCGGCGCGACGCGCAGCTCGACGAGCTCGAGCAGCTCGGCCTGCGAGCGACTCGGCGACGCGAGCGTCAGATGGAAGACCTCGCCGAGCCCGCCGGTGTGGGGCCCGAGCGCGGGGGGCTCGACGCCGGCCGGCAGCTCGGCGGCGAGGTTGCCGATGCGCTCTTGCACCTGCTGCCTCGCGCGCCACGGATCGACGTCGTCGTCGAACACCACGGTCACCGCGGAGATCCCGAAGCGCGACAGGCTGCGCTGCGCCTCGACACCGGGCAGGCCGCCGAGCGCGACCTCGATCCGACGCGTGACGAGCCGCTCGACCTCCTCGGGTGTGAGGCCCGGCGCGCGCGTCAGGATCTGCACCTGGTTGCTGGTGATGTCGGGCAGCGCGTCGAGCTGCAGCCGCCGCGCGACGAAGCCGGCGAGCAGCGCGAGCGCGAGCACGGCAGCGATGACGTGGGCGCGGCGTCGCGTCGAGGCGATCACGACGCGCGCCAGGACATCGAGCCGCGGCGGCGGGCTCATGGCACGTCCGCTCCGGCGGCGACCCACGCGGTGGCGTCGGCGGCCACTTCGTCGCCGATTCCGAGCTCGCCGCGGACCAGCGCCGCGCTGCCCGAGCGCCCGACGACGACGACCGGCACGTGTCGCCCGCCGTCGCCGTCGCGGACCACGACGACCATCTGCCCGTCGTGCCACCGCATGCTCCGCTCGGGGACCTGCACGATCCCGGCCTGCTCGGTACGGACCAGCACGCGGCCGCGCATGCCGTGGGCCAGCGGCACCTCGGGCGCGGGCCGCAGCCACGCGCGCGTGCTGCCATCGACCGGATCGACCAGTTTCGCCTCGGGGATCGACGCCAGCGCAATCGTGCGGCCGTCGAGGCCCTCGAACACGAAGCTCGCGCCCTCGGGCAGCGGCTTGGGTGTGCGCAGCTCGACGCGACCGCTGCCCTCGCCGACGATCTCGAGCAGGGGACCGGAGGTCGCATCTCGGACCTCGCCGACGATCGCACTGACCGCGAGGACGACCCCGGCGCTCGGGGCCTGCAGCGTGAGACCCCCGCGCGGCCCGACGCTCGTGCGCCCGCCCCATCCCGCGATCACGGCGGCCGCGAGCCGACGATCGGCGTCGAGGCTGGCGAGCGTCGCGTCGATCTCGAACACCTCGCGCGCACCGACGATCCCTTCGCGCTGCAGCGCGCGCAGCTGCTCGGCGCGGCGGCGCTGCGGCTCGGCGCGCGCAAGGGCGGCGGCGATGGCCGCATGCGCCCGGAGCAGCGGGTACCGCGACGTCGATCACCGGATCGCCTGCGGCGACGCGATCGCCCGGCCGCACGCGGACGTCGACGACGCGCGAGGGATACACGACCGCGACCTGAGAACGCGCCGATGGATCGCCGACGACGACGGCCGGCAGCTCGGTGAGCGCGGGATCGCTGGGCGCCGCGACGCGCACCCACGGCGTGGCGGCCGACGCCGAGACGTCGGCCCCCGCGCCCGCGGGGGGCGACGGTCGCGGGGCACAGCCGAGCGCGATCGATCCGGCCAAGGCCGAGCGCAGCGCGATTCGTCCGATCGCGATCACGTCGCCGGCTCCTCGGTCACCGCCGCGAGCAGCAGCCAGGCGTGGACCTGCGACCAGCTCGACGCCGACTCGGCCGTCACGCGATCGATCTGGGCGGCGGCCAGGGCCCGACGCGCCGCGAGCACCTCGAACACCGTCGCCTCGCCCGCCTCGCGCTGGCGCAGCAACGCATCGAGACTCGCCGCGAGCGCGGGCAAGAGCTCGGCATCGAAGTGCTCGAGGACCGCGCGCGTGTGGTGCAGCTCGTGCAACGCCGTCGCGACCGACACGGCGAGCGCAGCCGTGTCGTCGAGATCCGCGGCGCGCAGCTGGGCCTGCTCGAGCAGCGCGTCGGCCTTCGCGCGACCGCCTGCGCCGCGGCCGGCGAAGCTCACCCCGAGGATCCCGTAGGCGAGCAGTCCGTCGGGATCGTCGCGGTCGATCTGTGCACCCGCGGTGAGCTGTGTGCCGCGAGCCTGACGCGCGTGCTCGACCGCCCGCGCCCTCGCAGCAGCGAGCGTCAGCGCGCGCGCGCGCACGGGTGGGAGCCGATCGATCGCTGCGAGGCGCGTCGCGAGCTCGGCGTCGTCGGGGAGCACCGGGGCCGGCGAGGGGCCGGTGGTCGCCAGCGGCGTCCAGGGATCCGAGGCAGTCTCACGCGCCAGCACGAGGCCGAGATCGTGGGCTTGCCCCTCGAGCTCAATTACGCGGGCGTCCGCCACCGCACCATGCGCCCGCGCCTGTGCGAAGTCGGCCCGCGCGAGGACGCCAGCGTCGACCGCCCGCTTCACCGCGGCAACCATGGTCCGCGAGGTCGCGACGTCGTGCCGTGCGAGCTCGAGCTGTCGCTCGACCGCGTGCAGGTCGATCCACGCCCGCGCCGCGGCGAGGCGCTGCTCCAGCCGCTGCGCGCGGGTGTGGGCATCGAACGCGCGAGTCTCCTGGCGCGCCGCAGCGCGTCGGGCGCGGCCGAGGCCCGCGACATTCCACGACTGCAGCACGGTCGCCTGCATCGCGAAGGTCTGGCGCTCGGTCGGCAACACACGCAGGCCCGGCTGCACGAGGATCTGCGGCTGGCTCACGGATCCGGTGAGCCGGCGATCGAGGCCGCGCCGGGCCGCCGCGGCCTCATCGCGGACGATCGCCGACGGTCGCTCGCCCACGAGATCGATCGCCTCGTCGAAGCCGATGGCGCGCGTCGGTTCCGTCGCGTCTTCCCGAGCTGGGCGGTCGACCGGCCCTCCGAGGCCGAGCGCGAGGACGAGCGAGACGAGTGCCATGACCTCGTTCATACGAGGTCGCGCCGGGACGTGTTTGAGAGGACTCTGAGAAGATTCTCAGGCAGCTCACCCTCGCTCGTGCCGCGCTCCGCGTCAGTGCAGGAAGCAGCTGCGCGCGACGATCTCCTGGGGGTAGCCGGGGTTGCACGTGACATAGGACTCGTAGGCGTCCTCGAGGTCCTGGATCACGAGGTCGAACGTGCAGTCGAAGCTCTCCTCGGTGTACGTGAACAGCGTGCTGGTGAGCCCACTCGGCTCGCGCACACGGAACCGGATGTCGCGGCAGCCCTCGTCCGAGAGGTCGCAGCTCGCCTCGTAGTAGCACTGCCAGTCCGGCAACGACTGGATCGTGACGGAGGTGTAGAACGTGTAGAACGCTCGGCCGCCGATGGTCGACAAGTACGGACTGCTCACCGTCGACCCGATCTGTTCCCACTGGCTCGAGGACAGATCGAAAGCCTCGATGATGATCTCCGACGACGGCTGACTCGCGAGCCCGGAGAACGCGAGCGCCTGCGTGGTGATGACCAGCTGCTCGTCGCGCGGACCAAGCACGCACCCGCAGGTGATCGAAAGTCCGAATCCGAGGGCGCTGGAAAGGAGCTGGGTTCGTGCTTGCATGGCGTCCACGCGGAAGAGCGGGCAGCGCTCCCACTTGATCACCGTGTCGCGCCGGAATCGGCGTCGGCCGGCGCGACCTCCCCCGAGGGTGGCTCGGCGCGCCCCCGGCGATCCCGCGAGTCGGCGCCTCGAGGGTGCCTGCAGGCCGACGACGCGCCGGTGGGTCCATCGCCGCGAGCTCAGCACCCGCCGAAGCGGCGACACAGCTTCGGATAGCGCTCCGCGAGCTCGTCGCTGGTCCAGTAACGCCCGCTCGGCTCCAGCTCGCGCAGCGGCAGCGGCAGCTCGGCCTGATCCGGCGCCGTGAGTGCGCGCTGCTGGTGCGCGCGCTTCGGCGTCGAGAGGATGTCGGGACACGCGGGGCGCTCGTCCCCGAGCACGAGATCGCCGAGGTGCTGTGGATCTTCGAGCGCGCGCTCGAACGCCTCGCGGCCGCGCGCGACGAGCCAGCCCCGCACCTCGTCGAAGCAGGCTTCGGAACAGCCGCCCCGCACCACGCTCGCCGCACCGAGCAGCTCGTAGGTGTTCGCCCGCGCGAGCGCGAACGCGAGCGCGGTTCGAAAGGCAGCGAGCTGCTCGCTCGGGCCGACGGCGAGCGCATCGCGGAGCTTCTCGGCGTGCTCGAGGCAGCAGTCGGTCGGGTAGGCCTTTCGTTTCGCGCAGCTCGGGGCCGCGTCGCGCGTGCGCTCGACCAGCGCCCAGAACGGCGGCCAGATCTCGGCTCGGCTCGCCTTCGCCTCGGCGGTGCAAACGTCCTCCGGCAGCGCGCGATCGCTGCGCTCGAAGGACATCCGCGCGCCGTTGGCCCCGAGCGCGACGAGTCGCTGCCCTTCCAGCGTGAGGCGCGTCGGGGCCTGCTCCGGCTCGGCCTCGCGCTCGGCAGTGAGCCCGGTCAGCTTGGAGACGACGCACTCGGGCCGCTCGCGGATCGTCACGATGCCCGCTTCGGAGTCGATCCGGGCCACGCGCGACTGCATCGTCGCGTACGGCGAGTCGAACGCCGTGCGCGTCGGACCGAAGCACAGCACCGACGCGTCACCCGGCTTCGACCAACAGCCTTCGATGCCACCGAGACCCGGGGGCTCCGGCACCTCGGCGACCTTCGCGGGGGGCGGCGGCGGCTCGTCCGGCGCCGGCGTGCACGCGAGCGCTGCGACGAAGAGCGAGAGCGTCGCGCGTGCCAGCGCCATCCGCGAACAGTATAGGCCGCCGCATCCGGCGTGGGTGCGCAGTCACCCCCGGGGGGCCCCGCAGGCGACGTGTCGCGAGCGCGGCTACGCGGCGTGGGCCGGGGCCGTCGCACACCACGACGCCACCGTGAACAGTCGATTGGCCCGTCGGTACTCGACCCGTGCGTCGACGAGGCCGGCGCGTCGGCACAGCTCGAGGACCGCCGCGGCGTCGTTGTCACGGAGGCGTTCGCTGCGATGGAGCACACTCAGGAGCTGCCAGCCGTCGCCGGGCTCGGGCGCGGTGAAGTCGAGCAGGTGCAGCCGACCACCGGGCTTGAGCACGCGCGCCACTTCGCGCAGCGCCGGTGCGCGCTGCTCGGGCTCGAGGTGGTGGAACATGAACGACGAGAGCACGCGATCGAACGACGCATCGGGATACGGCAGCGCGTCGGCGAAGCCGCGATCGAGCGTGACGACGGCACCGATCAGCGCCGCCTTGCGATGCGCGCGCAAGAGCGCGAGCGGATCGGGATCGATACCGACCACGTCGATGCCCTGCTGACCGCGACCGAGCTCCGCCACCATCGTGCCGGTGCCGCAACCGAGATCGAGCACGCGATGGCCGGAGCGGAGCTCCGCGCGCGCCATCAAGGCCTCGCGCTCGCGCCCTGCGCCCAGCACGTCGGTGAATGCGTCGTAGAGCGGCAGGGCCCAGTCGTGCCCCGCCGCGGGCAGATAGGCGCGGTCGGTCGTCATTCGCGTCTCCATGTCCGCTCGTGGCGACGTACCCCGACGCCTGCGTGTTACCGAGGCGTCGAGGCGAGGTCGGCGCCTCACGGGTGCATGCAGGCGTCGAGCTCCGCCGCCACCGCTTCGGTCGGGGCCGCGGCCGGCATCCCGCACTTTTGCAGATCCCACGCGAGCACGAGCTGGCCACCGGACACGTGCGCGCTGAAGTAGCCCAGCAGGTCGCGGTAGAGCACCTCGCCGATCATGTAGGAGAGGTACTGCGTGCCGTTGTGCGCGCGATGGGAGGCGAGCTGGAGATCGTCCTCCGAGACCCCGTACGACGCCGCGATCGCGGTCGCGTTCTCGCGCGTGTCGACGCCGTCGCAGCTCGTGCGCGTCAACACCGCGAGCGTCGCGTTCGTGAAGCCGACGAGCCGCGCATCCGAGGACACCAGCAAGAGCTCGCCCATCGCGGCATCGACCGGGTCGAGCGCGCTCGCCAGCAGGTCCACGCGGACCTGGCGGCTCGCCCGTTCCGCGGCGCCCTCGATCGCCGTGCCCTCGACCAGCAACCCCGCGTTGTAGTTCACCACGTGATGCGCTTCGTGCAGCATCGTCGCGTACGCCTCGGCCACGTTGCGCGGTGATCCGAGCCCGAGCGTCACCCCGGCCGGCGACGCGAAGGCGCCGAAGTCCGCCGTCACCGCGATCGTCTCGGGCAGCGCCGCTGCGTAGTCGACCACGTAGCCGTCGAAGCGCGCGATGAGGAACGCACGGACCTCGGTCCACATCGCCTGCACCTGGGCCTCGACCTCCGGCGGCACGTTGCCCTCGCGATCGAGCGCGAGCACCGGCACATCCGCGAGCGCAGCCGCGAACAGCGACGACGCGACGGTGTCGCCGGTCGCCGTGTCGAGCCCGTCCATCACGATCTGCGGCAGCCGCCCGAAGTCCTCGGTCGTGAAGATCTCGGTGATCACGAACGCCCGCTGCTGGCTGGTGAGGATCGCGTCGTCGGGAAACACGGCCTGGAGCGCCCGGTATGCGACGTCCTGGTAGTCGAGCACGATGATGTCCGACAAGAGCTCGGTCATGGGCGCCAGATCGGCGAGCGTCGCGGTTTCTTCGGCGTCGAAGTAGAGGTTGCCGGTGAGCCCGTCGAGGAAGCGGTCCTGGGTCTCGGCGTCGTAGGCGGTGCACGACGCCGGGGCCTCCGCGAGCAGGCGCTCGCGCCACCAGCCCCACAGCATCACGTGGTAGCGCGCGAGCGTGGGATCGCCGAGCACCTCGGCCGCTTCGTCCTCCAGCACCCACGCCGGGAACGTGTACTCCAGCGCCGCGCCGACCGTGCCCACGTCGATCCAGTGCAGCGGCTGCTGCGTCGCGGCGTTGATCGACTGGATGTACGCCTCGCCGTCGGCGAAGAGCTCCGGCGCGTACGACCACGAGAAGTAGGGATCCGCCGAGAACGCGACGGCGCCCCATGGCGTCTGCAGCTCGTCGACGCCCCAGAAGGACAGCGAGCCCGCCGCCAGCGCGCGCGTGATCCACAGCGCCCGCTGTCGCAGCGACGCGGCGGTGGCGTCGAGCCCGGTCGGATCGATGGCGACGAGGCTCGCGTGCACGCTCGCCGCGTAGGCGCGCAGATCGGCGCGCGTCGCCTCGCTCGTCGTCGTCGGACAACCGGTGAGCGGCGCGGCGCCGTCCCACTCCGTCGGCGGCTCGGGATAGAAGTAGACGAGCTCGCACCGCTGCGTCGCCACCTCGGCGAGGTACGCACGGCGCAGCGCATCGGCCAGCGCGCCGGCAGGTACGTCGGTCGTCGCGGAGAAGTCCTCGGGCGCCGCCAGCCGCACGCGCGCCCAGGCGTCGAAGCTCGCGTCCAGCGCTTCCGTGCTCGCGCCGAGCAGCGTCGCCTCCTTGCCCATGAGCGCGCGCGCACCCCACTGCGCGTCGGAGTCGGCGAAGCGATCCGCGGCGTGCTGCTCGATCGCGGCGCGCGTGTCCGGATCGAGATCCGCCCAGCTCGTGCCCTCCGGGACGGTCGCGAGCAGCTCGAGCAACGTACCCGCGGGCGCATCGGTGTCGCTCGTCGACGAGTCCGGATCGGTGCTCGTCGTCGTCTCGCCCTCGCTCGAGCCCTCGCCTTCGGTCGGCTCGCTCGTCGTCGGGGTGGGATCCCCACCCGAGCTCGACGAGTCCTCGCCGCCGACGTGCTGACCATTGCTTCCACTGTCCGTGCACCCGGCGAGCGCCAGGATTGCGGCAAGCGTCACTTCCTTCGAAACCAAGCGTAGCTGTGTCAACTCCACCTCCAACGAGGCTCATGTGTCGCCGACGTCGTCCGGGATTGCGCCGCCCGGGCGGAAGCGCGTCATTCCCAGCAGGTCGTGATCCGGATCGGCGCGCGCGGCTCGAACTCCGCGGGCGCGAGCTCGCCGTCGGCCTCGGCCGTCGCGAAGATCTCGTCGGGCCAGCTGGGCACGGTGCACAGCTCCGTGTAGCTCGACGCCTCGACCGCGATCGCGTCGGAGTCGCCGGAGGCGGTCCACGACACGCCGTCGGAGCCGGGGATGCAGCCACCGTTCGGACCGGGCTTGCCGCAGTCGTCGATCGGCACCGAGAGGATCTCGCAGATGTTGTCGCGCGCGCGCGTGCGACGGAACGTGATGCCGTTGCCGTACGGGAAGCACGAGAACGCCCCGTTGGTCATGCGCACGCCGTCGACGTCCTCGACGAGCGCGCCGGAGTGCTGGCCCTGCGTGTGCACGACGTGCACGCCGTAGCCGAACTGCGAGTTGTGCCCGTCGAGCAGGCCCCGGCGCACCGTGATGTCCGACGACTCCACGACTGCGACGAGGTCGCCGGGCCGTCCGGTGTCGAGCGGGTTCTCGATGGAGAAGTCCTCCAGCACCGCACCGTCGCTGCGGAACAACCGCACGAACGCCGCATACCCGGGGCCGCGGACGTCGTGGCCCTCGACGAAGGACAGCTGCGCGCCGGGGGTCGACGCGAGCACGATCCCGCTGCTGCCCGCCGTCAAGCGCACGTGATCGATGCGCACACCGGTGCTGTCGGCACCGTCGATGTTCGCCTCGTCGCCGCTCTCGTGCGGGCCCATGGGCGGCGCGCCGTCGTGCACGATCACCACGTTCTCGATCGTGAGGCCGTCGGCGTTGCGGAACACGATGCCGCGTCCGCCCTGGTGGTGGATCTCGCTGTCGCGGATCGTGACGTTCGAGTGGCCGTCGACGGTGATGCCATCGCCGTCCGCCACCACGCGCAGCCCGGCGATCACCGCATCGTCGGTGGTGACCACGACCGCGCCGCTCTCGGTGAGCCCGTTGCAGGGATCGGCGTCGCCCGTGCCGTCGCTGGACCCGACGGAGCTCGCGTCGCTGCTCTGCGCGCTGCTCGTGCCCGAGGTCGACACGCTGCTGCTGCTGCCGGTCTCCGCCACGGCCGTGAGCTCACCCTGCTCGACGCAGCTGCCCGCGATGCCGGACGCCGCGTGCTCACCGTAGCGCCGGCCCGATGGACAGTCGTCGGCCGGGAAGCTGCACGCGCCGTTCGCCTCGCACGTCCCCTGCACGCCGTCGAGATGACACTGCGCGTCGTCGTCGCACGTGAAGGTGCGATGACAGCCCGCGATCGGCAGGAGCAGACCACCCAGCGCGATGGCTCGGATCCGATCGTGCCGTGCGCGCGGACCCACGCCGCGATCGTAGGCTTCCGCGCCCGGGCGCTGTCAAGCGCGACAGTGCTACGCTGGCCGCGGTGAGCGACGAGCACACCCGCACCCGCCAGGTCTCGGCGATGCCGGTCGCGCGTCGGCAGCCGCGCCTCGAGATCCACGTCGAGGGCGCGCCGGTGCGCCACGTCGCGCTCGATGCGGACACGCTCGTGATCGGTCGCAGTCGCGAAGCGGATCTGGTGCTCGACGTCGACGGCGTCTCGCGCAAGCACGCCCGCATCACCCGCTCGGGCCAGCACGAGCTCAACCTCGTCGATCTCGGGGCGAAGAACGGCACGTTCCTGAACGGCGAGCGCGTCGACCTCGCCGCACTGCACCACGGCGACCGCGTCCAGATCGGCGCCGCCCTGCTCTGCGTGTCGTTCGGCGAAGCCGGCATCCCGGTGCCACCTTTCCCACCGCCCTCGGCGCCATCCCAGGTCGACGCGCGCTTGTCGGCACGCGAGCAAGAGGTCGCGCGCTGCGTCGCGGCGGGGCTCACCAACGCCGAGATCGCAGCGCAGCTCGGCGTCACGCGCCGCACGGTGGCCACGCATCTCGAGCGCATCTACGAGCGACTCGGCATCCACTCGCGCGCAGAGCTGGCGCATCTGGTGGCGCGATAGCGGCGAGCTCGGTTGATCGTCGCGCGGCGCTGCGCGTAACATGCTCGGTCGATGGACGGGCGAGAGCACGTGCGTGTGGACGACGGACGGTCGCCCTCGCGTCGTACGCTCGGCAAGCTCACGCTGATCGAGCAGATCGGCGAGGGCGGGATGGCGCGGATCTTCCTCGCCCGGTCCCGCGGGCTCGGTGGGTTCGAGAAGCTCGTCGTGGTGAAGCAGATCCTGCCCCGGCTCGCCGAGGACGCCGAGCTCGTCGAGCGCTTCTTCCAGGAGGCGCGGCTCACCGCCACCTTGGACCACCCGAACATCGCCACCGTCTACGAGGTCGACAAGGACGGCGACGACTACTTCTACTCGATGGAGTACGTGCGGGGACGCGATCTGCTCAAGGTCTGCCGCCGTGCGAAGCAACGCGGACGCGTGCTCCGCCTCGACGAGATCATCGCGATCGTCGCCGGGCTGTGCGCAGGGCTGCACCATGCGCACACGCGCATCGGCAGCGACGGCCGGCCGCTCGGCATCGTCCACCGCGACGTGTCGCCGTCGAACGTGCTCGTGAGCTTCGACGGCGCGGTGAAGCTCGCCGACTTCGGCGTCGCCAAGGCGCGGCTGGGCATGGTCTCGACGGTGGCCGGCACGCTGCGCGGCAAGATCGCGTACATGTCGCCCGAGCAGTGCCGCGGCGAAGCCATCGATCGCCGCAGCGACGTCTACTCCGTGGGTGCACTGCTGTGGGAGCTGATCGAGGGCAAGCGGCTGCAACAGGCCGACGACGAGATCGGCATGGTGCGACGCATCGCGGAGGGCGAGCTGCCGAAGGAGGCGCTACAGCACCCCGAGGCCACGCCGGCGCTCGAACGCATCGTGCGGCGCGCGCTCACCCGCGAGCCAGCGGCGCGCTATCCCAGCGCGCATGCGCTGCAGGTCGAGCTCGAGGAGCATGCGCGGCGGCTCGAGCTCGTGCTGTCGCCGCGGACGATCGCTGCGCTGATGCACGAGCTGTTCGAGGACGAGATCCAGCGCGAGCTCGGCGAGCTCGCAGGGCCGGCGACGGCACCGTTCGTGCGCGTCGAGCTCGATCCACCGGCGAACGCACGCGATGACGTCACACCGGCGACGGCCACGCTCGCGCCCCCGAAGCCCGAAGTCTCCACATCCACCACGAGCACGCCGCCCACTCCACGCGCGCGGCGATCGTGGTCCGGCGTCGCGATCGGGCTCGCGCTCGGCACCGTGATCGGCAGCGGTGCGCTGTGGCTCGCGCGCGCCGACACCCGCGAGGCCCCACGCAGCGAGCCCGAACGCAGCGAGCCCGCACCGATCGTCCCGCCCATCGAGGCCTCGACACCTGCGGTCGGCGCGGCCGAGCGCCCGGCGCCGGTGCACGAGCTCGCCGCGACACCGGCGGCACCAGCCGCGATCGCGCCGGTCGTGCCGGCCGAGGATCGCGGCGGCCCGAAGCACCGCGCGCGAAGGCGCAAGCCGCTGCCGCAGCGTGAACGACCGCTCGATCTCGACGCACCCTTGCCGCCCGGGCAGGACGGTTGATGAGCCGCGCGCGCATCGGCGGCCTCGTGCTCTGCGGCGCGCTCGCGTTGCGATCGACCGCGGCCCAGGCCGCCCCACCGTCGGAGGCACGCGTGGAGCTGGAGGCCGGGCTCGACGCGTACGAGCAGGGCGACTTCCGCACCGCGGCCACGCACTTCGAGCGCTCGTACACGGTGGAGCCCTCGCCGCAGTCGCTCTACGCGTGGGCGCAGGCGATGCGCAGCCTCGGTGACTGCGAGGCCGCGGTCGAGCTCTACCGGCGCTTCATCGACGGCGGCGCGACCGGTGACTCGCGAAAGGCGGCAGAGCAGAACGAGGCGCGTTGTCGCGAGCAGCTCGCGCGCGCGCAGCCGGTGCCGGAGCCGTTGCCCGCGGAGCCCGAGGTGCCGCCGCCCGTCGTCGCGCCCGCAGCCGCTCCGGCTCCGCGCACACCCGATGTCCCCACGAGCCCGTCGCGTCCGCGCGCGCGCACGGGCGCCGCGCTGCTCGGCGTCGGTGCGGGTGCGGTGGTCGCGGGCGCGATCGTGCTCGCGACCGGTGGCGCACGCGAGCGCCGACAATCGCGTACGCGCGACTACGATCGCTTCGATGCGCTCGACCCGTCGATCGACCGCCTGTACCTCGCGGGCGGGATCACGCTCGGGGTCGGCGCGGTGCTGCTCGCCACCGGCGCGGCCACGTTCGCACTCGCGCGTCGGCGCGCTCGGCCGCAGACGCTCACGATTGCGCCGAGTTGGACGCCCGCCGGCGCCGTCGGTCTCACGCTCCGCATCGCGCCGTTCGCCGGGCGATGACCCTCGTCGGTCATCCGACCGACACGAGAAATCGACCGCGTTCGGGCAGCTGGCCGATTGTGGCGCGTGCCCCGGCACGGCTAGCTTGAGGACATGCTGCGCCGACTCGCCCTCCCCGTGTGCGCGCTGACCGGGTGCTACGCGGGCACCTCCGGCAATGCGGACGATGCCGGCTCGGGTGTCGGCACCGAGACTGCCGCCACCGACCCTTCGGCCGGCAGCGACGGCGAGTCGGCGGGCGAGTCCGCAGGCGACACCGGCGACGGCAGCGAGGACGACGGCGACGAGTTCGGGCGCGCGCAGCTACGCCGACTCACACACGCGCAGTTCGAGCGCTCGATCCACGATCTGCTCGGCGAGACGATCGTGGTGCGCGACGATCTCGATCCCGATCTCTACGCCGAGCTGTTCAGCACGGTGGGCGCCTCGATGGTCACGACGTCGAGCGTGGGCGTCGAGCGCTACGAGACCGCGGCCCTCGATGCCGCGCACCAGGCCTTCGCCGATCCCGACGCACGCGCGACGCTGGTGGGCTGCGATCCCGTGGCCGAGCCCGCGTGTGCGGGCGAGCTGCTCGCGCGCCTCGGTCGTCGGGCTTGGCGGCGCCCGCTGGACGCCGACGAGCTCGCGCGCTACGAGGCGCTGGTCACCGGCGCACCCGGAGCCGAGGGCGATCCCTGGCTCGGGCTCGAGCTCGCCGTCGCGGCGCTCCTGCAGTCGCCCAACTTCCTCTACCTCGTCGAGATCGGCGAGCCGGATCCCGACGCACCGGCACGCACGCGCTACACCGACTGGGAGATGGCGGGCCGGCTCGCCGCATTCGTGTGGGCCTCGGCGCCCGACGACGAGCTGCTCGATGCCGCGGCGGCGGGCGAGCTGAGCGAGGCCGACGAGGTGCTCGCGCAGGCGGAGCGCATGCTCGCCGATCCGCGCGCCGACGCAGCGCTCGGCCAGTTCTTCGGCGAGCTGCTGCACTTCGACGCGGTCGACAGCATCGCGAAGGACCCGGCGATCTTCCCCGAGGCCAACGCGGGGCTCTTCGCCGCGATGCGGGGCGAGGGCGAGCGCATGGTCGCTGCGCTGCTGGCCGACGACGCCGACGTGCGCGACCTGTTCGACACGCGGCGGACGTTCGTGACGGCGGAGCTCGCCGAGCTCTACGGCATGGACGCGCCGGATCCCGCGACGATGGACGCGGACGGCTTCGCACCGGTGACGATCCCCGACGACTGGGCGCGCGCGGGCTTCTTCGGCACCGGGGTGTTCCTCGCGAGCGGCGGCACGGTGACGCGCACCTCGCCCACGAAGCGCGGCAACTTCGTGCAACGCCGGCTGCGCTGCACCGAGGTGCCGCCGCCACCCGACGACGTCGACGCCCAGTTCCCGCCGGCGAGCGAGGACGATCTCGTGACGATGCGCGAGCGCCTCGAGATCCACCGCGAGAACCCCACCTGCGCCGGCTGCCACGACTTGATGGATCCGATCGGGCTCAGCCTCGAGCACTTCGACGGCATCGGCCGGCATCGCGACGACGATCGCGGGCTCGCGCTCGACGTCACCGCGGAGATCGACGGGGTCGCGTTCGAGGGGCTCACCGGCCTCGCCGCGACGCTGCGCGAGGATCCGGCCACGGCGCGCTGTCTCGCGGGCCACGCCTATCGCTTCGCGATCGGCCACGCCGACGGTGTCGCGGAGATCGAGATCGTGGGCGCGCTGGCCGAGGGCTTCGACGCCGACGGCTACCGCTTCGGTCCGCTGGTGCGGGCGATCGTCGCCAGCGAAGGCTTTCGCTTCCGCGGCCGCGCAGAAGAACCCTGATCCCGAGCGAGCGCAGGAGCCACCACCATGACCATCATCATCTCCGATCGACGTGTGATGAGCCGCCGCACGGTGTTGCGTGGCGTGCTCGGGGGGACCACGGTCGCGCTCGCGCTGCCGGTCTTCGAGGCGATGCTCGACAGCCACGGCACCGCGTTGGCGGGTGGCGGCGAGCTGCCGCGCCGACTCGGGCTCTGGTTCTGGGGCGACGGGGTGAAGCTCGCGAACTGGATCCCCGATGCGACCGGGTCCGACTGGGGCGCGAAGAGCATCCTGCAGCCGCTCGTCGACGCGGGGATCAAGCACAAGGTCAGCGTGCTGAGTGGCTTCGACGTGCAGCAGGGCGGTGCGGGACACCACGTCGGCCGCGCGATGATGCTGTCGGGCAGCTACGACGAGAGCCGTGGCGACTGGGGCGAGCCGACCCAGGCGACGTTCGATCAGATCGCTGCGCCGCAGCTGCAGGCCTCGACCCCGTATCGCTCGCTCGAGCTGGGGATCTCGCGGCGCGGCTTCGAGTCCAGCCAGAACTCGGAGGCGATGGCGTGGATCGATCCCACCAGCCCGTTGCCGGCCGAGCACTCGCCCAGCGCACTGTTCCAGCGGCTGTTCGGCATGGGTGTCGACGGGCCCGACAACACGCTCGTGGATGCACGTCGTAGCGTGCTCGACGTGGTGAAGAGCGACACCGAGGCGTTGCGCGCGAAGCTGGGCATGGCGGACCGCGTGCGCCTCGATGCGCACCTCGACGGCATCAACGCGCTGCAGAACCTGCTCGACTTCGATCTGGGCGGGTGCGCCGTGCCCGAGATGCCCGGCGAGATCGTCGACGACGCCGGCATGGAGCAGCTCGAGGAGCGCAACGCACTGATGGCGAAGCTGCTCGCGATGGCGCTCGCCTGCGATCTCACCCGCGTGTTCACGTACAAGTACACCGGCATGCAGACCGACACGTACTTCTGGCAGATCGGGGCGGTCGACGGGCTGCACACGATGACGCACGACGACGGTCTGCAGTCGTACTGCCACGACGCCGCGCAGTTCATGATGAAGGAGCTCGCGGTGCTGCTCCGAGAGCTCGACGCGATCCCCGAGGGTACCGGGACGCTGCTCGATCAGTGCGGGATCTACTGCACGTCGGAGGTCGCCGAGGGGCAGAGCCACAGCACCGACGACATCCCGATCCTCGTCTGTGGCAGCGCCGGCGGCCGATTGCGCACGAACGTGCACCACCGCGGCAACGGCGACAACACCAGCATGGCGCCGCTCACCGTGATGCGCGCGTGCGGGGTCGATGTCCCCGGCTTCGGCGCGGGCGCGGGCTACACCGAGGCGACGATCGGCGAGCTCGAGGTCTGAGAGCCGCGCGCGTGCCTGCCGTTCGGCGACGCGTCGCGGTATCCTGCGGATCGTGGGCTCGGCGGCGCGGCTCGGCAGCCAGGTGACGCTCGCGGCGGCATTCGTCGGCGCGTGCACCTCCGCCGCGTCGCCCGATGACGACTCGACGTCGTCGTCGTCCTCCTCGTCGTCGTCCTCGTCCACCTCCACATCGACGTCCACGACTGCCACGACGTCGACGACGAGCTCCACGTCGACCGGCGGCGA